>NZ_JBPWNX010000010.1:0-108790 GCF_054954595.1 Actibacterium sp. D185-2
CGAGTGGAAGCGCGCCGTGCGCGAATGGCACGCTGTCAGAAGTCAACTTGCCATCATGTTCGAAGACCGCTTCCCCATGGCGTAAGAAAGCGCGTCAGGGCACAAAATTTCACACAGTCTCGAAAGACACGACCAGAACTCCCTACCGGAAATGTCGATTGGCCAATTCAACAATACCGATTTGCTCTTCGTAGCTTCAAGAATAGGTCAAGATTTCGCAGCTACATTTCAGAAGCATTCGAAAGCACAAGCGACATTCAGAAGTGGCGATGTCGCAGCCGACGAGACCGAGACGCCGTTTTCACTCAATGGGCAAAAAGCTCCGGCTGATATTCACTCGGGACTCAAACCGGCCCCCCTCCTCCTAAACCGCATCCCCCACCCCGCCCACGACGCGGTTGGTGATCCAGCGGCATTGATAGGGGCGCAGCGGGATATCCGTGCCCGAGGCCGAGATCGTCTCGCCGCTCAGCAGATCCACCCACTGTTCGCCGCCGATCAGGTTGATCGAGAATGGCGAGACCGACAATTCGTCCTTGCTGACATTATGCAGCGCAAAGATCGACTGGTCGCGGTCCAGGCTCTGACGCCAGGTGCCGAAGATGCGGTCATCCATATGCAGCGTGAACTGCGTGGCGTTGGGGTGAAAGCCCGGCTGCCGGCAGCGGATTTCCACCCGGCGCTTCAGCCCGCGCAGCACCCGCGAATGGATGCTGGTGTCATTGGCCAGCACTTCGCGCAGGCGCGGGTAATCCCAGCGGTGCCGGTTGATCGCGCGGGCGATGCCGGTCTTTTCGACGCCTTCGTGATCGTTCGGCGTGGCCAGAAGCGAATGGATATAGAAGGCCGGGATCCCTTCCAGCGCCATGGCGATGGTCTGGCTGCACAGGAACCGCTCGACCTGCCATTCATCCTCGCCCTCGAACGTGCCCTTCATCGCGTCGAAATAGGTGATGTTCAGCTCATAGGGCGACTCGCCCCCGCCCGACAACGCCCGCATCGAGACCCGCCCGCCGAAGGATTTGACCGCGTTGATCACTTTCGCGGTGTCCTCGGGCGGCAGGATTCCCTCGGCCGGGCGCATCCCGATCCCGTCATGGCTGGCGGTGAAGTTGAGATAGGCGCAGCCCAGCTGGGCCGGCGGCATCGACACCTGCCAGCGTTTCAGATGCTCGGCCGTGCCGCTCAGCAGCGCGTGCAGCAACAGGGGCGGCAGCGAGAAGTTGTAGATCGCGTGCGCCTCGTTACGGTTGCCGAGATAGGACAGGTTTTCCACGTTGGGCACGTTGGTTTCGGTCAACAGGATCAGCGGCTCGACCGCGAAATCGCACAGCACGCGCATCAGTTGGACGATGGCATGGGTTTGCGGCAGGTGGATGCAGGAGGTGCCGATTTCCTTCCAGATAAAGGCCACCGCATCCAGCCGGATGATCCGCACCCCGTGCTCGATATGCAGCCGCATGATGCGCAGGAATTCCAGCAGCACCTCGGGGTTGCGGAAATCGACATCCACCTGATCGTGGCTGAAGGTGCACCAGACATGCTTGGTGCCGTTGGCGGTTTCTACCTCGCGCAGCAAGGGGCTGGTGCGCGGGCGGACCACCGACGACAGATCGTCGTCGGGCGATGCCTCGAAAAAGAACTTGTCATAGGGCGCGTGGCCCTGGCGGTATTCGTTGAACCAGGTGCCCTGGCTGGACACATGGTTCAGCACCAGATCCGACATCAGCGTAAATTCGTCCGCGATCCGCCGGATATCGGCCCAGTCGCCCAGATGGCTGTTGACCGCCCGGTAATCGGTCACCGCGAACCCGTCATCCGACGTGAACGGAAAGAACGGCAGGATATGCACCGAGTTGACGCTGCCCTTCAGATAGCGGTTCAGGAAATCGTTCAGCAAATCAAGCGGCTTGTGCACGCCGTCGACCAGCGAGTTGCCATAGGTGATCACCATCGCGTCGCGCGACGACCACAGCCGGTTTCCCGGCATCCGGGCGCGTTTGCGGCGGCTGGCGCCTTCGGGCCAGAAGGCCTCTATCACCTGCGAGGTCAGGATATCGCGGTCGAATTCGGGATAGATGCGGCCGATCAGATCGGCCAGCTTGACGCTGAGGGTCGGTGGGGTGTGGGTCATGACTCGTTGCTTTGCAGAATTTAGCCCAGACTTTCGAAAAATCCTCGTGGAGACAAGCAATTAACGCCCGTTGTTTCACCGGCGGCCAGGGCGCCGGG
The DNA here is from genome assembly GCF_054954595.1 of Actibacterium sp. D185-2. Taxonomy (NCBI): domain Bacteria; kingdom Pseudomonadati; phylum Pseudomonadota; class Alphaproteobacteria; order Rhodobacterales; family Roseobacteraceae; genus Actibacterium; species Actibacterium sp. D185-2. Next base: position 2,233 of record NZ_JBPWNX010000010.1, read on the forward strand.
CCGGGCCGGGCCGCGGTCACCCGGATAATGCACATATTATTTGCAGTTTAATAAAAGTTTTGGGCTTTGGCGATCCCAAGACCCCACGTTAATTTATTTTTTCGAAATTAAAGCCGGAATTGAGGCGTGAATGCGGGCGGAAATCTAGATCACCCACCAATACCGCGCCAATTTATTTTGACAAATAAATTTATAACTGGCAAGCTGCTTTCACTACAGGGGAGGTATCATGTTTCTCGGTCTTGATCTGGGAACGTCCGGTTTGCGCGCCAGCCTGATGGCCGCGAACGGCGCAATCGTCGCATCGGCCGAGGCGGCCTATCCCGTCGCCCACCCCCATCCGGGCTGGAGCGAGCAGGACCCGCAGGACTGGATCCGCGCCAGCGAAACCGCCCTGACAGCCCTGCGCCGCGACCACCCGGACGCCTTGGGCGCGCTGCGCGGGATCGGCCTGTCGGGCCAGATGCACGGCGCGACCCTGCTGGGTGCCGATGACCGCGTGCTGCGGCCCTGCATCCTGTGGAACGACACCCGCGCGCACGCCGAGGCCGCGCTGCTGGATGCCACCCCCGGCATCCGTGAAATTTCCGGCAATATCGTCTTTCCCGGTTTCACCGCGCCGAAGCTGCTGTGGGTGAAGGCGCATGAGCCCGCGATCTTCGCCGCCACCGCGAAAGTGCTGCTGCCGAAGGATTACCTGCGGCTCTGGCTGACCGGCACCCATGCCACCGACATGTCCGATGCCGCGGGCACCGCCTGGCTGGACGTGGGCGCGCGGGACTGGTCCGACGACCTGCTGGCGGCGGGCGGCATGACCCGGGCCCAGATGCCCGATCTGGTCGAAGGCTGCGCGCCCACGGGGCAGTTGCGCGCCGATCTGGCCACGGCCTGGGGCGTGCCGAAAGGCGTGATCGTGGTCGGCGGCGGTGGCGACAACGCGGCCGCGGCCTGCGGCGCGGGGACGCTGAATGAGGGTCAGGGGTTTGTCTCGCTCGGCACGTCGGGTGTGCTGCTGGCGGCGAAGAATCGCTTCGCCCCGGCCCCCGAAACCGCCGTGCACACGTTCTGCCACGCAATCCCGGACACCTGGTATCAGATGGGCGTGATGCTGGCCGCCACCGACAGCCTGAATTGGCTGTCGCGCCTGACCGGCCAGCCCGCCGCCGCCCTGTCGGCCGAGGTGGGCACGCGCATCGCCGGGCCGGGCACGGTGCGCTTTCTGCCCTATCTGTCGGGCGAACGGACACCGCATAATGACAGCACGATCCGTGGCGCCTTTGCCGGGCTGGACATCGCCAGCGATCGCGCCGCCCTGACCCGGGCGGTGATGGAGGGGGTGGCCTATGGGCTGCGCGACAGCCTTGAGGCGCTGAAATCCACCGGCACGCGGCTGAGCCGCCTGCTGGCCATCGGCGGCGGCGCGCGGTCCCCCTATTGGGTCGAGCTGCTGGCGACGCTGTTCGACATGCCCATCGACCTGCCCGAGCAGGGCGATTTCGGCGCGGCCCTTGGCGCGGCGCGGCTGGCCATGATCGGCGTCACCGGCGGCGCCCCGGCCGAGGTGATGACGCCGCCGCCGATCGCCCGCACGGTGCAGCCGCGCCACGATCTGACCCAACCCTACGCCGAAGGCTATGCCGCCTTCCGGCAATTCTATCCCGCAATGAAGGTAATCCAATGAGCACCGGCTTCTTCAACGACATCGCGCGCATCCCCTTCGAAGGGGCGGACAGCACCAATCCGCTGGCCTTTCGGCACTACAACCCCGACGAGGTGGTGCTGGGCAAGCGGCTGGAGGATCACCTGCGCTTTGCCGTCTGCTACTGGCACAATTTCGTCTGGCCGGGCAACGACCCGTTCGGTGGCCAGACGTTCGAGCGGCCCTGGTTCCCCGCCGACACGATGGCGCAGGCCAGACAGAAGGCCGACGTGGCGTTCGACATGTTCACCACGCTGGGGGTGCCCTATTTCTGTTTCCATGACGCGGATGCCCGCCCCGAGGGCGACAGCTTTGCCGAAAACACCCGCAATCTGGAAGAGATCACCGATTACTTCGCAGCCAAGATGGAGGCCACCGGCGTCAAGCTGCTGTGGGGCACCGCCAACCTGTTTTCGCACCGCCGCTATATGGCTGGCGCGGCCACCAACCCCGACCCGGACGTGTTCGCCTTTGCCGCCGCCACGGTCAAGACCTGCATGGATGCCACCAAACGGCTGAACGGCGAAAATTACGTGATGTGGGGCGGGCGCGAGGGCTATGAAACGCTGCTCAACACCGACCTGGGGCGCGAGGATGCCCAGCTGGGCCGGTTCCTGAACATGGTGGTGGAGTACAAGCACAAGATCGGTCTGGACGGCCCGATCCTGATCGAGCCCAAACCCCAGGAACCCACCAAGCATCAGTATGATTATGACGTGGCTACGGTTTACGGCTTTCTCAAACGCCACGGGCTGGAACAGGAGGTGAAAGTGAATATCGAGCAGGGCCACGCCATTCTGGCCGGTCACAGCTTCGAGCATGAAATCGCGCTGGCCCGGGCGCTGGGGATTTTCGGCTCGATCGACATGAACCGGAACGACTATCAGTCCGGCTGGGACACCGATCAGTTCCCCAATAACGTCCCCGAGGCCGCGCTGGCCTATTACCACATCCTGCAAGGCGGCGGGTTTGCCACCGGCGGCACCAATTTCGACGCCAAGCTGCGGCGCCAATCGCTGGACCCGCAGGATTTGCTGATCGCCCATATCGGCGGAATGGATGTCTGCGCGCGCGGGCTGAAGGCCGCCGCCGCGATGATCGGGGACGGCACCCTGCCGGCCTTCGTCGAGGACCGCTATGCCGGCTGGCAAGGGACCGAGCCACAGAAGATGCTGGCAGGCGAGTATGGGCTGGAGCATATCGCAGCCTATGTGGAAGCGGACGAAGTGAATCCTGAACCTCGTTCAGGGAAACAGGAATATCTTGAGAACCTCGTCAACCGCTTCGTCTGATCGATGATCCGCGCGCTGCCGCAACTGGGGCGGATCGACGGGCGCGCGGTGCATCAGGCGCGGCTTGTGGAGGGCGATGTCGCCGTCACGCTGCTCAGCCTTGGCTGCATCACCCAAGATTGGCGCGCCGGCAATGTGCCGGTGGTGCTGGGCTATGCCGACCCGGCGGCCTATCTGCACAACCCCACCTATTTCGGGGTGATCGCGGGGCGTGTGGCGAACCGCACGGCCCATGGTCGGTTCACCCTGAATGGTCGGCCCGTACGCTTGAGCAAGAATGAGGGCGCCAACCACCTGCATGGCGGCACGCGCGGCCTGGGCGCGCGCAACTGGGCGATGGAGGGCGACGGTGCGAACGCCGTGCGCCTGACCTACCGCGCCCCCGATGGCGAGGAAGGCTATCCCGGCGCGGTGGATTTCAGCGTCACCGTCCGCCTGTCGGGGCATCGCCTGAGCTATGCGATGGACGGGCGGCCTGACCGCCCCACCCCGATCAATCTGGCGCAGCACAGCTATTACAATCTGGCGGGCGGCGGGCCGGTCTGGGATCACCGGCTGCACCTGCCCGCCACCGGGTTTACACCAACCGATGCACAGGGCATCCCCACCGGCGCGGTCGCGCCTGTGACCGGCACACGCTATGGTTTCAACGCCCCCCGCCTGCTGGGGGACGCCGATCCGGGGCATCTGGGCAGCGATGTGAACCTTGTTCTGGCCGCCCCCGGCGGCCCCGCAGCCACACTCACTTGCGCAAACATGCGCCTGCGGCTATGGACCGATCAGCCGGGGATGCAGCTTTACAACGCCATGCACCTGACCCGCACACCGGGCGGCCATGACAGGCGGGTCTATGACCGGTTCCATGGCCTGTGTCTGGAGCCGCAGCATTTCCCCGACAGCTTGAACCAGCCGCGGTTTCCGCCGATCATCTGCACACCCGACCGCCCTTATCGCCAACGGCTGACGGTCGAAATCGCACCGGGAAAGGACACCGGATGAAACCCGCGCTGATCGGCGCAGTTCTGACCCTGCTGGCCGCAGCCCCCGCGCTGGCGGATGGCCCCGCCCTGCCGCGTGCCGAACCGGTCTTCCCCATGCCCGACATGGCGCAAGTCACGCTGGGGCGGCTGCTGTTCTATGATCCGATCCTGTCGGGCAACCGCAGCGTCGCCTGCGCCACCTGCCACCATCCGCGGTTCGGCACCTCGGACGGGCTGTCGCTGGGCATGGGCGATGGCGGCCACGGCCTTGGCCCAGACCGGCGGCCCGACCCCGCCAACCTGCCAGAACAGCGCATCCCCCGGAACGCCCCCGCACTGTTCAACCTCGGCGCCGCCGAATTCACCCGCTTTTTCCACGACGGACGACTGGAAGACGACCCCACCCGCGCCACAGGCATCCGCAGCCCGCTGGAGGATGACATGGTCGCCGGGTTCGACAACGCGCTGTCGGCCCAGGCGATGTTTCCGGTGCTGTCGCCCGATGAAATGGCCGGGCATTACGCCGAGAACGACATCTCGAAATCCGTGCGCCTTGGCCTGCTGGCGCAACCGGGCGGCGCGTGGGACAGGATCGCCGCGCGGGTGGCCGCGATCCCGGCCTATCGCCAGGGCTTCGACACCGTGCTGGGCACGGACCGACCGATCCTGTTCACCGACATCGCCAATGCCATCGCCGCGTTCATCGCGTTCGAGTGGCGCGCCGATGACAGCCCGTTCGACCGCCACCTGCGCGGCACCGCCACCTTGCCGCAAAACGCGCAGGCCGGAATGGCGCTGTTCTATGGCAAGGCGCGGTGTTCGGCCTGCCATTCGGGCCGATTTCAGACCGATCATGCCTTTCACGCCATTGCCATGCCGCAGATCGGCCCCGGCAAGGGCGAGCGGTTCGAGACAACCGTGCGCGATACCGGGCGGATGCGCGTGACCGGGCGGGACGCGGATGCCTATCGGTTCCGCACCCCCAGCCTGCGCAACGTGACCCTGACCGCGCCTTACGGTCATGACGGCGCCTATGCCACGCTTGGGGCTGTGCTGCGCCATCATCTGAACCCGGTGGCGGCGCTGATCGCCTATGACCCGGCGCAGGCAGTGCTTGTTGCGATCGAGGATGCGATGGATTTTCCGGTTCTGTCCGACGCGCGGGAACTGGACGCCATCGCCCGCGCCAATGAACTGCCGCCGCAAGAGCTGTCAGAGGCCGAGATCGCGCAGCTGCTGGCCTTTCTGGCGGCCCTGACCGACCCGATCAGCACAGAAGACGGGCGGCTGGGCGTGCCCGATACGGTGCCCAGCGGCCTGCCGGTGGATCGCTAGTGCCCTGCCACGATCAGCGCGGCCCCGTTGCGGGTGACGGTCGCGATCTGGTCCGCCACGATCTGCACCCAATCGCTGGCCACCCCGTCCGGCCAGATTACCCGCAGCCGGACCTGTCGCACCGCGCCCAACCCGAAATGCTGAAATCCGGCCGCGCCGCTGGCATGGCCGCCGCCCACGGTAACCTCGCGCGCCTGAACCGCGCCGCCGGTGTCGACCTCGATCCAGGCCCCGACCGCGTTCACATTCGGCGCGGGCTGGTGCAGCGCGATCTGCAGCCAATGGCCCGCGCCTTCGGTCACGTTCTGGTACACCTCCATCGGGGCGCGGCGGTTGACCACGGCCAGATCCAGCAACCCGTCAAGATTCATATCGACCAGCGCCGCGCCCCGGCTGCGCGCCATGCTGGCAATGCCCGCCTCCGCGCCCGCCTCGGCAAACCGGCCATCAGGCTGTTGCAGCAGCAGGTTGTTGGGATCCTTCATCGCGCTGCCGGGCATTTGTTCGACATTGCCCTTGGCGATGAAAATATCATCGCGCCCGTCATTGCCGGTATCGCCGAAGGCCACATGCCACCCGGTCGAGGGACGCCCGTCATCGCCGATATAGGGCCTGTGCGCGGTGGTGCCCCGCGCATAGGTTGCATCGCGATAATCCGGCCCGGTGGCGCCCGGCGCCAGCATCTGCAATTTCTGATCGCCCATCGAGCTGAGATAAACCTCGGGCAGCCCATCGCCGTTGATATCGCGGCTGGCGATGCCCATGCCCCACAGCATGTAGCGTTGCCAGCCATCGCCCGCATCATACAGGCGCGGGGCGGACGCCATCGCCCACATCTGTTCCTGCCCGCCGCGGATATAGTAATGCCGGTCGTTGCTGACACGCAGATCGGCGTGCCCGGTCCGGCCCCAATCGGAAAACAGCATCGACAGCGCGCAATAGCCCGGCGCCAGCGTCACAGGCGGGCCATAGCGTGCCCCGTCGGGACGGTAGAGCAGGTTTACATCGCAGGTGCCGAACGGTCCCTCGGGGTTGTCGCGGTCGACATAGTTGCCGATGGCCAGCGTCGGCAGGGTCTGCCCCGCCTCCCATGTGGCGGAAAAGGCCGTGCTCCAACGATTTTCCGTGGTGAACCCCAGATCGTCGGGGAACGGGGCAAAGGCACAGTCCGGCCCGCCCTTCAGCAGCCGGCTTTCCCCGACCCGCAGCACGAACAGATCTAGCCGGCCGTCGCTGTCGACATCCAGCGGATAGGCCCCGATCACCCCGGTCAGGGCCAGCGCATCGGGGGTGTCGGCGGTGAAATCCAGCGTGGCCCCGCGCGGCGCCGTCCGGTTGCGCAACAGGGCGGCGGGGGCGCTGCCGCCCGCGGCGTAAAGCTCGGGCAGCAGATCGCCGTCGCAGTCGAACGCGGCGACACCGCCGCCCACGAAATGCTCCCACCCGCCGGTATAGCGATGATCCAGCCCCAGCGCGGCGGCCCGATCCAGAAACGCCGGATCGGCATGGGCCGCGCCCGCCAGGGCCAGGACCAGAAGCGCCAGTTCAGGCCGCATTGCCCGCAATGCCCTGCAACGCGATCTCGGCCACGCCGTCGATGGCATAGGCCGCGGCCCCCTTGGCCCACATCAGATCGCCCCATTTGTGGATCCGCACCTCGGGCGCGGGCATGTCGATCTGCACAATGGATTTGCGGATACTTTCCAGCACCTGCTCGGCATAGAGATAGTCGAACTGCATCCGCTCACCCGACAGGATGATCAGCTGCGGGTCGAAAATATTGACGATATTGGCCAGCCCCATCGCGAACATCCGCCCGGCCCGCTCAAAGATCGATTGCGCGGTCTCGTCCCCCGCCCGCGCGGCGTCGACCAATGCCTGAAGCTGCTGCTGCGACGTCCGCAGATCGGCAAAACTGGTTGTCGTGGCAGCCTCGCGCAGCAGGGCGTAATCGGCGACATAGGCCTCCAGGCAGCCACGCTGGCCACAGCGGCACAGCGCCCCGTCGAGTTGCACCTTGGTATGGCCGAACTCGGCCCCGCAGCCGCGCGCGCCGCGGTAGATGTCATTGTTGATGACGATCCCCATGCCCACACCGCTTTCGATGGTCAGCACGATGAAATCGCTTACCCCGCGCCCGTAGCCGAAATAAAGCTCGGCCATCGCCACCAGATTGGCGTCATTGTCGACAAAGACCGGCAGGCCCAGATCAGCGGTCATCATGTCGCGCAGGGGGACGTTGCGGTCCGACATCGCGGGCGACCAATAGATCACCCCCTGTTCCGCATCCACCGTGCCCGCAACGCCGATGCCGACCCCGGACAGATCGTTCAGCGCCAGCTGCGCGCCCTCTACCGCCATTTCCAGCGCGCGGCGGAACAACGGGACCAGCGCGGCCGCGCTGTGGCGGCTGCGGTCGAGCGCCAGCTTGCTTTCGCCGATCTGGCCGCCCTCGAAATCGATCAGCGCCACCGTGATCGCGCTGTGCGACAATTTCATGCCGGCCACGATCCGCGCGGCGCCGCGCACCTTGAGATCGACGCGTGGCCGCCCCCGGCGCAGATCGACATCCAGGCTGGGGCCGGTTTCCTCGATCAAGCCTTGCCGGATCAGTTCCGCGGTGATCGAGGTCACGGTGGCAGGGCTGATCCCGGTCCCGCGCGCCAGATCGACCCGGGCAATACGCCCGGCCTTGCGAATGGCCGAAAATACCAGCCTGCGCCCCGCATCCCTTTGATCCGTTACCATGTAACCCTCCCGTCGATCCGGCGTTTATACGCAAGAAACAATATTTCATCAAAAAAATCAAATTGGCAAAATAATCGTGAAATATGGCAGTATCATTTACACAATGCCAAATATTCTGGCATAACCGCCTTAATAAATTAGACCTTAAAATTATTACATGTTATCGTCACCATTAATCTTCCCGAATCCGCTCTGCAGTCCGGGGAGTGACGATAAAGGGAGGAAATCATGAAGAAAATCACCGCCGCAGCTGCGGTTGCGTTGAGTTTTGCCACATCCACGGCCGCCGTTGCGGCTGATCTGATCGTTGGCGTCAGTTGGTCCAATTTCCAGGAAGAACGCTGGAAAACCGACGAAGCCGCGATCAAGGCCGCCCTTGATGCCGCCGGCGCCGAATACATCTCGGCCGATGCGCAAAGCTCTTCGGCCAAGCAGCTTTCCGATATCGAAAGCCTGATCGCGCGCGGCGCCGATGCGCTGATCATCCTGGCGCAGGACGCCTCGGCCGTGGGTCCGGCGATGGACGCCGCCACCGACGAAGGTATCCCTGTCGTCGCCTATGACCGCCTGATCGAGGATTCCCGCGCCTATTACCTGACCTTCGACAATGTCGAAGTGGGCCGGATGCAGGCCCGCGCGGTGCTGGCCGCGCAGCCCAAGGGCAATTACGTGATGATCAAGGGGTCGCCCACCGATCCGAACGCGGATTTCCTGCGCGGGGGCCAACAGGAAGTGCTCCAAGCCGCGATCGACGCGGGCGACATTACCATCGTCGGCGAGGCCTATACCGACGCCTGGCTGCCCGCCAACGCCCAACGCAACATGGAACAGATCCTGACCAGCAACGACAACAACGTCGATGCGGTCGTGGCCTCCAATGACGGCACCGCCGGGGGCGCCGTGGCCGCGCTGACGGCGCAGGGCATGGAAGGGATCCCGGTTTCCGGTCAGGACGGCGACCATGCCGCGCTGAACCGCATCGCGCAGGGCACGCAAACCGTGTCGGTCTGGAAGGACAGCCGCGAACTGGGCCGGAACGCCGCCGAAATCGCCGTGGCGATGGCCGCGGGCACCGCAATGGGCGATGTGGACGGGACCGTATCCTGGACCTCGCCCGCGGGCACCGCGATGAACGCCAGGTTTCTGGCGCCGGTGCCGGTTTCGCGCGACAATCTGAACCTTGTGGTCGATGCCGGCTGGATCGGCAAGGACGTGCTGTGCCAGGGCGTGCCTTCGGGTGCCGTGGCGGTCTGCGACTAAGGCCGGTCGCCGCCGCCCAGGTCATCCCGGGGCGGCGGCACATCTTTCCCATGACCCAACAAACAAAAAAACGAGAGGCGTGGCGATGCGTCAGCTGAAATCCATCCTGTCGACACTGGAAATCGACCTCAGGCTGATCGGCATGATCGCGGCGCTGGCGGTGATCTGGGCGGTGTTCGACGTGGTCACGGGCGGGCTTTATGTCACCCCGCGCAATATCTTCAACCTGACGGTACAGACCGCCTCGGTCGCGGTGATGGCGACCGGCATGGTGTTTGTCATCGTTACCCGCCACATCGATCTGTCGGTCGGCGCCCTGCTGGGCTTCATCGGTATGGCGATGGGCGTGATCCAGGCCAAGATTCTGCCGGAACTCCTGGGCTTCGGTCATCCGATGATCTGGGCCATCACCGTGTTCGCGGGCCTTGTGATGGGCGCGGCGATCGGTGCGTTTCAGGGTTGGCTGGTGGGCTATCTGACGATCCCCGCCTTCATCGTGACGCTGGGCGGGCTGATGGCCTGGCGCGGCGCCGCGTGGTGGGTGACCCAGGGCCAGACCGTCGCCCCGCTGGACGAGACATTCAAGATACTGGGCGGTGCCGGCGGCACGCTGGGCATCACCTGGAGCTGGGTCGTGGCCGTGCTGACCAGCCTTGCCGCGGTGTTTCTGGTGTTCCAGTCGCGCCAGCGCAAGCTGGCACACGGCTTCCATGCCAAACCGCTTTGGGCCGAAATCGTTCTGGCGCTGATCTATGTCGGCGTGATCTGCACCTTCGTCGCGGTTCTGAATGCCTATGAGGTGCCCACCCGCCGGGTCGAGCGCCTGTTCGAAGCGCGGGGCGAGGTGATGCCCGAAGGGCTGGTGCTGGGCTATGGGCTGCCGATCTCGGTGCTGATGGTGCTGGCGGTGACGCTGGCCATGACCGTTGTCGCCAAACGCACCCGTCTGGGGCGCTATATCTTCGCCACCGGCGGCAACCCGGATGCGGCCGAGCTGTCGGGGATCGACACCAAATTCCTGACCGTCAAGGTCTTTGCCATCATGGGCGCGCTGGTCGCGCTGGGGGCGGTGATCGCCTCGGCCCGGCTGGGATCGGCGGCCAATGACCTGGGCACGCTGGACGAGCTGCGGGTGATCGCCGCCGCCGTGATCGGGGGCACCGCGCTGTCGGGCGGGGTCGGCACGATCTATGGCGCGGTACTGGGCGCGCTGATCATGCAGTCGCTGCAATCGGGCATGGCCATGGTCGGGGTCGACGCGCCGCTGCAATCCATCGTCGTCGGCGTGGTTCTGGTCTTCGCCGTCTGGATCGACATCATCTATCGCCGCCGGACCGGCAACTGAGCAGGAGCAAGGACATGACACAGCAGCCCCCCCTTGTTGAAATGCGCAACATGCACATCGCCTTCGGCGGCAACCACGCGGTGAACGACGTCACCCTGGATCTGCAACCGGGCGAGGTCGTGGGCCTGCTGGGCCATAACGGCGCCGGCAAGTCCACCCTGATCAAGATGCTGTCGGGCGCCTATCAGGCCGATAGCGGCGACATCCTGATCAACGGCGAAAGGGCGGTCATCAAGACCCCGCGCGACGCACGGCGCTATAACATCGAGACGATCTATCAGACGCTGGCGCTGGCCGATAACCTGGACGCCGCCGCGAACCTGTTTCTGGGCCGCGAACTGGTCACCGGCGCGGGCTTTCTGGATGACGACGCAATGGAGGCCGAGACGCGCAGGATCATGGCGCGGCTGAACCCCAATTTCAAAAACTTCTCGGCGCCGGTGTCGTCGCTTTCGGGCGGTCAGCGGCAATCGGTGGCGATCGCGCGGGCGGTGTATTTCAACGCGAAAATTCTGATCATGGACGAGCCCACCGCCGCCCTTGGCCCGCATGAAACACAGATGGTCGCCGATCTGATCCATCAGCTGAAGGCCGAAGGGCTGGGAATTTTCCTGATCGACCATGACGTGCATCAGGTGATGAACCTGTGCGACCGCGCCGCCGTCATGAAGAACGGCAAGCTGGTCGGCATCGTCAACATCAAGGACGTCACCGATGACGACCTGCTGGGCATGATCATCCTGGGGAAACATCCGCATACCGGACAGGTAATGACGGATTAAGAGCCGCCACTCGCGGGGGCGATCAGGATGGCCCGGAAATCGTTGACATTGGTCAGCGTCGGACCGGGGACCACCTGATCGCCCAATTTTTCGAAAAAACCGTGGCTGTGGTTGCGCGCCAGTTCGGCCCGCGCATCCAGCCCCAGCGCCGCCGCCCGCGCCAGCGTGTCGGGGGTGACCACCGCGCCCGCCACTTCGGCCCCGCCATCGACGCCGTCAGTGTCGCAGGCAATCGCGTGAATGCCCGGTGCGCCGTTCAGCGCCACCGCCAGCGACAGGCAGAATTCGGCATTCGGGCCGCCGATCCCGTCGCCCCGCCGCGTCACCGTGCATTCGCCCCCCGACAGCAGCAGCACCGGCGCATCGCCCGGTTTCATGCCGTCGGCGATCCGTAACGCCTGTTCGGCCTGGCTGGCACCCAGCGCGCGCGCCTCACCTTCCAGCGCGTCGCCCAGCAGCACGACCCGACAGCCTGCGGCCTCGGCCATCTGTTGCGCAGCCGCCAGGGACTGCGCCGGGGCGGCAATAATGCGGTTTTCGACCTTCAACAGCTCGGGCGCACCGGGCGGCAGAACGCCGGTCGGTCCGGTCAGCACGTCGCGCACCGATTGCGGCACCTCGATCCGCCAGTGATCCAGGATCGCCGTCGCATCGGCGGGCATGGTCGCGTCGCCCACGGTGGGGCCAGAGGCGATGAAGGCCGGATCGTCGCCCGGCACATCGGAAATCATCAGCGCCAGCATCCGCGCGGGCCAGGCTGCCGCCGCCAGTTGCCCGCCCTTGACCCGGCTCAGATGCTTGCGCACCGTGTTCATCGCCGAAATCGGCGCGCCCGAGGCCAGCAGCGCCGCATTCACCTGCTGCTTTTCTTCCAGCGTGATCGCGCCCGCAGGCTGCACCAGCAGCGCAGAGCCGCCGCCCGAAATCAGCGCCAGAACGAAATCCTCCGGCCCCAGTCCGCGCAGCATTTCCAGCATCCGCGCGGTGGCGTCGCGCCCGGCCGCGTCGGGCACCGGATGCGCGGCCTCTATGATTTCGATGGATTGCGTGGGCCGGGCATAGCCGTAGCGGGTGATGATCAGCCCCGCGACCGGGCCCCAGGCGCTTTCGACCGCTTCGGCCATCCGCGCCGACGCCTTGCCCGCACCGATCACCAGAACCCGGCCTTCGGGGCGGGGCGGCAGGGCGGCGGGCACACACAGCATCGGATCGGCGGCGGCCACCGCGCGCCCGTAAAGCGCACGCAAAAACGCATCGGGCCGATCCGGCCCGGACGCACCGGTATTTTGCGTAAGTTCCATGCCGCTCACCCCCGCCTCGTCACCGTATGGTTCTGTCTTACTGCGGCATCGGCGCGATGAGAAGGCCAAGCGCGCGCCGGCATAGGATCAGCGCAGGATCAGCGCCTCTTCAAGCGGCACGTTATCCTTGACCAGATCGGCCAGGGTAACCTTGTCGAGCGCCTTGTAGAACTCGGCCAACGCCCCCGACAACGCGCCGCGCAGCTTGCAGCAATCGGCGATCGGGCAGGTGTTCGCCTCCTCCGCAAAGCATTCGGCGAAAGGCACGCCCGATTCCAGCATCCGGAACACGATGCCAACCGAGATCTGCGCCGGGTCCTTATCAAGCATCACACCGCCATGGCGCCCGCGTGTCGTTTTCACCAGCCCGTAATGGCTGAGCGTGTTGATCACCTGCGCCATATGGTTTTCAGAGGTGTTGCAGGCCCCCGCGATATCGGACTTGCGGACGATCCGCCCGGCATTCACGGCACAATACATCAACGCGCGCATGGCGATGTTGGTGCGTGTCGTCAGTCGCATGATAATGTCCCCAGCCTGCGGTACGGCCCGAATTGGCCCATCTGTAATATAGCAATACAATACGCTGTAACTTGATCGAGATCAGACAAGATGGAAACGTGATGCTTTAAACGCATATCTGATCCACAGGTTTTGGAACGCAGGCTTGAACACCACCCCCACCCCACCGAATCCGGGCGCTGTACGCCTGCGGGCGATGGTCGCCCCCGCCCGCCCGGCCATGGCGCGGGCCGGGTTGGCGGGCACGGCGTCGGGCCTGTTGTGGCTGGTACAGGCGGCGGCGGTGGCGCTGGTGATCGCCGGGCTGCTGGAACCCGACAAGACGCGCGGGCCGGTGGCCCTGTTCGCGCTGGGGTTCATCGCTGTCGGCGCCCTGCGGGCCGCCCTCGACAGTCTGGCCGGGCATCTGGCGTTTGATGCCGCCGATACCGTGCTGCGGGCCGAGCGCGCCCGGCTGATCGCCCGCGAAAGCCGCCGCAGCGCTCAGGATCCGGCGCGCGCGCCGGCGGCGCAGATCGCCACGCTGGCGGCCGAAAAGCTGTCGGCGATGACACCTTACCTGACCCGCTACGCCCCGGCGCGGATCAAGGTGATGGTGCTGCCGCTGATCATTCTGGCGGTATCGGCCTGGCTGTCCTGGGCGGTGGCGCTGGTTCTGTTGGTCGCCGGGCCGCTGATCCCGCTGTTCATGGCGCTGGTCGGCATGGCCGCGCAGGACGCCAGCGAGCGGCAGATGGACGAGCTGTCGGATATGAACGTTCTGCTGCTGGAACGGCTGTCGGCGCTGGTGGATATCCGGCTGCTGGATGCGGGCGCCCGCACCACCGCGCAGTTCCATAGCGCCGCCGACCGGCTGCGCGCCCGCACAATGGAGGTGCTGCGCATCGCCTTTCTGTCCTCGACGGTGCTGGAGCTGTTCGCGGCGATCGGCGTGGCGATGGTGGCGGTCTATGTCGGCCTGTCGCTGCTGGGCGAACTGGGTTTCGGCGCCTATGCCACGCCGCTGACCCCGGCCGAAGGCATCTTTCTGCTGTTGCTGGCGCCCGATTATTTCCAGCCGCTGCGCGATCTGGCCGCCGCCTGGCATGACAAGGCCGACGCCACCGCCGTGGCCCGCGACCTCGCGACACTGGAAGAGGCCGCCGAGACCACCTTTCCCGGCCACGGCGCCCCGGCCCGGCCCGCGCTGCGCGGCACCTTGCGCACCGAAGGGCTGGGCCTGCGCCTGCCCGATGGCCGCCTGATCCGGTTTCCCGATATTGCGCTGGCGCCGGGTCAGACTCTTGCCGTCACCGGCCCCAGCGGCGTGGGCAAGACCAGCCTGCTGCGACTGCTGGCCGGGCTGGGCCTGGCCGATACCGGCCGTATCCTGATCGGGGATGCGGAACTGAGCGCCGACACTGCCGATGCCTGGCGTGCCGGGCTGGGCTGGATGCCGCAGACCCCGCATTTCATCGCCGGCAGCCTGCGCCGCAACCTGATGCTGGCGGGCGGCGACGATCCGCGCCCGCTGACCGCCGCGCTGGATCTGGCGGCGGCGGCGGATGTGGTGGCAACCCTGCCGCGCGGGCTGAACACACGGCTGGGCGAAAGCGGCACCGGCGTATCGGGCGGCGAGGCGCGGCGGCTGATCCTGGCCCGCGCGGCACGGGCACGCCCCGGCCTGCTGCTGGCCGATGAACCCACCGCCGATCTGGACGCCGAAACCGCCGCCCAGGTCACCGCCGGGCTGATGGCATTGGCGCATGACGGCTGCGCGCTGATCGTTGCCACCCATGACCCGGTTCTGGCCGGTCGCATGGACCACCAGATCGTTCTGGCACCGGGGGCGGGCGCATGAAACCGCTGCTGCATATTCTGCGGCTGATCTGGGCCGGGCAGCGCTGGTCGCTGGCGCGCGGCACGGCGCTGGCCGTCGTGGTGCTGGCGGCGGGGGTCGCGCTGCTGGGCCTGTCGGGCTGGTTCATCACCGCCGCGGGCGCCGCGGGGCTGGCCGGCATCGGCATCGCGTTCAACCTGTTTCAGCCCAGCGCCTCGGTTCGCGGGCTGGCGCTGGGCCGCACCGCCGCGCGCTACGGCGAACGGGTGCTGACCCATGACGCCACGTTGCGCAGCCTGGCGGCGATCCGGGTGCGTCTGTTGACCGGTGTGCTGGCCCTGCCCTATCCGCGCCTGTCGCGGCTGCGCGGGGCGGAAACGCTGAACCGGCTGGTGGCCGATGTGAATGCGCTGGACGGGGTCGCGCTGCGGCTGTTCATCCCGGCCCTGTCGGCGCTTCTGGTGCTGGGCGGCAGCCTGCTGATACTGGCCTGGCTGACCGACCCCAAGCTGGCGCTGTGGATTACCGGCAGCTTTACGCTGGGCAGTTCGGTGGCGCTGATCGGGGTGGCGCGCGCGGCCAGGGCGCCCTCGCGCCGGGCCGAGACCGCGCTGCAGGCTTTTCGTATCCGGCTGATCGACCTGCTGCGCGCCCGCGACGATCTGGTGGTCTATGGGCGGCTGGCCGATCAGACCGATGCGGTGCGGGCCGCCGAAGACCGGATGCGCGACAATCTGCGCCGCACCGACCGAATCGAGCGACGCGCCGGCGTGATCCTGTCGCTGACTGCCAGTGTGGCCGCAGGCGGGGCGCTGTGGCTGGGCGCGGCGCTGGTCCAGTCGGGGGCGATCGCGCCTGCGATGGCGGCGCTGGGGTTCTTCGCGGCGCTGGCGCTGGCGGAAACCACCGGGCCGCTGCGGCGCGGGCTGGCCGATCTGGGCCGGATGCAGGTTGCGGCGCGCAACGTGGTCCGGCTGCTGCCCGCCACCGCCGTGCCGTCCCCGCCCCTGCCGCATCCCGCCGCCCTGATCGGCACGGCCCCGGCGCTGGCGCTGGATCGCGTGACATATCGCCATCCCGGCGCGGCGCAGCCGGTGCTGGAGCGGTTCAGCCTGAGCGTGGCCGCCGGGGAAACCGTGGCGCTGACCGGTCCCAGCGGCGGCGGCAAGAGCACTATTCTGGCGCTGACCGCCGGGCTGATCGCGCCGGACGCGGGCGAGATCAGCCTGTTCGGCCAACCGATCGCCACCCTGCCCGAACCCGCCTTGCGCCGCGAAGTGGCATTTCTGCCCCAGCGCAGCGCCATCCTGGGCACCAGTTTCATGGATGTGCTGGCGCTGGCCGACCCGGATCTGACCGAAACCGACGCCCAATCCGTGCTTCAGGCCGTCGCGCTGTGGGGCACCGTCCAACAGCGCGGCGGGCTGCACGCCCCGCTGCGCGAAAACGGCACCGGACTGTCCGGGGGCGAGCAACGCCGCCTGACCCTGGCCCGCACCCTGCTGCGCCGCCCCCGCCTGTTGCTGCTGGACGAACCGACCGAGGGGCTGGACCATGCCACCGCCGCGACCGTGCTGCGCGGCATTCGCCGGATGCTGCCCGAGACCGCGATCCTGACCGCCTCGCACCGGCGGGTCGAACAGGATTGGGCGGACCGCCTGGCGCCTCTTGGTGGAAACCACGCCTGAAATTCATGATTTTGACATAGGTCAAGGCAACTATCCTACCCGAGCAGCTATCCACACCCATAATATGCATCTTCCATGCATGTTTGAGGGAATCGCAATCGGAGATCCGACCATGGAACTCGGCATCGTAGAGTTGTCGCGGCTACAGTTCGCCACGACAGCCATGTATCACTTCCTCTTTGTTCCGCTCACCCTGGGTCTGTCGATCCTCGTGGCGATCATGGAGACCGTCTATGTCATGACCGGCCGCCCGATCTGGCGGCAGATGACCAAATTCTGGGGCACGCTGTTCGGCATCAACTTCGTGCTGGGCGTGGCCACCGGCATCACGATGGAATTCCAGTTCGGGATGAACTGGAGCTATTACAGCCATTACGTGGGCGACATCTTCGGCGCGCCGCTGGCGATCGAGGGGCTGATGGCCTTTTTCCTGGAGGCCACGTTCGTCGGGCTGTTCTTCTTCGGCTGGGACAAGCTGAGCAAGCGGGGACACCTGATGGTCACATGGCTGGTCGCCATTGGCTCCAACTTTTCGGCGCTGTGGATCCTGATCGCCAATGGCTGGATGCAGAACCCGGTCGGCGCCGAATTCAATCCGATGTCGATGCGCATGGAGATGACCAGCTTCTTCGAGGTCATGTTCAACGAGGTGGCGCAGGCCAAGTTCGTGCATACCGTGTCCGCCGGCTATGTGACGGCTGCGGTGTTCGTGCTGGGCGTGTCGGCCTGGTATCTGCTGAAGGGGCGGCATGTGGAGCTTGCCCGCCGCTCGATCGCGGTGGCGGCCAGTTTCGGCCTTGCCTCGGCCCTGTCGGTCGTCGTGCTGGGCGACGAGTCGGGCTATTCCGCGACCCATACGCAAAAGATGAAACTCGCCTCGATCGAGGCGATGTGGCACACCGAACCGGCCCCGGCCTCGTTCACGCTGGTGGGCATTCCCGACCGCGAAGCGCGCGAAACCCACTATGCCATCCACATTCCCTATGTGATGGGGCTGATCGGTACCCGCTCGCTGAACACGGTCATGCCCGGCATCAACGATCTGGTGGCCGAGGCACAGGACCGTATCCGCAACGGTATCATCGCCTATGACGCGCTGATGGACATTCGCGCCGCCGGGCCCGATATGACGCCAGAAATGTCCGCCCGGTTCGAAGCGCATTCCGAAGATCTGGGCTTTGCGATGCTGCTGAAACGCTATGTGGACGATCCGCGCATGGCCACCGACGCGCAGATCGCCATGGCCGCCGACGATACCGTGCCGGGCGTGTTCCCGCTGTTCTGGGCGTTCCGCATCATGGTCGCGCTTGGCTTCAGCTTTATCGCGGTGATGGCCTATTTCTTCTTCATGGCCTCGTTCCGGGGCATGCGGTTCCCGCGCTGGGCACTGCGGCTGGGGGTTGTGATCATCCCGACGCCGTGGATCGCGGCCGAGCTGGGCTGGTTCGTGGCCGAATTCGGCCGCCAGCCCTGGACGGTGGACGGCGTTTTGCCCACCGCATTGTCGGTCAGCCATCTGTCCGCCGGGCAGCTGGCCTTCACCCTGGCCGGGTTCGCGCTGTTCTATTCGGTGCTGTTCGTCATCGAGATGGGGCTGATGCTGAAATACATCCGCAAGGGCCCCTATATGGACGTCGCTGAAACCGACGCCTGGATGGCGCGGCATGAAACCCAGTTGAAAAGCGGCAGCACCGCTGCCCAACCTGCGGAGTAAAAGCAATGATCCTGCATGAATTCATGAGTTTCGAGGTCCTGCGCGTGATCTGGTGGCTGCTGCTTGGCGTCCTGCTGATCGGCTTTGCCGTAACCGACGGGTTCGATCTGGGCGTGGGGACGCTGCTGCCGTTCGTCGCGAAAACCGATACCGAACGGCGGATCGTGATCAACACGATCGGGCCGATCTGGGAAGGCAACCAGGTGTGGTTCATCCTGGGCGGCGGCGCGATCTTTGCCGCCTGGCCGCCGCTGTACGCGGTCAGCTTTTCAGGTTTCTACATCGCGATGTTCCTGATCCTGGCGGCGCTGATCCTGCGCCCGGTGGGCTTCAAATACCGTTCCAAGCGTGAAAGCCCGGTCTGGCGCGCGACCTGGGACTGGGCGCTGTTCGTCGGCGGCTTCGTTCCGGCGCTGGTGTTCGGCGTGGCGATGGGCAATGTGCTGCAAGGCGTGCCCTTCCGCCTGTCCGACGATCTGATGACCACCTACGAGGGCGGCTTTTTCGGCCTGCTCAACCCGTTCGCGCTGTTGGCCGGGCTGGTGTCGGTGGCGATGCTGATCATGCATGGCGGCGCTTGGCTGACACTGAAGACCGAAGGCCCGGTACAGGCCCGCGCCCGGCGCTTCGGCTCGGTCGCCGCGCTGGCAACCGCCGCGCTTTATGTCCTGGCCGGGCTGTGGCTGGCGGTGGGGGTGGATGCCTATGCCTTCACCGACGCCGTGGTCCATGACGGCCCGTCGAACCCGTTGATGAGCGAGGTTGCAAAGGGCGGATCGTGGCTGGCGGCCTATGGGACGCGGCCCTGGATCGTGATCGCGCCGGCCCTGGGCATCGGCGGCGCGCTGTTGGCCTATTGGCAGATCGCCAAGAGCCGCGAGGTCGGCACACTGCTGGCGTCGGGTCTGTCGATCGTCGGTATCATCGCCAGCGTCGGCCTGACCATGTTCCCGTTCATCCTGCCCTCCAGCATCGCGCCGGCCGCGTCGCTGACGGTGTGGGACAGCTCGTCCTCGCATCTGACGCTGTTCGTGATGCTGGTGTCGGCGGCGATCTTCGTGCCGCTGATCCTGGTCTACACCGCCTGGGTCTACAAAGTGCTGTGGGGCAAGGTGACCGAGGACGATGTCACCGCCAACAGCGATTCCGTTTACTGAGAGGAGCGAGCAGATGTGGTATTTCGCCTGGATTCTCGGCCTTCCGCTGGCCGCAATTCTGGCCGTCGTGAACGCGATGTGGCTGGAACTGAACGAAGACAACAAGGCGCTGGAAAGCACCGATACAGACTAAGGCGGCACGCCGCCGTGGGGATGGCCGGGGCGTCACGACGCGCCCCGGCTGCATCCATCCCGATCGCGCCCCCCGTCACGCAAGGCGGGTTTTGACCTGGGTCAAAGCTGACGGCGCGAAAAACATGCACACGATGGAATACTTTTCAGGAGGAGTCGCATGACCCATCTCACGGACATTCCCACGTCCCGCCGCGCCTTCATGGGGCTGGCCGCGGGCGGCCTGGCCCTTGCCGCATCCGGAACCGCAGCGCACGCCGCCAAGGTCAAGACCTCGGCGAAGATCGTGATCCTGGGGGCCGGGGCGGCAGGTACCGCGCTGGCCAACCGCCTGGTGACCCGGCTGGACGGTGCCGCGATCACCATCATCGACGGACGCAAGCAGCACCTCTATCAGCCCGGCTTTACCCTGATCGCCGCTGGCCTGAAACCGGCCGATTATTCGGTGTCGGGCACCGGCGGCTGGTTGCCCCGCGGCGTGACCTGGGTCGAAGAGGCCGCCGCCGAGATCGACCCCGACGCCAAGGTGGTGACCACCGCCTCGGGGACGAAGGTGGCCTATGACTACCTCGTCGTCGCGACCGGGCTGAAGCTCGATTACGACCAGATCGAGGGCATGTCGCTGGATCTGGTCGGCCGCGAAGGGATCGGCTCGGTCTATGCCGGGCCCGACTATGCCGCCAAGACCTGGGCCTTGATGGACAGGTTCACCGACGAGGGCGGTATCGGCCTGTTCACCCGCCCGGCGACGGAAATGAAATGCGCCGGCGCGCCGCTGAAATACACCTTCCTGACCGATGATTACGCCCGCAGAAAGGGCACCCGCGGCAAGGTGGAAATCAACTATGCCGCGCATGGCGGCAGCCTGTTCTCGGTTCCGATCGTGAATGAAAAGGTGCGGATGCTGTACGAGGATCGCGGCTTCAACACGATCTACAACCATGTGATGAAGGCAATCGATCCGGGCAAGAAGATCGCCACCTTCGCCACCCCCGAGGGCGATGTCGAAATGCCCTATGATTTCACCAACGTCATCCCGCCGATGCGCGCGCCCGATGTGGTGCTGAATTCGCCGCTGCCCTGGGCCGACAAATGGGTGGGTCAGGGCTGGGTCGAGGTCGATCCGTATAACCTGCGCCACAACCGTTATCCGAATATCTTCGCCGTGGGCGACGTGGCCGGTGTGCCGAAGGGCAAGACGGCGGCGTCGGTCAAGTGGCAGGTGCCGGTGGTCGAGGATCATCTTGTGGCACAGATCGAGGGCAAGGACGGGACCGAGCTGTATAACGGCTATACCTCCTGCCCGCTGATCACCCGCATCGGCCGGGCGATGCTGGTCGAATTCGACTATAACAACAACCTGACCCCCTCGTTCCCCGGCATCATCGCGCCGCTGGAAGAGCTGTGGATTTCCTGGCTGATGAAGGAGGTGGCGCTGAAGGCCACCTATAACGCCATGCTGCGCGGCAAGGCCTGAGAGGAGAGCGGGACAATGAAAGACCTGACGTTTCAAACCCTGATTGCGGTGTTCGAAGAGATCTTCGGCTTCTGGCTGTTCTGGGGCATGGTCGCCGCCGCCGTGATCATCACGCTGGCCTATTTCTATGTGCTGATCCGCGACCGGTCGATGTCGATGCGCAAATTTTTCCTTGCGCAACTGTCGATGCCCATCGGCGCGGTGGCGGCGGTCTGGTTCGTGATGGTCATGACCCATTC
This sequence comes from Actibacterium sp. D185-2, assembly GCF_054954595.1. NCBI lineage: Bacteria > Pseudomonadati > Pseudomonadota > Alphaproteobacteria > Rhodobacterales > Roseobacteraceae > Actibacterium > Actibacterium sp. D185-2. The sequence continues at coordinate 23,723 of NZ_JBPWNX010000010.1, forward strand.
CCATATCAGCGACATCGGTGGACCGATCGATGTGATCGTCTTCCTTGGCGTTGCCGTTCTGGGCGCGATCGGCTGCGCGATTCTGGTCTATACCCTGCAATCGCTGATGCGCGGCAAAGGTGATACAAGCTCTGATCTCTAGGAGACTCTCATGAGCAGTTCAGACATTCCCGGCAGCACGGCGCATAACCGGCTGGCGCATTTCCCGATCTCCTTCTTCGCCACCGTCATGGGGATGATGGGTCTGACCCTGGCCCTGCACGCGGCCGAGCAGGCCTTCGGTCGGGGCGGCGCGCTGTCGCATGGCGTGCTGGCCGTTTCGGCGCTGCTGTTCGCGGTACTGCTGGCGCTTTACGGCCTGAAGCTGCTGCGCCATCCGGACCATGTGATCGCCGAATGGCACCATCCCATCCGGCTGGCATTCTTTCCCACGGTATCGATCTCGCTGCTGCTGCTGTCGGTCGCCACGCTGGGCGACTGGCCCATGCTGGCGCGGGGGCTGTGGGTCACGGGTGCCGCATTGCAGGGGGTGCTGACCCTGTCGGTCATGTCCGGCTGGATCGGGCATCGCAGCTTTCAGCATGTGCATCTGTCGCCCGCCTGGTTCATCCCGGCGGTCGGCAATGTGATCGTGCCGGTGGCCGGGGTGCAGCTTGGCTATACCGAGTTGAGCTGGCTGTTCTTTTCCGGCGGGATCGTGTTCTGGATCGTGCTGCTGACGCTGGTGTTCAACCGGCTGACCTTTCACGATCCGCTGCCGGGGCGACTGCAACCGACGCTGGTGATCCTGATCGCGCCGCCCGCCGTGGCCTTCATCGCCTGGGTGCGAATGACCGGCGGCGTGGACGCCTTTGCGCATATCCTGCTGAACACCGGCTATGTCTTCGCGCTGATCGTGGCCACGCAGGCGCCGCGCATCCTGCGGCTGCCCTTCGCGCTGCCGTTCTGGGCGTTGTCGTTCCCGCTGGCGGCGCTGAGCATCGCCAGCTTCCTTTATGCCGACAAGGCCGGATCTGCAGCGCATAAGGCGGTCGGCACCGGGGTGCTGGCGCTGCTGGTGGTGGTGATCGCCGCGCTGCTGTACCGCACCGCCGTGGCGATCCGCCGGGGCGAGATTTGCCAGCCGGAATAGGCGGCGCCCGTCAGGCCCGGCGCGGCAGCGCCAGCATCGCGGCAAAGATCAGCGCCGCCACCGCCACGATGCTGGGCCCCGCGGGGGTATCCAGCCGCAGCGACGCCCAAAGCCCGCCCAGTGCTGCCGCTGCACCGACCAGCACCGCGAACACCGCCATCGCCTCGGGCGTGCGGGCCGGGCCACGGGCGGCCGCCGCCGGGATGATCAGCATCGCCACGATCAGCAGCGCCCCCACCACCTTGATCGCCACCGCCACCACCAGCGCCAGTGCCACCACCAGCACCATCCGTTCGCGCCCCGGATCAATGCCCGACGCCTGGGCCAGTTCTTCGTTCAGGGTGGCGGTCAGCAGCGCCGGCCAGCGCCATATCAACAGCGCCAGAACCGCCGCCGCCCCGCCCCAGATAAAGCCCAGATCGGCCCGGCTGACCGCCAGGATATCGCCGAACAGATAGGCAGTCAGATCGACCCGCACCCCTTGCAGGAACGACACGCCGACCAGCCCGAAGGCCAGCGCCGCATGGGCCAGTACCCCCAGCGTGGTGTCCATCGCCAGCCCCCGCCCCGCCAGCGCGCTGACCGCCAGCGCCATGGCCAGCGCCACCGCCAGGGTACCGACAAAGATGTTGACCGAAAACGCCAACGCCAGCGCCACGCCCAAGATCGCCGCATGCGATGTGGCCTCGCCGAAATAGGCCATCCGGCGCCAGACCACGAAACAGCCCAAGGGCCCTGCCGCCAGCGCCACGCCCAGACCGGCCAGCGCCGCGCGGATCAGGAAATCATCCAGCATGGCTGTGCTCCGTGTGCGGATCGTGGTCGCAATTGTCGTGATCGTGATCATGTTCATGCTGATAAAGCGCCAGCGCGCCGCCGGTGCCCTGGCCGAACAGCGCCCGGTATTCCGGCGCGTTCGACACCACATGCGGCGTGCCCTGGCAACAGACGTGATGGTTCAGGCACAGAACCCTGTCGGACGCGCTCATGACCACATGCAGATCATGGCTGACCATCAGGATGGCGCAGCCGGTCGCCTGCCGGACCTCTTCGATCAGTTGATAGAAGGCGGCGGTGCCGGGCTGATCCAGCCCTTGGGTGGGTTCGTCCATGATCAGGATCTGCGGCTGGCTCAGCAAGGCGCGGGCCAGCAGAACCCGCTGGAACTGACCGCCCGACAGCGTGTCCATCTGCTGATCTTCGACCCCCGGCACCCCCACCCGCGCCAGCGCATCGGCGCAGGCGGCGGGGCTGTGCCGCTTGGGCAGCGACAGGAACCGGCGCACCGTCATCGGCATTCGCCCGTCAAGCGCCAGCCGCTGCGGCATATAGCCGATCACCAGCCCCTTTTGCCGCATCACCCGCCCGCCCGACGGGGCGATCACGCCCAAAAGCGCGCGCATCAGCGTGGACTTGCCGGACCCGTTGGGCCCCACCACCGTGACGATCTCGCCCGGTTCAATGGCGAAATCCACATGCGACAACGCCGCTGCCCCGCCATAGTGAACAGACAGATCTTTGGCGGTGATCAGGCTCATGCGGCCTCCTGGCAGACGGGGCACAGGCCGACCGCCTCGATGCTCAGCCGCTCGACCCGGAAGCCTACCGTCCGGGCGGCCTCGGCCATGGCCTGGGCCACGCCGGTGCCGGGGGCCTCTGCCACCTGATGGCAGCCGGTGCAGATGAAAAATGCTGGGCGGTGCGGCTCACCCGGATGCATGCAGGCGGCGAAGGCGTTCAGGCGGCGGATGCGGTGTGCCAGCCCGTTCTCGACCAGAAATTCCAGCGCGCGGTACGCCACCGGGGGCTGCTTGCCAAAGCCGTCCTCGGCCAGCCGCTCCAGCACGTCATAGGCACCCAGCGCCTGATGGCTTTCCAGCAAAATCTCCAGCGTGCGGCGCCGCACGGGGGTCAACCGCAACCCGTTGGCGCGGGCCAGCGCGTCGGCCCGGGCCAGCACATCACCGCAGCACGCGGCGTGGTCATGCTCGGCAAAGGCGAGCGGTCTGTCCGGCGGCGTCATGATTTCCCCCTTGACTCGTTATGGTATAACATAACAATAAGTGTTTCCTGAATGCAACCACCCATGAGGCATCCGATGCGCCTACCCCTTACCCTGTCTGCCGCCCTGATGACGAGCCCCCTTTGGGCCGATGTGCCGGCAGTTGTTACCGACATTCCCGCCATCCATTCGCTTGCCGCGCAGGTGATGGGTGATCTGGGCCAGCCTGCGGTCCTGCTGGATAAGGGGGCGGATCCGCATCACTTTCAGCTCCGGCCCTCGCAGGCCCGGGCACTGTCGCAAGCCGACCTGCTGTTCTGGATCGGCCCCGAACTGACCCCGTGGCTGGACCGCGCGATCGGCGGGGTCGGCCTGCGCGGCGACGCGGTGGAGCTGCTGGAGGCCGAAGGTACCGTGATCCGCGCCTTCGGCGAAGATCACGAAGACCACGAAGTTCACGAAGATGAGCATGAAGAAGACCATGACACGGACCATGCCGACGCGGACGGGCATGACCACGCCCATGACGGGCTGGACCCCCACGCCTGGCTCGACCCGCAAAACGCCCGTGTCTGGATCGGGGTAATGGCCCGGCATCTGGCGCAGGCCGATCCCGAACATACCGACCGCTATGCCGCGAATGCCACCCAGGCCGTCGCGACAGTCGATGCGGCCGAGGCCCGCGCCCGCGCCATTCTGGCCCCGGTCGGGGCCACGCCGGTCATGGTGTTCCACGATGCCTATGGCTATTTCGCCGCCGCGCTGGGGGTGAACGTGGCGGGCAGCATCGCGTTGGGCGATGCGGCCAGCCCCGGGGCCGGGCGGCTGGCCGCGATCCGCGCCGAGCTGGCGCATGAAGGCGCGGTCTGCATCTTCCCCGAGGCGCAGCATGACCCGGCCTATATCGAGGCTGTGGTCACCGGCACCGGCGTACGTGTCGGCGCGCCGCTGGATCCGTCGGGCACCGCGCTGGCCTATGGTCCCGCACTTTACGGCGATCTTCTGACCGGACTGGCGCAAACCATCGCCGATTGCGTCACCGCGCCCTAGGCCGGTTCCTTTGCGCCGCCGGATCGCCTATCTGGGACGCAAGGAAAGGGGGCTGCCATGCCGGACGACATCACCGCAGACTGGATCGCCGCCGCACAGGATGGGGCAGACCTGCGCCTGTGGGCGATGCACGGCGCGCGCGCCGTGGCGCAGACGCGCTGCAGCCCCGACGATCTGCGCCGGGCTGTCGCCGCGCTGACCGGCGCCCTGCCCCCGGTCACCGTCTGCGGCCTGCCACAGGCCAGGCTGCGCAAGGTGCCCTGCGCCGCGCTGCCCGACACCTTGCCCACACTTGCCGTGGGCGGCCTGACCGTCCGGGCGGTGCCCGGGCTACGGCAGGACAGCCCAGCCCATGTAATGCAAGGCGCCGAAACCGCGATTGCCGGATTTCTGGCGCTGAATCCGACATTCGACGGGGTGCTGTGCCTACCCGGCGAGGTGACCGCCTGGGCCCATATCAGCGCCGAAGAGGTGGTCAGCTTTCAAACCTTCCTGACCGTCGGCATGGCCCGCCTGTTGGAGGATCGACTTGGCCTGTCCGGTACCGGCTGGGCCGATGACGGCTTTGCCGATGCGCTGTCCGAGATGATGGCCCGGCCCGAACGGCTGGCCGGGCGGCTGGCCTCGTTGCACGCGCAGGGGCGGCTTGGCACCCCGCCTGCCGATGCGGCACGGGCGCGGCTTTGGGGCGCGCTGATCGGGACGGAACTGGCCGCCGCGCGGCCCTATTGGCTGGGCCAGCAGGTGGCGGTGATCGGCGGCGGCGAAATCGCCCGCGCCTATGCCACGGCCATCACCGCCCAGGGCCTGCCGCCGGTCGAGGCCGGGGACGAGGCGATGCTGCTGAACGGGCTGGCGGCGGCCAAAGCGCGGACTTAGCCCTCGCCACCCTCGACCGCGGCGCGATACCAGGCGACGATCGCGGCGCGCTCGACCGGGTCCATGTAGGACACGTTCGCCGGCGGCATCGCGTGGCTGGCCCCGGCCTGAAGGAAAATCTGTTTGGCGTGGCGGGCGACCTCTGCCTCGGTTTCCAGCACCACGCCCTTGGGCGCATGACGGATCCCGTCCCAGCCGGGCTGTTGCGCGTGGCACATCGAGCAGCGCCCCAGCACGGTGTAATAGACATCCTCGAACCCGTCGGCGCTGGCGAATTTCTGCTCGAACGCGGTCAGGGCGGCCTCTTCCTCCTCCGCCGCCGCGCCGCCATACATCGGCGCCAGCGACAGCGCCATCACCGCCAGGAACAGCGCGACCGTCGCCGCCCACGTCCAGCGCGGGTTGCCTTTGCGGGCATGAACCGTGTTGAAATAATGCCGGATCGTGACCCCCATCAGGAACACAAGGCTGGCGATGATCCAGTTGTACTGCGTCGCGAAGGCCAGCGGATAGTGGTTCGACAGCATCAAGAACAGCACCGGCAGGGTCAGATAGTTGTTATGGGTCGACCGCTGCTTGGCAATCTTGCCATATTTCGCATCGGGCGTGCGCCCGGCCTTCAGGTCGGCCACGACGATTTTCTGGTTCGGGATGATCACGAAGAACACGTTGGCCGACATGATCGTGCCCGTAAGCGCGCCCAGATGCAGCAGCGCCGCCCGCCCCGAAAAGATATGCGTGAACGCATAGGCCAGCACCACCAACACCACATAAAGAAACAGCATCAGCCGGGTATTATCGTCGCCGAATTTCGATTTGCACAGGGAATCATAGGCGATCCAGCCAACGCTGAGCGACAGAAGCGAAATCACGATCCCGGCCCAGACCGGAATATCCAGCACCGTCGGATCGACCAGATACAGATCCGCGCCCAGATAATAGACCAGGATCAGCATCCCGAACCCCGACAGCCAGGTAACGTAGCTGTCCCATTTGAACCAGACCAGATGCTCGGGCATCTGCGCGGGGGCGACCAGATATTTCTGGACATGGTAGAAGCCGCCGCCATGCACCTGCCATTCCTCGCCATCGGCGCCGCTGGCCAGGTTGCGGTCGCGGTAAAGCCCCAGATCGAGCGCGATGAAATAGAAGGACGACCCGATCCAGCCGATCCCGGCGATCAGATGCAGCCAGCGCACGGCGAATTGCGCCCATTCCTCGATAAAGGTCAGTTCCAGCATCCCGCGTCCCCTTTGTTGCGTCCTGCAACGCTATACCGCGCGCCAGCTTTTTGTTAATTCAGCAAATACTACAGCAGTTTCAAACAAAGCCGAAAAATCCCCATGGCCTATGTGAACAACATCAAAATGTTCCTGCGTGTCTATGAATTAGGCAGCATGAGCGCCGCCGCGCGTGATCAGCGCGCCTCGCCCGCCGTGGCCTCGTCGCGCATCGCCGAGCTGGAAAAGCATCTGGGCGTGCGGCTGTTCAACCGCACCACGCGGGCCCTGAACCCGACCGAAAACGGGCGGCTGTTCTATGACGGCGCACGCCGGATACTGGAAACGATCGACGAGGCCGAGGCCCAGGTGGCGGATACGACCCAAGGCGCGCGCGGCACGGTCTTTGTTGCCGCGCCCCTGGGCATCGGGCGGCGGTTCATCGCGCCGCATGTGCCCGCGTTCAAGGACGCCTATCCGCAGATCGACGTGCGGCTGCGGGTTTCGGACCGCGCGATCGACGTGACTGGCGAAGGGCTGGATGTGGCGTTTCATCTGGGCCCGTTGGGGGACAGCGACCTGAAGGTGCGCGCCATCGCCGAATGCCCGCGCGTCCTGTGCGCCGCGCCCGCCTATATCGCGCGGCGTGGGCATCCCAGGAATGGGGCCGATCTGGTGGATCAGGGGCATGATTGCCTGAACCTGCGCTTTCCCGGCGCGCGCGAATTCCGCTGGCCGCTGATAACCCCCGAAGGCCCGCAGCATTTCGCCATTTCCGGGCCGCTGGAATCCGACGACGGCGATGTGCTGACCGCGTGGGCGCTGGCCGGGCGCGGCGTGATCCTGAAGCCCCTGTTCGAGGTGGCGCCGCATCTGGCCTCGGGCGCGCTGGTGCCGGTGGCCACACAAACCCCGCCGGTGCCGACCCAGCTGGCCTGCCTTTACCCCACGCGCCGCTTCAAGGATGCCAAGGTCCGGCTGTTCGTCGATTTCATGGTGGCGCGCTGCAAGGAAGAGCTGGCCGCGCGGATGGCTCAGCTGCCGCGATAGGTGGAATAGCCAAATGGCGACAGCAGCAGCGGCACATGGTAATGTGCGCCCGCGTCGCTGATGCCGAACCGCAGCGGGATCGCATCCAGAAAACGCGGGCTTTCCGGCGGGGTGCCGCTGGCATCCAGATAGGCCCCGGCGTGGAAGATCAGCTCGTACACACCGGGCGCGAATTCGTCCGCCGGCAGGATCGGCGCGTCGGTGCGCCCGTCCGAATTCGTCACCATATGCCGCAGATGGGCGCGCGTATCACCTTCGATCCGGTACAGATCAACCGTAAGCCCCGCCGCGGGCACACCCCTGCCCGTGTCCAGAACATGTGTCGTCAGATAACCGCCCGTTTCAGCCATGCCTATTTCCTTTGCCCTTTGCCCGTTTCATACTCTTCGTGCCACGGCATGACCGCTCAGAGGGCGCGTCCGGGGCTTCTGAAAGTCTTTCAAAATTTTCTTGAAAAACCGCTTTCCGTAACTGTCATAGACATGCGGAATTCGTACAGGAGAGACAAGCGTGACGCGATACCTTCGTGACATGCACGGCTACGGCGCCGTGCCGCCCGATCCGAAATGGCCCGGCGGGGCCCGCATCGCGGTGCAATTCGTCATCAACTACGAAGAGGGCGGCGAAAACTGCATCCTGCACGGCGATGCCGCGTCCGAGGCGTTCCTGTCGGAAATCGTCGGCGCTGCGCAATGGCCGGGGCAACGCCACTGGAACATGGAATCGATCTATGAATATGGCGCGCGTGCCGGGTTCTGGCGGCTGCACCGGCTGTTCACCGATGAACATGTGCCGGTCACCGTTTACGGCGTGGCCACCGCGCTGGCGCGGTCCCCCGCGCAAGTCGAGGCGATGCAGGATGCAGGCTGGGAGATCGCCAGCCACGGGCTGAAATGGGTCGAATACAAGGATGCCGCGCCCGAAGACGAACGCACCGATATGGCCGAAGCCATCCGCCTGCATACCGAGGTCACCGGCGAGCGGCCGCGCGGCTGGTATACCGGGCGCTGTTCGGTCAACACCGTCGATCTGGCAAGCGAAGAGGGCGGGTTCGATTACGTCGCCGACATCTATTCCGACGATCTGCCCTATTGGCGCCGCCACAAGGGGCGCGATCAGCTTTTGGTGCCCTATACGCTGGACGCCAACGACATGCGCTTTGCCACACCGCAGGGGTTCAATTCCGGCGATCAGTTCTATGCCTACCTCAAGGACAGCTTCGACGCGCTGTATGCCGAGGGCAGCCAGGGCCAGGCCAAGATGCTGTCGATCGGGCTGCACTGCCGCCTTGTCGGCCGGCCCGGCCGGGTGCAGGCGCTGAAACGCTTCATCGAATATGCCAAGCGCCACGCCGGCGTCTGGTTCGCCCGGCGCATCGACATTGCCGAGCATTGGGCCACCCACTTTCCGCCGCCCGAGTTCGACCGCCCCTCTGAAATGACGCGCGAGGCGTTCATCGCGGCGTTTGGCGGGGTGTTCGAACATTCGCCCTGGATCGCCGACCGCGCCTTCGATCTGGAACTGGGTCCGGCCCACGATACCGCCGTGGGTGTGCATTCGGCGCTTTGCCGCATCTTCCGCGCGGCCAGCGCGGCGGAACGGCTAGCGGTTCTGACCGCCCACCCGGACCTGGCCGGCAAACTGGCGACCGCCAGACGCCTGACCGCCGACAGCGCCACCGAGCAGGCCGCCGCCGGGCTGGACGCGCTGACCGATGCGGAACGCGCCGAATTTACCCGCCTGAACGGCGCCTATACCGCAAAATTCGGCTTTCCCTTCATCATCGCCGCGCGCGATCATGACAAAGCCGGTATTCTGGCGGCGTTCGGCACCCGCCTGAACAATGACCGCGACGCCGAATTCGCCACCGCCTGCAAACAGGTCGAGCGGATCGCGCGGCTGCGGCTGAACGACATGCTTTCACATTAACAAGAAGAAGCAACATGCCCTCGATCGAGTCTTTGAACCCCGATGTTCCCCTTTACGCCCGCACCGGCATCAACCTGGCCTCGGCCGGGCTGGGCGCGAAGGCAATCGCCGCCACCAACGAATTCTTCGCCCCGCTGGAGCGGATGCTCGATGACAGCGAACCCGTTTTCGTCGAGGGCAAGTTCGACGATCACGGCAAATGGATGGACGGCTGGGAAACCCAGCGCCGACGCGGTGGCGGGCACGACCACGCCACGATCAAGCTGGCAGCCCCCGGCCGCATTCTGGGCTTCGACGTGGATACCGCGCATTTCACCGGAAACTATGCCCCCGCCTGCCGGATCGAGGCCTGCAGCACCACCGACGACAAGCTGGAGGATGCGAACTGGGTGCAGATCCTGCCCAACCGCCCGCTGGGCGCCAGCGCGCATCACTTCTTCAAATGCGACAGCTATGAAAGCTGGACCCATCTGCGGCTGCATATCTATCCCGATGGCGGCGTAGCCCGGCTGCGCGTCTTCGGGGTGCCGGAACTTGACCCGATCAGCGACGGGCAGGAAATCGACCTTGTCGCCGCGCTGAACGGCGGCCGCATCCTGGCCTTTTCGGATGCCCATTACGGCAGCTACAACCGGCTGCTGGCACCGGGGCGCGGAATCAACATGGGCGACGGCTGGGAAACCCGGCGCCGGCGCGAGCCCGGCTATGACTGGATGGTGCTGGCCCTGGGCGCACGCGGACGGATCGAACGGGTGCTGGTGGACACCGCCCATTTCAAGGGCAACTTCCCCGACCGTTGCTCGATCCAGGCGGCCGATCTACAGCATTTCGGCGACGGGTTGACCGATGCGCTGGTCACGGATTCGATGTTCTGGCGCACCCTGCTGCCCGAACAGAAACTGAGCGCGGATTCGATCCATGAATACCGTGATGCGCTGGCGGAACTGGGGCCGGTCACCCATGTGCGCTTCAACATCCATCCCGATGGCGGGATCAGCCGGCTGCGGCTGTTCGGGCGGCCCGAGTGAGCGATGTCATCCCGATCCGCCCCCTGACGGCAGAGGCGTTCGCCCCCTTCGGCGACCTCCTCGACACGGCCGGAGCGCCGGACAGGATCATCAATCAGGGATTGTGTGGGCGCTATCATGACCGGGCGCGGCTGGATTTCGGGCCGGACGGGCGCGCGGGCATCAGCCTGTTCAACGCCCAGCCGCGCGCCCTGCCCCTGACCCTGGACATGGTCGAGCGTCACCCCGAGGGCAGTCAGGCCTTCATCCCGATGACCCATCAGCCGTTTCTGATGATCATCGCCCCCGACGACGGCGGCACGCCGGGGCGCCCGCTGGCCTTCGTCACGCAGCCGGGTCAGGGCGTCAATTACCACCGCGGCACATGGCACGGGGTGCTGACCCCGCTGCACGCGCCGGGCCTGTTTGCCGTGGTCGACCGCATCGGAAACACCGAAAATCTAGAGGAACATTGGTTCAAAACCCATTTTGTGGTTCAATTTTAAAGGTTTTGTAACGCCGCGAACAACAAGCGGCGACAAGCCGAAACATAATCCCGACAGGAGACGGTAGATGACGGATAATTCACTGGGTACGCCAGACCAGCTGCGCGACCCGAATTACACCCCCCCGCTGGCCAAGGCGATCCCGCTGGGCATTCAGCACGTTCTGGCGATGTTCGTGTCGAACGTGACACCGGCGATCATCGTCGCCGGGGCGGCCGGGTTCGGCTTCGGCTCCAACTCGCCCGATTTTCCCGAGCTGCTGTACATGATCCAGATGTCGATGCTGTTCGCCGGGATCGCCACGCTGTTTCAGACCATCGGCTTCGGCCCGGTCGGCGCGCGGCTGCCGATCGTGCAGGGCACCAGCTTTGCCTTCATCCCGATCGCCATTCCGCTGGTCGCGGGCAAGGGTGTGGACGCGCTGGCGGCGCTGTTCACCGGGGTGCTGATCGGCGGGCTGTTCCATGCCTTCATCGGCACATTCATCAAGAAGATCCGCTTTGCCCTGCCGCCGCTTGTGACCGGGCTGGTGATCACCATGATCGGCCTGGCGCTGGTCAAGGTCGGCATCGAATACGCTGCGGGCGGTGTGCCCGCCAAGGCCAGCGGGGCCGCCAGCTATGGCGGGTTGCTTAGCTGGTCGGCGGCGCTGATCGTGGTGTTCGTCACCCTGGGGGTCAAATTCTATACCCGTGGCATGACATCGGTCTCGGCGGTGCTGATCGGCATTCTGGTAGGCTATGCTTATGCCGTGGCGGTTGGCATGCTGCCGGTGGCCAGGATCACCGGAAGCTGGTCGGGGGCCGCCGCCTTCGCCCTGCCGCAGCCGTTCAAATACGGGTTCGAACTGTCGGCCGCCGCGATCATCGGTTTTTGCCTGATGGCCTTCGTGTCGGCGGTGGAAACCGTGGGCGACGTGTCGGGCATCACCAAAGGCGGCGCCGGACGCGAGGCGACGGATAGCGAAATCCAGGGCGCGACCTATGCCGACGGCCTGGGCACCGCCATCGCCGGCGTGTTCGGCGCACTGCCCAATACCTCGTTCAGCCAGAATGTGGGCCTGATCGCCATGACCGGCATCATGAGCCGCCAGGTGGTGACCTTCGGCGCGATTTTTCTGATCCTGTGCGGTCTGGTGCCCAAGGTCGGCGGCGTGATCCGCACCATCCCGATCGAGGTGCTGGGCGGCGGGGTGATCGTGATGTTCGGTATGGTCGTGGCCTCGGGCATCTCGATGCTGTCCGATGTGAAATGGGACCGGCGTAACATGGTGATCTTCGCGGTGGCGCTGTCGGTCGGGCTGGGCCTGCAGCTGGAGGTAATGAACGTACCGCCGGGGGCGCCGAACGCGCTGCAACACCTGCCCGACGCGTTGCGCATTCTGGGCGCCTCGGGGATCCTGCCGGCCGCGCTGATCGCGATCGTGCTGAACCTGATCCTGCCCGAAACGCTGTCGGGCGACTCGACCGAGGAAGTCTCGGGCGGTTTATCCGGCCTCGGACAGGGCTCCCTTCCTGGCGAATAATTCAGCCACAACGCCATCGCCCCCCCGCCACCAGCGGGGGGTTTTCTTTGGAAAGGGTCGCAAACCGCGTTGGTCCGTGCTGCGGGCGAAGCGGAGAGGTGACTGCCGCGCACCGCGCTCTCACCTGGTCACGGGCCCGCCCTTCCACCAAACCACCACAGTCTGCCGGCGCGCCCTTTTCCGTCCCTCAGCCAGCCCGACCCCAGCCGCCGCCGCCGGGTGTCAGTATCTCGAACAGCCCGCCTGCGGGCAGGTCGATCTCGTCATTGCCGCCCAGCGCAATCCGGCGCCCGTCGGGCAGTTCAGCGGCATTCCCCCCTACCGCCCCCGGCGCACCGCCATCCACGCCGAACGGCGGCACAAGGCGATGCGAACACAGCGTCGTCACCGTCACCGACACCAGAAACCGCAACCGCCGGATCGCGCCATCCCCGCCATGCCAGCGCCCCGCCCCGCCCGAGCCATGGCGGATCGCAAAGACCTCCAACCGCACGGGAAAGCGTTTTTCCAGCACCTCGGGGTCGGTCATGCGGGTGTTGGTCATATGGCTTTGCACCGCATCACAGCCATCAAAGCCCGGCCCGGCACCGGTGCCGCCGGCGATGGTTTCATAATTCTGGAAATCGTCATTGCCCCAGATGAAATTGTTCATCGTGGCCTGGCTGCCCGCGATCACCCCCAACGCACCATAAAGCGCGTTGCAGGCGGCCTGGCTGACCTCGGTATTTCCGGCGATCACCGCCGCCGGATAGCGCGGGTTCAGCATCGTGCCTTCGGGGGCGATGATGCGCAGCGGCTTCAGGCAGCCCTCGTTCAGCGGAATATCGGCCCCCACCAACGTGCGGAATACATAAAGCACCACCGCCCGGCAGATCGAAAACGGCGCATTATAGTTGCCGCTGTGCTGCGCGCTGCTGCCGGTGAAGTCGATCACCGCCTCGCGCGCGGCGCGGTCCACCCGCACGGCCACCTCGATCCGCGCGCCATGATCCATCGGATAGCTGAACGCGCCATCCGACAGGTGGTCAACCACCCGGCGCACGCTTTCCTCGGCATTGTCCTGAACGTGGCCCATATAGGCGGTGACGCCCTGCGGCCCATAGGCGGCCACGACCTTCAGCAACTCGCGCCGTCCGGTTTCATTGGCGGCAACCTGCGCCTTCAGGTCGGCCATGTTCTGGGCGATGTTGCGGCACGGATAGGGCCCCGCGCCCAGCAACGCCGCGGCCTCGCCCTCCCGGAACCGACCCTGATCGACCAGCCGGAAATTGTCGATCAGCACGCCCTCTTGCGCGATATGGGTGCTGTCGGGCGGGCCCGATCCCGGCGTGCGCCCGCCGATATCAGCATGATGCCCGCGCGAGCCGAGCCAGAACAGAACCGCGTCGCCCACAAAAACCGGCGTGACCACCGTAACATCGGGCAGATGGGTGCCGCCGTTATAGGGCGAATTCAACATGAACGCATCACCGGGCCGGATCGCCCCCGCATTCTGGCGCATCACCGTCTTGATGCTGTCGGACATCGACCCCAAATGCACCGGCACATGCGGCGCATTGGCCACCAGATCGCCCTGCGCGTCGAAGATCGCGCAGGAGAAATCCAGCCGTTCCTTGATGTTCACCGACCACGAGGTGTTGGCCAGCGTCGCCCCCATCTGATCGGCCACCGACATGAACAGGTTGTTGAACACCTCCAGCAGGACCGGATCGGCCCGCGTGCCCGCCGCATGGGCGCGGGGCTTGGTGGCCACGCGGTCAAGGATCAGGTTACCCGCCGCGTCCACCCGCGCGGCCCAGCCCGGTTCGACCACGTTGGTGCCGGTGGGTTCGGTGATGATCGCGGGCCCCTCGATCGCCGCGCCCGCGCCCAGCCGCCCGCGGTCGTAAAGCGGCACCTCGCGGCGCGCGCCGTCCAGATGCAGCGGCACATGCGCCAGCGGCGCGCCGTCCCCTTGCGGGACCTGCCCGGCGGGGGCTTCGCCGGTTTCGCCGATCGCCTCGACGCTGAGCATATCGAAGAACAGCGCCCGCTCGGGCGAGGTAAAGCCGAACCGCGCCTGATGCGCGGCCTCGAACGCGGCCTGCATGTCCGATACCGGGCCGAACGGCACCTCCAGCATCTGGTGCGAGCCGTCATAGCGCAAATGCGCGCGCATCTCGTGGCGGATGGCGTCGGGGGCCACGCCCTGCCCGGCCACCTCGGTCCCGGCCTGTTCGCGCAGTGCATCCAGCGCCGCGCGGGCCTGTGCGATATCCGTCAGCGGCGCGTCGAACTGGCGCTCGTGCATCGCGCGGATTTCTGCCAGGCCCATGCCATAGGCCGACAGAACCCCCGCGAAAGGGTGCAAAAACACCCGTTTCATACCCAGCGCATCGGCCACCAGGCAGGCGTGCTGTCCGCCCGCGCCGCCGAAACATTGCAGCGTGTATTGGGTCACGTCATGACCGCGCTGCACGCTGATCTTCTTGATCGCGTTGGCCATGTTGTCGACCGCGATGCGCAGGAATCCTTCGGCCACGGCTTCGGGCGGGGCGGGCGGTTGGCCGGTCGCGGCGGCGATCTGTTGCGCCAGCGCGATGAATCTGGCGCGCACCACATCGGCGTCCAGCGGCTGATCGCCATCGGGGCCGAAGACGGGCGGAAAATGCGCCGGGGTCAGCTTGCCCAGCATGACGTTGCAATCGGTCACGGTCAGCGGCCCGCCCCGCCGATAGCAGGCGGGCCCCGGATCGGCGCCCGCGCTTTCGGGGCCGACCTGATAGCGCCCGTCGCGGAAGCTGCAGACCGACCCGCCCCCGGCGGCCACCGTGTGGATATCCATCATCGGCGCGCGCATCCGCACACCGGCCACTTCGGTCTCGAACGACCGCTCGTAATCGCCCGCGTAATGGCTGACATCGGTCGAGGTGCCGCCCATGTCGAAGCCGATCAGCCGATCCAGCCCCGCCGCCTGCGCCGTCCGAACCATGCCGACGATGCCGCCTGCCGGCCCCGACAGGATCGCATCCTTGCCCTGAAACAGCGCCGCATCGGTCAACCCGCCATTGGATTGCATGAAAAGCAGCCGCTCGCAGGCGCGGCCCATGTCCAGCGCGCCCGCCACCTGATCGACATAGCGCCGCAGGATCGGCGACAGATACGCATCCACAACCGTGGTATCGCCGCGCCCGACCAGTTTCATCAGGCGCGAAACGCGGTGGCTGGGCGAGATTTGGGTGAACCCGATTTCGGCGGCAATCCCGGCCACGCGGGCCTCGTGTACCGGGTTGAGATAGGCATGCAGGCAGGCAATCGCCACCGCACGGATGCCCATGTCATAGGCGGCCTGCAGCGCGGCGCGGGCGGCGCCTTCGTCCAGCGGGCGCAACACCTGTCCGTCGGCATCCAGCCGCTCGGGCAGTTCGGCCACCTGTTCATACAGCAGATCGGGGCGCCTGATTTCCAGATCGAACAGATGCGGCCGGGTCTGATAGCCGATCCGCAGCAGATCGCCGAAGCCTTCGGTGATCAGCAGCAGCGTGCGCTCGCCCTTGCGTTCCAGCAGCGCGTTGGTGGCCACGGTCGTGCCCATCTTCACCGCGCGGATGGTGCCGGGGGGGATCGGATCGCCCGGCGCCAGCCCCAGCGCGTCACGGATGCCCTGAACGGCGGCGTCGCGGTAGCGTTCGGGATTTTCGGATAACAGTTTGCGGGTGCTCAGCCGCCCGTCGGGGTGCCGGGCCACGACATCGGTAAAGGTGCCCCCGCGATCAATCCAGAATTCCCAGGCCCCACGCTGCATCCGCTTCCCCTTTTTCAGCCCCTTGTCCGGCTTCCTGGACGGGGGGCTGAATGTCAATCGTCTTTGCCGTACAGGACATATCTGCGCCGGGCGCGAATAGTTTAGAATAACTCTAAACCTTGACTTGAGCCGGGCGAGGACGCATATCCCCGGGAACAGACGGAGACACGCGCATGTTCATCCAGACAGAATCCACACCGAACCCCGCAACGCTGAAATTCCTGCCCGGCCGGTCCGTGCTTGAGGCGGGAACCGCCGATTTTCCCAGCTCGGAAACCGCCGGCCAGTCGCCCCTGGCCGAGCGGATCTTTGCCGCAGACGGCGTATCGGCCGTGTTCTTCGGCACCGATTTCGTGACCGTGACCAAGGACGACGCCGTGGCGTGGGACCATATCAAGCCCGCGATCCTGGGCGCGATCATGGAATTCTATCAATCCGGCCAACCCGTCATGGTCGGCGAGAACGAGGCCGCCGGCCATGCCACGCATGACGGTCCGGATTCCGAGATCGTCGAGCAGATCAAGCAACTGCTGGATACCCGCGTGCGCCCGGCCGTGGCGCAGGATGGTGGCGATATCACCTTTCACGGGTTCGAGCGCGGCGTGGTTTACCTGCATATGCAGGGTGCCTGCGCCGGCTGCCCCTCGTCCACGCTGACGCTGAAGATGGGGATCGAGAACCTGTTGCGCCACTATATCCCCGAAGTGATCGAGGTGCGCCCCGTTGCCGCCTGACCCCCTGATCCTGGGCTTCGACACATCGGCCGCGCATTGCGCGGCCGCTTTGCTGTCTGGTGATCGGGTTCTGGCCTGCCGCGCCGAAGAGATGGGCAAGGGTCAGGCCGAACGCCTGATGCCGCTGCTGCAAGACCTGCTGGCCGAAGGCGGCGCAACCTGGCGCGATCTGGCCGTCCTCGGCGTGGGCGTCGGCCCCGGCAATTTCACCGGCATCCGCATCGCCGTATCCGCCGCGCGCGGGCTGGCGCTGTCGCTTGGGGTGCCCGCCGTGGGGGTCAGCACGTTCGAGGCACAGGCCTTTGGCCTGCCGCGCCCGGTAACCGCCCTTGTCGATGCGCGCCGCGGGATGGTCTATGTGCAGCATTTCGATGAAACCGGCGGCACCGCCCCGCAACTGTTGCCCTGTGATCAGGCCATGGGCGACAGCCGTGCGGCGGGTATCCCGGTGGCCGGTGCCCTGTTGCCCGGCGCGCTTGCCGTCAATATCGCCCATCTGGCGGCACGGCGGCTGGCGGCGGGCACGGATATTCCCCGCCCTGCGCCGCTGTATATCCGCGCCGCCGATGCCGCCCCAGCCTCGGACCCGCCGCCGGTGATCCTGCCGTGACGCCCGACGCACTGGCCGATCTGCACGCTGCCTGCTTCACCACACCCCGGCCCTGGGGTGCGGACGAATTCCGCGCCTTGCTGGACAGCCCCGGCGCCTTTCTGGTGGGCGATGCGCAGGGCTTTGCCCTTGGCCGGGTGCTGGCCGGCGAGGCCGAGCTGCTGACCCTGGCCGTACATCCGCGGGCCCGGCGCCAGGGGCTGGGGCGGCACTGGCTGTACGCGTTCGAGTCCGAAGCCCGCGCACGCGATGCCGACACCGCCTTTCTGGAGGTCGCCGCAGACAATACCGCAGCGCGCGCGCTGTACCGCCTTGCCGGCTATGCCGAGGCCGGGCGCAGGCCGGGCTATTACCGCCCGCCCGAAGGACCGCGCATCGACGCCCTTGTGCTGCGCAAGGTCCTGATCACGCACTGACCCAACGTCACGCAATTCCCTGAGCGTAAAGTCAAAAAGCTGTTGACCCTCTTTCATCGCTGCGGCCTTAATTGCGGATGATAGATTTACAGGGGGCGTTCAAGGCATGGCACCAATGTCAGGCCAGCCGCCCCCGGGTACCCAACTCGGAGTGACTTGATGACGACGATGCAAAAAATTCTTGGCGCTGCCGCCACGCTGGCCCTGAGTGCCGGTGCCGCGCTGGCGGACCCCGCCCTGATCTTCGATCTGGGCGGCAAGTTCGACAAATCCTTCAACGAGGCTGCCTTTGCCGGTGCCGAAAAGTGGAAGGCCGAAACCGGCGGCAACTTCAATGAGATCGAACTGCAATCCGAAGCCCAGCGCGAACAGGCGCTGCGCCGCTTCGCCGAGGCAGGCAACAACCCGATCGTCATGACCGGCTTTGCCTTCGGGTCCGTTCTGGGCGAGGTTGCGCCGGATTACCCGGACACCAAATTCGCGATCATCGACATGGTGGTGGACGCGCCGAACGTGCGCTCGGTCGTGTTCAATGAACATGAAGGCTCGTATCTGGTCGGCATGATGGCGGCGATGGCATCGAAGACCGGCACCGTGGGCTTCATCGGCGGCATGGACATTCCGCTGATCCGCAAATTCGCCTGCGGCTATGTCCAGGGCGTCAAGGCGGCCAATCCCGATGCGACCGTGATCCAGAACATGACCGGCACCACGCCGGCGGCCTGGAACGATCCGGTCAAGGGCGGCGAGTTGACCAAGGCGCAGATCAGCCAGGGCGCGGATGTGGTCTATGCCGCCGCCGGGGGCACCGGCGTGGGTGTGCTGCAGGCCGCCGCGGATGAGGGCATCCTGTCGGTCGGTGTGGACAGCAACCAGAACTACCTGCACCCGGGTCAAATCCTGACCTCGATGATGAAACGGGTGGATGTCGCCGTCTATGACGCCTTCATGGGCGGCATGGATCTGGAACCCGGCATCAACGTTCTGGGCCTTGCCGACAATGGCGTGGGCTATGCGATGGACGAGTTCAACGCCGATCTGGTGACCGAAGACATGATCGCCGCCGTGGAAGCCGCGAAAGCCAAGATCGTGGCGGGCGAGATCACCGTGCACGACTATATGTCCGACAACACCTGCCCGGTGAAATAAGGACCGCGCCGGTGAGCAGCGATACACAGAAGGGACGGCGGGAAACTGCCGTCCCGGCCATTGAACTCAGAGGCATTTCCAAGGCGTTCGGGCCGGTTCAGGCGAACAAGGATATTTCGATCCGCGTCATGCCGGGCACGATCCACGGCATCATCGGCGAAAACGGCGCCGGGAAATCCACGCTGATGTCGATCCTCTATGGCTTTTACAAGGCCGATGCGGGCGAGATTTTCATGAATGGCGCAAAAACCACCATTCCCGACAGCCAGGCCGCGATCCGCGCCGGGATCGGGATGGTGTTCCAGCATTTCAAGCTGGTGCAGAATTTCACGGTTCTGGAAAACGTGATCCTCGGGGCCGAGGATGGCGCGTTTCTGAAACCGTCCCTGTCCAAGGCGCGCGGCATCCTCAGGGGGCTGGCCGAGGATTATGAACTGAGCGTGGACCCCGAAGCCCTGATCGAGGATCTGTCGGTGGGCCACAAGCAGCGGGTCGAGATCCTGAAGGCGCTGTATCGCCAGGCCGATATCCTGATCCTGGACGAGCCCACCGGGGTTTTGACCCCGGCCGAGGCCGACCACCTGTTCCGCATCCTCGAAAACCTGCGCGCCGAGGGCAAGACAATCATCCTGATCACCCACAAGCTGCGCGAGATCATGCACATCACCGATACGGTCAGCGTGATGCGGCGCGGCCAGATGACGGCGACGGTCAACACCGCCGACACCAGCCCCGAACAGCTGGCCGAGCTGATGGTGGGCCGCAAGGTCCTGTTGCAGGTCGACAAAGCACCCGCAACCCCCGGCGCCAGCGTGCTGGAGGTCGAGGATCTGAACGTCGTCGACGAAGACGGCGTTCAGCGCCTGAAAAATGTGTCCCTGACCGTGCGCGCGGGCGAGATTCTGGGCATTGCCGGGGTCGCGGGCAACGGCCAGTCGCACTTGCTCGAAGTGTTGGGCGGCATTTGCACGGCCACCGGCGCGGTGCGGATCAACGGCCAGCCGATCGACCTGACCGGCAGGCATTCCGATGCCCAGTCGCGCCGGGCGCGCGGCATCGCCCATGTGCCCGAAGACCGCCAGAGCGAAGGCCTGATCATGGATTTCATGGCCTGGGAAAACATGGTTTTCGGCTATCACAACGATCCGGCCTATCAGAAGAACGGGATGCTGATGGACAATTCCGGCATCCGCACCGAAACCGAAGCCAAGATGGGCCGGTTCGACGTGCGCCCGCCGAACCCCGACCTGCCCGCCAAAAGCTTTTCCGGCGGCAACCAGCAGAAAATCGTGCTGGCGCGCGAGATCGAGCGCAACCCCGACCTGCTGCTGATCGGCCAGCCCACCCGCGGCGTGGATATCGGCGCGATCGAATTCATCCACCAGCGCATCATCGAGCTGCGCGACGCGGGCAAGGCCATTCTGCTGGTCAGTGTCGAGCTGGAGGAGATCCTGTCGATGTCCGACCGGATCGCGGTGATGTTCGACGGCCGGATCATGGGCGAGCGCCTGCCGCATGAAACCGACGAGACGGAACTGGGCCTGCTGATGGCCGGCGTGAACGGGAAGGCCGCGTAAGCCATGGAAAAGATGCCCAAATGGGCCGATGTGGTCCTTGTTCCGCTGATCAGCCTGTTGCTGGCCTTCATCCTGTCGGCGCTGGTGATCGTGGCAATCGGCGAAGACCCGGTGGCCGCCGTCAAGATGATGGTCAAAGGCGCGGTCGGGTCGACCTATGGCTGGGGCTATACGCTGTATTACGCCACCAATTTCATCTTCACCGGCCTGTGCGTGGCGGTCGCCTTTCACGCCTCGATGTTCAATATCGGCGGCGAAGGGCAGGCCACCCTGGGCGGCCTTGGCGTGGCGCTGGTCTGTCTGGCCTTTCCGTGGCCGCATTGGGCGCTGGCCCTGCCGGTGGCGGTGCTGGGGGCGGCGCTGTTTGGCGCGGCCTGGGCGGCGATCCCGGCATATCTGGCGGCCAGACGCGGCAGCCATATCGTGATCACCACGATCATGTTCAACTTTATCGGTGCGGCGGTGCTGAACTATCTTCTGGTCAATGTGATGCGGCCCGTGGGGTCGATGGACCCCGCCACCGCGAAATTCCCGCCCGGCACCCACCTGCCCACGCTGCATGACATTCTGGCGGTGGTCGGCATCCCGTTTTCCAAGGCGGCACCGGCGAATATCAGCTTTCTTATCGCGATTGCGGCCTGTGTTCTGGTCTGGGTTCTGATCTGGCGCACCCGGCTGGGCTATGCGATCCGCGCCTACGGAAAATCCGAATCCGCCGCCGTCTATGCGGGCATTTCGCCCACGCGGATCATCATGATCTCGATGCTGATCTCGGGCGCATTGGCGGGCATGATGGCGATCAACAACGTGATGGGCGAGGCCGAGCGGCTGGTGCTGAACTCGGTCGAGGGGGCGGGCTTTATCGGTATCGCCGTGGCCCTGATGGGCCGCAGCCACCCGTTCGGGGTGTTTCTGGCGGCACTGCTGTTCGGGTTTCTGTATCAGGGCGGGGCCGAGCTGGCGCTGTGGACCAAGATTCCGCGCGAGTTGATCGTGGTCATTCAGGCGCTGGTGATCCTGTTCACCGGCGCGCTGGACAACATGGTGCGGATGCCGATCGAGAAACTGTTCATGTCCCTGCAAAAGGACAAAGCGTGATGGATTTCGCAACCGTCCTTCAGGTCTCCGACTCGACCATCCGGCTGGCGACACCGCTGCTGCTGGCCTGTCTGGCGGGGTTGTTTTCGGAACGCGCGGGCATTTTCGACATCGGGCTGGAAGGCAAGATGCTGGCCGCGGCCTTCTTTTCCGGCGCCATCGCCGCGGTTACCGGCAATGTCTGGCTGGGGCTTCTGGCGGGGATCGGCGCGTCGATGGTGCTGTCGGCGATCCACGGGCTGGCCGCGATCACCTTTCGGGGCAATCAGCTGATTTCCGGCGTGGCGATCAACTTTCTAGCGGCCGGGCTGACCGTGGTGATCGCGCAGGACTGGTTCCATCAGGGCGGGCGCACGCCGTCGCTGATCGGCGGGGCGCGGTTTGCCCCGGTCAAGCTGCCCTTCGCCGATGCGCTGCGCGAGGTGCCGGGGCTGGGCCCGGTCTATTACGAACTGCTGTCGGGCCACATGATCCTTGTCTATGCCGCCTTCGCCTGTGTGCCGCTGACCTGGTGGCTGCTGTTTCGCACCCGGTTCGGCCTGCGCCTGCGGGCGGTGGGGGAAAACCCCGCGGCGGTGGATACGGCGGGCGTGTCCGTGATCGGCATCCGCTTTGCCGCCGTGGCGATCTGCGGCATCCTGTGTGGCATCGCCGGAACCTATCTGGCCACTGCGTTGCAGGCCGGATTCGTCAAGGACATGACCGCCGGACGCGGCTATATCGCGCTGGCGGCGCTGATCTTTGCCAAGTGGCGGCCCTGGTACGCGCTGAGCGCCACGCTTTTGTTCGGGTTCCTGCAGGCGATTGCGCTGCGCTATCAGAATATCGACCTGGGCGGAATCGTGGTGCCGGTGCAGGTGATGGATGCGCTGCCCTATATCCTGACCGTCATCATCCTGGCCGGTTTCGTGGGCAAGGCGATCCCGCCGCGGGCGGGCGGCGAACCTTATGTGAAAGAACGCTGACAATACGCCCCCGCCGATACGCGGAGGCTTGCCGCAGGCGGCCCCGCCGGATTAGGGATGGGACATGCAGATATACCTTCCCATCGCCGAGGTTTCGGTCAACCTGTTCCTGCTTTTGGGGTTGGGCGGCATGGTGGGTATCCTGTCGGGGATGTTCGGGGTTGGTGGCGGGTTTCTGATCACGCCGCTCTTGTTCTTCATCGGGGTGCCGCCGGCGGTTGCGGTGGCCACCGGGGCCAATCAGATCGTGGCCTCGTCGGTGTCGGGTGTATTGGCGCATCTGCAGCGCAAGACGGTGGATCTGCGGATGGGCAGTGTGCTGTTGGCCGGGGGGCTGATGGGATCGGGCCTGGGGATCTGGATCTTCAATCAACTGGCCAAGCTGGGACAGGTCGATCTGCTGGTAACGCTGTGTTATGTCGTATTTTTGGGCGTGGTCGGCACGCTGATGCTGTTTGAAAGCCTGCGCGCCCTGCGCCGCAGCAAGACCGGCCCCAAACCCAAGCGCCGCCACCGGGGCTGGGTCGACACCCTGCCGCTGAAGGTCAAATTCCGCACATCGGGGCTTTATATCTCGGTCCTGCCGCCGCTGGCGGTCGGGGGCTTCGTCGGCGTGCTGGCCGCGATCATGGGCGTGGGCGGCGGGTTCATCATGGTGCCCGCGATGATCTATATCCTGAACATGCCGACCAAGGTCGTGGTCGGCACATCGCTGTTCCAGATCATTTTCGTCACCGCCTTCACCACCTTGATGCATGCTGTCACCAACCACACGGTGGATATGTTTCTGGCGGTTCTGCTGCTGATCGGCGGCGTGTTCGGCGCGCAGTTCGGCACCCAGCTGGGGCTGAAACTGAAGGCCGAGCAGTTGCGCATCCTGCTGGCCCTGCTGGTCATGGCGGTCTGCGGCAAGCTGGCGCTGGATCTGCTGATCGAGCCCTCCGAGCTCTATTCGATCGCCAGGGGGTCCAGGTGATGCGCGCGCGCCTTGTCGCCCTGTTTCTGGTCCTGCTGCTGCCCCTGCCCGCGCTGGCCCAGCCCGAAGAGGTCGTGGCCGGGCTGTCCCAGGCGCGGGTCGCCATCACCGCCGATTTCGCGGGCTCGGAAATCCTGATCTTCGGTGCGGTCAAGCGCAGCGCGCCGGCGCCGCTGGACCCGCCGCTGGAGGTTGTCGTCACCGTGGCCGGCCCGCTGGAACCCGTGACCGTGCGCCGCAAAAGCCGCCGCTTCGGCATCTGGATCAACACCGATGCCGTCGCGGTGAATGCGGCGCCCAGCTTTTACGCCATCGCCGCCACCGCGCCCCTGACCGAGGCGCTGTCGAACACCGAGGATCTGCGCCACAAGGTGTCGATCCCGCGGATGATCCGCTCTGTCGGGATCCGCGAGATCGTGCCCGATGCCGAACAGTTCATCGACGCCCTGATCCGCATCCGACAGGACGAGGGGCGCTACAGCACCGACGAAAACGGGGTGACCCTATCAGAAGAGACGCTATTCCGCAGCGCCGTCGCCCTGCCCGCCAACCTGACCGAGGGCGTCTATACCACCCGCATCTTCCTGACCCGCGGCGGCATGGTGATCGACAGCTACGAGACCGCGATCAATGTCACCATGGTGGGGATCGAGCGGCTGACCTTCAATCTGGCGACTACGCAGCCGCTGATCTATGGCCTTCTGTCGATCGCGATCGCGATCGCGGCGGGTTGGGGCGCGTCGGCGCTGTTTCGCTATATCCGGGGCGGCTAAAGCAGCCCACCCTCGCCGGTTTCCATCTTCAGTTCCAGCGGCGCTGCGGGGGCGGCGCGCAGATCGTCGACCGTCAGCGGGCCACTGGGCCGGGCCAGCCGGTTGCGCACGACCCAGAACAGCCGCTTTTCGGCCCGGGTGATCGCGACATAGGCCAGCCGTTTCCAAAGCGGCTGCCCCGCCTCGACCCGACCCATCCGCGCGGCGGCGTAAAGATCGGGGGCAAAGACCTGTACGTTTTCCCACTGGCTGCCCTGCGCCTTGTGGATCGTTACCGCCGCCCCGTGCAGGAACGCCGCCCCCATCGTCGCGGCGAAAGGGATGAAGGGCTCTTCCTCGTCCGGCAATTCGATCTTGATGATCGACGCCGCCGACACCTGCGGATCCTCGGCCCCCATCACATGCAGCCGCGAAAATCCCGGCTTGCGGCCCGGCCCCAGATAGATCACCTGCGCGCCCTTGATCAGGCCGCGCGCCTCAAGGTCGAGCCGTTTCTTACGGTGTTTCAGGGGCAGTTCGATCCCGTCACAAATCAGCGGCTCACCCGGCAGCAGCGCGTCGGCAGGCGCGCCGAACGCGGCGCGGAAGGCGTGGATCAGCCGGATCCGGGTGGCATTGCGCCAGACCAGAACCGGCGAGCGCGCCATCAGGTCGGCCTCGACCCGGCCGGCCATCACCACGCGCTCGTCGCGGGCGGCGATTTCCTCTACCCGGCGCTCGAACTCTTCGAAGTTTACCTCCGGGTCGCCCAGCGCATGGGCCAGATCGAGGATCGGGTTGTCCTGCGTCTGCCGGTGGATGCGGTGCAGGATCAGCTTTCCGGTCTCGGGCAGCGTATCGAACACCATCTGGCCGGACTGGTTGACCGGGGCCAACTGGGCCGGGTCGCCGAACAAAACCAGTGTGGGAAAGATTTCCTGCAAATCCTCCATCTGGCGGGCGTCGAGCATCGACGCCTCGTCGACAAAGCCGATATCAAGCGGATCCTCGCGCCGTTTCCAGCCCAGAATGAAATCGCTGCCGCGCAGCCCCGCCGCCGCCAGCGCGCCGGGGATCGACTTGTTCGACTGATAGAATGCAAAGGCCCGGTCCAGCGCGGTATCGGTCAGCCCCTCGACCTCTGGCCGGTCGCCGTTTCCGGCCAGCCATTCGGCGATCTTTTCATATTCGGGATCATAGACCGGGGTATACAGGATGCGGTGGATCGTGGTCGCCGGCACGCCCCGCCCGCGCAGCACGCTGGCCGCCTTGTTGGTGGGGGCCAGAATGGCCAGGGTGCGGCGATCCTTGCGGCGGCGGCCTTCGTAATCGCCCGAGACGATATCGACCCCCGCTTCCTCCAGCGCCTCATAGAGCTTGGCCAGCAGCATCGTCTTGCCCGACCCCGCCTTGCCGATCACGGCCAGAACGCGGCCGTCCTGCCCTTCGCCGTGCGGCGTCAGGTGGCCTTCGTCGATATCCACGCCGACGCCGCGCAGCACGTCGGTGACGCGGTCGAAGGCTTCGGCCTGATCTTCGGAAAATGTCAGTGCGGGCATGGGCATGGCGCGACCCTATCTGCCCGCCCAACCGTGCGCCAGCCCGATCAGAGCCGTTTGGCCCCTTTCGATTTCGGCGCCTCGGCATCCGCAATCCCGCGCTTGGCCTGTGCCACCCGATGCCCCAGTTCGTGGAACGCCACGGCGATCGTCTGATCCAGCTCGCAGGCCAGTGCCGGCAGCCCGTTCATCCGCGCAAAGCTGCGCAGGTCGTCCAGAACTTCAATTATCCACTCATCTGCCATGGCCGCCCATCTGTTAGCTGATTGTTTCGCCCCCAAATACAACCATAGCGCGAAACTTCGATCTGCCTAGTCCCTTTGGCCGTTTCACCCAAAGTGAAATGCAAACGCCCCGCCCTGCATCGCAGCGGCGGGGCGTTCAAATCAGGACGGGCAAAGATCAGGCCTTGCTGACCTCAAGCGCGTCTTCCAGGGTGCGCAGCCCGGTGCGCGGCGCCTGCACCAGCACCGCCATATTGCCCGGCTTGTGCTCGTTGCGCAGCATCTTCAGATGCGCCATCGGGATTTCGTCCCACGGGAACACCTCTGACATCGACGGATCGATCCGGCGCTCGACCATCAGGCGGTTGGCGGCGGCGGCCTGTTTGAGATGCGCGAAATGGCTGCCCTGCACCCGCTTCTGGTGCATCCACAGATAGCGCGCGTCCAGCGTCAGGTTGAACCCCGTGGTGCCGGCGCAGATCACCACCATACCGCCCTTTTTCACCACGAAGACAGAGACCGGGAATGTCGCCTCGCCGGGGTGTTCGAACACCATGTCGACGTTCACGCCCTTGCCGGTGATGTCCCAGATCGCCTTGCCGAACTTGCGGACCTCGGCGAACCAGGCCTTGTATTCGGCGCTGTTGACCTTGGGCATCTGGCCCCAGCAGTTGAAATCCTTGCGGTTGATCACGCCCTTGGCGCCCAGCCCCATGACAAACTCGCGCTTGTCCTCGTCCGAGATCACGCCGATCGCGTTGGCGCCCGCCGTGTTGATCAGTTGAATGGCGAACGAGCCCAAACCGCCCGACGCACCCCAGACCAGCACGTTCTGACCCGGCTTCAGCTCATGCGGGTGATGGCCGAACAGCATCCGGTACGCGGTGGCCAGCGTCAGCGTGTAGCAGGCGCTTTCTTCCCATGTCAGGTGCTTGGGCCGCGGCAGAAGCTGCTGCGCCTGCACATTGGTGAACTGGGCGAACGACCCATCGGGTGTCTCATAGCCCCAGATCCGCTGACTGGGCGAGAACATCGGATCGCCGCCGTTGCACTCCTCGTCGTCGCCATCGTCCTGGTTGCAGTGGATCACGACCTCGTCGCCCACTTTCCAGGCTTTCACCTTGTCGCCCACGGCCCAGACGATGCCCGAAGCATCCGAACCGGCGATGTGATAGGGCTGTTTATGCACATCGAAGGGGCTGATCGGCACGCCCAGCCCGGCCCAGATGCCGTTATAGTTGACGCCCGCCGCCATCACCAGAACCAGCACCTCGTGGCTGTCCAGGACAGGCACGTCCACGACCTCTACCTGAAAGGATTTGTCGGGCTCGCCGTGACGTTCGCGGCGAATGGCCCAAGCATACATCTGCTTGGGGACATAGCCCATCGGGGGCATTTCACCCACCTCGTACAGATCCTTTTCGGGCGCTTCATACGACAGAATGCCGGTGTCGGTGTCGAGTGCCATCAAAGCCTCCTTGCAGTCCTAAACATGTGCCGCATCGCAGAATCGATGCAACATTCGAATGGGGGATTAAAGATCGCACAGCAACAATGCAACCTATTTGTGCCAAATTTTGTAATTTTATGTCCCTCTCGATTTCAGGACATACAAACCGCCCTGACGAAAAGACCCGTCCATGGACTGAATTATAGCATCATCCCCGGCGCCGCGTCGCAGCGAATTGACACCAGCATAATATTCCAAGTAATACCGCCATGGCGAAACAAAATTGCCGACACGCCGATTCACGAGGCCCACGATGACCGAGACGCAAAAAGACCGCCCCTGGCTGTTCCGCACCTATGCGGGTCATTCCACGGCCAAAGCCTCGAACGAACTTTATCGTGGCAATCTGGCCAAGGGTCAGACCGGCCTTTCGGTGGCCTTCGACCTGCCCACCCAAACCGGGTATGACAGCGATCATGAACTCGCGCGTGGCGAGGTTGGCAAGGTCGGCGTTCCGGTCAGCCATCTGGGCGACATGCGCGCGCTGTTCGCCGATATCCCGCTGGAACAGATGAACACCTCAATGACGATCAACGCGACCGCGCCCTGGCTGCTGTCGCTTTACATCGCCGTGGCCGAGGAACAGGGCGCCGATGTCTCCAGGCTTCAGGGCACCGTGCAGAACGACATCATCAAGGAATACCTGTCGCGCGGCACCTATATCTGCCCGCCCAGGCCCAGTCTGCGGATGATCACCGACGTGGCCGCCTATACCCGCGAACACCTGCCGAAATGGAACCCGATGAACGTGTGTTCCTATCATCTGCAGGAGGCCGGCGCCACGCCCGAGCAGGAACTGGCCTTTGCCCTGGCCACCGCCACCGCCGTGCTGGACGACCTGAAAGGCAAGGTCGCACCCGAGGCGTTTCCGGAAATGGTGGGCCGCATTTCGTTTTTCGTGAACGCGGGCATCCGCTTTGTCACTGAGATGTGCAAGATGCGCGCCTTTGTCGAGCTGTGGGATGAAATCACCGCCACGCGCTATGGCGTCGACGACCCGAAATTCCGCCGTTTCCGATATGGGGTGCAGGTCAACAGCCTGGGCCTGACCGAGCAGCAGCCGGAAAATAACGTCTACCGCATCCTGATCGAAATGCTGGCCGTTACCCTGTCGAAAAACGCCCGCGCCCGCGCCGTGCAACTGCCCGCCTGGAACGAGGCGCTTGGCCTGCCGCGCCCCTGGGATCAGCAATGGTCACTGCGGATGCAACAGATTCTTGCTTATGAATCGGATTTGCTGGAATATGAGGATCTGTTCGACGGCAACCCCGCTGTCACCCGGAAAGTCGAGGCGCTGAAGGACGGCGCGCGGGCCGAACTGGCCCAGATCGACAGTATGGGCGGCGCGGTGGCCGCGATCGACTATATGAAGTCGCGGCTTGTCGACAGCAATGCCGAACGGATCGCCCGGATCGAGGGGGGCGAGACCACCGTGGTCGGCGTGAATCGCTGGACGGAAGGGGAACCCTCGCCGCTGACCGCGGGCGAGGAGGCGATCATGGTCGCCGACCCGCAGGCCGAGGCCGATCAACTGGCCCGCCTGATCGCCTGGCGCGAGAGCCGCGACGAAGGGGAGGTCGTCGCGGCTCTCGACAATCTGCGGGCGGCGGCGGCCAGCGGTGCGAATATCATGCCCGCCTCGATTGCCGCCGCAAAGGCGGGGGCGACCACCGGCGAATGGGGCGACATGGTGCGCGCGGCGTTCGGCCAGTATCGCGGCCCCACCGGCGTCTCGAAAAACCCGTCGAACCGTACCGAGGGGCTGGAGGAGATTCGCGAACAGGTCAGCGCTGTTTCCGACAGGCTGGGCCGGCGGCTGAAGTTTCTGGTCGGCAAGCCGGGGCTCGATGGCCATTCCAACGGCGCCGAACAGATCGCCGCCCGCGCGCGCGATTGCGGCATGGATATTTCCTATGAAGGCATCCGCCTGACGCCCGAGGAAATCGTGGCCGCCGCGCTGGCCGAAGACGCGCATGTGGTCGGCCTGTCGATCCTGTCGGGCAGCCACATCCCGCTGATCGGGGATCTGATGACCCGGATGCAGGCGGCGGGTCTGTCGCATATCCCGGTGGTGGTTGGCGGGATCATCCCCGACGACGACGCCGCGCGCCTGGCGGCGATGGGCGTGGCCAAGATCTATACGCCCAAGGATTTCGAGCTGAACCGGATCATGTTCGATATCGTCGGCTTGGTCGACCCGGGTGCCGTCGCGGCCGAGTAAGTATCAGCCCAGCCACGGATTTTCGTTGCGAAGCCGCCATATTTCCTGTCTCTTGTGGAACAAACTGGAGGGATCGCAATGGACACCGACCTGAACACGATGACACGCGAAGAACTTCTGACGCTACGCGCCCGGATTGACACGGCACTGGAGCGGCTGGCCAAAGAAGAAAAGAAGAAGGCGCTTGAGGCCGTCAAACAAGCCGCCAAGACGCATGGCTTCACGCTGGCCGAGCTGATACCGCTTGTGGACGGCGACAAACCCGCCAGGAAGGCCAAGCAGCCGGCAAAGTACCGCAATCCCGACAACCCCAACCAGACCTGGAGCGGCCATGGGCGCCCGCCCGGCTGGATGAAGGCCGCGCTTGAGACCGGAATATCGCTGAGCGATCTGGCAATCTGAGGTTCCGCGATGACCATCCACATTGGCGCGAAACCGGGCGAGATTGCCGAAACCGTCCTGCTGCCCGGCGATCCCTATCGTGCCAAATGGGCGGCCGAGACGTTTCTGGACAGCCCGCGACTGATCAACGAAGTGCGCGGGATGCTGGGTTATACCGGCACGTGGAAGGGCAACCGCGTCACCATCCACGGCACCGGCATGGGAATGCCCTCGCTTTCGATCTATGTGAACGAGATGATCCGCGATTACGGCGCGCAGACCTTGATCCGCATCGGATCGTGCGGCGCGATGCAGAACGATGTGGCCCTGCGCGATGTGGTTCTGGCGATGAGCGCCTCCAGCCTTTCGACCCCGTCACGCGGGATTTTCAAGGAACTGAACTTTGCCCCCTGCGCCGACTGGTCGCTGCTGCGCGCCGCGGCGGGGGCGGCTGAGGCAAAGGGCGTGACGACCCATGTCGGCGGGATCTATTCGGCGGATGTGTTCTATGACGAACGCCCCGACCTGAATGAGCAGATGACCCGCCACGGCATTCTGGCGGTCGAAATGGAGGCCGCCGAGCTGTATAATCTCGCCGCCCGGCACGGGCGCCGCGCGCTGGCGGTGCTGACCGTATCCGACCACCTGCTGCGCCACGAGGCGATGGAATCCGGGCACCGCGAAAAAAGCTTTGGCGACATGGTCGAGATCGCGCTGGAGGCGGCGTTCGCCTGACACCCCCCCCCGGGGTGTGCAGAAGAAGAGTTTTCTTGCCTCCGGCGGGGATATTTACGCGAAAAAGAAGCCTGCGGATCCGAGCCTGTGGCGGTGTGGATCGACATTGCTTGCACGGCGGTACAGAGCGTCCCGCGCCCCCGCCGCAGATGTATAGCCCGGCGCAGGGCGCCGGTGCACAAGAGGATGGAGTTCCGATCAGACCGGCAAGATGCTTCAGGCGGGCAAGGGGCGGAATCGATTCCCGATCGGACCACCCCGGGTCACAGCGTAATGTTGAGCAGTGTTCATGCGCAACTTTTGCCATGATTCTCCCTCTCGTATTGAAATATTTACTTTATTTAAAATTAATCTGACTATTCTCAGAGTGAGATTCCGGGTGTAATCCATTCATATCTAAGTATGTTTCCTGCGTCCTGGGCACCCCGGATTTGGGCGTGCCGCGCATCACACGCCCGCGTTGATGCAAATCATGTCACTGTAAACTGACATTTCCTATTGTGCATTCGGGTCGGGCTTCGAGGCTTTGATCTGCGTGATGCAGCCTGCATGCCTCGATGCTTCCCGCCCATGAGATAATGTGTGGAGGAACGATCATGGCTTATTCGAAATCACGTCTTGTTTTGCTCGGAACCGTTGCCGTGATGTTGGCAGCCGCGCCGGTTACTTTCGATGGCTTCGACATGTCGGGTGCCGTTGCGCAAGCTGCCGGCAGTGGTAATTCCGGCGGGGGCGGTGGAAACTCCGGCGGCGGGGGCGGCAACTCCGACGGCGGCAGCGGTGGCGGCGGCAATGACAACGCCGGCAGCGGATCGGGGGCAGGCAAGGGTGCTGCCAGCAGTGGCGGGTCCGGGGCTGCGGCCAGCGGTGGCGGATCGGAACAAAGCGGCGGATCGCAAGGCGGGTCTGCCGGTGAGGGCGGCCAGAAGGGTGAGAGCGCCGGTGGCCAGGGGGCCAAGGGCAAGCCCGTCGAGCAAGCCGTCAAGGGCGGCGGCAAAGGCGACGTTTACGGTGACCTGTATGTCGTCCTGCGCGATGAAAACGGTGTGCCGATCCTGACGCCCGAGGGCTTTGTTCAGCCCCTTGATGCCTATGGCAATCTGATCCCGCTGGATGAAGAAGGCCACCCGATCGATGAATCGCTTGTTGTCGAAGTGGAACTGGGGCGCCTGAATGTGGGCCGTGCGCCGAGGAGCGTGCTGATCAACCGTGGCGAAGAGGTCATTTCGCTGCTTGAAAGTGCGACGGCGTTGAGCACGGACGCCGCAGGGCGTCTGGTGCTGACCGTCGACGGCGTAGAACAGACCATCGACTCGCCGCTGGAAAACCTGGCGATCTATGTCGCGCTGATGCAGGTGGGCACGATCCCGGGGATCAGCGATCTGCCCGGCACCGAGTTCGACTTCATGGTGGACGGGGTCTATACGGTCGAAGATCTGATCGCCTCGGCCTCGTTCCTTGCGGCGGCGACCGACAAGACTGGTGAATTCTCGACCGACGAGATCGCCTATATCAACGCCTTCCTTGGCGTGAATACCGTGACGGTCGGAACTGTGACCTATTCCGAGGTGGACTTCGCCGATTTCAGCTATGATCGGTCCGATGTCTATGAAGGGGTCACCGCCGAAGTTCTGGTTCAGCAGCCGGACGGCACGTGGATCTCAACCGAGGTGGACGTGTATGATGCGGTGTTTGGCGGGGTCGATGCCGCCGATGCGGGGTCGCTTGAGGCCTATACCCTGGCGGCGGATGATGCCCGGCAGGTTGTGGATTTCCTGCATGAATATGAAATCCCGGCCACCGATAGCGGCAACCTCTGAACCGACGCACCTTTGAAGCAGGAAAGCGGGCCCATGTGGCCCGCTTTTCACGTCTTGGGCACAGGCCACCCGCCGCAAAAACGGAAACGGGCACCCGACCGCGCCGGATGCCCGTCTAAAACTGGGGTCGTGATCGTTCAGACAGTCCGTTCGATCATCATCTTCTTGATCTCTGCAATGGCTTTCGCCGGGTTCAGACCTTTCGGGCAGGTCTTGGTGCAGTTCATGATCGTGTGGCAGCGATAGAGTTTGAACGGATCTTCCAGCTCGTCCAGACGCTCGCCCGTGGCCTCGTCACGGCTGTCGATGATCCAGCGATAGGCGTGCAGCAGCGCGGCCGGGCCAAGATAGCGGTCACCGTTCCACCAATAGCTGGGGCAGGAGGTCGAGCAGGAGGCGCACATCACGCATTCATAAAGACCGTCCAGTTTCTTGCGGTCCTCGATCGTCTGGCGCCACTCTTTTTGCGGGCGGTTGGTCTTGGTTTCCAGCCAGGGCATGATGCTGGCGTGCTGGGCATAGAAATGCGTCAGATCCGGGATCAGGTCCTTGACCACCGGCATATGCGGCAGCGGATAGATCTTCACGTCGCCCTTGATCTCGTCCATCCCATAGATGCAGGCCAGCGTGTTGATCCCGTCGATATTCATCGCGCAGGACCCACAGATACCTTCGCGGCACGAGCGGCGGAAGGTCAGGGTCGGGTCGATCTCGTTCTTGATCTTGATCAGCGCGTCCAGAACCATCGGACCGCAGGCATCCATATCCAGGAAATAGGTATCGACCTGCGGGTTCTTGCCGTCATCGGGGTTCCAGCGATAGATCTGAAACTTGCGGACATTGGTCGCGCCCTCGGGCTTGGGCCAGGTCTTTCCGGTCTTGATCTTGGAGTTTTTGGGGAGCGTGAATTGAACCATGGTTCCCTCCTATCCGAGAAGCGGGGCAAGCCCGTCTTCCGCAATGCATTTAATCGTGCCAGGCTTGGCGGCGATGTCCAGCACGACATCAACCGTTGCTTCGTCCACCCCGGTCACCGCTGCACCGGCCAGATCGAGGATCTGGCTGGTCGAGGCGTGGTCCAGAATGCAGTCGGTATAGGCCTCGACATTCGCGCCGGGGATAGTGTCGGCCACGACGGTATTGACCACGGCCTTGGCCGCAGACCTGCTGCCGGCCTGGGCGACGTCCCCGGTTGTCAGGCACCCGGGCAGGGCGACCGCCGCCGCCAAGGCAAATGCGGCGCGCACCTCAGTACACCCGCGCCTTGGGCGCGATTTTCTTCAGATCAATGCCACCCTCTTCGGCCGTGGACAGCGGATCAAGATGCACCGGGCGATAGTCAAGCGTCACCTGCGTGCCGTCGACATGGGCCAGCGTGTGCTTGCGCCAGTTCACATCGTCGCGATCCGGGTAATCCTCGTGGGCGTGGGCGCCGCGGCTTTCCTTGCGCGCCTCGGCGCCGGTGATCGTGGCCAGCGCGTTGGGCATCAGGTTGGTCAGCTCCAACCCTTCCATCAGATCGCTGTTCCAGACCATGCTGCGGTCGGTGATCTGGATATCGGCCATCTTGGCGGCGACCGCGCCCATTTTCTCGACCCCTTCGGCCAGGGTCTTGTCGGTGCGGAACACGGCGGCGTCGGCCTGCATCGTCTTTTGCATCTCAAGCCGCAACTCGGCGGTCGGGATGGTGCCATTGGCGTTGCGCAGGGTGTCGAAGCGGTCCAGCGCCTTGTCGATCGAGGCCTGGTTCAGTTCGGGGTTCTCTGCCTCGGGGTCGACGACCTTGGCGGCGCGGATCGCGGCGGCACGACCGAACACCACAAGGTCGATCAGCGAGTTCGAGCCAAGACGGTTGGCCCCGTGCACCGAAGCGCAGCCCGCCTCGCCCACGGCCATCAGGCCCGGCGCGATCGCATCGGGGTTGTCGGCGGTCGGGTTCAGCACCTCGCCCCAATAGTTGGTGGGGATGCCGCCCATGTTGTAATGCACGGTCGGCAGGATCGGGATCGGTTCCTTGGTCACATCCACACCGGCGAAAATCCTGGCGCTTTCCGAAATGCCCGGCAGGCGTTCGGCCAGCGCTGCGGGCGGCAGGTGGTCAAGGTGCAGGAACATGTGGTCCTTTTCGGGCCCCACACCGCGGCCTTCGCGGATTTCGATGGTGATGCAGCGACTGACCACATCGCGCGACGCCAGATCCTTGTAGGTCGGCGCATAGCGTTCCATGAACCGCTCGCCTTCGGAGTTGGTCAGATAACCGCCTTCGCCCCGCGCGCCTTCGGTGATCAGACACCCCGAACCGTAGATGCCGGTCGGGTGGAACTGCACGAATTCCATGTCCTGCAGCGGCAGACCGGCCCGCGCGGCCATCCCGCCGCCGTCGCCGGTGCAGGTATGGGCCGAGGTGGCGCTGAAATAGGCGCGGCCATAGCCGCCGGTGGCCAGCACGACCATCTTGGCGTTGAACACATGGATCGTGCCGTCGTCCAGCTTCCAGCACACGACGCCCTGACACACGCCATCGTCGGACATGATCAGGTCGATGGCGAAATATTCGATATAGAACTCGGCGTTGTTCTTCAGCGACTGGCCGTAAAGCGTGTGCAGAATGGCGTGGCCGGTGCGATCGGCCGCCGCACAGGTGCGTTGCACCGGGGGGCCTTCGCCGAATTCGGTGGTGTGACCACCGAACGGGCGCTGATAGATCTTGCCCTCTTCGGTGCGCGAAAACGGCACGCCGTAATGTTCCAGCTCATAGACCGCCTTGGGCGCCTCGCGCGCCAGGTATTCCATCGCGTCGGTATCGCCCAGCCAGTCCGATCCCTTGACGGTGTCGTACATGTGCCACTGCCAGCTGTCCGGGCCCATATTGCCCAGGCTGGCGGCAATGCCGCCCTGCGCCGCAACCGTATGCGACCGGGTCGGGAAAACCTTGGTGACGCAGGCGGTGCGCAGGCCCTGTTCGGCCATACCCAGCGTTGCGCGCAGGCCAGAGCCACCGGCACCCACCACAACCACATCATAGTTGTGGGTCTCGTATTCGTAAGCTGCCATCTGGGTTGCTCCTTAAAGCGCGATCTTCGCGATGGCGAACACGCCGATCGCCATCAGCGCATAGCTGACGCATGTCATTACCATGATCAGGGTCTTGCGGGCCGCGCCGCCGACGTAATCCTCGATCACGACCTGAATACCGTTGCGGAAGTGGTAAAAGCCCACGACCATCGTCAGTATCGCCACGATCGCCGGGAACGGCTGACCGAAATAGGCCACGACCTCGTCATGGGATTTTCCCAGCATCGGGCCGAAGGTGAACACGAACAGCGGGACCAGAACCGCCATCGCCATCGCGGTGATCTGCATCGTCCACATGTGATGCGGGCCCTGCTTGGCCGCCCCCATCCCCACCGCGCGTTTGCGATCCGTCAGAAATGCCATATGCCCGATCCCTCAGATTATAATTGCGGCGATGACCGACAGGATCACCGATCCGACGATCACGCCCTTGCCAAGCATCTCTGCGGTCTTCATCTCAAGCCCGCGACCGCTGTCCCAGTAAAGGTGCTTCAGACCGCCCAGCAGGTGATAGCAAACCGCCCAGAGCGACGCGAACATCACCACATCCCCGACCCAGGAGGTGATCAGCCAATTGACCGTGTCGAAATACTCCGCCGAGGTCGCCGCGGCCAGGAACCACCACACGATCAGGAACGCGGACCCAAGCATCGCGATGCCGGTCAGACGGTGGACGATCGAGGTCATGGAAGTCAGCTGTGCCCGGTAATATTGTCCGAGCATGAAAGGAGAGAGTGGCCGTTCGCCGCGGTTTGCATCGGGCATGTTCGGATCCTTTTCGCTGGCGCAGAGGGCGCGTTGCTTTAGGGCGTTGATAACAATTTTTCGACCCGAGTCACTATTTGCGAACGCTAACAGCCGGGATTTTTTCCTCGCAGATGCAGAAAAAAGCGCAATGTGATCACACAATCACCGCGCGTGATCACATAATTCGCCACTTATTGCGGCATCAACGCCCAGAAATCGAGGTCCAGCAACACATCGGGCAAATACTTGCCATCCTCGCCTTTCAGCGCGAACGGGTCGCCGCCCTTGACCGCCACCAGCCGCAGCCGGATCGCGCCGACACCCGGCGCAGGCGTGTCGGCCTTGTCCAGCACCTCGGACCAGGCCTTGACGGTGTCGCCGCTGAAACAGGGGTTCGCGTGGGCGCCGCCGTTCAGGCCCACGATCATCTGCGCATTGGCCAGCCCGTTGAACGACAACGCCCGCGCCATGGAAATCACATGCCCGCCATAGATCAGCCGCTGCCCGTCCGGGCGGTTGGTGGCGTCGAAATGCACCTTGGCGGTGTTCTGCCACAGGCGGGTGGCGATCATGTGCTCGGCCTCTTCGATGGTCACGCCATCGACGTGGTCGATCACCTCGCCCACCGCATAATCGCCCCAGCGGTGCGGCTCGCCCGCCAGGGTGAGGTCGTAATTGGTGAAATCCAGCCCTTCGGGGATCGTCAGATCGGCAGGCTCCACCACCGATGACAGTGTGGGGATCACGGTTTCGGGCGCGGGCGCGTCCAGATCATTTTTGCGCACCATGACCCAGCGCACATAGTTCAGCACGACCTCGCCCCGCTGGTTCAACCCGCGTGTGCGAACATAGACCACGCCGGATTTGCCGTTGGAGTTCTGCTTGAGCCCGATCACCTCGCTCTCGGACCGCAGCGTGTCGCCGGGCCAGACGGGTTTCAGGAACCGGCCCTCGGCATAGCCCAGATTGGCCACCGCGTTCAGCGACACGTCCGGCACGGTCTTGCCGAACACGGTGTGAAAGGCGATCAGATCGTCCATCGGCGCCGCCGGCAAACCGCAAGCCCGCGCGAATTCGTCGGAGGAGTAAAGCGCATGGCGCGCCGGGTAAAGCGCGTGGTACAGCGCCCGCTCGCCCCCCGACACGGTGCGCGGCACGGCATGCCGGATGACCTGCCCCACACTGTAATCCTCGAAAAAACGGCCCGGATTGGTCTTTGCCATTTAAAGCGCCCCCAGTTTCATGTCGGGCGCATATGTGCCCTCGACCTCTTTCACCACCGCCTGCGCACAGCGCATCTTGCCGGTAGCCGCGTCAAAGGCATAGGCCGGGTCGCCATACAGCGTCCAGCCTTTTGCCAGCGCCTCCGTCACCTTGTGACAAAAGGCGGATGTGTCTTCCTCGGTCAGCAAACGATATGCTTTCATCGCGTCAGCCGAACGGGTTGTAGCCAAGCCACGCATGGATCAGCGCGACCGCCGCAAACACCACCACCGCGCCGACGATCGCCATGATCTCTTTCGACAGCGGGACAGGCGCGGGCCGCACCCATTCGGGTTGGGCCCGGTTGATCACGATCACTTCGACCACGCCCCAGGCCAGCAGGCCGCCGAACAGGATGAAGGACGGCACATCGCCGTTCACCAGCAAATGCGCCAACGCCCAGGTCTTGACCGCCGTCAGCTGCGGGTGGCGGATCTTGCGGGTGATCCCCGTTTTCATGCCGCTTGCAGCAAACAGATAGAAGGCCAGAAGGACCAGCAGGTTGTTGATCCCCGTCAGCGCCGGGCTGGGCCCCCAGAACACCGCGCCATCCGCCATCCGGTAACCGATGACCATCAGCACCACGCTGACCAGAAGGGCCAGTGCTACGGCCCCCTTGCCCTTTTCGGCGCCAAGCTGCGCGCGCGCGCCGGGGGCTATGCGCTTGAACAAATGCGCGGCCCACCACAGGGCCACCCCGAGAATTAGCCAGATCATGATATGCTCTCCAACTCTGCGATTGCGGCCGCCTTGGCCAGCGTTTCCTTCGCGGTCATAATATGCAGGTTTTCAACGATCCGGCCATCCACGACGGCCACGCCCTCGCCCTCTTTCGCGGCGGCCGCGAACGCCGCGATCTGACGGCGGGCCAGGTCGATCTCTTCTGCGGTGGGGGCGAACGCGGTGTTGGCGATGGCCACCTGCGCCGGGTGGATCAGCGTCTTGCCGTCAAAGCCCATGTCGCGGCCCTGTTCGCATTCGGCGGTCAGCCCCGCGTCGTCCTTGAACGCATTATAGACGCCGTCAACCGCCACGATCCCTTCGGCCCGCGCCGCCAGCAGGCACAGTTGCAGGCTGGCCAGCATCGGCATCCGGTCGGCCCGGAACCGGCATTTCAGCTCTTTCGCCAGATCGTTTGTGCCCATCACGAACCCCGCCATGCGCGGATGCGCGGCGATCTCGGCGGCGTTCAGCATACCTTGCGGGGTTTCCATCATTGCCCACAGGGCCACATCGGGGATCAGATCGGCCACCGCCTGCACATCCGCCGCCGAACCCACCTTGGGGATCAGGATCGCGTCGATATCGGCCCCCACGAAAGCCGCGATATCGGCGCGGCCCCAGTCGCTGTCCAGCCCGTTGATCCGCACGATCCTGGCGCGCGGGCCATAGCCGCCAGCCTTCAGCGTTTCGGCCAGCAGGGCGCGGGCATTGGGCTTTTCCTCGGCCGCGACCGCGTCTTCCAGATCGAAAATGATCGCGTCCACCGCCATACCGCGGGCCTTGTCCAGTGCCCGCTCTTTCGAGCCGGGAATGTACAGGACCGACCGATAGGGGCGCGCTTGGATTTCCATGATTCTCTTCTCCCGAAATTTTGTTGCGGAAATCACCACATTACAGCAGCATCGGGCAACCCCTGATCTGCCGCATCGCAGAATGATGCCTTTGCCCGGCCGTTAACCGGATATTGTCACCCTGCCCGCACCCTTGACGTATCAGGGCGCGACGGGGGCCGCGCACCGCAGGCGAAAGGATGCGCGATATGAAAGAGTTTCTGGCCCTCACCGGCTTTTTCCTTCTGATGATCTGCAACAGTGCCCAGGCGCAGTACGCCGCCAACTGCGCGCCGCGCGACCGGGGGCTGGCCCACCTGACGAACGGCTATGACACGACAGGTTGGCCCGTGGGGCCAAGCCGCGGCATCGCGGCGGGCGGGTTCGTCGCCGGCACCGGCACCCCGACGGTCACGATCCCCTGCCCGGCGGCATGACCCACCGTGCGTCCGACAGGGATACATGCATGCAACGATACATGCATGCAACGGATTGCGGCCCAGCCCAGCCCGGTCTAACTCAGCGCGTCCCAGATCAGCTTGCTGCCGGTCAGCGTCAGCATCACATAGGTGATCGCAAAGAACAGGCGTTCGGGCACCACGCGGTGCGCCTTCACCCCCAGCCAGGCCCCCAGAAACGCGAAGGGCGCCAGCAACAGATCGGCCTTCAACGTCGCGGGCGTGAAGATGCCCAAGCTCGCATAGGGTATGAATTTCAGCAGGTTAATCGCCCAGAACACCAGAACCGTGGTCGCCTGAAAGGTGGTTTTCCCCAAACCTTCGGCCAGCAGGTACACCGCCACCGGCGGGCCGCCCGCATGGCTGATGAAACTGGTGAACCCGGCCACCACGCCGGCCACCACGCCGCCCGCCGGCGGAAACGGCCGCCCGCGATGGCGAAACAGCCGCAACCGCACCGCCAGCCGGAACCCCACGAACGCCAGCGCCACTGCCCCGATCAGCAGCCGGAACAGATCCGGATCCGCGGCCCGGAACAGCAGCGCGCCCAGCGCCACGCCGGGAACCGCGCCCAGCAAAAGACGCTTCGCGCCCGGCCAGTGCCATTTGCGCCAATAGGGCCGCAGCGTCGAGATATCCATCAACATCAGCAGCGGCAGCATCAGGCCCACGGCGGCCGCTGGCGGCAGGATCAGCGCCAGAATCGGCGTCGCGGCAAAGGCCGCGCCCGAGCCGAACCCGCCCTTGGACACCCCTGCAAAAAGCACCGCCGGGATCGCCAGCGCAAAAAACGTCAGATCGAGGGGTGGCATGGCTTCTCCCGTAAAATCTGGTCGTTTTTCCCACTTTAACCTGCGGCAGTACACCGGAAAAAGCAGCCTTCAGGGGATGCCGCAACGCGGCGGCCTTGCGCGAAGCGCCACGAAGGACTAGGCATTCGCCCAATTTCAACCAGATCAGGGACAATATCCATGGCCAGACCCAAGATCGCCCTTATCGGCTCCGGACAAATCGGCGGTACGCTCGCCCATCTCGCAGCCATCAAAGAACTCGGCGATGTCGTTCTCTTCGATATCGCGGACGGTGTTCCGCAGGGTAAAGCACTCGACATCGCCGAATCCGGCCCCTCCGAAGGGTTCGACGCCGCGATGAAGGGCACCACCGATTATGCCGATATCGCGGGTGCCGATGTTGTCATCGTGACCGCCGGTGTTCCGCGCAAGCCGGGCATGAGCCGCGACGATCTGCTGGGCATCAACCTGAAGGTCATGAAATCCGTGGGCGAAGGCATCGCCGCGAACGCCCCCGACGCCTTCGTGATCTGCATCACCAACCCGCTGGACGCCATGGTCTGGGCGCTGCGCGAATTCTCGGGCCTGCCCCACGCCAAGGTCGTCGGCATGGCCGGTGTGCTGGACAGCGCCCGCTTCCGTCACTTCCTGTCGGTTGAATTCGATGTCTCGATGAAAGATGTCACCGCCTTCGTTCTGGGCGGCCACGGCGACACGATGGTGCCGCTGGCGCGCTATTCCACCGTTGGCGGCATCCCGCTGCCCGATCTGGTCGAAATGGGCTGGACCACGCAGGACAAGCTGGACGCGATCATCCAGCGCACCCGTGATGGCGGCGCCGAGATCGTCGGCCTGCTGAAAACCGGCTCCGCCTTCTATGCGCCGGCCACCTCGGCGATCGAGATGGCCGAGGCCTATCTGAAAGACCAGAAGCGCCTGCTGCCCTGCGCCGCCTATTGCGACGGCGAGTTCGGCCTGAAAGGCATGTATGTGGGTGTGCCCACCGTCATCGGCGCCAACGGGATCGAAAAGATCGTGGATATCAAGCTGAGCAAGGACGAACAGGCGATGTTCGACAAATCGGTCGAGGCCGTGAAAGGCCTTGTCACCGCGTGCAAGGGCATCGACGGCTCGCTGGCCTGAGCCAGCCCGCCCCCGTCAATCGCAAAGGGCCCGTCACGCGGGCCCTTTGTCGTTTTGCGGGATCGGCCCGGCCCGGAGCGTCGCCAGAAGCGCGTAATCGTCGCTGTAGAATTCCCGCACCAAGTCGCGCGTTCTGTCGCTGACCGTCACCGGCATATCGCGGCTGGCATTTTCATGCGCGGGTGCCGGAACGGGATCGGTGCCGGTGACCTGATCGATCCAGCGGTAAACCGGCCCAAGCCCGTCTTCGAGCACGAACAGCCGGTGCGACGGGGAGACGGGGCGACGAATTCCACCTGCGGCCGGATGTGATTGTCAAGCAGATAGGGATCTTTCGCATAGGCCCTGAAAATGCGTGGCACCCAGCGGTCGAAATCCGCCACGATCTTGCCGCGCCCGACGGTGATGCGCGTGGCTTCGGCCCGCTTCACACCGGCAGGGGCAATCAGGCGATGCAGCGACTGCTTGAACGGTTTGTAGGTCTTGCTGCGGTACCGATACTCGCTGATCAGCCGCGCCAGCGGGTCACGCAGCGTGGCAAAGCCGTGGTCGTAGAATTCCCGCGGCACCAGACGCTGATACACCGCGCGGTGCAGGTGCTGCGGGGTCGATCTGTTCCAGTCGCTCAGCCCCTCGTCCAGCAGGGCCAACCGGCCCTTGGCCTGCAGATAGGCTTCCACGCTGGATCCGCCCGTTTTCGGGACATGCGCATAGAACAGCAGCAAGGACCCAACCCGGGCAAGTGGCATCGGAACAGTCTCCTTATCGGTGTCGGCCGGACACAGGTTAGCGCCGCCGCGGGAACATATGAAGGGGCGCGCCATGCCACGGATCACTGCAACTGGCAACCACATGGCCGAAAACCGCACAACGATTCGTCAGGCCGCAACCTTTGTGATCACACCCGCAATTAGCGTGATCACATAAT
The DNA here is from genome assembly GCF_054954595.1 of Actibacterium sp. D185-2. Lineage (NCBI taxonomy): Bacteria > Pseudomonadati > Pseudomonadota > Alphaproteobacteria > Rhodobacterales > Roseobacteraceae > Actibacterium > Actibacterium sp. D185-2. Next base: position 66,492 of record NZ_JBPWNX010000010.1, read on the forward strand.
TCCAAAATCCCGCTTAAATCCCCGCAACCAGCGAAAAACCGTTTATTTGTATGTTGCAGCGTGCCATTAGGCCAATGAAACGCACTAGTACGGGACTCACTTCATGAACATTCATGAATATCAGGCGAAGGCTCTTCTTCGTGACTACGGCGCACCGGTTTCTGATGGCCGCGTCGTTCTGAAAGCCGACGAAGCAAAAACCGCCGCGGGCGAAATGGATGGCCCGCTTTGGGTGGTCAAGGCCCAGATTCACGCGGGCGGCCGCGGCAAGGGCCACTTCAAAGAGGCCGACGCCGGTGAGAAGGGCGGCGTGCGTCTGGCCAAATCGGTGGAAGAAGCCGAAACCATGGCCAAGCAGATGCTGGGCCGCACCCTGGTGACACATCAGACCGGCCCGGCCGGCAAGCAGGTCAACCGTATCTATATCGAGGATGGCTCGGGCATCGAGACCGAACTCTACCTCGCCCTGCTGGTCGATCGTCAGACCAGCCGCATCTCTTTCGTCTGCTCGACCGAAGGCGGCATGGACATCGAAGAGGTCGCCGCGGCGACCCCCGAAAAGATCCTGAGCTTCTCGGTCGATCCCGCGACCGGCTATCAGCCGTTCCACGGCCGCCGCATCGCGTTCTCGCTGGGCCTTGAGGGCAAGCAGGTCAAGCAATGCGTCGCCCTGATGGGCGCTCTCTATAAAGCCTTCACCGAGAAGGACATGGAGATGCTGGAGATCAACCCGCTGATCGTTACCGACAGCGGTGACATGAAAGTGCTCGACGCGAAGGTCAGCTTCGACGGCAACGCGCTGTACCGCCACCCCGACATCACGGCCCTGCGGGATGAGACGGAAGAGGACCCCAAGGAACTCGCCGCGTCCAAGCACGACCTGAACTATATCGCCCTGGACGGCGAAATCGGCTGCATGGTCAACGGTGCCGGTCTGGCGATGGCCACGATGGACATCATCAAGCTTTATGGCGCGGAACCCGCCAACTTTCTTGACGTGGGCGGCGGCGCGACCAAGGAAAAAGTCACCGAGGCGTTCAAGATCATCACCTCGGACCCGAACGTCAAAGGCATTCTGGTCAACATCTTCGGCGGCATCATGCGCTGCGACGTCATCGCCGAAGGCGTGATCGCCGCGGTGAAAGAGGTCGGCCTGCAGGTTCCGCTGGTTGTGCGCCTTGAAGGCACCAATGTCGAGCTGGGCAAGGACATCATCAAGAACTCGGGCCTGAACGTGATCGCGGCGGACGACCTGAAGGACGGCGCCGAGAAGATCGTGAAAGCGGTGAAGGGATAAGAACATGGCAGTTCTCGTAGACGAAAACACCAAAGTCATCTGTCAGGGCTTCACCGGCTCGCAGGGCACCTTCCATTCGGAACAGGCCATCGCTTACGGCACCAAGATGGTTGGCGGCGTGACGCCGGGCAAGGGTGGCATGACCCATCTGGATCTGCCGGTGTTCAACTCCTGCCACGAAGCGGTGGCGCTGACCGGCGCGAATGCGTCCGTCATCTATGTGCCGCCCCCCTTCGCGGCGGATTCGATCCTGGAAGCGATCGACGCCGAGCTTCCGCTGATCATCTGCATCACCGAAGGTATCCCGGTGCTGGACATGATGAAGGTCAAGCGCGCGCTGGAAGGGTCTTCCTCGATCCTGATCGGCCCGAACTGCCCCGGCGTCATCACCCCCGACGCCTGCAAGATCGGCATCATGCCCGGCCATATCCACAAGCGTGGCTCGGTCGGCGTCGTATCGCGTTCGGGCACCCTGACCTATGAGGCGGTGAAACAGACCTCCGATTCCGGTCTGGGCCAGTCCACTGCGGTGGGCATCGGCGGCGACCCGATCAAAGGGACCGAGCATATCGACGTGCTGGAAATGTTCCTGGCCGACCCGGAAACCCAGTCGATCATCATGATCGGTGAAATCGGCGGCTCTGCGGAAGAAGAAGCCGCGCAGTTCCTGGCCGATGAAAAGAAAAAAGGCCGCTGGAAACCGACCGCGGGCTTCATCGCCGGGCGCACCGCGCCTCCGGGCCGCCGCATGGGCCATGCCGGTGCGATCGTCGCCGGTGGCAAGGGCGGTGCCGAGGACAAGATCGAAGCGATGAAATCGGCCGGTATCGTGGTCGCCGACAGCCCCGCCCATCTGGGCGAGGCCGTGCTGAAAGCGATCGGGTAAAACAAACAGAGCAACCGCGCCCCCAGGGTGGGGCGCGGTTTTAACAGTCAGGTGCAGCCATGACCGACCAGTCCCCCAACGACGTCTTCCACGCCTCCTCGTTCCTGCAGGGGCATAACGCGGAATATATCGAACAGCTTTACGCCCGTTATGCCAACGACCCCAACGCGGTCGACGCATCGTGGCAGCAGTTCTTTCGCACGCTCGGCGACGAAGAGATGGACGTCAAGAAAGAGGCCGCCGGCCCGTCCTGGGCACGGCTGGACTGGCCCCCGGTTCCCAATGACGAATTGACCGCCGCGCTGGACGGCCAGTGGCCCGCCGCACCGGCCGAAGCCCGCGACGCCGGCAAGAAGATCAAGGCCAAGGCCGCCGAAAAAGGCATCGAGGTATCGGACGAGCAGATCAAGCGCGCCGTGCTGGACAGCATCCGCGCCCTGATGATCATCCGCGCCTACCGCATCCGGGGCCATCTGGTCGCCGATCTGGATCCGCTGGGGATGCACGAACAGACCCCCCACCCCGAGCTGGATCCGAAATCCTATGGCTTCACCGATGCCGATATGGATCGCCCGATCTTCATCGACAACGTGCTGGGGCTTCAGCATGCCTCGATGCGGCAGATCATCGAGATTGTGAAGCGCACCTATTGTGGCACTTTCGCGCTGCAATACATGCATATCTCGGACCCCGAGCAGGCCGGTTGGCTGAAAGAGCGGATCGAGGGTTTCGGCAAGGAAATCCAGTTCACCCGCGAAGGCCGCCGCGCCATCCTGAACAAGCTGGTCGAGGCCGAAGGCTTCGAGAAATTCCTGCACGTCAAATACATGGGCACCAAGCGCTTCGGCCTTGATGGCGGCGAAAGCCTGATCCCCGCGATGGAGCAGATCATCAAGCGCGGCGGCGCGCTGGGGGCCAAAGAGATCGTCATCGGCATGCCGCACCGCGGCCGCCTGTCGGTGCTGGCCAACGTGATGGCCAAGCCCTATCGCGCGATCTTCAACGAATTCCAGGGCGGCAGCTTCAAGCCCGAAGATGTCGATGGTTCGGGCGATGTGAAGTATCACCTTGGCGCGTCAAGCGACCGCGAATTCGACAGCAACAAGGTGCACCTGTCGCTGACCGCGAACCCCAGCCACCTTGAGGCCGTGAACCCGGTGGTGCTGGGCAAGGCCCGCGCCAAGCAGTTCCAGTTCAACGACCCCAAGCGCGAAACGGTGATCCCGGTCCTGCTGCATGGCGACGCAGCTTTTGCCGGTCAGGGCGTCGTGGCCGAATGTTTCGGCCTGTCGGGCCTTGTCGGGCACCGTACCGGGGGCACCATCCATATCGTGGTGAACAACCAGATCGGGTTCACCACCGCGCCGCATTTCAGCCGCTCGTCGCCCTATCCCACCGACAATGCGCTGGTGGTCGAGGCGCCGATCTTCCACGTCAATGGTGATGACCCCGAGGCCGTGGTCCACGCCGCCAAGGTGGCAACCGAGTTCCGCCAGAAATTCCACAAGGACGTGGTTATCGACATCTTCTGCTATCGCCGCTTCGGTCACAACGAAGGCGACGAGCCGATGTTCACCAACCCGGTGATGTACAAGAAGATCAAGAAGCAGAAGACCACGCTGCAGCTGTATACCGACCGGCTGGTCAAGGACGGCCTGATCCCCGAGGGCGAGATTGAGGATATGAAGGCTGCGTTCCAGGCCCATCTGAATGAAGAGTTCGAGGCCGGCAAGGACTACAAGCCGAACAAGGCCGACTGGCTGGATGGCCGCTGGTCGCACCTCAACCGCGAGGGCGAGGAATATCAGCGCGGCGAAACCGCGATTCCCGAAGAGACCCTGCAAGAGGTCGGCGCCGCCCTGACCCGCGTGCCCGACGGCTTTGCCCTGCACAAGACCGTCGGCCGGCTGCTGGACACCAAGAAAGAGATGTTCGCCACCGGCAAGGGCGTCGACTGGGCCACGGCCGAGGCGCTGGCCTTCGGCTCGTTGCTGACCGAAGGTTATCAGGTGCGTCTGTCCGGGCAGGACAGTTCGCGCGGAACCTTTTCGCAGCGCCACTCGGCCTTCATCAATCAGGATACCGAGGAACGCTATTACCCGCTGAACCAGATCCGCGACGGACAGGCGCATTACGAGGTCATCGACTCGATGCTGTCGGAATACGCCGTACTGGGGTTCGAGTATGGCTATTCGCTGGCCGAACCGAACGCGCTGGTGATGTGGGAAGCCCAGTTCGGCGATTTCGCCAATGGCGCGCAGATCATGTTCGACCAGTTCATCAGTTCGGGCGAGCGTAAATGGCTGCGGATGTCGGGTTTGGTGATGCTGCTGCCGCACGGGTTCGAGGGCCAGGGACCTGAACATAGTTCAGCGCGCCTGGAACGGTTCTTGCAGAACTCGGCCGAAGACAACTGGATCGTCGCCAACTGCTCGACCCCGGCCAACTATTTCCACATCCTGCGCCGCCAGTTGCACCGCAGCTTCCGCAAGCCGCTGGTGCTGATGACGCCGAAATCGCTGTTGCGCCACAAGCTGGCCGTGTCGGAAGTGGCCGAATTCACCTCGGGGTCGTCGTTCCACCGGGTACTGTGGGATGATGCCGAGATGGGCAAATCCGATACCAGGCTGGTGGCCGACGACAAGATCAAGCGCGTCGTGATCTCGTCCGGCAAGGTCTATTACGACCTGCTGGAAGAACGCGACGCCCGCGGCATCGACGATGTCTATCTGCTGCGGCTGGAACAGTTCTATCCGTTCCCGGCGATCAGTCTGGCCAAAGAGCTGGGCCGCTTCCCGCAGGCGCAAATGGTCTGGTGTCAGGAAGAACCCAAGAACCAGGGCGGCTGGAGCTTCGTCGAACCCAATCTGGAATGGGTACTCACACGGATCAAGGCCACGCATTCGCGCCCGCGCTATGTGGGCCGCAACGCATCCGCCTCGCCCGCGACGGGCCTCGCCAGCCAGCACAAAGCACAGCAAGAGGCGCTCGTGAACGAAGCGCTGACCATCGAAGGGTAATTCAAGATGTCCACAGAAGTCCGCGTGCCCACCCTGGGCGAAAGCGTTACCGAAGCCACCGTCGCCACCTGGTTCAAGAAACCGGGCGATGCCGTCGCCGTCGATGAAATGCTCTGCGAGCTGGAAACCGACAAGGTGACGGTCGAGGTTCCCTCGCCCGTTGCCGGCACATTGGGCGAAATCATCGCCGCCGAGGGCGAAACCGTCGGCGTGGACGCGCTGCTGGCCACCATCGCCGAAGGCGCTGCCGCCGCCGCGACAACCGCCCCGGCCGCCCCGGCGCAAACGCCTGCCGAAACCGGCGGCGAAACCATCGACGTCATGGTGCCCACCCTGGGCGAAAGCGTGACCGAGGCCACGGTTTCCACCTGGTTCAAAAAGGCCGGCGATACCGTCGCGCAGGACGAGATGCTGTGCGAGCTGGAAACCGACAAAGTGTCGGTCGAGGTACCCTCGCCCGCCGCCGGCACGATCACCGAGATTCTGGCCCCCGAGGGCACCACGGTCGAGGCGTCGGGCAAACTGGCCGTGCTGACCACCGGCGCCAGCGCCGCACCCGCCCCGGCCAAAACCGAAGCCCCGGCAGCCGCCCCAGCCCCGGCCAGCGGCAAGGATGTCGAAGACGCCCCCGCCGCCAAGAAACTGATGGCCGAAAAGGGCCTGAGCGCCGATCAGGTCACCGGCTCGGGCCGCGACGGACGGATCATGAAAGAGGACGTGCTGAAGGCCGCAATCGCGCCCGTTGCAGCCCCGGCCCCGGCCACAACGCCGCGCGCGCCAGCCCCCGCCGAGGACGTGGCGCGCGAGGAACGGGTAAAGATGACCCGCCTGCGCCAGACCATCGCCAAGCGCCTGAAGGACAGTCAGAACACCGCCGCCATGCTGACCACCTTCAACGAGGTGGACATGTCGGCAACCATGGCGCTGCGCAAGGAATACAAGGACCTGTTCGAGAAGAAGCACGGCGTGCGCCTGGGCTTCATGTCCTTCTTCACCAAGGCCTGCTGCCACGCGCTGAAAGAGGTGCCCGAGGTCAACGCCGAAATCGACGGCACCGATATCGTCTACAAGAACTTCGTTCACATGGGCATCGCCGCAGGCACGCCCACCGGCCTTGTGGTGCCGGTGATCCGCGACGTCGATGCGATGTCCTTTGCCGAAATCGAAAAGGCAATCGCCGAAAAGGGCGCGCGCGCCCGCGACGGCAAGCTGTCGATGGCCGAAATGCAGGGTGGCACCTTCACCATCTCGAACGGCGGCGTCTATGGCTCGTTGATGTCCGCGCCGATCCTGAACCCGCCGCAGTCCGGTATCCTGGGAATGCACAAGATTCAGGACCGCCCGGTGGTGGTGAACGGCGAGATCGTGATCCGCCCGATGATGTATCTGGCGCTGTCCTATGACCACCGGATCGTCGACGGCAAGGGCGCCGTGACCTTCCTGGTGCGGGTGAAAGAAGCGCTGGAGGATCCGCGCCGCCTGTTGATGGACCTGTAGTCTGCTGGCCCGCACCGCCACAGACGCGGGCCAAAACCCTATGTTCACGCCGTAACTGAAAGCCAAGTCCCATGACCACAGAACTTACTGTCCTTGCTCTCGCCGGCCTGCTTCAGGTACTGCAAATTTTCATTTATTCGGGCTCCGGCCGCAGTCAGGTTGACCCCAAGCTTGCCTTCGGGCCGCGCGACACGCCGATCGAACTGACGGGCGTTCCCGGCCGTCTGAAACGCGCGATGGACAATCACTTCGAAGGTCTGATCCTGTTCACGCTCGCAGTGGTCGTGGTCACCCTGGGGGGCCAGGCCACCCCGTTTACGGCCGGCTGTGCCTGGGTCTATCTGGGTGCGCGCGTTCTGTACGTTCCCGCCTATGCACTGGGCTTGGCGCCCTGGCGCTCGATGATCTGGTCCATCGGCCTCATCGCCACGATTGCGATGATCGTGTCGGCATTGTTCTGATCCACCAGCCCGGACGAAAAACTCTTCGGGGTGAGATGGCGATACACCGGCAAAAGCTGGCAACTCCATCCCCCCAGGCACACGACCACAGGAGACACCCATGGCAAACTATGATGTAATCGTGATCGGCGGTGGCCCCGGTGGCTATGTCTGCGCCATCCGCTGCGCCCAGCTGGGGCTGAAAACCGCCTGTGTCGAAGGGCGCGAAACCCTGGGCGGTACCTGCCTGAATGTCGGCTGCATTCCCTCAAAAGCGCTGCTGCATGCATCCCATATGCTGCATGAGGCCGAGCATAATTTCGCCGCGATGGGGCTGAAGGGAAAATCCCCGTCGGTCGATTGGCCCGCGATGCTGGCCTACAAGGACGATGTCATCGGGCAGAACACCAAGGGCATCGAGTTCCTGTTCAAAAAGAACAAGGTGGACTGGCTGAAGGGCTGGGGCGCGATCCCCGCCGCCGGTCAGGTCAAGGTCGGCGACGAGGTTCACACCGCCAAGAACATCGTCATCGCCACCGGGTCCGCGTCCTCCTCGCTGCCCGGGGTCGAGATCGACGAGAAGGTTGTCGTGACCTCGACCGGCGCGCTGGCCTTGCCCAAGGTGCCGAAAAAGCTGGTGGTGATCGGTGCCGGCGTGATCGGGCTGGAAATGGGGTCGGTCTATGCCCGTCTGGGCGCCGAGGTGACTGTGGTCGAATATCTGGACGCAATCACCCCAGGCATGGATGCCGAAGTCGCCCGGGCCTTTCAGAAACTGCTGAAGAAGCAGGGGCTTGAATTCATTCTGGGCGCCGCCGTCCAGGGCGTCGAGGCGATGAAAACCAAGGCCAAGGTCAACTACAAGCTGCGCAAGGACAACAGCGAGCATCAGCTTGATGCCGACGTGGTTCTGGTGGCCACCGGGCGCAAACCCTTTACCGACGGGCTGGGGCTGGAACCGCTGGGGGTCGAGATGCTGCCGCGCGGTCAGATCAAGACCGATGGCCACTGGGCGACCAGCGTTGAAGGCGTCTATGCCATCGGTGACGCCATCGAGGGTCCGATGCTGGCCCACAAGGCCGAGGATGAAGGCATGGCCGTGGCCGAGGTGATCGCCGGCAAGGCAGGGCATGTGAATTACGGCGTGATCCCCGGCGTGATCTACACCTCGCCCGAGGTGGCCAGCGTCGGCAAGACCGAGGAACAGCTCAAGGACGAAGGCCGCGCCTATAAGGTCGGCAAGTTTTCCTTCATGGGCAACGGCCGCGCCAAGGCGGTGTTCCAGGGCGACGGTTTCGTGAAACTGCTGGCCGACAAGGACACCGACCGCATTCTGGGCTGCCACATCATCGGCCCGTCGGCGGGCGATCTGATCCACGAGGTCTGTGTCGCGATGGAATTCGGCGCCTCGGCCCAGGATCTGGCGCTGACCTGCCACGCCCACCCGACCTTTTCAGAAGCGGTGCGCGAAGCGGCGCTGGCCTGCGGCGACGGCGCGATCCACGCCTGATATCCTCTGCGGGCGCGCCGCCATCGCGGCGCCCCGCCGATCCTAGCTGTTTTTCGTCCGAAGCTTTCGCTTCAGCCGCCTGGAAGCCAGCGCATAGGCATTTCTGACCGGAACGACGTAAAGCCCCACACAGCTTTCGAATTCAGTTACATAGTCTTTCGAAATCCCGAACCGGACATCCTTGTTGGTGTCGGGCAGATGATAGGTTCGGAACAGAACATCCCAGATTGGGAACATGAAAGCAAAATTCTTGTCGATATGATCGGGATGACAGCTGTGGTGGATATGGTGATGCGCAGGGGATGGAACGACCATCGACCAGCGCCCCGGCCAGCGGAACCACACATGCGAATGCCGCAGATTATACCCAAGCATGTTGAATGCGAACATCAGCAGCGGCACCCCCAGAAGCGCGGGCATATCGGGGACATAACCGAACAGAACACTGGCCACCCCCATGAACAGCCCATACGCCGATCCGGTCCCCAGGGCATAGAAAATGTTGTCGACCGGATGTTCGCGGTAATTGGACAAGGGGTGCATCACCTCGGAACTGTGGTGAACTTTGTGAAACTCCCACAAGAACGGTAGCTTATGCTGCAGATAGTGGATGCCATAGGCGACAAGATCCACACTGGCGATTACAACGACCATATACCCCGCGGATATGAGGCTATGCGCAATCCCCGCGCCTTGTACCTGGGTGCTTGCGTCGATCAGATTGGGCCCGCCGGTGACATGCCGAAAGACGAAGTTCATCGCCCCGACGAGGAGCGCCACGTAAACAATCTTTCCAAACACCTGATGGAAAAAGAAATATCTCACATCCAGCCAGGCGGACGGGTGGCTCCAGACATGTTTTGGAAACAGGAACCGCAGGAACCCCCCGGCGGACGTTTTCGGCGTGGGATCGCGCCGGGCCGTCACCCGATAGACAAAGAACGCCAAAAGGATCGAAGCGACCATATACAGCCAGAAGATACGTTGGCCGGGCAAAAACGGATAGGCCAATACAAAGAAGAACTGCGCTTTGAGGGTCGCAAAAGACAGCGACAGGAATTCCGCAATAGGATCAAGCATTCGACGTGGCCTTGTCTGTTAACGAACGATAAGGCAGGTATCCCTGTTTCTTTGGCTATTTTTCAGCAGAAATAAGGCAATGCGTGGCACTGGGCGCGGGCTGCGGGCACAGGGCTAGGCCGCCAGCATCCGCAACCCCTGCGTCACGTCGGTGCGTACCGACAGGCGCAGGGCGGGCTCGTCGCCCGCGCGCAACGCCGCCAGGATCATCCGGTGGTGTTGGGGCGGCTCGGTGCGGCCCAGGCGGCCATAGAGCGACCGCATGGTCGGTCCAAGCTGCAGCCAGACGGTTTCCGTCATCGCCAGCATCGCCGGCGCCTGTGCGCGCAGATAGAGGGTGCGGTGAAATTCCAGGTTGGCGCGGATATAGCCGACCGCATCCTTGCGGCTGACCACCTCGGCGATCGTGCCGTTGATCGCCTGCAACCGCTCGATCAGCGCCATATGGGCGCGCGGCAGGGCCCGGGCCGCCAGTTCGGGTTCCAGCAGGGCGCGCAGCGCGGCCAGCTCCTCGATCCGTTCGTTCGACAACTCGGGGGTGGACACCCGCCCGGACGACGACAGCGTCAGCGCGCCCTCGGCCACCAATCGGCGCACGGCCTCGCGCACCGGGGTCATCGACACGCCGAACTGCCTGCCGACCCCACGCAGGGTCAGCGCAGCCCCCGGCGTCAGTTCGCCATGCATGATGCGGGTGCGCAATGTCCGGTAGACATGCTCGTGGGCGGCGGTGCCCGCCTCGGCCGGTTTGTTCTGAAGCAACATGCGGTGAATGTGATCACAAATGGGGGCGCCGTCAATCGCCGAAGCGCACCCGATGCAGCATAGCGCCGTTTTGATGCAGCCAGGTGCGGTGGGCGGTATAGTCCGGGCATATCCCCGCCACGACATCCCAGAAGGCCTGTGAATGGTTCATCTCGCGCAGATGCGCGACCTCATGCGCGGCGACATAATCCAGAACCTCTGGCGGGGCCATGATCAGCCGCCAGGAAAACATCAGATCCCCGTTCGATGAACACGACCCCCAGCGCGAGCGGGTGTCGCGCAGGGTCAACCGGCCATAGCCCAGCCCCAGCCGCGCGGCATAGCCGTCGGCGGCCGCGGCCAGCCGGTCGCGCGCAGCCTGTTTCAAGAATGCCTCGACCCGTTTTCCGACCCTGTCGGGGATGTCGGGCACCAGCAACGCGCCATCCTGCAGGCGCGGACCGCGCACCGCCGCAGCGCGGATCGGCAGCGCCCCGCCTTCGAATGGCAAGGTGCCACCGATCTGCACCCGGGCCGGGTCGGGCCGCCCGGTCAGATGGCCCCGAATCCAGGCCGCCCGGTCATGTAGAAAGGCCAGCCCCTCGTTCAGCGGGGCGCGGTGCGGCAGGGTCAGCGTCACCCGCCCGTCAAGCTGCGACACCCGCAGGGAATAACGCCGCGCCCTGGCCGAACGGCGCAATACCACCTCGACCGGCGGCTCGCCGGGCAGGGTCGCTGAATTTGGCTCGCGCTTTTTCATGGGAATCAGCCTAGCAACGGGCGGAACCCTGTGCAGCCGCAAAAGCACGGGTTTGACACACTGCGTGGAAAAGGGCTTTGACACCCTCGGGGACTTGTGGCAGTTGGCTGCGACTCTGATATGACAACGCCGAATGAAGGGGAAATCCATGCCCAAAGAAGAATGGGGCGTCAAGCGCGTTTGCCCGAACTGTTCGACCCGCTTCTATGACCTGCGGCGCGATCCGATGACGTGCCCGTCCTGCGGCCACAGCATTTCGCTGAGCAGCCTGACCTCGGGCAAAGGTCGTACTCTGGTCGCTGACAAGTCGGACGCAACGAACAAGACGTCGGACGAAGCCGAACTGGAAACCGGCGACGAAGTGCTGGACGATGACGACACCGAGGTCGATCTGGGCGACGATGTTCTGGAAGACGACGATGACGACGAAGTGTCGCTTGACGATATCGCGGATGTCGCGGCGGACGACGACGACAGCTAAGCGGATTGCGGGGGATTTTTTCTCTTGATCTCCCCCGCACGCTGCCATAGAGACACGCGGGCAGGCGGAACCGCCTGCCGCACGGTCGGGGCCATAGCTCAGTTGGGAGAGCGCTTGCATGGCATGCAAGAGGTCAGGGGTTCGACTCCCCTTGGCTCCACCAAATCCAAGAACCTAAGACGCTGAAAGGCAAGCGAATTCCGCTTTCCGTTTTCTGCGTTCCACCACTTCCCCCACCACCCGGATCAGAATCACTTTGCGGCAGGCTCCATCCCATTGGCGCAACCGTGGCGCTGAATTCGTGACTGCCTGTGCGGTCTCGATGCTTGCTCGTGCCCACGGTCGCGGGCTTTTTCAATGGCGATTGTATATTTGACAAATCAACAGCCTGCAATCGACTGCAAGACGATCTGACTGAGCAGTTCAGTCGTCCTTCTTGTCGTCAGGCTTCTGCTTCACCAGCTTCTTGAGCCGTTCCTCAAATCGGGCTTCGTCGTCATCCGTCTCTAGCTGGTGAGCGGCTTCTTTGAACTTGTCGAGTTGGGCTTTATTGGAGGAGGAATTTACCATCTGTCCCTGAAATTGCGTTGAAGTTGATAAGGTCAGCCACGTTCGAGATCAGCGCCTTGTCCTCTTGCGTCAAGTCGTTTTCGTAAAGGGCATATTTGTAAAGCCCGGGGCGCGTTTCCGTGTCAGAAAAGGCAAGGTATTTTGCAGCAATCGAATTGGGGTGAGATACAACGGCATCTATTAACGCGGTCTTGTTGTTCGATTCCACAGCCAAATCAAAGGTATGAGTTTTCCCGCTTTTGCCTGGATACTGCGCTTCAAGTTTAGTTTCTGGCTTCCATTTTGCACGATCAAGAATGGCCTTCGTCTTTTGTATCAGCCCGTACTCGCGTGTTTTTCGTGCGCGGTATATGACGGCTCTGGAAGCGTCCGCAGACGCGTTGGCAACCGACACAACAGCTGACCAAAGCCACGCCTCAGAAGAAGCACTCGCGCGAATTTGCTGCCTGACCTTTACGAACTCACAGCCGAACGCCGTAGCAATTTGAGCGACACTACGATTGAACGCAGGGGCGTCGATGCCGTGCATCCACGCAATGCGACCAGCCCCCCCGCCATCATGGACAATGAAGCCATCGCCAACACCAACGACAAAGACCTCAACTTGGTCAAAAGATGGATACATGCAGTGCGTTGCTACCTTGATGCCATCCTCTGTTCGCTCACACGTAGCGAATTGATCTAGCTTCGAATTTACAAAACTACAGTCTAACATGGTCGGCTCCAAAGCCCCTCGTCCGGCAGGACAATGGGCGTGTTATGTGGCTGGATTCTAACGTTTATATGGTCGCAAAACCAGAAAAACATGTCACTGATGCCACCTATGTGATCGTCAATGGGTCGCCTCAGCGGCAGCGCCCAAACGCCTGTTCTGCTGACATATGATCTGTTGTCAGACCAAGCGTGGACATGTGTCCCGCATACAAGTGGCGGGAGGCCAACTTCCTGAGCGAACGGTGGGTTTGCCTTACATGTTTCCTCTGCATCCCGGTCAATGCGCGAGACATTGTTTCCACGAAAAATCAAACTTATCGACGGAAAGTGTGAGTGCCTCTCAGGGACGCGAAAGCGCAGGCTGCCCCTAGTGCGGCCAGTGTCTTCCTCAAGAATTGTCCACGTGATCTGATAATCTCTGTAGCCTGGATTAAAAGTCCAATGCGGCTGGTAGTCCTCCAGCACCTTGGCTGGGTTGGAGAGAAATTCGTCTACGGCAGAAAGCTGGTTTTCATCTACTGACAATAGATCGCCTCAAAAAGAATCGCCTTAAGCTATTACTTCGTCAGGCCTCCGATACGTCAACCGCTTACCTTTTCCGCTCACCAGCGCCAGAACCGCACGCGACCGATCATCAACACCGTTCGCAATCCGGTTGTTGTAACGAAACTCGAACTCAGCTGCGTAGCGGTGAAGGTGCTTCTTGGCGCAGTGCTGGTACGCTCGCGATCACCAGAGGATCCTCACGCCGCACATGTCAGACCATTTGGCGCGCGCCGGAATACGGCGTCTCCCAAAACTGTTTGCCGATCTGACGCATCCGCCCAGTTTACCTGTGAAGCGGCCCGCGCCCGCCCTGTAGGGCATGCGCGGGCCTTTGAACGAAAAGGACCTGTGTGTGAGAAGCCCCTTAGCGGGTAAATTTCTTGTATTTCACCCGCTTCGGCTCCACGCTATCCGGCCCCAGACGGCGGATTTTGTCTTCCTCGTAAGCCTCGAAGTTGCCTTCGAACCATTCCACATGGGCCTCGCCCTCGAACGCCAGGATGTGGGTACACAGCCGGTCAAGAAAGAAGCGGTCGTGCGAGATGATGACCGCACAGCCGGCGAAATCTTCGATCGCAGCCTCAAGCGCCTGCAGGGTTTCGACATCCAGATCGTTGGTCGGTTCGTCAAGAAGCAGCACGTTGCCGCCCGATTTCAGAAGGCGCGCCATGTGCACCCGGTTGCGCTCGCCGCCCGACAGAAGGCCGACCTTTTTCTGCTGGTCCGACCCCTTGAAGTTGAAGGCCGAGCAATACGCGCGCGAGTTCACCTCTGCATCGCCGAGAACGACGATATCGAGACTGTCGGAGATCGCCTCCCAGACGTTCTGATCCGGGTCGAGATCGTCGCGGGACTGGTCGACATAGGAAAGTTTGACCGTCTCGCCGATGCTGATCGTGCCCTCGTCGGGCTGCTCGTCGCCGGTGATCATCTTGAAAAGCGTCGATTTACCGGCGCCGTTCGGGCCGATCACGCCGACGATGCCGCCCGGCGGGATCGAGAAGGAAAGATCCTCGATCAGAAGCTTGTCGCCCATGTGTTTCTTGAGGTTCTCGACCTCGATCACCTTACCGCCAAGGCGGGGGCCGTTCGGGATGATGATCTGGGCGGTACCGATCCGCTCGCGCTCGCTCTCGCTGGCAAGCTTGTCATAGGCGTTGATACGGGCCTTTTGCTTGGCCTGACGGGCCTTGGCACCGGCGCGGATCCATTCGAGTTCCTTTTGCAGGACCTTCTGCTTGGACTTGTCTTCGCGCGCTTCCTGCTCAAGCCGCTTGGCCTTTTGATCGAGCCAGGCGGAATAGTTCCCCTCATACGGAATACCGCGGCCGCGTTCGAGTTCGAGGATCCACGAGGTGATGTCGTCGAGGAAATAGCGATCGTGGGTGACGCAGAGGATGGTGCCCTTGTATTCGATCAGGTGCTTTTGCAGCCAGGCGATGGTTTCGGCGTCCAGGTGGTTGGTCGGTTCGTCAAGCAGCAGCATATCGGGCGCTTCGAGCAGCAGTTTGCACAGCGCGACGCGGCGACGCTCGCCGCCCGAGAGGGTCGCGACATTGGCATCGTCCGGCGGACAGCGCAGCGCCTCGAGCGCGACATCGAGCTGGCTGTCGAGATCCCAGAGGTTCTGGGCGTCGATCACGTCCTGAAGCTCGGCCATCTCGTCGGCGGTCTCGTCGGAGTAGTTCATCGCCAATTCGTTGTAGCGGTCGAGGATTGCCTGTTTTTCCGCAACGCCCTGCATCACGTTCTCGCGCACTGTCAGCGCATCGTCGAGCTGGGGTTCCTGCGCCAGATAGCCGACCTTGGCGCCCTTGGCGGCCCAGGCCTCGCCCTGAAAATCCTTATCGATGCCGGCCATGATGCGCAGCAGGGTGGATTTACCCGAGCCGTTGACGCCGACGACGCCGATCTTCACGCCGGGCAGGAAGTTCAATTTGATATTCTCAAAGCATTTCTTGCCACCGGGATAGGTCTTGGAAACGCCATCCATGTGATAGACGTATTGGTAGGATGCCATTGCGGTGCTGCCCTTCAGGTCATGTGCGGATTGAGGGGACAGATAGCGATTCCATCGGGCAAGGGCAATGTGGGCAGCGCACGATCCCGGCCGGTGATTTCACCCCCCCGGCGCAGGGCATTTGACAATTCCGCGTGACGGGGGCCATTTGGGGCTGTTCATGAGGGGAGGCTTGGCATGGCATATCATCCGGCGGAAAACCGATATGACCGGATGGTCTATCGCAAATGCGGGCGGTCGGGGCTGAAACTGCCCGCCGTATCACTGGGGCTGTGGCACAATTTCGGCGGCGACACGCCGCATGACACCAAACGGGCGATCTGCCAGACGGCGTTCGACCATGGCATCACCCATTTCGATCTGGCCAACAATTACGGCCCGCCGCCGGGCAGCGCCGAAGAGGCGTTCGGTGATATTCTGAAGACCGATTTCGCGGGCTATCGCGATGAGCTGATCATCTCGTCCAAGGCGGGCTATGGCATGTGGCCGGGTCCCTATGGCGAATGGGGCAGCCGGAAATACCTGATCGCGTCGTGCGACCAGTCGCTGAAGCGTATGGGCCTTGATTACGTCGATATCTTCTATTCGCACCGGTTCGACCCCGACACCCCGCTGGAGGAAACCATGGGCGCGCTGGATCAGATCGTGCGATCGGGGCGGGCACTGTATGCCGGGATCAGTTCGTATAACTCCGAACGCACCCGGCAGGCGGTGGCGATCCTGAACGATCTGGGCACGCCCTGCCTGATCCACCAGCCAAGCTACAACATGCTGAACCGCTGGGTCGAGCGTGACGGGCTGAAGGACACGCTGACCGAGCTTGGGATCGGGTCGATCGCGTTCACCCCGCTGGCGCAGGGGTTGCTGACGAAAAAATACCTGGGCGGCATTCCCCAAGGCAGCCGCGCGGCGCAGCACAAATCGCTGGACCCCGCGGTGATCACCGACCACGCGCTGGCCAGCATTCGCGCACTGGACGCGATCG
Organism: Actibacterium sp. D185-2; assembly: GCF_054954595.1. Lineage (NCBI taxonomy): Bacteria > Pseudomonadati > Pseudomonadota > Alphaproteobacteria > Rhodobacterales > Roseobacteraceae > Actibacterium > Actibacterium sp. D185-2. The sequence goes on from NZ_JBPWNX010000010.1 coordinate 83,042, forward strand.
CCGCACGGCGTGGCCAGACCCTGGCGCAGATGGCAATCGCCTGGGTGCTGCGCGGTGGCGGGATCACCACCGCGCTGATCGGGGCGTCGAAACCCGAACAGGTCAGCGATTGCGCCGGCGCAGTGGCCAATCTGGACTTCACGCCCGAAGAACTGGCCGAGATCGACGTCCACGCCACGGAAGAGCACATAAACCTGTGGGCGCAATCCTCGGAGGATGTGTGATCCTGCGCGCAGGTCTGCCGATTGCGAAACCGGGTCAGGTCGTGGGCCTGCTGGGGGGGTCGTTCGACCCGCCCCATGCCGGGCATGCGCATATCACGCGCGAGGCGCTGAAACGCTTCGGGCTGGATCGGGTCTGGTGGCTGGTGTCGCCCGGCAATCCGCTGAAGGCCGAAGGCCCCGCACCGCTGGACAAGCGGCTGGCGGCGGCGCGGGCGTTGATGAACCACCCGCGCGTCAGCGTCACCGATATCGAGGCGCGGATCGGCACCCGCTATACCGCCGAGACCCTGGAAGGGTTGCAGCGGCTCTATCCCGGTGTGCGGTTCATGTGGCTGATGGGGGCCGACAATCTGGCCAGCTTCCATCGCTGGGACCGCTGGGACTGGATCATGGAAAACGTACCCATCGGCGTGATCGCCCGGCCCGGAATGCGGCTGAGCGCGCGGATGTCGAAAGCGGCCGAACGCTATGCCTTCTACCGGATCCCGGCGCGCGCGGCGGTCACCCTGGGGCGGCACCGGGCCCCGGCCTGGTGCTTTGTGAACATTCCGATGATCGACATTTCATCGACCGAGATCCGGGCGCGCGGCGACTGGCGCAGATAGCAGGGCAATACCCCCTGCCGGGGATGAACAGGCTTGTTTGACCGGCGCCGATTTGCTTCACTCCGCCCCATGAGCAATGGGTCTTTCAGGGTATCGCGCCGCTTCGTGATGGCGGGTCTTCTGGCCGGGGTGGCCGAGGGCGCGTTTGCCGAACCGCTGGCCCATTCGCTGCGCCCCCGCCCACGCCCCACGATCGGCCAGACACCCGCCGCCCCGTCCGCGGACAGCCTGATCGCACAGGCGCAACTGAGCGGCAGGATCGGCTTCGTGGTGGCCGATGCACACACCGGTCAGGTGCTCGAGGCGCTGAACCCGCTGCTGCCGCTGCCCCCGGCCAGCACTGCCAAGGCGATCACCACGCTTTACGCATTGCAGCATCTGGGACCGGGCTTCCGGTTCCGCACCCAGGCGGTCGCGACCGGGCCGGTGACGGGCGGGCGCGTGCAGGGCGATCTGGTGCTGGTCGGCGGCGGCGATCCGGTTCTCACCACTGACGATCTGGGCGATCTGGCCGCCAGCCTGAAGGCCGCCGGTGTGCGCGAGGTCGCCGGCCGGTTCCGCTATTACGACGGCGCCTTGCCGGCACTGCGCGCGATCGACCCCGCGCAGCCCGAGCATGTGGGCTATAACCCGGCCATTTCCGGGCTGAATCTGAATTTCAACCGGGTGCATTTCGAATGGCGGCGCGGCACGGCCGGCTGGGACGTGACGATGGACGCGCGGGCCCAGCGTTACCGGCCGCGGGTCAACGTGGCACGAATGCGCGTGGTGAACCGCCAGATCCCGGTTTATACCTATTCCGAGACCAAGGGCGTGGACAACTGGACCGTGGCCAGCGGCGCGTTGGGCAAGGATGGCAGCCGCTGGCTGCCGGTGCGCAACCCCGGCGCCTATACGGCCGAGGTATTCCAGACCCTGGCCCGATCACACGGCATCGCCCTGCCCCGCGCCGAACCGGCCAGCACCGCGCCGCAGGGCACCGCCCTGGCCACGCATGACAGCCCGGAACTGCAGACGATCCTGCAAGGCATGCTGAAATATTCCACCAACCTGACGGCCGAGGCCGTGGGCATGACCGCAACCCGGGCGCGCGGGCTGCACCCGGCGTCGCTGTCCGCCTCGGCCGGTGCGATGGAAACCTGGCTCGCCACGGTACTGAACGGGGGCACGGCGGATTTCCGGGATCACTCGGGGCTGGGCCCGCGCTCACGCATCTCGGCCAGCGAAATGACCCGCGCGCTGGTCCGGTTCGGGCCGGGCGGACCGCTGAAGGGGCTGATGAAGGATGTCCCGATGCGCGATGCGCAGGGCAAAGCGGTCAAGGGCCATCCGGCAAAAATCCGGGCCAAGACCGGAACCCTGAATTTCGTCAGCGCCCTGACCGGCTATGTGACGGCGGCGGACGGCACCGAACTGGCCTTTACCATCTTCATGGCCGACGAGGAACGGCGCGCCGCGCTCTCGCGCGACCAGTTCGAACGCCCCGAAGGCGGCCGTACCTGGATCCGCCGCGCCCATCTTCTGCAGGGCCGGCTGATCGACCGCTGGGCCACGCTTTACGGCGCGTGACCCCCTGCCCCTTCTTCTTGGCGAAAATACTCCCGCCGGAGGCGCCTGAGCATCCGCAGGATGCGAGGCAAGGGAAATGGCCCGGAACGGGCCGCAATCCTACAGCGTCATATGCCGCGCGCGGGCGCCGCGTTCGATGGCCGCGCCGGCCAGACGGTCGATATCCAGCTCATAGCGGATTTCCTCCAGCAGACGCAGCTCGCTTTCCATCAACTTTCCGTCGGCGGCGGCCACGTCGCAGGCCATGGCATAGGCGGTTTCATACAGTTTTTCGGGCAGCGCCTCGCGCACCAGACCGAACAGCGCGTCCAACCCGTCCTCCTCCTCGAACAGATCGAAAACGGTGCTGGCGATCACGCTGGTGCGGTCATTGTCGTAATCGGCGAAGACCGGAAAATGGTTCACGATCCGCTGAATCGTGACCAGTTCCGAGGTCGGCAGCTTTTCGTCCGAGGCGGAAACCGCGATCATGATCGCAACCAGGCTGTCCTGGGCGGTCAGCGGTATCGGGGATTGGGTCAATTTGGCCTCCTTCGGGTGCCTTATGTTTGGGGTGCAGAATATTGACGTGGGTGCCGTGGCACAATAGGTAGCGGTGCCGGTCACGCATGGGGCGGGGCCGCGATGAAAGTAGTGTGACCCATGTCCGAACAGCGTGACGCCGCGATGTCCTCCAAAGCCTGGCCCTTTGAAGAGGCACGCCGGCTGCTCAAACGCTATGAAAAGGCGCCCCCCGAAAAGGGGTATGTGCTGTTCGAGACCGGCTATGGCCCGTCCGGCCTGCCGCATATCGGCACCTTCGGCGAAGTCGCGCGTACCACGATGATCCGCCGCGCGTTCGAAGCGATCAGCGACATGCCGACGCGGCTGATCTGTTTTTCGGACGATATGGACGGCATGCGCAAGGTGCCCGACAACGTGCCGCAGCAGGACATGCTGCGCGAGAACCTGCAGCGCCCGCTGACCTCGGTCCCCGATCCGTTCGGCGAGTTCGAAAGCTTCGGCCACCACAACAACGCCATGCTGCGCCGGTTCCTGGATACGTTCGGCTTTGAGTATGAATTCATTTCGGCCACCGATTTCTACAAGGATGGCCTGTTCGACGAGGTACTGCTGCGCGCCGCGGAACGCTATGATGCGTTGATGGAGGTGATGCTGAAATCCCTGCGCGAAGAGCGCCAGCAAACCTATTCCATCTTCCTGCCGATCCATCCCGAAACCGGGCGGGTGATGTATGTCCCGATGAAAGAGGTCAATGCCAAGGATGGCACGATCACCTTCGACGACGAGGACGGGCGCGAGTGGACCCTGCCGGTGACCGGCGGTCAGGTGAAATTGCAGTGGAAGCCCGATTTCGGCGCACGCTGGGCGGCGCTGGATGTCGATTTCGAGATGTACGGCAAGGACCATTCCACCAACACGCCGATCTATGACCGGATCTGTGAAATCCTGGGCGGCCGCAAGCCCGAGCATTTCACCTATGAACTGTTCCTGGACGAGAATGGCGAGAAGATTTCGAAATCCAAGGGCAATGGCCTGACGATCGACGAATGGCTTACCTATGCCTCGCCGGAATCGCTGAGCTATTTCATGTATCTCAAGCCGAAAACCGCCAAGCGGATGTATTTCGATGTCATCCCGAAAGCGGTGGACGAATATCACCAGCAGTTGCGCGCCTATCCCGATCAGGACGCCAAGGCGCAGATCAACAACCCGGTATGGCACATCCACGGCGGCACCCCGCCGCAAAGCCACATGGTGGTGCCGTTCGCGATGCTGCTGAACTTGGCCTCGGTCGCGGGGGCCACCGACAAGGATGGGCTGTGGGGCTTTATCAAGCGCTATGCCCCCGAGGCCAGCGCCGAAACCCACCCCGATCTGGATCAGGCGGCGGAATTCGCGGTGCGCTATTTCCGCGATTTCGTGGCGCCGACCCGCGCCTTCCGCCTGCCGAGTGAACAGGAGCGCACGGCGCTGGAGGATCTGGTGACCCGGCTGAAAGCGTGGGACAGGGGCCTGGACGGCGAAGAGCTGCAAAGCCTTGTCTTCGCCGTGGGCAAGGAACACGGGTTCGAGAATCTGCGCGACTGGTTCAAGGCGCTGTACGAGGTGCTTCTGGGCGCCAGTCAGGGGCCGCGCTTTGGCGGGTTCATCGCGCTTTACGGCGTCGCGGAAACCGTCGCCCTGATCGAAAAGGGGCTGGCGGGGGAACTGGCAGCCTAGTCCGCCTTTCCGCCCTTCCATTTCGCCCACCAATGGCCCAGGCGCTTGACCTGGGTCTTGGCCTTGCCGGAATACAGGTCTTGGCCAAGTGCGAGGGCCTGATCCTGAAGCAGCTTTTGCCGCTCGGCGATCAGTGCGTCGAAGTCATTCCACATCGCCGGATCGCCGGGCAGCGCGTCCTGACCTTGCAGGAAATCCCGCAACACCGACAGATCGTGGTGATCGCCCAGCAACTCGCTCAGATCGCGGGCGGCGCGGGCGCGGTCCCGCAGCGTACCAGGCCGGGTGGGGGCCAGAAGGCGGGTGTGATACCAGTTATATTTCACCCGCTTGCGCCATTCATGCACGTTGGTGTCACTGGAATCTTGCGCAAAATCCGCCATCGCCCGCGCCGCGCGCTTGCGGGTCAGGGTCAGCCCGTCCTTCATCGCGCCAAAGCCCTTGGCCTCAAGCGTCCAACCTTCGGCCCGGTCGCGGACGCGGATCAGCTCGGCCCGGACGGGCTGTAGATCCTGTGCGCTGACCTGATCCTTGGCAGAACTAAGAAACGCGCGCACCGGGGCAAAGCGATCCGCGCCCGCCCGGCCCGCCATCAACTTGCCAAAGGTTTCAAGCCGGCCCTCCAGATCGCGCTGGCCCGAAAGCTGACGCGCGGCATCGCGGATGGCGGCGTTTTCAACCGCATAGCCGGGAAAGACCGGCCGCACGAGGCGCACAAGGCCGCGCAGCTTCTTGGCATGTTTGCGCAGCTGATGAATCTTTTCGTCCGGGTCCATCTGCGGATCGTCGATCTCGGCCAGGGCGCTGTCGATCTGCTCCAGCGCGATGCGGCGCACACCGTGTTGAACGCTTTTGTCCTTGCGTCGGAATTCATAGGCCATTGCCTGCCCTCTCATCCGGGGTTGCGGGGTCGCGTCGCGACCCACCACAGGGATATTTAGGGATGAATGCCATGAATTGCAGCGCAAGGCGCCCGATATTCCACCGAAAATCCGCGTCCGATGGCCGCGCTTAAGCGGGCCTTAACCCTTTGCTGTTAGGGCTTGCATCTGACCCGGGCCGGATCGGCCCCCGGGCACTTCTTCTCACGACAGTGACTGACAATTGAGCGGAGCTTCGGCAGCCGGCGATCTGTGCTGCCCGATGCGCCGGGCGCAATGCGTGCGCATATGGAAAGGGGTTTGGATGAACAAGGCAATTACCGATGGGCTGCTCGTGATGCCGCCGGAATTCGCGGCCGGGCTGGAGGTCTGGTCGAGCGAGGACGGCACCCCGGGATCGGCCACCTATGACGGCGCCTCGAACGCGGCCCTGGTGTCGGCGGATCAGGATTTCGGCAGCTGTCTGGAACTGGCCAAGACCGACAGCATCCAGAAACTGCGCTATATGGGCCAGACGCCGATCCTGCCGGGGTGCTATCTGCGGGTGACGGCGCGGGTCAAGGCGATCAGCGGCAACCTGCCCGATCTGCGCATCGCCGCCTGGGCCGGCGACGGCAGCGAAACCCATGTGACCGGCCTGACCGAAACCGGCCCGGCGACCACCCTGACCGCCTATGGCCAGGTCGTGACGATCAGCGCCATCATCGGCAGCGGCCAGCGTGGCGGCGTGGACATGGCTTGGGGGACGACCCCGATCTATGCCCATGTCGGCCTGGACATGACCGGCGCCAATGGCGGGGTGGTGCGGATCGACGATCTGGTGGTCGAGGATGTCACCAGCGTTTTCCTGCGCGAGATGATGGATTGGGTCGATGTGCGCGATTACGGCGCGGTGGGCGACGGGGTGACCGATGACCGCGCCGCGTTCGAGGCCGCCGACGCCGCCGCCGCCGGGCGCGGGGTTCTGGTGCCGGGCGGCACCTATTACTTGGGCGGACACATGACATTCGAAAGCGAAGTCAGGTTCGAGGGCACGGTAACCATGCCCGACGACCGCCGCCTGACCCTGACCAAGAATTTCGACCTGCCCGCCTATATCGACGCCTTCGGTGACGAGCGCGAGGGATTCAAGCGCGCGGTCGCGGTTCTGTTCAACTATTCCGACCACGAAAGCCTGGACATGAAAGGCCGCCGGGTCGAGGTCGATGCGCCGATCGACATGCAGGCGCTGGCCGGCAAGGACAGTTATTCCACCCGCCGGGTGATCCGAAACGGCCAGATCACCGCGTTGCCCTCGGCCAATTGGGACACCGATGTGGTCACGTCGCAGGCCAGCTATGCCACCTCGGACAAGCTGAAGCTGACCGGCGTGACGAATGTGGCCAATATCGCCATCGGCGCGCTGATCGAGGGGCTGGGCGTGGGCCGCGAGGTTTATGTCCGCGATACCAATGTGGGTGCCGGAACGATCACGCTGAGCCAACCCCTGTTCGATGCGGCGGGCACCCAGACCTATACGTTCACGCGGTTCAAGTACCTGCTGGATTTCAGCGGCTTCGCCTCGCTCAGCCGGTTCGTGCTGGCCGATGTGGATGTGCAGTGCCAGGGCGAGGCCAGCGGCATCATGCTGGCGCCCGACGGGCTGATCTTTCATGTGCGCGACTGTTTCTTCACCGCGCCCAGGGATCGCGGGATGACCTCGATCGGCGGCGGCTGTCAGGGCCTGCTGGTGGACCGCTGTCAGTTCCTGTCGAACGAGCAACCGCTGCGCGCGCAGGACCGGGTGACGATCGGCATGAACGTCAATTCAAACGACAGCAAGATCCGCGACAACCGGATCGTGCGCTTCGCCCATTTCGGGGTCTGGGCCGGCACCGGCCATATCTTTCTGGGCAACCACTGCTTCCAGGGCGACAGTGAAACCACCGGCATCCGTCAGGCCGGAATCATCCTGACCACCACCAACGCGAAGACCACGATCACCGCCAACTATATCGACAATTGCTTTGTCGAATGGACCAACGAGCATGACGACGATCCACCCCATAACAACGAGCTGTCCTTCGGCGGGCTGACGGTCAGCGGCAATATCTTCATGTGCGGCGATGTGGGATCGTGGTTCCGGTTTTTCGTGATCAAGCCGGTGGGGCCGGGTCACTTCATCCACGGGTTCAACCTGTCGGGCAATGTGTTCAAGTCGATCAACGGCAATATCGACCGGGTGGATTACGTCGACACCACCTATGCCGATCTCGACCATGGGCGGGCGCGCAACATCACCGTGCAGGGCAACACGTTCAACGGGATCGATCAGTTCATCGCGAATCCGGTGATGCTGCAATTCGACGAAAACAGCGCCACCAAGACCTGGGTCTGCCCGTTTGGCGCCCCCCTGCCCTTTGGCGGTCGGGCGCGCAACCTTGTGGCGATGACCACCGAGGGCAAGATCGAGGATGGCAGCGGTGCGGTCGTGTCGGCCTTCCCCTATGCCAAGGTCGAACAAGGCACCGACAAGAACGAGGTGCATCTGGTCTGGCCCGATCCGGTGAAGGGCCGTGTGCAGGTGACCGCGCGGATGGACAATCCGACCTGATTGAACCGCGCCACACCTTCCCGCGCCCACGCGCGGGAAGGGTTTCATGTGTCGAAAAGATCGGCCGGGATCAGGTGAAACGCCTTGCCGAACCCGCCGTTCAGATGCGCCCCGGTCACATCGAACAGAACGAACCCGAAATCCGCGAAGCCGATATAGAGTTTCGCCTTGGGATGGCTTTGCAGGTAATGCGCGGCCAGGACGGAATGCGCGTCACTGTCGCGCGGGACAAATCGGGCCCGTGCCATCAGGGTCAGGCGCGGATGGATCAGCGGATCGCCCTTCGGGCCCGGTTCGCCCAGCAGCAGCGCGCAGGCCGGATTGGCACGCAGCGCGCGCGTGTGGTGCGCCAGGTCCGATATCAGGCTGAGCGGGCGGCCCTGCGGCGACAGGCCCAGCGCGATGCGCGAGGCATAGGGCGCCCCGGTATCGGGATCGGTGACCGCCAGCGCGCCATGGGTCGCCCCGCGCAGCAGGTCGCGGGCCAAGGTGCGTGCCTCGTCATCGGTGGGACGGATCGGGCGTTGCGTTTGCATGGGTGACCCCGGGCGGTTTTGCCCTATCATGTCAGGCATGACAGGGAGGACAAGATGAGACATCTGTTGCGTATCGCGGCGCTGATGCTGCTGGCCATGCCGGTACAGGCCGACGAACTGAAGGTGATGATCGCCCGCGACCGGCCCACGGTCGAGGTACAGACACCCGAAGGGCCGGTGACGATCCAGCGCGCGCAGGATACCGCGCATGAGGTCAGCGGCGAATGGGCCCGCACCTCGCGCCCCTGCCCGCCCTTCTGCATTCAGCCGATGAGTCCGGCCGAGGGCGTCACCACCATCGGCGAGCTGGAACTGCTGGACATGCTGGAGGACCCCGAGATTCTGGTGCTGGACAGCCGCACCGCCGATTGGCACGCCCGGGGCACCATCCCCGGCGCCCTGCACATGCCCTATACTCAGGTGGTGGACCGGCTGACCGAACTTGGCTGCGAGCCGGATTTCGACGGCTGGGACTGTAGCGATGCGCGGCGTGTGGCGCTGTTTTGCAACGGGCCGTGGTGTGGGCAGTCGCCCTCGGCGGTCCGCAGCATGATCGCGGCGGGCTATCCGCCCGAGCGGATCTTCTATTACCGCGGCGGCATGCAAAGCTGGCAGATGCTGGGGCTGACGGTGGTCACGCCCGGCGGCTGACCGGACGCAAGGCGCGATGTTTTTCTGATTTGCATCATGGTGGCCACGGGTTTCCCATGCCAGCCTGCGCGGGCAAGAGGAGGACATCCATGTACAAGCACATCCTGGTTCCCATCGCGCTGGATCACAGCCCGAACACCGCCGCCGCGCTGAACATCGCCCACGCATTGTTGGCCGAGGGTGGGCGGATCACCGCCCTGACTGTGGTCGAAGCGATCCCGGCCTATGTGTCGCAATACCTGCCCGAAGGCCAGGCCGAGGAGACCCGCGCCATGGTCCGGGCCGAACTGCTGGCCGAGGTCGGCGCGCCGGGCATCGTGGCGGCAGATGTGGTGACGGGCCACGCGGGCCGCACCATCGTGGAATATGCACAGGAACATGAGGCCGATTGCATCGTCATCGCCTCGCACCGGCCCGGTCTGCAGGATTATTTCCTGGGTTCGACCGCCGCGCGGGTGGTGCGCCATGCGCCTTGTGCCGTGCATGTGGTGCGGTAGGTCGGGGGGGGGGGCTGAAAGGATACAGCGAAGACCGTGATAGGGTGGCACCCACCTTAGGCAAGGGGCGGCCCTAGCGGGTGCTGTAGAACTTGCGCCGCGCCTCTTCCTGAATGGCGAGTTTTTGCTGGATCTCGGCAAAAACCGCCATTTCGCGTTTGCGGTCTTCTGGATCGGTGGTTTGCGCCAGTTTCTGCGCCTGCGCCTTGAGCGCCTTGCGCAGCTCCACGTCCTGGGACAGCGCGCCGGCCTCGGCCATGATGCGAAAGCTGGCCTCTTCAGCGAAATCGCCATGACCGGGCGGCGGCAGGGGCTTGCCCGCCCCCTTGAGGTTGTCGAGCTGTCCTTCGGCCTGGGCCTTGCGGATCTGGTGTTCGGAAAGCTGGCTGAGTTTCATGGGAGGAAGGATAGCATGGATTGGCGAAAGTGGAGGGGCGTAAGTGTGATGGCTCGGCACCCCGCCTACGAGGAGGGTCACGACCTTGCTTCCCTTAAGATTTCCGCTTCTTCACGCCCCCCCGCTGCCCCGGACGCCCCGCCGTAGACCGGCCGCGCGCGCCGACCGCAGCCGCGCTGGCGGCCTCGACCGCCGATTGTCGCGCCAGCGGATCGTCGGAGATGGCCAGATCGACCGCCTCCAGCCGCTTGACCTCGTCGCGCAGCCTTGCGGCCTCTTCGAATTCCAGGTTCTCGGCCGCCTTGCGCATCTGGGCGCGCAGCCCGTCCAGGTGGGCCTCCAGGTTGGCGCCGTGCAGCGGCTTGTCGATGATCGCCGTCACCCGGTTCATATCCACGTCGCCCTTGTAGAGACCTTGCAGAATATCCTCGACGTTCTTCTTGACCGTCGCCGGGGTGATTCCGTGTTCGAGGTTATAGGCGATCTGCTTTTCGCGGCGGCGGTCGGTTTCGTCCATCGCGCGTTGCATGCTGCCGGTGATCCGGTCGGCATACATGATCACCCGGCCTTCGGCGTTGCGCGCCGCCCGCCCGATCGTCTGGATCAACGAAGTTTCAGAGCGCAGGAAGCCTTCCTTGTCCGCGTCCAGAATGGCCACCAATCCGCATTCGGGGATATCCAGGCCCTCGCGCAGCAGGTTGATGCCGATCAGCACATCGAACGCGCCCAGCCGCAGGTCGCGCAGAATCTCGATCCGTTCGATCGTGTCGATGTCCGAATGCATGTAGCGCACCTTGATGCCCTGTTCGTGCAGGTATTCGGTCAGATCCTCGGCCATGCGTTTGGTCAGCGTGGTGACCAGCGTGCGGAACCCCTGCGCCGTCACCTTGCGAATCTCGTCCATCACGTCATCGACCTGGGTCTCGACCGGGCGGATTTCAATTATCGGGTCCAACAGGCCGGTGGGGCGGATCACCTGTTCGGTGAAGACGCCGCCGGTCTGCTCCAACTCCCACGCCGCCGGCGTGGCCGAGACGAACACAGATTGCGGGCGCATGGCGTCCCATTCCTCGAACTTCAGCGGGCGGTTGTCCATGCAGGACGGCAGGCGGAACCCGTGTTCGGCCAACGTCATCTTGCGCCGGAAGTCGCCCTTGTACATGCCCCCGATCTGCGGGACCGAGACATGGCTTTCATCGGCAAAGACGATGGCGTTGTCGGGGATGAATTCGAACAGCGTGGGGGGCGGCTCGCCGGGGGCGCGGCCGGTCAGATAGCGCGAATAGTTTTCAATCCCCGAGCAGACGCCGGTGGCCTCCAGCATCTCCAGATCGAAATTGCAGCGCTGTTCCAGCCGCTGCGCCTCCAGCAACTTGCCCTCGGCCATCAGTTGATCCAGCCGCTGGCGCAGCTCTTTCTTGATGCCGATGATCGCCTGTTTCATCGTCGGCTTGGGGGTGACGTAATGCGAATTGGCATAGACCCGGATGCGGTCGAACGTATCGGTCTTTTCGCCGGTCAGCGGGTCGAATTCGGTGATGCCTTCCAGCTCTTCGCCGAAGAAGGACAGCCTCCAGGCGCGATCCTCCAGGTGAGCGGGCCAGATTTCGAGGCTGTCGCCGCGCACCCGGAAACTGCCGCGCTGAAACGCGGTGTCGTTGCGGCGATAGGCCTGGGCGATCAGATCCGCCATCACCTTGCGTTGGTCGTATTCGTTGCCGACGATCAGATCCTGGGTCATCGCGCCATAGGTTTCGACCGAGCCGATACCATAGATGCACGACACCGAGGCCACGATGATCACATCGTCGCGTTCCAGCAGCGCACGGGTGGCCGAGTGGCGCATCCGGTCGATCTGTTCGTTGATCTGGCTTTCCTTCTCGATGAAGGTATCCGAGCGCGCGACATAGGCTTCGGGCTGATAATAATCGTAGTAGGAGACGAAATATTCCACCGCGTTGTCGGGAAAGAAACTTTTGAATTCGCCGTAAAGCTGGGCCGCCAGCGTCTTGTTGGGGGCCAGGATGATGGCCGGGCGCTGGGTTTGTTCGATCACCTTGGCCATGGTGAAGGTCTTGCCGGTGCCGGTGGCGCCCAGCAACACCTGATCATGCTCGCCCGTATCTATGCCTTCCGACAGCTCGGCAATCGCCGTGGGCTGGTCGCCCGCCGGTTCGAATTCCGTCTGCAACACGAAGCGCTTGCCGCCTTCCAGCTTGGGGCGGGTCTTCACATCCGGGGCGGGCGCGTGCAACAGCGGTTCGGACTTGTCGGAATGGGCATAGGGCATGGGGCGATTCCTTTGGCGGCCCCTCAGATTTGATCTGTTTTTGTTCCGGTTCAAGGGGCACGGTGGCCCCTTGCCCGTTTCTGCCGGTGCTCAGGCCCGGTGCGCGCCGTCGGCCAGCCCCTTCACATAGGCCAGAATCTCGGCCACCGGGCGTGCCTCTTCGACCAGTTTGACGATGGCCGAACCGACCACCGCACCATCGGCGATCGAGGCGATGCTTTCGGCGGTCTCGGGCGTCTTGATGCCGAAGCCCACGATCACCGGCAGATCGGTCTGCGACTTGATCCGGGCAACCTCGGGGGCGACGTCGGCGGCCTGGGGGACGGCGGTGCCGGTGATCCCGGTGATCGAGACGTAATAGACAAAGCCGCTGGTATTCTGCAGCACCTTGGGCAGACGCTTGTCATCGGTGGTGGGCGTGGCCAGGCGGATGAAATTCATCCCCGCCGCATTGGCCGGGATGCACAGCTCGACATCCTCTTCGGGGGGCAGATCGACCACGATCAGCCCGTCGATCCCGGCCGCCTTGGCGTCTTCCAGAAATTTCGCCACGCCACGATTATAGATCGGGTTGTAATAGCCCATCATCACGATCGGCGTCTCGTCGTCGGTCTTGCGGAACTCGCGCGCCATCGCCAGCGTCTTTTCCAGTGTCTGACCGCCGGCCAGCGCGCGCTGGCCGGCCAACTGGATCGTCGGGCCGTCGGCCATCGGATCGGTAAAGGGCATCCCCATCTCGATCACGTCCACCCCGGCGCCCGGCAGGCCCTTGATGATTTCAAGCGAAGTCTCGTAATCCGGGTCGCCCGCCATCACATAGGCGACGAACGCCTTCTTCCCTTCGGCCTTCAGGGCGGCGAATTTGCGGTCGATGCGGGTCATGAGCGTCCTCTCTGTGCAACACAGGCGGTTTGCGGCATCGGGGGCGGAAAATCAATGCCCCGCTTGACCTCGGGGCCCGCGCGCCCCTACATGCGCGCGATCATACGCCAAGGAGAGGGCCATGGGCTTCAAGACCGGGATCGTGGGATTGCCCAATGTGGGCAAGTCGACGCTGTTCAACGCGCTGACGCGGACCGCTGCCGCGCAGGCCGCCAATTTCCCGTTTTGCACCATCGAGCCTAATGTGGGCGAGGTGGCCGTGCCGGACGCGAGGCTGGACAAGCTGGCCAAGATTGCCGGTTCAAAACAGATCATCCCGACGCGGATGACCTTCGTCGATATCGCCGGGCTGGTCAAAGGTGCCAGCAAGGGCGAAGGGCTGGGCAACCAGTTTCTGGCCAATATCCGCGAATGCGACGCCATCGCCCATGTGCTGCGCTGTTTCGAAGACGGCGACGTGACCCATGTCGAAGGTCGGGTCGATCCGGTCGAGGACGCCCAGACCATCGAGACCGAACTGATGCTGGCCGATATGGAGTCGATCGAAAAGCGGCTTCAGGGCCTCGTGCGCAAGGTGCGCGGCGGTGACAAGGACGCAGCACAGCAGGAGCGCCTGTTGAAGGCCGCGCTGGCCGTGCTGGAAGACGGCAAGCCCGCCCGCACCGTCGACGTGGCCGAAGATGACCGCAAGGCCTGGGACATGCTGCAACTGCTGACCACCAAGCCGATCCTGTATGTCTGCAACGTGGCCGAGGACGAGGCCGCCACCGGCAACGTCCATTCCGCGGCCGTGGCCGCGATGGCCGCCGAACAGGGCGCCGCCTGCGTGGTGATTTCCGCCCGGATCGAGGAAGAGATCAGCCAGCTCGACCCCGAAGAGGCCGAGGTGTTTCTGGAAGAGCTGGGCCTGAGCGAGGCCGGGCTGGACCGGCTGATCCGCGCCGGACACGAATTGCTGGAGCTGCAGACCTATTTCACCGTCGGCCCGAAAGAGGCCCGCGCCTGGACCATCCCCAAGGGCACCCATGCGCCGCAGGCCGCCGGCGTCATCCACGGGGATTTCGAGCGCGGTTTCATCCGGGCCGAAACCATCGCCTATGACGATTTCATCACCCATGGCGGCGAACAGGGCGCCAAGGACGCAGGCAAGATGCGGGCCGAGGGCAAGGGCTATGTCGTCAAGGACGGCGACGTGCTGCACTTCCTGTTCAACACCTGACCGAAAGCGGACGTCCGACGGGCACGAAAAGGCCTGAAAACCCCTGCATCGAAGGGGGCAGGTCAGAACATGTCCACTTGACCTTCTTTCCCTGCTATTTCGACACCGATGTCGACCGCCGGAACATCACCAGGCTCGACGCAAAGAACACCGAGCCCAGCCCCAGCATGGTCAGGAACTCGGGCCAGACGATTTGCATGCCTGCTCCGCGAAAGACAACCGCCTGAGCAAAGGCCATATAGTGCCGGGACGGCAGAAGCCATGTCAGCGGCTGGATGATTTCGGGCTGGCTCTCGATCGGGCTCATGCCGCCGGACAGCATCATCATCGGCATGATGGTCATCATCATTAGTAGCGCGAACTGCGCCATGGTCTGCGCGATGATCCCCAGAAAAAACCCGATGGCAGCCGCCGCAGCCAGATAGATTGTGGTGCCCAGCAACAAAAGTCCGACGGACCCCGTGATCGGTATGTCCAGGGCCCCCTGAACCACAAACACCAGTGAAAAGGCGAATGCGACCAGGATCACCAGACAGTTGGCCAGCGCCTTGGCAACAATGATCTGCAAAGAAGTCAGCGGCATCACCAGCAGATGCTCGATCGTGCCATGTTCGCGCTCGCGCAAGAGCGCGGCACCCGTCAGAATGATCGTCAGCATCGAAAGCTGATTGAGAATGCCGTTGATCGCCTGAAACCAGCTTTGGGTGCCGCTTGGATTGAAATCGCGCCGTAGCGCCAGCGTTACCGGGCTTGCAGCGGCGGGATCCGAACGCTGGGCGAAGCGATTGACCTCTGTCAGCACGATATTGCTGATGTAGCCGGCGCTCAGCCCTGCCTGGTTGACGGCGGTCGCATCCACATTGAGCTGCAGGCTGGGCTGGCGCCGGTTCCGGACGTCGGTTTCGAAATCAGGGGGGACAACCACGACGAACATATAGCGATCCTCGTCCATCGCATCGTCCATCTCCGAGGCGGGCAGCAATTCGGGCGTTTTGAAATAGGGGGGTAAAGCGCGTTGCGCATGGAACACGACAGTGCCGAGTTATCCTCATCCACAAAGGCGATCAAGGCGTTGTTGACGGTCTCGCTGGTGCCGACGGCCTGCGTGTAGATAGAGAAGGTGAAGGAATAGACGATAAAAGCGACCATGATCCAATCGCTGAACGCGCTGCGCAATTCCTTGCCGCAAAGCCAGAAGATATTCGCCAGCATACGCATCATCACTTTTCCTGTTTCTTGAGAAACATCACGGCGAAACCCAGAAAGACCGGGGGGAAGATCGTCGGCATCAGCACGTCGGGTAAAAGGTTGCGCAGCGACAGTCCCTTGGTGATCGCCCCGACACTGAGATGCATGTAATAAGTCGTGGACCACATCGATCCGATAAGGCGGGCACCTTCGCCAAGGGTCGATACGGGCTGACTGATGCCGGAAAACTGCATCGTTGGCAGCATGGACAAAATCGCTGCGGCGAAGACGGCGGCCACCTAGCTTTTCGTCATCGAGGAAATCAAAAGCCCATAGGACGTCGCCGCCACGACATAGAGAAATGCCCCCAAAGTCAGCGCCAGAACACTGCCCTTGAATGGCACCTGAAGGACGACCACCACCAGCAGGGTCGGAATGACATAGTTGGCCATGCCGATGGCGATATAGGGCAACTGCTTACCCACGAGAAATTCGATCCGACTGGCGGGCGTCACGTAGAAATTGGAGATCGTCCCGATCTCTTTTTCACGCGCCACGCTCACGGCCATAAGGATCGCGGGAAACAGCAGCAAAAGCATCGCCGGAACAGATGGACCCATGCTGTAAATGCTTTCGGATGTCGGGTTGTACAGGTTGCGGGTTTTGATCGACGCGGCTGACCCGCCGCCGGCCACTGCGGCAGATCCGCGGGCCAATTCGGTCAGGAACGCGTTGTGACCACCACCGACATAGGCCTCGATTGTTCCGGCCCGCATCGTGTTGGCGCCGTCGATCCAGGCGGATATCTCTGGCTGGCTGCCTTTTGTGACATCCCGCCCAAACCCCGGCGGGATTTCGATCGCCAATGTAATCTCGCCTGCCTTCAGTTGCCAGGCCAGATCCTCCAGGTCTTTGATGTCCGGTTTTTCGATGAAGTAGCGCGAGCCTGAAAAATTACGCAAATAGGCGCGGCTTTCGGAGGTCTGATCCAGATCCAGCGCGGCAAAGGACAGATCGGTCACGTCCTGTGTGATGCCGAAGGCCATGATCAGCAGCAACAACATGCTGCCGACAAAGGCAAAGGTCAGCCACACCGGGTCGCGCAGCACGCTCATGCTTTCGCTATAGCTATAGGCCAGCAGTCGGGTCGGGCTGAACCGTGGGGCACGCTTGGCGGGGGGCTGTGCCGCGGCGCCTTCGCGGCTGGCGGTTTGCGTTCCAAGTGTGCCTGTAACAGGTGGCGCGCCTTCCTCGGATATGCCGACGGCATCTTCGATATAGCTAATGAACGCCTCTTCCAGATCCGCCGCGCCCTTGGTGTCGATAAGATGCTGCGGCGTGTCATAGACAAGCACCTTACCCGCGTGCATCAGCGATATGCGGTCACAGCGCATAGCCTCGGCGCCTTGCACGACCGCCTCAATCTCGGCCCGGTGCTGGTAGTGGTAGCGTAGCGGCGACAGGGTCACTTCCGGCTCCCCCGACTCGCCGTCGCGCATGATCAGCAGGCCTTCCGCCGGCACGCGCTCGGGCAGCACGTCGCCCCGCAGCGCGGTGGCGGGAAGCGCCGAGAGCCGCGTGTGCAGGGCGGCGAGGATGGTTTCGCGGGGGGGGGGTGCATGATCCATTATCGTCAGAGTTCTCTTATCGTCAGAGTTCTCTGCTTGCCTCAGCAAGTGAAGTAGGCTGTCGCCCAAGTCATTCGCAACGATCGTCAATTTGTGCTATTGGCGGCAAGTGGCACTCAGTTTCTGATCGCCGTCCAACCCTTCAGAGTTGAGCCCGAGATGGACAAGCTTTCCGTCATGCAAGCCTTCCGCCGCATCGTCGAACGCGGCAGCTTCGCGCGTGCGGCGGAGGATCTCGGTGTGTCGCCCGCGCTTCTGAGCCGCGAGATCAAGCTGCTCGAGGAAAGCCTCGGGGCCACGCTTCTCACACGCACGACGCGCTCCATGTCGCTGACCGATGCCGGGCAGCTCTACTATGACGAGACGACAGGCATTCTCGACGCGGTGAACCAGGTGGAGGCCCGTATCCGTGACGGGGCCGGTTCGGTGCGTGGTCATCTGAAAGTGAACGCCTCCAGTTCCTTCGGGCAAACGGTCATCGCGCCGCTCCTGCCCGCGTTCCTTGATGCCTATCCGGACCTGCATCTGACGCTGTCCATGGACGATCGCGTCGTGGACATGGTCGAGGGTGGGTTCGACGTCTCGATCCGCATCCGGCCCGCCATGCCGGACTCGGCGCTGGTGGCGCGCAGGATTGGAACGATGCGGCAGCGGATCTTCGCGGCACCCGCCTATCTGGAAAGGGCGGGCGTTCCGGTTGTCCCGCAGGACATCGCCAGGCACCGGGTCATCGGATTCCTGCTCGCGGACCATCTTTCCTCGTGGACCCTGAACGGCCCTTCCGGTTCCACCGTTGTCGACCTTGACCCGCCGGTTCGCGTCGGCAACAGCCTCGTCCTGCGCGATCTCCTGATCGCGGGTCAGGGCATCGGCACCTTGCCGGACTTCGTCTCGAACGAGGCCGAGGCGCGGGGCCTATTGGTCCGAGTCCTGCCAGACTGGGAGCTTCCCGCGCCGGAGATCTTCGCCGTGACGGCCTCGCGGCTGGGGATGGACGCGAAGGTCACGGCCTTCCTTGACCACCTGCGTACCGCGCTGCGGCCCTGACATTCTTCAACCGGCGTAAAGAATGAAGTGACATCCGGCCGGTTATTCCGGCCCGGCCAATCCCCGATCCTCTCAGGCATCAAAACACGAAGCCCCGAGAGGATCCCATGACCCGCGTTCTCGTTCTTTATTATTCCAGCTATGGCCATGTCCGCGCCCTTGCGCAGGCCGAGGCCGAGGGCGCCCGTAGCGTCCCCGGCACCCATGTCGACCTGCGTCGCGTGCCCGAAACCGTCCCCGAGGAGATCCGGCACAAGGCCGGCTTCGTGGCGGATGACACGCCCGTCGCGGCACCGGCCGATCTGGAAGCCTACGACGCCATCATCTTCGGCACGCCGACGCTGTTCGGCATGATGGCCGGGCAGATGAAATCCTTCCTCGATCAGGCCGGTGGCCTCTGGGCGCGGAACGCGCTGGTGGGCAAGGTCGCCGCCGTCTTCGCCTCCACCGGCTCGCAGCATGGCGGGCACGAGGCGACGCTGCTGTCGACCCAGATCCCGCTCCAGCATTTCGGCATGCTGATCGCGGGCATGCCCTACACCTTCGCCGGTCAGACGACGGGCGAAGGCATCGTCGGCGGCGCGCCCTATGGCGCGGGCACCATCGCCGGGGCCGATGGCTCACGCGCGCCCACCGAGACCGACCTCGCCGGCGCGCAGTTTCAGGGCGCATATGTAGCGCGGATCGCCGCGCGGCTGGCCCGCGCCGAGATGGCCGAGGAGGCCGCGTGATGACCTCCCTCACGATCGATTTCTTCCACGATGTCGTCTGCTGTTGGTGCTTCAACATCTCGTCGCGGATGCGGGCGCTTGCCGCCGAGTTCGACCTCGACATCCGACACCGCACCTTCGTCCTGCAGGCCAGCCCAGCCGAGATGGCC
This sequence comes from Actibacterium sp. D185-2, assembly GCF_054954595.1. Classification (NCBI taxonomy): domain Bacteria; kingdom Pseudomonadati; phylum Pseudomonadota; class Alphaproteobacteria; order Rhodobacterales; family Roseobacteraceae; genus Actibacterium; species Actibacterium sp. D185-2. Next base: position 102,352 of record NZ_JBPWNX010000010.1, read on the forward strand.
GCGCGCTGGGGCACGCCCGAGGACGCCCGCGAGACCATCCTCGGGCACTGGGCCGTCTGCCGCCAGGTCAGCGACCGGCCGGAGCGCGTCGACATCGACGCCATGCGGGCCGCGCCCTTCGACTATCCCCACGGGCTGACCGCCGCGCTGGGATGCAAGGCGGCGGAACGGCTTGGCGGACAGGCCGCCCATTGGGACATGTTCGATCGCCTGCAGCGCGCGCATCTGACGGAGGCGCGGAACATCGCGGATTACGAGGTCGTGCTTCACGCCGCGCGGGAACTGGGCTTCGAAGCTGCAGCCTTCGCCGATGTTCTCGAAGACCCGGAAACCCTTCGTGCCGTCGAGACCGACCGGCAACACGCCCGTGCCCTCCAGGTCCGGTCCATCCCGACCCTCATCGTCCGCGACACCGGTGCCCGGCTCGTCCACGGACCGCGCGAGGATCTGGCCGCGCAACTGCGCGCCGCCCTCCGCCTTGTCGCCTGAAAGGAAATGCCATGACCCTCTCGTTCCTCCGCACTGCAGCCCGGCATCGCCACCGCATCCCGCGCGGCGTTCTGCGCGATCTGCCGCCTCACCTGATGCGCGACATCGGCCTCGATCCCTGGCCGGACCGCCCGCGCTTGCCCTTCCACCCGCTCTGGTAAGCCGAAGCATCCGAGGTCCATCATGCCAGACCATTCGCCAACCCTGCACATGCTGTGCGGAAAGATCGCCACCGGAAAATCCACCCTGGCGGCCAGCCTCGCCAGCGCGCCCGGGACCATCCTGATCGCCGAGGACGACTGGCTGAACGCGCTTTTCGCCGACGAGTTCGTTTCCTTGCCCGACTATGTCCGGTGTTCCTCGAAGCTGCGGCAGATCATGGCGCTCCATGTCGCCGCCGTTCTGAACGCGGGCGTTTCGGTCGTCCTCGATTTTCCGGCAAACACCGTCGCGCAGCGCGGCTGGATGCGCGGCATCCTCGAGACGACGACTGCCGCGCATCAGCTTCACCTGCTGGACGTTCCCGACGAGGTTTGCCTGACAAGGCTGCGCGACCGCAACAGCCAGGGCGACCACCCGTTCGCGGTGACAGAGGCGCAGTTTCATCAGTTTTCCAGTCATTTCGTAGCACCAACACGGGACGAGGGCTTCAACGTCGTCAGGCATGACGACTGCGGCTGACGCGGCCTGACCCGCCAATGCCGGGCCCGCAATGCGCGCCCTCCTTCTCCCATCCTCCCAAAACAGGACACGCCATGTCACGCACCACCGATATCCTTCTCACCGCGCTCGCCCCGGCGGTCTGGGGCAGCACCTACCTCGTCACGACAGAGGCGCTGCCCGCGGGCTATCCGATCACGATGGCGGCGCTGCGCGCCTTGCCGGCCGGGCTGCTGCTGCTCGCCCTCACGCGCTGCCTGCCGCCCCGTGCCTGGCTCGGGCGCGTCTTCCTGCTCGGTAGTTTCAACTTCGCGCTGTTCTGGGCGCTGCTGTTCGTGGCCGCCTACAGGCTTCCCGGCGGAGTGGCGGCCACGCTGGGATCGGTGCAGGCAATGATGGTGATCCTGATGGCGCGTGGCTGGCTTGGCACGCCGATCCGGGCGGGCGCGGTCGCCGCAGCAGTCACGGGCGTTCTGGGCGTGGCCCTGCTGCTGATCGGTCCCGACGCCGCACTGGACCCCGTGGGCATCGCCGCAGGGCTTGGTGGCGCGGCATCCATGGCGGCGGGCACGGTCCTCAGCCGGAAATGGCAGCCGCCGGTGTCGGCCCTCAGCTTCACCGCGTGGCAGCTGACTGCCGGCGGGCTGATCCTGCTGCCGCTGGCTTTGATCATGGAACCCGCGCTGCCGCCCCTGACGGCGACGAACCTCGCCGGGCTGATCTGGCTCGGCCTCATCGGAGCTGCGGCCAGCTATGTGCTCTGGTTCCGGGGTGTCGCCCGCCTCGAACCCGGCGCGGTCTCGATGCTCGGCATGATGAGTCCCATGACGGCCGTGATCCTCGGCTGGGTCGTGCTGGGCCAGTCCCTGTCGCCGCTGCAGGGGCTCGGTGCCGTCATCGTCCTCGGTTCGGTCTGGGCGGGACAGCGGGCGAACCGCCCCTCCGCCGGCACTACCACTCTGCCCACGTTCCCGAGCCCGGCAAGGGCTGCCTGATCGCCATTCTAGAAAGGACTTTCCGAATGACTCCGCTGACCTTGACCCAGGATCTCGCGCGCAAGGCGCGCCTCGCCGGGCTGCTCTACCTCGCCATCATCTTGACCGGTCTCGGCGCCGAGCTTGGCCTGCGGGCGCCGCTGATCGACCTTGCCGATGCCGACGCCACTGCCGCCGCGATCCTCGCGGCCCCCGGCCAGTTCCGCCTGGCCATCGCCGCCGACCTCCTGATGGCGCTCTGCGATGCTGGCCTCGCGATCCTGCTCTACCTGATCTTCAGCACCATGGCGCCGGGCCTCGCGCTGTCGGCGATGGTGTTCCGCCTGATCCAGACGGTGCTGATCGCAGCCAGCCTCTTAGCCTTGCTGACCGCATGGCTGGTGCTGACCCGCACCGACGGCATTGCTGACGCCCCGGCACTCGCGCTGGTGTTCCTCGACCTGCACTCCCACGGCTACGACCTCGGGCTCGTGTTCTTCGGCGTGAACAGCCTGATCATGGGCCTGCTCGTCTGGCGCTCGGGCGGCTTTGCGAAGGCGTTCGGCGCCGGGCTTGCAATCGCCGGGCTGGTCTATCTTATCGGGAGCGGCCTGCGGTTCTTCGCGCCTGACTTCTCTGCGCCATTCGCCCCCGCCTATGTGTTTGTGATTATTGCCGAGACGGCATTCTGTCTGCGGCTGCTTCTGCAGCGTTTTCGGGCCTGACGGTTTCTGGTCAAGTGTAGAGTTCAGATAACCCGCTCCTCCACAGGTCATCGCCCACTTGGCGCGCGAGGGCCACGCCTTCGACGAGGCCGACGTGATCTCCGCGCTGCGGACGTTCGAGGATGTCTGGGGCCAACTGTTCCCTGCGGAGCAGACCCGGATCGTGCAGTTGCTGGTGCGCCGGGTGACCGTGACGTCCGAGGGGCTGGTCATCGATGTCCGGACTGACGGCGTCTCGGGCGTCATGCGCGACATGATGGCGCCACGAAAGAAGGTGGCGGCGGAATGATGAAACCCGACAAGTCCATCCAGATCTTCGTGCCGCTCAAGGTCCGCAAGCAGAACGGGCGGCCGAAGATCATGCCGCCCGCCACCTATCTGCCCAGCGAAGACCGGACGCAGGATCCGCATATCCTGCGCGCCATCGGCCGGGCTTGGGGCTGGCGGCGGCGCATGGAAGCTGGCGAATTCAACACGGTCACCGATCTGGCGAAAGCCGTGGGGCTGGCCGAACGCCATGTCAGCCGACAGCTGCGGCTCGCCTATCTCGCGCCGGGTGTCTTCAAGCGACTGGTCTACAAGCGCGAGGTGCCCGCCGTGACCCTGTTGAAACTGACCGATGTCGCGGCCCTGCCATGGCACGAACAGCCGGAGCGGGTATTCGACTGAACCTCAGTGAAAGCTCGCCTGAAACGTCGTCGCGGTCAGCGAGACATGCGCGTCCAGTGGCGGGTGCAGTTGGAACGCCTTCGGCTCGCGGGAGAAATTCCAGAGCCGGAACAGGTGCCATTCCGACCGGCGCTCCTCGGCCACGGCCAGCTCGTTGCGGGTGATGTGGAACGGGGTGCGCTCCCATCCGTTCGTCGTCTTAACCTCGATCAGCCGGGGTAGCCCGTCCGGGGCGAAACTCGCGATGTCGTAGCCCGCCCCGTCGCCATCCTCCTCCGACACCCAGCGCACCTTGCGCGCCAGATCGTCCCGTCCTGCCGTCCGCAAGGCCGCGCGCTCATGCGCCAGCACGCGCTCTTCTCCCGCGCGGCCAAGGGCGCGGTTGCGCTCGTCCCGGCCCGCCACGTCGAACTTGCGGGCGATGTGCAACATCTGCTCCAGCTCCTGCGGAGGCGGCTGGTTCGACAGGGTCGGCGGTGGCCCGATCCAGATCGGCGTCGCCTCGCGTAGGCCAGAGGGGGGGTGCAGACCCGGCTGGCGCCCGAGCCAGGCGGGGTTCAACGCCAGCCACCGCGCCACGGCATCTACCAAGGTCATCTGGAAGTTGAACGCGGGCTTGTAGCCAGGGATCCAGTCCTCGCCGAGCCCCTTCAGCACCGCGCTGATGTTCTGGTGCTTGAACTCGACGGCCCCCTCGGACCGGTCGTTCAGCAGCGGCAGCAACGCGCGGCGATGCTCGGCCCTGCTGTAGCGGCGCGCGGAGATGTCGTCGGCCAGCATCGCGAAGTAATCCGCGACGATCAGATCGTTCTCCTCATCTGTCCAGGGTCCATTCGACATTGCGCCAGGCTATGGGCGCGAAGTCTGTTTGTCATCAGAGACTTCCGGCAGGGTTTTCGGTGGTGACGCGGATCTCCCGCACTGCCGCGCTGACCTGGTGATCGGCCGCCACGAAGCCGTCCTCCCGACCGTCCTGCGCCTTCGTGTCGGTCACCGCGCCGATCTTCCTGCTGGTGCCACAGGTGAAGCTGCCGAAGCGGCTCGATCTCGACCGCGACGCCGAGCGGGCGCTCGACAGCGTGCCGGGGTTGATCGTTTCAAATTGGGTGGAGGGGAGATTGTGATTTGCCGCCGCGTCTATCTCAAAGAAGACGCCCATGCCTGAAAATCCTCAAATAGCCGCCGAATACCTTCGCCGGAAATGATCCAGTCAGCCTTGGACTCCTTGAACCAAATGGATTCGAGGTCGGCATTTTTGTCGTTGAGCAAGCGCCTGAAATAGGCAGCAAGCTCCTCCACGGCTCGATCTCCAAATCCCTGCCGGAAGTCTTCGTAAAGTCCCCAGCGTGCATTGGGATCTTCCGATGCCCAGCCTGGATAGACAAGGTCCAAATCCTGGTGGAACTGCAGCGTGAAATCGTAGAAGGCTTGAGGAGGTTTCACGTCAGTCGTTCCTTGGATAAGAGGTGATGATTATGAAACCGTTCGGCATGTCGGGTGCGTATTCGATCACCGTGCCGACACCAAACGTTGGCCTAACAATCACCGGTGCGGACGCACTGGGGCCTGTACGATAGGCCTCGATTCCCGTTGCTGACGAGAAGGCGCTAGTGATGAATGCTCGTCTTCTTTGCCCCGTGGCTACTGCGTTCACGATTAGCGCATTCTGCGAAAGATTGGAATTCGTGAGCCTCTGAGCAGCTTGAACAGAGGGAAAAGACCCGTGACGCCTGCGGAATTGGCTTACGAAGAGCCCTGGGGCCTGATCGGTCCTGACGACCCTCAGCAAGAACTCTTCGCTCTTTCCGACGTGGAGGGCAATCGTATGCCCACCTTCGGTTTCGTGCTCCGAGAGATCCTGAAGCGGGTACCCGCCGTCGGTTGGAACGTAGTCGATGAGCGTGACGTTGCTTTCGGGCTCGAAACCGACTGGCTCGGCGTAGCAGCGGCAGTTGTGCGCCTGTCCGGGGTGTCCGCCCTCAGGAGGAGTATCCCATCGGAACACGCGATCATCGTATTCGGCGTGGCTCGCGCGAACCTTGGCATCGTCCTGGGATCGCCAGATGTAACGCTCGATGCCGAGGTCTTGCTGCCGAAGCTCGTTGATCAGCCCCGCAAACGCCCGAAGCAGGCGCTCTTCCATGCCTGTCCTTAACGGAAGAAGGCGCTGCGGGTGGGTCTGATATTCTTCGAAGATGGCCGTCAGACGCGTATCCCACTGGCGCAGAGCCTCTTCCTTCGCGTCGGATACATCTCGCAGGTCGGCTTCCGTCACCCAAGGGACGGTGTCTGGTGGCGTCAGCGCACTCTGCAACATCCGGGTGTTGTCGGCGACGACCTTGTCCAGTTGGTCCGAGAAATTGGCCCGGAGATCGGCATAACCGGGAAATAGCGACTTGATCGAAATGGACGCGCGATAGCTGTACGCCGTCCCTTTGTGCGTAGTCACGACGAACTGACCGCTTCCGCCGTGGCGGAGGAATTCCCGAAGATTGTGCTGCATGGAACCTCCCGACGAACCGCGAGATTCAAGTTACCAGCAATTGGTTAATGAGCATTCACCCGACCGTTCGCTGCTTCCGATGCCGCATTGACCCGGAAAAGCTCCAAGGATAGCCAAAATGCCCACCCCTCGCGAAGCCATCCTCACTGCGCTGCAAGCGCGGCTGTCGGTGCTGCCTGCCACCGCACTGCGCGGCGACGTGCTGCCCGAGCGCGTGCCAAGCGATGGCCTGCTGATCTTGCGCGACGGCGAACCGGGGGAGCCCGAGGTCACGCTGTCGCCCCTGCGCTACCACTACGGTAATCCCCCCATTTTTAACGGGGTTCAGCCGTAGAATTCACGCGGCCATTTTCAGTTTCTGTGCGGGTGTGATGCCGCCGATGCCCATATTCGGGCGGTCGTTATTGTAAGTCCATAGC
>NZ_JBPWNX010000011.1:0-105436 GCF_054954595.1 Actibacterium sp. D185-2
GGACGCTTGAGCAATTTGAGGGCTCCGCGCCCGACGCGCTTGCCCAAACCGAAACCGAGGAATATGAAAACCAGACCCGCAGACTCTCGTTATGAATGAGGGACCATCGGGGGGCAGGTCACATGCAGCAACGGTAAAGGCTGTTCCTACCATCGCAACAGGCGATAGCGCGGCTGAACCGAAAATAATGGACAAACCGATTAAGGCACTGCTGCCTGAGATAACCGCTCCACCAACGGCTGAATCTCTCTTATCATTTTTACTCATTAAATTTCCATATCGTAAAAAATAACAATAATTACAAAATGTTAGCATGATTCCACTTACATAGCCTAGCTGATATTTGCAAACGGCAAACTGTCCTCCTGGCTACTAGAACGGTCCATCATTTCGTGACGGTCCGTGCGGCTTACATTCCGGCACCAGCACATCAGGCTTTTGCATCCGCGCATGAGTGAGCCGAATTGCCAGCCGTACGGTATCTTCCGCAGCCAGATGAAAGTGCTGCTTTAGATCATCCAGTTGACGGGCATGGGCCTCATCCAGATTGAACATCAATGTATATCGCATAGCGATCTCCTTTCTTTAGGGTTTACATTCCAGGGCCTCGATCACGGTCAGAACCGCGATCCTGGCGGCGCTGTTCTTCCCGGCTCGCGTCTTTGCGCTGCTGTTCGCGGCTCCCGGTTTGGTCTTGTTGCGCTTTCTGGTGAGCGCTCAGGCTTGGCACATCGCCGCGTTTCATGGCGACATAGGCCGCAATCTCGCTTCGGATTTGAGCAACCTCTTGGGCGCGCTCGTCCCGCATTTTGCGGATGGCTTTTTGCAGGCGCTGCCGTTCATCAAGTTGGCGCGAGACAAGACGGTCTTTTTCGGCGCGGTCGCGCTGCCAGGCGCGCAGCGCTTCCATTTCGTTCTCCGCTCTGAGCTTTGAGAACTTGCCTGTGACGCGGCTCCAGATGCCAGTGAATCCACTCGGCAAGCGGCTTGCGCGGATTTGCATCTCGCGCTCTTCGCGCTGCGCGATGCGCTGCGTCTCCGCTTTTCGTTCCTGCGCATGGCGCTCTTGCATTTGCTGGCGTTTGTATTCAGCAACCGGAGATAGGCGGCGATAGCCTGCATCCACATCCCGCAGATAGGTTTTGAGCTGATCTGTCATGCGAGAGGAAATGTTCGCCTTCGTCTCATCAACGGACGGCAAGGATTTTGTATCGGGCATGCGCTGGCGGACATCTTTAGCCTTCACGCCTGCCCAGCGGGACAGGGCATAGGTTTCACCGCGCACATCCACCGCAACAACGCCGCGACGATCACCCTTGGCTAGGAAGAAGCCTTTTTCTTCCAGTGAGTTCTTGAGGGCATCTATGTTATCCGAACCGCGCCAGCACTCCTGAAAAGCGGCCTTGATCAAACGCGGGTCTTGTTTGGCGCGCTGCGCCTGTTGCCACTCGGCGCGGGAATAGTTGAGTGGATTGCGCAAGGGCCGATCAATCATGCCTTTGGGCACGTCCCAGCCATGTTCCAGATACAGATCGCGCGAGACGTCCATCAGTTTTTGTTTGTAGAATGCCATGTTCTTGGCACGCATGGTTTCGCTATCAATTCGGGACCAGACGGCATGGGCATGACGGCGGCCCTCTTTTTCATGGAAAACAAGCGCGCGCGGATGATCGGCCAGATCAAGTTTGCGCTCAATCTGATCGATGGCTTGCTCGAAAGCCTCCCGATCCACGTTTTGCCCTTCGGGCGGGTTGAGGCTCATCGAAAATAGATGGTTTTTGCATTTGGTACCTTTTGAGATGGCTTCGGCTTCTTGAAAGGCCTCCAGCAGATCATCGCTTACAAACCCGCGCAGCTCATGCAGCTCGACATGCTCATTATCGCGCATGGACATCAGATACTTGGCAAGTTGGGGTGCATTGCCGCGCTCCTTAGCTTTCAGGATCATGGGCCACCGCCTTTCCCCAACGCGCGCATTAACTCTGAGCGCATCGCAGCAATATCGGCGCAGGCCTGCTTGAGATCAGCCTCTGTTTCTGGCGTGACAGGCAGCGCGCCTATATTCACGGCTTTGGCGAGTTGATTAACGTTGTTGGAAAGGCGAGATTTGCCAAGTGAGCCTAAAACACGGCCCAAAGCCTCATTATCCGTTGCCTCTGGCAGCGTTTTGCTCTGATGGATGGCATCCCTGAGAATTGCCCGAATATAGCCCCCAAGGGGCTTGTCTCCGGCCAGTTTCTTGAGTGCAGCCTTTTCTTCGAACGTTAAACGCAGCGAAAACGGCGCTTCCCGCTTCTTAGGCGTAGGCTTGGCTAACTCATTGAATCTATGGCGCGATATTGTCATTGTCGCACCTCAGATCGTTTAGATCAAAGCGCGATAGCTGACTTTCCCAATTCTGTAGAATCTCGAACAAGCGGTTCGATTCTTCTACAGTCAGGTCCACCATCTCCCCCCAGAAAAACCAACCTATACCGAAGATCGGCACATTGCCGGTTCTTCGTCGCGCAGATTGACCCCCTGCGCCGATGCCGCCCGTTCTGACAACCGCGCCGCATGTTTCGTTTTGCAGTTGCAAAGCGTACCCTGGCCTGTCGCCCTGCCCCCCGCCATCGAACATCCTAACCTCTGCCATACGCGCAGAGAGTGAGACAACTTGCGTTGCCGCCCGTGAAACCGGCAGCCGCACAGCCAATTCCGCCAGAGGCGTAGGTCGCCGGATATCCATAAGGATAGCCCCTGCGCGAAAGGTGGTCGTTCTATCCTTTTCCGCCCCCCGTCGCTCCCGCCAGTTCTGACATGAACATCCCTATGCCGGTCGTCTCCGAAAGTGCGGAGGCTGGCCCTCATTTTTGTCAGTGCGGTTTCAAAGAGTTGACCGCGAAAGGGAAAGCGAATGTCACGTTTTACACTCCAGAAGTTCTGCTCCTTCATGTCCGCGGCTTCGCTGGCGGTGATTGCCGCGCAGGCGCAGGCGCAGGAGCTTCAAAGCCAGGTGTCCTTCCAGATCGTGGAGATATCCGAGGACGGCACGGAACAGCTGATCGACCGGTCCACGGTGCGTCCGGGCGAAATCATCCAGTATGTCCTGACCCATTCCAATAACGCCGAGATCGATCTTGGCGGCATCGCCATTGCAGCCCCCATCCCCGAGGGGGTGACCATCGCGCTTGGCTCGCAGTCCAGCACGCATCCGGCGGTCTTTGAGGTCCAGGCGGAAATGGAGCCCGAGCTTCCGGGTCTGGAATGGTCCACCCTTCCCGCCTTTCGGACCGTTGTCGACGCAGATGGGACAACGCGCAAGGAACCCGTTCCCGCAGAAGCGATCGCAGCCGTGCGCTGGAACATGGAATCCGCTCTGCCGAGCGGTGAGACGGCCCTCAACACCTATCGGGTGGTCGTCAACTGAGCGGACGTAACCCGCTCGGTCCAGACGGGTTGGTCAATTTTCAATACAAAACAGAAGGTTCAATTCGGTGAAACATAACCATAATTTCCTGCTCTCCACCAGCGCGCTTGCGATCATGTCGTTGGCTGGCGCAGCAGCCCTTGCCGCGGCCCCCGAAGCGGGGTCCGTCATCGGCAACTAGGCGGTAGCGACCTATACCAATGCTGTCGGCGATACGATCACGGTGACCTCGAACAAGGTCGAAACCATCGTTCAGCAGGTCGCGGGGGTTACCCTGACCTCGAATAACAGCGAAGAAATCGCGCCAGGCGGAAAAGCGTTCCTGCCGCATATCATCACCAACGACGGCAACGGCCCTGATGCGTTTTCCCTGTCGGCGGCGGAAGGGACCGGTGATTTCGATTTCACCAGCGTCACCTTCTATCCCGACGCCGACATGGACGGCGTGGCGGATTCTGCAACCCCGATCACCGAAACGCCGACCCTGGCGGCTGGCGAGCGGTTTGGGGTTGTCATCGACGCCACCGCGCCCTCCACTGCGGCGGCCGGCGATGCCGAAACCCTGGCGATTGCCGCCATCAGCCTGCTTGACGGCGCCGTGACCTCGGCCAACACCGATACCCTGACCGTGTCGTCGGGCGCGATCATGGAACTGGTCAAGTCGATGGTCGTGGATAAAAGCGGCGGCAACCCTGCCATCGTCGACGCGGGCGATACGGTCGAGATCACGCTGACCTATTCGAACACCGGTCTTGCGGCATCCACCAACTATGCGGTCGAGGATGTGATCGACCTGCGCCTGCCTTACACGGTTGCGTCGGCCCAGTGGTCGGACCGCGCCGTGGCCGGTGGCCTGGATGAAACCAACGGCACCGGGATCGACGCCACCAACGGGTCGGGCGAAACCATCGTCTATCAGGTGAACGCGGCCTCCAACACCATCGACTTCACCGTCTCGAACGTCGATCCGGGCCGGACCGGCAAGGTGACCTTCGAGGTGACGATCGGCAGCCTGGCCGAGGCTGGCCTGATCGAGAATACCGCGACCCAGTCCGACAACACCGGCAACTACCCGCCATCGAACACGGCGTCGGTGACCGTCGACTCGCAGTATGCGCATGTGATCGACGACACCTTCACCCAGTCCGACACCACCGTTGTGCGGTCGCTGACCGATGACGGCGCGGCGGGCGACGACGTGGTGACCGAAACCAGCGATGCTTCGCAGGGCGGCACCATCGCGTTCGAATTCGTCGTCGGCAACGACTCCAACCAGACCGACAGCTACACGCTGGACGTTGTGAACGGCGACTTCCCGGACGGCACCACCTTCCGCTTCGTGGCCGAGGATGGGGCAACCCCGATCGTTGGCAGCGTTGGTCCGCTGGCAGCGGGCGACGCGACCAAGGTGACCCTGCTGGCGACCCTGCCCACCGATGCAGCCCCGGCTGCGGCGGGTACGACCAACTTCACCGCGACCGTTTCGGCCATCTCCGAGGGCGGCGGCGCGACCAACACCTCTGCCGCTGAATTTGCCGGTGCGGTTCTGGCCGCTGCGGTCGATCTGGAAAACCGGGTTGGCGGATCCGAAGGTGACGGTGCCGCACCGACCAACGGGGCCGATCCTTGGGTGACCACTGCAACCGATCCGGGCCAGGCCGTCAGCTTCCCGATGAAGATCGAGAACCTGGGCCCGACCGCCGACAGCTATAACCTGTCACTGGATCAGGCGCTGCCTGCGGGCTGGACCGTCGAGTTCCAGCTGGCCGATGGCACCGTGGTAACCAACACCGGCACCATCCCCAGCGGGTCCACGGCGGATATCACCGTTGTCGTGACCCCACCCGCGGATGCACTGCCGCTGACGCAAGCGGTTGATGTCAAGGTGACCTCGCCGGTTTCGGGTCAAAGCGACCGGATCGTGAACGCCGTGACCGTCAACGAGATCGTCGATGTGTCCATCGTTGCAAGCCAGACGGTTCAGGCTGCACCGGGCGGTGTTGTGGATATCCTCCATACCATCACCAACGACGGCAATATCGACATCACCGAAGGCGCGATCCTTGAAAGTGGTCTGTCCGATTTCAGCGGTGCCATCTACTGGGACCAGAATGGTGACGGCGTGCTGGATGCATCCGATCCGATTGTCGACAACTTCAACGACCTGACCAACAACATCGGCGGCACCACTGCCGGTCTGGCGGCGGGCGACACGATGACCCTGATCTACCGGGTTCAGGCGGGTTCCACCCCCGGTGTGTCGGAAGTCGGCACTCTGGAACTGGGCGACAGCCTGAACGGGGCGACCAAATCGGATGCCGACACCGCCAACAACGCGGTTTCCGACCGGATCGTCATTGTCTCGGGTGACGTGACGCTGGTGAAGACCCAGGCCATCGATCCGCTCTGCTCCGGTGCGACGGGAACTTTCAGCAAGGACCGTCAGGATGTCGAGCCCGGCCAGTGCATCCGCTACCGCGTGGTTGCCAGCAATACCGGAACCGCCCCTGTCGACGCTGTGGTGATCAAGGATGTCGTGCCGGCCTATACCGCGCTCGAAACCTGCGGCACCGCCTGCGATGCGACTGCGGAACCCGCCGGCACCAGCACGGTGACCACGGCCGCCGCACCCCGGATCGAAAGCACCCATGGTGTGCTGGACCCCGGTTCGACCGCGACGCTCGAGTTTACCGTGAAGGTCGACGAGTAAGCCCCCGCACCACCCCTTCCAAGCGAGAAGAAAGCCTGCTCCCCCCGAGAGATTGGGGGGAGCCACCAGAAAAGCTACGCCATTTGCTTCAAAAGGTCAGTACAAATGTTCACTTCTTTCAAAGCTTTAGCGGAAGCACTTGCACGGTTGGGTTCGATCGTCGGCGTTTTCGCCCTGTGCCTTGCCGCAGCCTCCTTTGCGGCGCCCGCACCCTCTGGAACGAAGATCGTGAACGTGGCGATCACGACCTTTTTCAACGAAGCGCTGGGTGTCACGGAAACGGTCTATTCCAATCAGGTCGAAGCCATTGTCGCCGCGGCCCCCGCGATTGAAGTAACCGGGTATTCCGATCTCAGACTGTCCCGCGGCGCGGTTGATCAGCATTATTTTGAAATCAGCAATACCGGAAACACCGACCTGAACACGCAGATCCGCGTGGACACGATGCAAGGGGCCGGTCTGATCGAAGGCACTGCCCCGATCTGGGATCAGAATGCGAATGGCCTTGCCGATGCCGGCGAACCCGAAATCCTGCCGGGCCAGTCCCAGGCGCTTGCCATCGGGCAGTCGATGCATCTGATCTACAGCTTCACGACCTCCCCCGCCGCGACGCCCGGCGATGTCGCGATCTCGGAACTGTCTCTTGTTCCGGTCAGCGTTGTGCCGGGCGCAGAAGTTGCCGGAAACACCACCGCACGCGGTCAGGTCATCATCGCCGAAGGTGGTTTCGAGATTCAGAAATCCGTCGCACGCCGCAGCACCGCCGAGGGCGAAGAGCTGACCTATACCCTGCGCCTGCGCAACAATTCCGAGGCCGCGATTGCCGGGTATGATGCGATCGACGGCAACACCATCCGCATCGACGGCACGCCCCGTACCGGCGTTCTGATCCATGACGCGGTGCCGCTGAACACCCGCTTCGTGTCTGCCGGATATGCCGGTGGCCTTGACGCACTGTTTCATCTGCGCGCCGACGCGCCGCAAAGCTTTGTCAGCACCCCGCCGGCCGATCCGGGCCAGGTGGATGCGGTGGCGTTCTTCTGGGAGGGTGATTATCCCGTGGGCAAGTCCACCGACATGCGCTTCACCGTGCTGTTGCCGGCAGCGCTTGGCGACGTCACGGTGCGCAATACCGCCGAAACATTTGTTGCCTCTGCCACGGGCACGCAAACGGTTACATCCAACGAGGTGGTTCTGCGCTATACGGCCGCCGTCGCCGCCACGCTTGCCTTCAACGGCGAAAGCGGCGCGCTTGGCAGCGACACCGTGCTGCGCCTGACGTCGGGGGCCTGCAACGTCAGCAGCCAGGCGGATGCCGTCGAAATCACCGTATCCAGCCGGTTGACCGGCGACGCAGAAACCGTGATCGCGCGTGAAACCGGGCCGAATACCGGCATTTTTGCCACCGGCCCGCTGCCGCTGTCCAGAATGGGTGCGCCTGTGGTCAATGACGGCGTGATGGCGTCGGACGACGGGGATGAACTGGATGCGGTTGCCCAATGCGGCGGTCTTACCGTCGCCGCAAGCTTGCCGGTCAACCCGGGCAACTTCGTCTTCAACAGCGTGACGAACGAGGCTGTCACCGACGCGGTCGTCAATCTGGTGAACAGCGCCGGCACGATTGTCGCCACCGCGACATCCGACCGCCGGGGCTATTTCTCGATCGGCGCGGTTCCGGCGGGGGAATACCGTTTTGAAGTGGAACCGCCGCGCGCGTTCAGCTTCGCCTCGATCCGGCTGAGCTTTCCCGGCTATGGCCGCAGGATCAACGATGAGGCCGCTTTCGGCCTGCCCTTTCAGCATGACGGCGGCGGTGTGTATCTGAGCGATATTCCGGTCGATCCCTATTACGGCGTGCCGCTTGCCCTGGAGAAAACCGCCGACAAAAGCACGGTTCGCACCGGCGAGGCGGTCGTTTACAGCCTTACCGCGCAGAACAACATGGATCAGGCATTGGTCGGCGCCGAAATCGTGGACCGCCCGCCTTTCGGCGCCGAACTGATCGCCGGATCGGTCCTGCTGGATGGCAAGCCCTGGCCGGATCCGGTCAAGGATGCGGGCGGCGATCATGTGTTTGCCCTTGGCAACATCAAGCCACTTGAAACCAGGACGCTGACCTATGTTCTGCGCTACACGCCGCTGGCGCGGGACGGGCGGAATTACAACTCCGCAGTCCTCAGCGGGCGTCAGGCCGGCACCGGAGAGGTCCGCGTGTCGGGCGTTTCCAGCGCATTCGTCAAGCTTGATAACAGCGGCGGGGTCTTTTCGCGCGAAGGTACGATCATCGGGTCGGTTTTCATGGATTGCAACGGCAACGGCCTGCGGGACGGTGTGCAGGAGCCGGGCGTTCCCGGTGTCAAGATCGTGACCCAGGAGGGGCTGTTTGTCGTCACCGACATTGACGGCAAATATTCCCTTTTCGGTCTGCGGCCGGTCTCTCATGTGCTCAGCCTGATGTCCAAGACCCTGCCCGAAGGGGCGTATCCGGTGGCCACCCGCACCAGCGACATGATGCGCGGCGGCACGCGACTGGTTGACCTGAAGCGCGGCGAATTGCGCGCCGAGCGGTTTGCGCTGACCGGCTGCACGCCCGCGGTGCTGGCCGCCGTGTCCGCCAGGGCCGACCGTTTTGCCGAACGCGGCACCGGCGGTGGCGATCTGCTGACCGATCTGCCCATCGACGGCAGCCGCGCCGAGACCCGCAGCGCCCGAAGCGAGGCCGGACTTGCCACCGCGACCCAGATCTACGGCGCGGAACAGGTGGCGGGCACTGCCCCCGCCACAGACCTGGCACAGAAGGTGCGCCAGACCGCCACCGAGGCACAAAGCCTTGAGGGCATCATAAAGACCCTGTCGCCGGATGCCGGGTTCATCGGGCTTGCGAATGGTGACAAGACAGCGCGCCGGTCGCTGACGGTTCAGGTAAAAGGACCCGCGGATTTGACACTTGCGCTGATGCTGAACGGCGAAGAGGTTCCCGCCACCCGTATCGGCGAGAAATCGACCTGGCCGGGCGGAAACGTGCAGGCCCTGACATTCGTGGCACTTCAGCTGCGCGCGGGCAAAAATACCCTGGCCCTGATCGGCAAGGACCCGTTCGGCAATGAACGGGCACGCCAGGAGATCACCCTTGTCGCCCCCGGCGATCCGGCGCGGATCGAGATCGTGGCGCCTGAAACCGCCCCCGCCTCGCCCGGAACGGTGGTGCCCGTGGTGGTGCGCATCCTTGATGCCGCAGGCACCCCTGTCGAGGCGTCGGCCACCGTGACCCTGCGGGCGCGCAATGCGACCTGGGATGTGACCGACATCCGCCCGGAACGGGCCGGGGTGCAGGCCTTCATCGACAATGGCGAAGCGACGTTCGGGCTGCTTGCCCCCCAGGTTTCCGGCACGGATCTGATCGAGGTCAGCAGCACCTTCGGCAAGGCCGAGGCCAGCATCATGTTCACCCCCGATCTGGAAGAGCGGATTCTGGTCGGCGTCATCGAAGGCGCGGTTGCCCTGAACGGCCGGGGCGACCTGATCGACAGCGACATGATCAGCCCGTTCGAGGATACCGCCTCGGGCCTGCGCGGCGAACTGTACCTCAAGGGCCGCATTCGCGGCGATGCGCTTCTGACCCTGCGCTACAGCTCGGACCGGGACACCGACGCGCAGCTGTTCCGCGATATCCGGGGCGATGAATACTATCCGGTTTACGGCGACAATTCGGAACGCGGGTTCGATGCGCAATCTTCAACCAAGCTGTTCATCAAGGTCGAAAAGGGTCAGTCCTATGTGCTCTATGGCGACATCGCGATCGAACCGGAAGCCGACGCTTTCCAGCTTGGTGGATACAACCGCCTGACGACCGGCGCAAAGGCCCATTGGCAGAATGACAAGGTCAGTGTCAGCGTCTTCGCGGCCCATACCGCCCAGCGCCAGCAGGTTGTCGAATTACCCGGCCGGGGCATCTCCGGCCCCTATGATGTGGATCTGTCGAACTATCGCGAAGGCAGCGACCGCGTCGATATCCTCGTGCGCGATCGTGATACGGGCGAGATCATCTCGGAACAGGCGCAGCGCCGGCTGACCGACTATGTGCTCGACTTCTTCCGCAACACGATCGTGTTCAACGCCCCGGTCGCCCAGGCCGATGCCGACGGCAACCCGGTCAGCATCCGTTTCACCTATGAGACGGAGGGCGACACCGGCGCGCGCCACTGGCTGTACGGTGGCGAGGTGAGCTATCAGGCGACCGAGCGCACCGCGATCGGGGTCAGGATTGTCCGGTCGGATGCGAACCGCATGACCGCCGAACGCGAACGCATTATCGCGGCCTATCTGCAAACCCGCATCGGCGAGAAGACCATGCTGGAAGCCGAGGCTGCACAGTCGGAGAATGGCTTTGGCGAAAAAGGGTCTGCCGCGCGCATCTCTCTGGTCCATGCCGGCGACACGGCGCGCCTGTCGATCGAGGCGGTTCATACCGGCAACGCGTTCAACCCTTCGGGGTCGTCCACAGCGCCCGGCACCGACCGCCTGTCGGTGGACTATGACATCGATCTTGGCGACGAAAGCGGACTGTCGGTCGAGGCGGATTATATCGCCGACCGGATTGCAGGGACGCAAACGGCAAAAGCCGAGATCGAATATGAACGCCGCCTGAACGATCAGGCCACGGGGCGGGTCGGTCTCCGGGTTGATCACGATTTCAAGGCCGATGGCGATGCCACCCGTGTCTTTGGCCTGCTGGGCGCAACCTGGACCCCCGAAACGGATCGGGCCCTTGTGTTCGATGCCGAGGTTGTTCAGCCCGTCTATGGCACCGGCGAAGGCCATTTGCGGTTCGGCATGGACTATGCATTCCGCCCCGGCTGGAACCTGCGCGCCGAAGCTGAATTCGCCATCGGGCGTGAGGAAGGCCGCGAAACCCCCACCCATCTTCTGCTGGCCATGGACTATCAGGTCACCGACTGGCTGACCGGCCGGTCCCAGTTTTCTGCGGAAGACGAAGGGTTGACCCGGTCCCGCTTCGTTCAGGGGTTCAAAGGCGACTGGACCATCACCGAGCAGCTTTCGCTCGGGGTCGGTGTTGAACATTCCGAGCCGGTATCGGGGGACGACGACTGGCTGACCAGCGTGAACCTCGGGGCGAAGTGGTCCTCGGATAAGGAAACCTGGGTTGCCGAGGCCGATTTCGACCAGACGTTCGAAGCCAACGGCAACACATCTTTCGCAAGCCTTGGCATTGCCGGGCAGGTATCGCCCGATCTGACGGTCATGCTGCGCAGCCGCCACGCGATTGACGGCCGCGGCGACGGCCCCGCCCAGATGCGCCATCGCACCCGCGCGGGCCTGGCCTATCGCCCTGCGGAAAATCCGCGCCTTGCCGTGCTGGCCTGGTATGAGCGCCGCATCGAAGAAAAGGCCCAAAAAACCGAAAGCCATGAATGGTCGCTGGCCGCAAGCTATGAAACCAGCCCGGATCTTGAGCTGAACGCCAAATATGCCGGTCAGTCCGAGCGCATCAGCCTTGGTAATTCCGGGACCGTCACCAGTCTGACCCAGCTGATACAGGCAGGTCTGGCCTATGATTTTGCCGATGACCGCTTTCGGATCGGCCTGAACGGAATGCGCCTTTGGGACAACAAGGGCCATGCCACCGGCGCCGTGGGGGTCGAACTGGGATATGTGGTGAACGAAGGGTCGATGCTGTCCATCGGTTTCAACAAATCCGCGGGCTGGCGGCCGCAAGGCCCATCGTTTTACCAGGAAGGGATCTATCTGCGCCTGCGCCTGCTGCTCGACGATTCACTCTGGGACAAGCTGCGGCTGTTCGGGGGGAACTGATCGGGCTGAGGGGCCCCGGTATCTGCGGGGTTTGATCGGCGTCCGTATTGAGCCCGCCTATGACTTTCGTTGTTTCCGCAGCATTGGACGGCGGTTCGGGGCGAAAGCGCTCATTCGCTGCGGATGTCCGCAGTCTTGCGCCAGACTTTCCATGCAGACCCTCCTAGATAAATGTTCGGTACCCAGCCCCGGCTGCAAAATGCCTTTCATCCGCTTGGGGGCCGTCTTTTCAGGTCTTGCGAAGGGGAAGCGCGCGCTTCTCGTGCATCAAGGCCGCTGCGCTGGCACGCAGGCTCATATCAAAGGATCATACGACCACTGCAAAAGGGCCTGACGTTGCCGGGGGCGGCAAAACACATCACCAGGATGGCAGTTTGCCCGGATTTGCCCGGCATGTCTTGCAAACCCTTTCCATCGCTTGATTTGAATGCGGTCAATTTCGGGAATGCGCCGGCCGAGATAGTATCGGCAATACCATTGAAACCATCCGCGCGGATCGGGTCCGTATATCCAGCCTTTCCGTTGCCACGCCTCAAGCGACTGACGGCTTTTTACGCCGAAATAGTTCAGGGATGGATCAGCCTCCTGGCTGGTTTTCGCATTTTGAAACCATTCTGCCGGAAATTCGCCGGTGCAATCGTTGAGATAGCGACCTTCGAATACACCCATTTCGAGCATCTCTTGAGGCGAATAATGGGGTTTGAAATCGACGTCAAACTGTTCGCCGGCACGCACCGACGGCGTGTATCGGTATCCGGTTTGCATCTTGTCATTTACGACAATTTCTCTTCGGTCATACATTTTTCGATTTGAGCCAAGTCCAGGGGCGTTTTCAAGCCCCGCCAAATCGGAAGCCGCCATCGATGTTAAAGCCATGTTGGCGAATGCCGGGCAGCAGCGGCTCATTGTATGGCCGCATCGAACCGCAAGCACCAAGTATCAAGCCGTACACCAAAGCCCGCTCCATCTGCCTCGCGGGTATCATCGCCTGCCGCTCCCCCCTGCGGCTGGCGATGATATTTACCGGCGTTCTCTCCTCCCGCGCGCCACGGGATGCCCTGCCGCTTGGCCGAACGGGCATCGGCCCGAACCACCACTGCAAGGATTCGGGGTCTGATCGGACCCTTTTCTACGGAGATATCCGAACCTGAAAGCTGACCGACCCGGTGTCGCCCGGCGCATAGCTGCCGGTGCAGTCCCAGCGCAACGCGCCCGCATAACCGGCCGCATTCGAAACCGGCTGTGCCACCGTGCAGGTCAAGTCCGAACCAAGCGCGACCGGGCTGGGTATCGCCGCGGCGAGTGCTGTATAGGCCGGTGTCTTGTCATAGATGATCACATTGCTGGCCGGGACGCTGCCGGGGTTCGTCAGGTAGATGCGGTATTGCAGCACATCCCCCACGGCCCCGGCATTCGACGCGCCTTCGGGCGTGTTCTGCGTCTGGTTGCGGACTGTCTTGGTCAATTCAAGGCGGCCATTGCCAGCCCCGCTGATCAGCCTGTCCGTATTGCTTGTCCGGGCGACGGCCGATGTGCCGCTGTAAGCGGTCGTCGCAACCAGCGCATAGGAAAAGCTGCTGCCAGAACCGATGCCGGAATTCGCGGTGACGCGGGAAATCAGGCAAAGCCGGGTGTCCGCGGCCACGGCGATCGGCGCGGTAATGGCGCTGTCGGGCGTGCCGTCGCAATCCCCGTCCAGATAGATCGTCGCGGCGAAGGCACCCGCCGGGGTCTGGACCTCGTCCTCGATGCCGAAGGTCACCGTGCCGGCGGAATGCGCTGTATAGTCATGCGCCAGCATTGCCACCTGGCCCGCCTCGATGCCCGATGTCTGATCCTGGGTCAGGGTGGCGGCGCGGATCAGGCCGAAATCAAGCCCGGCATACCCGGCCCCCGCCTCCGGGGTGAAGGTAAACGCGCCATCATGAGGATCGCTGTTGGATAGGCCGGGCAGGCCGGTATTCGCCTCTGAGATCGTCAGATGATCGCCGTCCGGCACCACCATCACGGTCAGCGGCCCACTATAGCCTGCGGCCAGCGCATACCGCCAGCTGCCATCGGCCAGGATCCGGGGGCTGGCCAGCACGCCGCCCGCGCCGTCAAGAAGGGTCAGGCTGGCATTCTGCGTGCCCCCCTCGCCGCCGTTCAGCGCAGCATCATGCGCGGTGCCGCCGCCGGTGCCGTTGTCGATGAAAACGCGGCCCTCCAACAGGCGCTGGCCGGTCTCCAGCGTGACCGTATAGCTTGCCTCGTCGTCATCGGCGGCTCCGTCGCCCAGATCGTCGGTGCGGGGTCCGACCCCCGGGTCGCTGTCCGTATCCTGAAGCGAGCTTGCGATGATCTCGGCCGTGTTGGTCCGGTCGCCCGCGCCCAGAACGCTGGTGCGGATGGTCAGAGTTTCGGACGCGCCCGACAGGATTTCGTCAACGACCCAAATGCCGGTATCGGGGTCATAGGTGTCGCCGGTGGCCGGGGCATCGTCGGAAATATACTGGAACCCGCTGGGGAGACGCTCCATCACCCGCACACCGGCGGGCGAGCCGGGGCCGGCATTGGTGACCGTGATCACCCAGTCGATCACGTCGCCCTCGGCCGCCGTGGTCACGGGCTGGCCGGTGGCGGCGCTAAGTGCGGTCTTGGTGATCGACAGGTCGCTTTGCTGCGGGTCGAAGCCGAAATCCTGATTGCCCGTATCCGCGCCATCGACAACCGCCACCCCAAGCAGCGGGTTGGAGGTGCCGATCGCGGATCCGGCGGGCAGGTCCGGGTCTGCGGTGTCGATCTGGATCCGGTAGGTCAGCGCGTCGGACAGATCGGTGAAGGCATAGGTACCGCCCGACGCGGTATCGGTGGTGGCAAGGAACGTGTCGTCGGTAAGATCGCCCGGCGTGCCCTTGTCGTCGTAAAGTGCGATCGCGATGCCCGCGCCCAGATTGGCCTCGCCCGCGTCGCGGCTGTCCGAAGCATTGGCATCGACATAGACGTTGCCCGAAAGGCTGCCGCCGGTGGGCAGGGCGGGCGCGAACGGACCGGGACCGCGGCAGGATGCGCCGTCATTGCCCTGATAGGTCAGGTTGGCCACAGTGCCGTTGATTTCGATGAAATCCCAGGTCGCCGGGCGGTTGCCGTCCACGCCGACCTCCAGCGCGAAGACCTGCCGCGACTGGTTGTCGAAGCCATAGATATAGCCCTGCTGGTCGAACCAGACAGAATCAATATCCATCGCGAAATACCCGGCGGGTAAGGGAACCTGCGCTTTGATCAGCGTGGCCGTTGTCGCCCCCGCCACGCCGTTATTGGGATCGAACGCATACAGATCGCGCGAAGAATCGAAGAAATAGATCAGCCCGTCACGTGAATTATAGGCCATGTCGCGCCCATAAGGTGCGCCGCCGCCCACATTCAGCACCCCGGCATTCACCGGGTTTGCCGGGTCGGAAAGATCGAGCAGCTGATAGACGCTGTTCGAGGTGCCGGATTTGTAGATCAGGATGCCGTTGGGCAGGATGTCGGTGGCGGTATCGGGCGCTTCCAGCCCCAGCGCCGACAGATCGGCGGCCTCAGTCACCGCGCCGGTGGCGTCGATCCGCCAAAGGGTCCGGGGCGACTGACCGACGCCATAGATATAGCCGTCCAGCTCATTGTAACCCCAGCCGGTCACCAGATAGTTGCCGGTATAGTCGGGCGGCAGCAGGGTCTGGCTGAGGTCATAGCCGGTGCCGTTGGCCGTCACTTCCAGGCGGGTGAGCGCGGGCAGGTTTTGCGCGGTCTCGTTCGCGATCATGTAAAAGCTGGAATCGCAGGTCAGCGGCGGGCTGTTGTTGACGATCGTCACCAGATAATCCTCGACCTCGCCGTCCAGGTTCAACCCGTCAAAGGCGTTGGGCGCAAGCCCGCTGGTGGTGGACCAGCGCAGCCGGGCGAAGGTGGTTTGCGAAGGCGCGTTGGACGGGACCGCGACATCGAAACTGATCGAATTGTTGAACGTGCCGTCGGTGTCGCCGGTACCGCCATCGCGATAGTCGGCGGCGACTTGCTCGGCCGGGCTGAACACGCCGTCGCCATCGAAATCGATCCACATCTGCAGATTGGTGATACCGACCAAGCCGATGGGGGGCAGCGGCAGTTCAAGCTGCAGGCTGAGGGTTTCGTGGGTCTGCACGGTCACGGATGTGGTGGTACCGGCCACGAATGTCGGAAGGATGGCGATACCATCCTCGTCATCGATCCCGGCAAGGTCGTCGCCATTGGCCGCCGCGTTGCCCTGGGGGGCAAGTTCGGTATCGGGCCGCCCAGCGCCCAGATAGATCAGCGGCACGACAATGTGCCGGGGAGCGCCATAGCTGGCGGGCGCATCGCCACGGTCGACCAGATCGGCGGCGGCGATGATCAGGGCGTAATCCTCGACCTCGCCGTCGGCTGCGAACAGTTGCGCGTCCAGCCCGGCGGTGCTGGAAAAGCGGAACCGGGCATAGGTGGTGGTGGTCACCGCGTCAGTCGGCACATCGACGACGAACTGAATCGCGCCATCGCCCGCCAAGGTGTCGGCGCCGGTGCCGTCATCGGCCAGATCGGTGGCGATGCGTTCGCCAAGGACATCCTCGAATACCCCGTCGCCGTTGAAGTCGATCCAGCCCTGAAGCAGGCCGGGGCCGGTCACGGCCGCCGTCATGGTGGTCAGGGTGCCCTGGGTCAGGACCGGGAAGGTCACGCCATCTTCGTCATCGACATCGGCCAGGTCGTCGCCGGTGGCGGCGGCGCCGGGCTGCTCGAACGGTTCGGTGTCGGGTGCGACGCTGCCCAGAAAGACCGTGGGCACGGTCGGCACGTTATGCGCGGGGGCCAGATAGCTGATCGGGGCATCGCCGTAATCCAGCCCCAGCCCGTTCAGAACCGTCACCGTTATCGTGGCGACGTCGCAATTGCCGGGATTGGCATCTTCGCACAGCTGATACTGAATCGTGTAAAGCCCCGCAGGGGTGGGGGCGGGAACGTTGACAAACCCCTCGTTGACACCCGAAAGGACAAGCTCGGGCACTGCGGCACCGCTGGTCGCCGGTGTGGCCGGGGACAGGACCGTGGCCGTCACTGCGCCCGCCTCTACCTGCCCCCCGTCCAGGGTGTCGCCATCGAACGCATCGCCCGCCGTCCCCCCCAGAAAACCGTTGATCGGCGTGGCGGAAAAGTCGTCGTCATCGGCGCTGATCACCGCTGCGGCGGGCGCGGTGACCACCACCGTGGCAAGCGCGGTGTCGGTATTGCTGGCGACCCCGCCGACGGGCCGGTCGGTGATCGCGTATTCGATGGTGTAGGTGCCCGCAGCGGTACCGGCGGTCACCTCGATCTCGCCGGTGTCGGTGTTCAGGGTGACCGCGCCGGTGGCGGGTGCGGCGCCGGTGACCACGGCAAGCGTGACATTGCCGGCCAATCCGGTCGCGACGCCTGCGCCGTTCAGCATATCGTTGCCCAGCACGCTGGCGGTGGTGCCGCCGGTATCGCCGGCCACAGGGGTGGCGCTCAGATCGTCGGTGGCGGCGGTGATGCACGACCGCATGCGTGCCTGAATGCCCAGCGCGCCAGTGGGCCCCACGCCGTCGCCGATCTGACGAAAGCTGAAGGCGTCGATCGTGGCCGAAGCGGGGGTGATCGCGACGGGCGCGTCATAGGCCAGATCAACCATGCCGTACGCCTGATCGGCGCCACCATTGCCGAAATCCAGCACCGCGTCATGGATCCAGGTGCGCCCGTCCAGGGGCAACCCGTCCGGTCCGGGGCCGCTGAGCGTGGTTAGCGCAAAGCCCTGCGTATCCGACACGAAGGTCTGGAAATACCCGGCATTGTCGAGCGGCGACAGCGTGACGCCGACATTGGCCAGCGATCCGCCATCGGATGTATCAATCCCGAAATCACCGACGATGCCTGATCCCAGCGCGTCCGCCGTGGTACGGCCGAGGTTGCCGAAAAAGACGTTGATGTCATGAACGACCGGCGCGTCGAACGCGACGCTGAAGGTTCCCCGGCCGCCGGGATCCTCGTTGAAGCGGATGATCGAGGTTTCGGTGCCGACCACGAATTGCGGACCACTGATCGTCACCGTGGCCGAGGCCGACCCCCATTGCAGCGTGCCGGTCTGATCCCCCGTGATCCCGAGGGTGCCGGGGGTCACCCAGTCGACGAAATCGGGCGAGACCGAGCAGGTCTGCGCCACGGCGGACGTGGCGGTCAGGGCAAGCAGGACCGCCGCCGCGCCGGTGCGGTTGCGCCCTGCGCGAAAGTGCTGCTGCTTGGGGAATATCGCCATGTTCTTTCGCTTTCTCAAAATCTTTACCTGACATGCCCCCGATGCCGCGCCATGCCGGACCCTTGGGCGGACCGGCGTGAAAGCAGGGGGTATCAGGGAAAACCTAGCGGCCCGGGCGGCCCGACAGGATGCAGCGGGGGGATAGCGGGCGGGCCATTGTTATGGGGTGCCTATGCTTTCGGATAGGCCGCGCCGCGACCTTAAACGCGCAACGACCGGGCGCCTTGGCACCCGGTCGTGACCCCTTGGGCTGGATTGCCCCCGGTTCGTTCGGGGGTTATCGGAAAATCGCCGCCATCTCGCGCGTATAGGCGGCCCAGCTGATCACGGCGCGGTTGCCGGCATAGCCGTGATAGGCCGACCGGCCCGAACTGGTCGGCAATCCCGCCCAGATACCCGCCAGATTGTTCATGAACCGGGTACGGCTGATCCGCCCGTCCCGGAACGCGTCGAACCCGGCGTCGCGAAGCAGAATATTTGCGAAATGTTCCTGCAGCTGTGGGCTGAAACGGACCGAATGATCCACCCCGCTGCGCTTGGCCAGATCGCGCAGTGTCGAGGGAATGAACTGATAGCGGCCGATGGCGTGGGGTTGTCCCGGTGTGGCCTTCACCCATTCCAGGATTTCGCGGATCGTCATCGAGGTCGGGTTTTGCGCAGGTCGCCGCGCGGCCCCCAGATGCACGGCGTCATATCCTTGGGCGCCCGCCTCGGCCTGGGCGATCAGGAATTTCAGCTGTGCGGCGTCCCCTTCGCCGGAAAAACGTGTCTGCGCGACGCGGATTTCGCGCATATCCGGCCCGGCCACGGGGTGAAACGCATATTTCCGGCCATCGTTGAACAGGCCGAACTCCGCGTTCAGTGCGGTGGGCAGATCACGGGCACTGTTTTCGTTCCATCGGGCGAAATCACTTGCCATGGCGACCGGCGCAGGAAGGCCGCTCAGTGCAAGAACAAGGGGAAACAGCTTCAGTGTGTGACGTACCATATCGTTACTCCATTACCAGATCGGACCGCAGCCGGGTCCGTGGCCCGCTGCCATGCCAGACCCTGCCCGACGGGCGCTTGCATGACAGTGGCGGAAAGGGAGATTGAGAGGCCTACTCTGAATAGCCCGCACTACTTTGGGGTAGGCGGGCCTATGCAACAGATCGGTTTATCGGGGAATCCGTTTCGGATGCGCGTGTGGCAGATCCTTCGGCGCGGTTCGCCCGGGTGTCCGCCTGATCAGGTCAGAAGGTTCAAACCTCAGATCATGTCGCGATCGCGCGCGATCATCGCGGCATGTGTGCGGTTCTTCGCGGCCAGCTTGCGGCAAAGGTTCTTCACATGCAGCTTCACGGTAACTTCCTGCAGGTCATAGTCGCGGGCGATCTCTTTGTTCGCCTTGCCCTCGGCGATGCCCTTCAGCACTTGCCTTTCACGCAGGGTAAGCTGGCTTGCCGCCTCGTTCTCTTCCTCTTCGGCCGTCATGAAATCGATCGGCGCATAGATTTCGCCCATGGACATGAACTTGACCGCATTGATCATCGTCTTGGCGGACATGGTCTTTGGCAGAAAACCCGCCGCCCCAAGCTTGAGGGCTTCATCCGCAATCGCCTTGTTCGCGGTGCCGGAAATCAACGCGACAGGGTTTCCGCCACTGGCGTCGATGGCCTTTTTAAGCCCTTCAAGGCCGTTCATTCCAGGCATCGTATAGTCAAGAAGCGCGATGTCGAAAGCATCCCCTTTCTTGATCTCGGCCAGCGCCTGGTTGAGGTCGGAGGCCTGGATAACGCTCACCCGCTCTTCTTTCGTCAAGAAGGCCGCGATGGTTTCCCGAACCAGATCATGGTCGTCCGCAACCAGAATTCTCATACTGTTAGCTCCCCGCTCTCGTACCGGCCGGTACTGTCGCCCCGATAGTCATGCCCCGGCTGCGTGCCACCGAACCCGTGTGGCAACGCCATCGCCGCCTAGCCTTGAACCCGTTTGTGACCGGAGTATGGTCACATGTCGGATAAATCCAGATCTCACGTCAGGCAGCCCCCCAGCACGCCCAACCTATACCTTGGTATAGGTATATACACCTATGCTTGTGTGTGTGGCGACGGAAAACCCGCTATGGCTATATTTCTGCGCGGGCATCCTGAAAATGGGCGCCGCGTCGCAGGCCGCCGATAAGCGCGCCATGGCGCAAATAGAACTATTTTAAGGATGTTTCATCGATGTTAGAGATCGTCAAGAAAGCTGCCGCCGTCGCAATTTTCACTCTCCCCCTGATGGCGTTGGCATCGGGTCAGGCGTTTGCCGAAACCCCGCCGGCCCCGACATCCGAGGTGGTCCTGACGATCAGCGGTGAAATCTCCGCCACCGATCCCCATGGCACGGCCATGTTCGATCTGGAGATGCTGCAACACCTGCCGACCACGGAATTCAGCACGGCCACGATCTGGACAGACGGCGTCCATCGGTTCACGGGTGTCTTGCTCACGGAACTTCTTGACACCGTTGGCGCCGATGGGCGCGTGCTCCGGGCGACGGCGATCAACGACTACGCGGTCGATATTCCTGTTTCAAGCCTTTCGGAACAGGGCCCTATCGTGGCCTATCGCCTGGATGGCGCCGAAATGTCGGTGCGCGACAAGGGGCCGCTTTGGATAATCTATCCCTATGATCTGTCGGAGGATTACCGCAGCGAAGTCGTTTATTCGCGCAGCATCTGGCAACTGGACCGGATCGTCGTGATCAAATAGGAATGGCTGACAACATAGTGGGAGCATTCCATCTGTGGTGGAAACAGACCGACCCCGATGGCGTATAGCCCGACGTTACAAGATTGCCCTGCTCACCTTTCTGATGATGATCGGGGTCGGGGTGCTTGCGGTCCAGATCGCGCAGGTTCGCAAGGAATTGCGCATCCTGCGCACGGCCTCTTCCGACAACATCCAATGGAACCTGTCGCAGCTTGAGGTCGATCTTCTGGTCTTCAGGATCGCGCTGGCCGAAACCCATCACGCCGACGATATCGGGCGCACACTGGAAAGCGTCCGCCGGCGGTTCGATGTGTTGTACAGTCGCCTGAATACACTTTCGAACGGCGCGATTTATCAGGAAATCCGGGCCGCCCCGAAGACCGCCACCTCCTTGCTGCAGGTCGAGCGGTTCATCAAGGAAACGGTTCCGCTGATCGATGGGCCGGACGACGCCCTGCTGGCCGCTGTGGCCCAGCTTGAACACGACGCCGCAGATCTGCGCGGCGCTGCCCGCGCCATTGCAATCGACGGGATCAACATCTTTGCGCATCGGTCGACCGAACAGCGCGTCTTTCTCTCCTCGCTTCTGTTCAGGACCAGCCTCTTGTCAGGGGCCATGATCATTGCGCTGGCCGGGGTCCTGATCATCCTGTTTCGCCAGTTCGGCGCCACCGAGCGTGAAAGCAAGCGCAGGCAGCAAAGCAATATACGCCTGAATTCCATGGTGGGGGCGTCGCTGGATGCGATTATCGTGGCCGACAGCACCGGCACGATCATCGACTTCAATAGCCCGGCGACAAGAATATTCGGCTATCCCAAGGAAGATGCGATTGGCCAGCGGCTGACCGAACTGATCGTACCTGAACGGTTCCGCGACGCACATTCCAAAGGGATGGAGCGGTTTCTGACCACGGGCAAGAAAAAGGTCGTTGACGCCGGTCTGATCGAACTGGTGGCGACAAGACGCGATGGCGCGGAAATTCCGGTAGAGGTTTCGATCGCCGCCTCGACCGGCCCGGAGGGAACGATTTTCGTGTCGTTTCTGCGCGACATTTCCGCCCGGCTGAAGGCAAATCAGGACCTGACAGAGGCCCGCGATCAGGCGCTGGCCGCCGACAAGGCCAAATCGAACTTTCTGGCGGTCATGAGCCATGAAATGCGCACACCCCTGAATGGCCTTATGGGCACGCTGGATCTGATCGCGACGACGCCGTTATCGCCGAAACAGGAACGCTATCTCGATATCGCGAACGCTGCGGGGCAGTTGCTGTTGCGCCATATCAACGACGTGCTTGATATCACGAAGATGGAAGCGGATGCGCTGGTTCTGGAGGATACGGTCTTCTCGCCGCGCGAGGTCGTCGAAAGGGTGGCGGAAATCAACCGCGTGCTGGCAAACGAACGCGGCAATACAATTACCCTGCGCAGCCATGTTTCGCCCGGCTTTCTCATGCATGGTGACAGGTTCAGGCTTGGCCAGACCCTGTTCAACCTGACCGGCAATGCCGTCAAGTTCACGGCCAACGGCAGCATCACGATCGTGCTGGAAGAGGTGTCGTCGGAGGATGGCGACAGGATGATGGAATTCCGGGTCAGTGACACCGGCATCGGCATCGCCCAGGAAAACCTGTCCCGTGTGTTCGATGATTTCGTAACGATCGACGTGTCCTACAGCCGCAGCACCGGCGGAACCGGGTTGGGGCTGGGCATATGCCGCCGGATGGTCGAGGCGATGGGCGGCGAGATTCATGTGCAAAGCGAACTGGGCAAGGGCAGCACCTTTTGGCTGCGCATACCGCTGCGCGAAGCTGCGGCAGGGGAAAGCGCCTCCGAGCCTCGGGGCGTGACCACCGCCGCAGAAAGAATGCCGTCCGGTCAGATACGCCCCCTGTCCGTGCTGGTCGTCGAGGACAATCAGGTCAATCGGTTCGTGGCCCGTGAAATCCTGGAAATCCTCGGGCACGAGGTGACCGAGGCACATGACGGTCTGGAAGGTGTGAAGCTGGCCGCCGCCTGCCATTTCGATGTCATCCTGATGGACATCAGCATGCCGGTGATGGATGGCGTGGAGGCGACGGAACGCATCCGCGCGGGCGGCGGAAAATCTGCGCAAGCCACGATCATCGGCCTGACGGCACATGCCCTGCCCGGCGAACGCGAGCGTTTCGAGAGGGCGGGCATGGAGTTGTGCCTGATCAAGCCGGTCAACCGCATCGTGCTGCATGACGCGCTGAAGCGTTTCGCCGCAGATGCGCCCGAAGACCATGACCCTTCCGAAAGGCCAGAGGCGGCCCAAAGCGGGACTGCCGTGCTGGAGACCGCGCAAATTCTGGAGCTTCGCGAGCTGTTGGGAGAGGAGAAATTCGCGGCTTCGCTGAACTCCTTTATGGCTGAGGTCGAGGCCGCCATGCCGGACATAGCGCGCCCCGCGGACGAAGCGTCCGCAGCCCGAATGGCGGCGCTGCTTCACAAGGTGGCGGGGGCTGCGGGTACGTTCGGCGCGGCCCGGTTGCGCAGCTGCCTGCACATGCTGGAAACGTGCTGCAAGACCGGCGATCTTGGTCCGTTCGAGGCCGGCGCGGACGATCTTCGCGCGGCCTGGAGCGAGACGCGGACGGCCTTGCGCGCCTTCAGCTGAGATGTAGAATTTCTTGCCGGATACGATCCGGGGCATTTCCCGGTTCATTCGGCCCGGCTGTGTGCCCCGCAATCCCCCGCCCCCAACCGTGCCGAAGCTATGCGATAGGATAGCAAAGCTATGCCTGGGCGCCCGAATACTGCCTTCTGCGCAAATGAAACAGGCGGGACAGCCGAGTATTCTGTTCGTGGTCAACACGATGAAAGGCGTTCGGCATGCCCGCAGAACACAGGATGCAAAACAGGCGCAACGCCCTGCCCCACCGCCGCCCGATCCAGAAGGCCTGCCCGCTTTCCGGTTCGCTGCATCCGTGCCGCTCAAACGACCTGCGGCAGCGCCCGTGATCGCACCGTCCATTTTCCCAAGCCCAAAAGGAATTCAGCAATGATCCTCCCCATTGTCGCCCTCGGGACGTTTTCGGGAACAGTTGCGGGCTCTGCCGCGTTGCTGGCCGATTCGTCACTTCTGTTCGCGCTGTGCGCCTATGCGCTGACTGGAAATCTGGTGAGTGTTCTGATTGCGCTTCGCTTCCCCGAAGCCAATCCCGAAACGTCCTTTGAGGGCGAAGACTGGCCAGGGTGATTGCCGTTTCCGGTGACCTTCGCCCGGGCGAACCGGTTCTTGAACCCTGTGGCCGAAGACGGGCATTTTACCCCCACCATCGGGACCAACGCATCGCCGCCGACCAGCCGGGCAATACGGCTGCCATCCGCTGACTCACATGCCGTGCAGCCAGGGCTTTCACCGGCCCGGCGCGCGGGTATACTGTGGCGAAAATCACGGGCAGGGTCGGGTATGGCGGCACAGGACACAGAACGCCGGGCGTTCAACATCATGATCGTCGGTCAGGCCGGACGGCTGCAATACGAGGCCGTGCTGTTCGCGGCCTCGTTGCGGCACTGCGATCCGGGCTTCACCGGCCGGCTGATCGTGGCCGAACCGCAGCCCGGCCCGCGCTGGAAGGGCAATCCGCGCATCGCCAACACCGAAGCCCGCGATCTGCTGACCGCGCTGGGGGCCGAGATCGTGCCCTTTGAAAGCCATGTGTTCGGCAGCGAATACCCCTATGGCAACAAGATCGAGGGGCTGGCGGCCCTGCCCGCGGGCGAGCCTTTCGTGTTTTTCGACACCGACACGCTGATCACCGGGCCGCTGTCGCAGGTAGCGTTCGATTTCGACCGGCCCGCGGCCTCGATGCGGCGCGAGGGCACCTGGCCGAAGATCGAACTGTACGGGCCGGGATATGCCGAGATCTGGCGCGCGCTTTATGACAGGTTCGGGCTGGATTACGAGGCGACGCTCGATCTGTCGCAGCCGGACGAATACTGGCAGCGCTACATGTATTTCAACGCGGGCTGGTTTTATCACCGCTGCCCGCGCGAATTCGGCGCGCGGTTTCTGGATTATGCCAAAACCATTCGCGACGACCCGCCTATGGCCGCCGCCTGTCAGGAATACGACCCCTGGCTGGATCAGGTGGCGCTGCCGCTGGTGATCCACGCGCTTGGCGGTGGCCGGCCGGGCCCGGAACTGGCCGGGCTGGACGGGGATATCACCTGCCACTGGCGGGTGCTGCCGCTGCTGTATGCGCGCGAAAGCGATGCCGTGGTCGATGTGCTGGAAACCATCACCGCCCCCAACAAGGTCAAGAAGGTCATCAAGCAGTACGAGCCGTTCAAGCGGGTGATCTATCAGGGCAAGGGCCACAAGGTCCGCGCCATGTTCGACCGGGCCGATCTGCCGCCGCGCGAACAGATGATCCGCAACCGGATCAAACACGCCAATCTGTGGCTGCGCTGAGGGCCGGCGCCTGTGCCAGTTTGCCCCACACGCCCCCTTGCGCAGTCTGCGCGTTCCTGCTTGCCTGATGTGACAGCCCCCGAATGCAGCGGGCATGCTGCACAACCGGGAGAAGACCCCATGAAATCCGTCTTGAAGATTCTGTCGCTTGTACTGCCCGCCGTGATGCTGGCCGGCTGCGAAGAGCAAAGCACCGTCCGGCCGGCGACGACCGTCGCCATGCCCTCGGTCACCCTGGCCTATGGCGGGGATGATTACGTCATCCGCCGGCACCTGATCACCTATGTGGACGGGCGCGAGGATCAAAGCTGGGCCATCCTCATCGGCGGGCAGTTCTATCCCTGCTCCTTCCCCTCACTCGATGGCTGCCGCGAAACGCTGCGCTGGCGCGAGCGTCACGGCAGGGGTCCCGGCCCGGGCTGATCGGACGCGCGCCGCCACCATCCGACCGATTGCCTGCCCCATTCTGATCGCCTAGGCTGCGCCGCGACATCAGATCAGGGAGGTTTTCATGTCCGACAACCCCAGCTACGGCTTTGACACGCTGCAGATTCACGCCGGCGCCGCGCCCGACCCGGCCACCGGCGCGCGGCAGACGCCGATTTACCAGACCACCGCCTATGCGTTCCGCGATGCCGATCACGCCGCGGCGCTGTTCAATCTGCAGGAGGTGGGCTTTATCTATTCGCGGCTGACCAACCCCACCGTTGCGGTGTTGCAGGACCGTATCGCCGCACTGGAAGGCGGCGCCGGCGCGGTCTGCTGCTCGTCCGGTCACGCGGCGCAGATCATGGCGCTGTTCCCGCTGATGGCACCGGGGCGCAACGTCGTCGCCTCGACCCGCCTTTATGGCGGCACGATCACCCAGTTCAGCCAGACCATCAAACGCTTCGGCTGGTCGGCCAAATTCGTGGATTTCGACGATCTGGACGCGGTGAAGGCGGCCATCGACGATGACACCCGCGCCGTATTCTGTGAATCCGTCGCCAACCCCGGCGGCTATGTCACCGATCTGGACGCGATCAGCGCGATTTCGGACGCGGCGGGCGTGCCGCTGATTGTCGACAACACCTCGGCCACGCCCTATCTGTGCCGCCCGTTCGAGCATGGCGCGACGCTGGTGGTGCATTCGACCACGAAATACCTGACCGGCAACGGCACGGTGACCGGCGGCGCGGTGGTCGATTCGGGGCGGTTCGACTGGTCCGCGTCGGACAAGTTCCCGTCGCTGTCGGCGCCCGAGCCCGCCTATCACGGCCTCAAGTTCCAAGAAACCTTCGGGCCACTTGCCTTCACCTTTCACGGCATTGCCATCGGGCTGCGCGATCTGGGCATGACGATGAACCCACAGGCCGCGCATTACACCCTGATGGGGATCGAAACGCTGAGCCTGCGGATGGAACGCCATGTGGCCAACGCGGTGAAAGTGGCCGGCTGGCTGGAGGCCGACCCGCGGGTCGCATATGTCACCTATGCCGGGCTGCCCTCCAGCCCCTATTACGCGCGCGGCCAGCGGCTGTGCCCCAAGGGCACCGGCGGGTTGTTCACCTTCGCGCTGAAGGCGGGCTATGAGGCCTGCGTGAAATTCGTGGATGCGGTCGCGCTGTTCAGCCATGTGGCCAATCTGGGCGACACCCGGTCACTGGTGATCCACTCGGCCTCGACCACGCACCGACAGTTGACGCCGGAACAGCAGGTCGCCGCAGGTGCCGCACCCAATGTGGTGCGTGTGTCGATCGGGATCGAGGACGCGGACGACCTGATCGCCGATCTGGATCAGGCGCTGGCCACGGCCACGGCCTGATCCAGGGGGGGGCGGCGCCCCTAGCCGCCGATCCCGAACACCATGGTGACCGAGGCGGAGAGGGAAACCTCCCCGCCTTCCACCGGCGCGGCGACGGAACTGCGGGCGGCCTCCATCATGAACGGTGCGGGCGCGGGCGCGCCGGCTTCGCTGATCGACAGGACCGGGCCAAGTTCCAGCCCTGCCGCCGCCGCGTAAAGCTGCGCCTTGCGCATCGCGTCGGCCACAGCGGCCTTGCGCGCCGCGTCCTGCTGCGGCGCGGGGTCCTGCAACCCGAAGCGCAGCCCGTTGAACGTGTTGGCCCCCAGTCCGACCGCCTGATCCAGTACCGTCCCCAACCCGTCCAGATCGCGCACCCGCACCATCACGGTGTTGGCGGCGACGAATCCGTCGATCTCGGGCGCCTCGCCCGAGGAATAGTTGCGGTTCTTCCACAGCGGCTGCAGGCTCAGATCCCGGGTCTGCAGATCGCGCGGCGCTATCCCCGCGGCCTTCAGCGCCGCCAGCATCTCGGCCGTGCGGGCCGAGGTTTCGGTCATCGCGGCGCCTGCGGTCTTGGCCTGGGATGTCACCCCCAGGGTGATCGTCGCCATATCGGGCGCGGTGGCAACCTCGCCCTCGCCGGTGACGGTCAGGGTGGGGACCGGGGTTTCGGCCAGGGTGGCGGTGGCCAAGCCAAGGCCAAGCATCAGAACAGTCAGAAATCGCATGGGGTTCTCCTCTTTCCAGTACAGGTTTCGGCGCTTTGACGCAGCCCGCAAGGTTTTCCTTTGCATCTTTGCTCTCACTCGGCAAAATCCCGCTATAGTCCACACGTCGCGGCGACTTGGTCTGCCGTTCATTATAGGCCTGTTGTAAACGGATACTATGAAACCGCGTTTCGCCCTAACCCTGTCACCCGACGGTATCGGCCTGTTGCACCGCACGAAAGGCGGATGGAACAGCGTGGGTAACGTGGCGCTGGACGATCCAGATTTCACCGACGCGCTGAAAATGCTGCGCAGCACCGCCACCGCGCTGGAAGGCGGCGGTATGCTGACCAAGCTGGTGCTGCCCGACAGCCAGATCCTGTACACATCCCTGCCGGTCCGCCCCGGCCCAAAAGCCGCGCAGAAAGCCGGGATTCGCGCCGGGCTGGACGGGTTGACCCCCTATGCGGTCGACGATCTGGTGTTCGACTGGCAGGTTTCGGGCGACACCGCGCAGGTGGCCGTGGTGGCCCGCGAAACCCTGGACGAAGCCGAGGCCTTCGCCAGTGAACACCGCTTCAACCCGGTCAGCTTCGTCGCGGCCCCCGAGGCCGGGCAATTCACCGGCGAACCCTGGTTCGGCCCGACCACCGCCGCCGCGCGGCTGCTGCCCGAGGGGGAGGCCGTATCGCCCGACCGCTGGCCGGTGAACGTCAGCGGTCCGGCCGAGGCGCCCGACCTCGTCAAAGCCGAAACACCACCGCCCGCCCCCGAAGCGGCACCCGCCGCCCCGCCGCCACCATCCATTGAGCGACCCGAACACCCCGCCCCGGTCGCACCGCTGCTGCCGCCCGATCCCAGGCCCAGCTTCGCCACCAGCCGCGATCGCTCGGCCCCGCCGATCGAGCCGCCGCCGGCCGCGCCGCAGGTGGCCGCACGGCTGACGCTGCTCGACACCGCCGCCGGGGATGCGCCGAAACTGGAAGGGGCCGCGCGTAATGCGGGCGTGACCGCCGCCGCCGCACCACTGCCCGACATGGCCGAGCCGTCCCGCGCCGCCGCCAAACCCAAACGCAAACCGCGCGCCAAAACCCCCGCAAAACCCGCCACCGTGCCGCCCCTTCCCCGGGTCGAGATTCCTGCCGCCACGACCACAGCCATCGCCCCGCCCCCCGGAAACGAGGCCGAGGCGCTGACCGTATTCGGGGCGCGCAAATCGCAGAACACGCCTGAAAAACCGCGCTCGTTGGGGCTGGGGGTGATCCTGACCGTGGTCTTGCTGCTGGCAATGGCCGCCGTGGCCCTGTGGTCGGTGGTCTTCATGACCGAGGATGTGGCCCTGCTGCCCGACGCGGCCATAAGCCCCGCCGTTCCGGTAATCGCACTGGCCCCCGAACCGGAACTTGAACCGGAACCGGAACCGGAGCCTGAGCCGGAACCGGCGACGCTGCCGGACACCGCCCCGCCGCCGGTCGAAAGCGCGGGCCCCGGCCCTGCCGGGCTGCGGGCACTGGTTCCCGACGCCCCCCCGGCCCCGGTGCAGGAAGATTTGGACGACCTCTATATCGCCTCGATCGACCCGGCGATCCGCAGCGAGGACGCGGTGGCCCTGCCCGCCGCCCCGACGGTGCAGACCGATATCCCGCTGCCCGCGCAGTCCCTGCCCCCCGCGCCCGGCCAGGTGTTCCGGCTGGATGCGCGCGGCCTGGTCACCCCCAGCCCCGAAGGCACGCTCAGCCCTCAGGGCAACCTGATCTATTCCGGCAAGCCCCCGGTGGTGCCGCCGCCGCGCCCCGAAACCGATGCCAGCCTCGTCCCGCTCGACCAGCAGCAGGCCAACACCGCCCGGACCACGCTGGCGGCCTTTCGCCCGCGCGACCGGCCCGACAATCTGGCCGACCGTCAGGAACGTGCCGAAATCGGCGGCGGGCTGAATCGGGCGGAGCTGGCCGCGCTGCACCCCCGCGCGCGCCCCGACCGGCCCGAACCTGAACCCGAAGCCGATGAAGCCGATGCCGAGCCGGAACCCGAAACCGCCGATGAGCCGGACACCGCCGCCGGGCCGCTGGTCGTCACCCGTTCATTGGTGCCCGCCGCGCGCCCGGCGAATTTCGCCGCCTCGGTCGAGCGCGCCCTGAAAGAGGCCAACACCGCCCCGGTGGCGGTGGCCGTGCCCGCCGCGGCCGCAATCACACCGAAGATCCCCACCACCGCTTCGGTCGCCAAACAGGCGACCTTCACCAACGCGATCAACCTGCGCGAGGTGAACCTGATCGGCGTCTACGGATCGGACGCGGACCGGCGCGCATTGGTGCGGTTGCCCTCGGGACGGTATGTCAAGGTGCAGGTGGGTGACCGGCTTGACGGCGGCAAGGTCGCCGCCATTGACGAAAGCGAATTGCGCTATGTGAAGAACGGCCGCAACCTGGTGCTGGAACTGCCCCAGGGCAGCTAGGCACAAACCGCCCGGCGCTTGGGCATCCCCGACAGATTCATCCCCCCATCCCATGGATTGCGCGCGCTTTGGCATTCGCTCTATTGAAGCACGACGACGCCACGTTACTCTGACAACAAAACAGGGGTCCCGTGTGACGCCCGATGTGATGAACCAGTTCAAGGCCCGCGCGCCTGTGCCGACGTAAGGACCGATTGATGGAAAGCTTCCTTGTACTTGCAACGATTTACCTGACCGCAGCGGTGATCGCGGTGCCGCTGGCCATACGGCTGGGGCTGGGATCGGTGCTGGGCTATCTTCTGGCCGGAATCGTGATCGGGCCGGTGCTGGGGCTGGTGGGGTCAGAGATGCAGGATTTACAGCACTTCGCCGAATTCGGCGTGGTGATGATGCTGTTCCTGATCGGGCTGGAACTGGACCCGCGCGCGCTGTGGGACATGCGCCACCGGCTGTTGGGGATGGGCGGGCTGCAGATCGTGCTGACCACGCTGGCGATGATGGCGGGCGCGCTCTATCTGGGGCTGGTCTGGCAGACCGCGCTGGCGGTGGGGTTGATCCTGGCGCTGTCCTCGACCGCGATCGTGATGCAGACCCTGACCGAAAAGAACCTGATCCGCACCGCCGGCGGGCGGGCCACGTTCGCGGTGCTGCTGACCCAGGATATCGCGGTGATCCCGATGCTGGCGCTGCTGCCGCTGCTGGCGGTGGCGCAGAAACCCTCGATCGCGCCGGACGGCTCGCTGTCGCGGTCCAGCACGCAACCTGCCGAGACCACGCATGACACCGCGCTGTCGCTGGTGGCCGAACTGCCCGGCTGGGGTGTCACGCTGGTAACCCTGGGCGCGGTGGCCGCGGTGATCCTGATGGGCCGCTACCTGTCGCCCCACATGTTCCGCATCATTCACGCCACCCGCCTGCGCGAGATGTTCACCGTCGTCGCCCTGTTGATCGTGGTCGGCATCGCCGCGCTGATGGGCATGGTGGGTCTGTCGCCCGCCCTTGGCACCTTTCTGGCCGGTGTGGTCCTGGCGAACTCGGAATTCCGGCACGAACTGGAAAGCAACATCGAACCCTTCAAGGGGCTGCTGCTGGGCCTGTTTTTCATGACCGTGGGGGCGGGCATCAATTTCCACCTGCTGTTTGCCAATCCGATCAAGTTCATCGGGCTGGCACTGGCGCTGATGATCGTCAAAGGGCTGATCCTGTATGGCGTCGCGACCCTGTTCCGGCTGAAGGCCGACAACAAGTGGCTGTTCACCCTGGCGCTGGCCCAGGCCGGTGAATTCGGCTTTGTGCTGATCAGCTTCGCGCTGCAAACCAATGTACTGACGCCGGGGCTGGGCCAGACCCTGCTGCTGATCATCGCCATGTCGATGCTGATGACGCCGCTGTTCTTCATCCTGCACGACATGCTGGCCCGCCGTCTGCGCGAAGCGCCGGGACCCGAGCACGAGGCCGACGAGATCGACGAGCAGAACACCGTCATCATCGCCGGGATCGGCCGCTTCGGGCAGGTGGTAAACCGGATGCTTCAGATGTCGGGTTTCAAGGCCACGGTGCTGGACCATGACCTGCCCACGATCCAACTGATGCGCAGGTTCGGGTTCAAAAGCTTCTTCGGCGATCCCACCCGGCCCGAACTGCTGCATGCGGCGGGGCTGAAAACCGCCAAGGTGCTGGTCGCCGCACTGGGCGACAAGGATGCCAACACCCGGCTGGTCGCCTATGCCCGGCGCGAACGGCCCGATCTGCATATCGTCGCCCGCGCCCGCGACAGGGTGCATGTGTATGAACTGTACGGCGCCGGCGCCGACCATATCGTGCGCGAGATGTTCGACAGCAGCCTGCGCGCCGCGCGCTACGTGCTGGAGGATCTGGGCCTGACCGATTTCGAGGCCAACGAACTGGAAACCGCCTATTACAAGCATGACCGCCAGACCCTGCGCGAACTGGCCGATCTGTGGAAACCCGGCGTGCCGCTGGATCAGAACGCCGATTACGTCGAGCGTGCCCGGCAGCTCAACAAGGAACTGGAAACCGCGCTTGTCACCCAGGACGAGGGCGGCCCGGCCACAAGCGGCGAGAGCGCCGGCTGAGCCGCGCGCAAGAAAAAAGCCGCGCCCCTGCGGGCACGGCTTTCCTTGATCCTATCGGTCTGATGTCAGGCGGCGACGCGGGAAATCAGAACCTCGTCGACCTGTTCCTGGGCCTTGCCTTCATCCATGCCGCTGACGGCCGCCACTTCGCGGGTCAGACGTTCCAGCGCGGCTTCGTAAAGCTGACGCTCGGAATAGCTTTGCTCGCGCTGATCGTCGGTGCGGTGCAGGTCGCGCACCACCTCGGCGATGGCGATCAGATCGCCGGAATTGATCTTTTGCTCGTATTCCTGGGCGCGGCGCGACCACATCGCCCGCTTGACCTTGGCCTTGCCCTTCAGGGTGGTCATCGCCCTCGACACAACGTCGGGAGACGAGAGCGAGCGCATACCCACCTCGGTCGCCTTGTTGGTCGGAACGCGAAGCGTCATCTTGTCCTTCTCGAAGGAGATGACGAAAAGTTCCAGCGCAATGCCCGCGATCTCCTGCTCTTCGATGGAGATGATCTGCCCCACGCCATGGGCCGGATAGACAACGTAATCGTCAGGGCTGAATTCAGATTTCTTGGTCTTGCTCATGCAATCGCTTCCTCGCAGGGACACCACAGTT
Organism: Actibacterium sp. D185-2; assembly: GCF_054954595.1. Taxonomy (NCBI): domain Bacteria; kingdom Pseudomonadati; phylum Pseudomonadota; class Alphaproteobacteria; order Rhodobacterales; family Roseobacteraceae; genus Actibacterium; species Actibacterium sp. D185-2. The sequence goes on from NZ_JBPWNX010000011.1 coordinate 33,079, forward strand.
CCGCGACAGAAACCCACCCGAAAATCTTCATTTCCAGGATCACGGGGCTATCAGCGCTAGAAAACCACACCGCAGGCGAGCAGCACTGCGAGTGGTTGATCAGGTTTACACGTCCAGTTGTTACATTAATGTAGCAAAAAAATTCGCCATTTCAAAGTGCCGTGGTGCGAAGACACCCTCACTTCCTTGAAAACATGGCAAAAATTGTAGCTAATTTCGCAGCCTGCCGCCCCGAAACCCTTTGAAAGCCTGCGAATCGGGCTCAGCCACCCTCGCCCGGGGCCTCGGAAAAGTACTTGGTAACCTTGTCGGTCTCGCCATCGCGCGACTCGGCCTCAGGCAGCGGGTTTTTCTTGGTGATGATGACCGGCCACATTTCCGAATACTTGCGGTTGAACTCGACCCATTTTTCCATGTCCGGCTCGGTGTCGGGCCGGATTGCGTCGGCGGGGCATTCTGGCTCGCACACACCGCAGTCGATACATTCATCCGGGTGGATGACCAGCATGTTCTCGCCCTCGTAGAAACAGTCCACCGGGCAAACTTCCACGCAATCGGTGTACTTGCAGGCGATGCAGTTATCGACAACGATATAGGTCATGCGTTTTGTCTCATCTCTCTCAACAGGGTCTAGCTAGACCAGCCCGCGATATCATTCAAGCGGCCCATGTCTGAAAAGATGATTCTGCCGCCTGTCTTTCCCCGTGGGCCGACCTTTGCCCTCATATCGCGGCGCGGGTGGAACGCTGTCCTCGGGCGGGGTCAGATCGTCATAAAGGGTTTGGGCCTCGGATGCGGGGCCGCGCCGGTCACCCGGCGCGACGATGCGGACCACGCGCACCTGGCGGCCCTGCGGGAATGTCAGCGTGTCGCCCGGTCCCACCTGCCGGGCCGGTTTCGCGCCTTTGGCGCCATTCACCCGCACATGCCCGCCCGACACGATCTTGGCGGCCAGGCTCCGGGTCTTGAAGAACCGGGCCTGCCACAGCCATTTGTCCAGCCGGATCAGCGGGCGGGGGTCGCCCTGCACTTATTTCTTGCCCTTGAATCCCATCAGCGCCGCGGCAAACGGGTTGTCGGGGTCGATGGGTTTTTCTTTCCTGGGCGGGCGCGCCTGATAGGTTTTGGTGTTGTCCTGCGGCGGGCGCTTGCCGCCGCCGGGCTTGCCCTTCGGCTTGCCACGCGGTTTGCCCTGCCCTTGCGGGCGGTCGCCCTGACGGTCTGCCTGACGCTCGCCACGCGGCTTGCCGCCACCCTGGCGCCGGGGCGCCCAGGTGAAGGTAAAGAAGACCTCCATATCGGCGGGGTCCGCGGGGGGCTCCGGCGCGCTTTCCGGCGCGGCGGCCACATCAGCCACCGGGGGTTCGGTCACGGGGTCGGGCGACGGCTCGACAGCCTCAGGTGCCGCAGGTTCGGCCGGCGCTGTATCGCTGGCGGCCTCGGCCACCGGCGTCTCGGCCACAGGGGCCGCTTTCACCTTCGCCCGCTCAGCCTTTTCGGCCTTGTAGCCCAGCCCCTGCATCAGATCGGCGAATTGCTCCAGCGTCATGCCGGTGATCGACAGCATGTCGGGGTTTGCCTCGAACCCGCCGCGGCTGTCCTGCGCGCGCAGCAGATCGGCCAGCCGTTCCAGCATGTCGATGCGGATCGCCCGCGCGCCCGCGCGGCGATAACCCGACAGGGTGTAATAGCCATCCGGCATGTCGGGCAGGTTCGGGATCGTCACCAGCCCCGGCGGCGGGCTTTCGGGGAATTCATCCAGATTGTTGGCCAGCGACCACAGCACCAGCCGCAGCCGGGTCGGCGCGGGTTTCAGCAGCAGGGGCAGGAAGATCGTGAACTGGCCGAACCGGATGCCATGCTTGCGCAGCGCGCTGCGGGCGTCCTGATCCAGCTCTTTCACCTCGCCGGCAACCTGATCGCGCGGGATGATGCCCAGCCCCTCGATCATGCGGAAGGCGAAGCCGCGGCTCAGCCCGGTCAGGGCCTCGTCACGGCTCATGGCCAGCAGCGGCTCGAACAGGGTGGCCACCTTGCGGTCGATGAAATGCTGCAACCGGCGCTGCACCTTTTCGGCGACATCCGTTCCGGCCTCTTCGTCCACGAACGCCACGACCTGGGGCTTCAGCGCCTCGGGCCCGGCCACCAACTTGCCCACCGCGTACTCGCCCCACATCAACCCGCCCTGCTCGGTAAAGTCGATCTCGGTATCGGGCGCGTTATAGAATCGGTCGGCGCGCAGATGGAATTCCGGCTTCAGCGCAGCAAGGCTGGCCTGGCGCAGGGTCTTTGCCTCGTCCGGGCCGTTGCTGCCATCCTGGCGGAACCGGAACCCGTCCAGACGGCCGACGAATTCGCCCTCGACCGTCACTTCACCCTTATCGTTCACCTCGGCCACAAGGCCCTCCTTCTGCTTCAACCGGCGGAGCAACACACTGGTCCGCCGATCAACAAATCGCTTCGTCAGCGCACCATGCAGCGCATCCGACAGGCGGTCTTCTACAGCGCGGGTCGTCCCGCGCCAATGAGATTCGTCACCGACCCAGCCCTTGCGCTGCGCGACATAGGTCCAGGTACGGATATAGGCCAGACGTTTCGACAAGGTGTCAATGTCGCCGTCGGTCCGGTCGATCCGCCGCACCTGCCGTGCCAGCCAGTCGTCGGGCACCACCCCGCCACCTTGCAGGAAACCATGGATTCGCTCCAGCATCCCGGTATGTTCCGCCGCCGAAATACCGCGGAAATCGGGAATCCGGCAGACATCCCACAACAGCCGCACATCGGGGGCCGCGCGAACCTGCCCGCGAATATCGGGGTTTTCGGCAAGACTGCGCAGGGCGTGCAGATCGTCGGCCTCGCGCGCGCGGCTCAGCCATTCGTCCTCGGTGCGCATCTCCAGCGAGGCAATCAGCCGGTCGATGCTGCCGAATTCCAGCGCCGCGTTGCGCCACTGCAACTTGCGGATCGGGGCGAAGCGGTGATTGGTGATCGCCTCGACCACACCGTCGTCCAGCGGCGGCGCCTCGCCGGTCACGCCGAAGCTGCCGTTGCGCATGTGGCGCCCGGCGCGGCCGGCGATCTGGGCCAGTTCGTTTGGCTGCAGATCACGCATCCGGCGACCGTCGAACTTGCGCAGACCGGAAAAGGCGACATGGTTGATGTCCAGGTTCAACCCCATGCCGATGGCATCGGTGGCGACCAGGTAATCCACCTCGCCATTCTGATACAGATCCACCTGGGCATTGCGGGTACGGGGCGACAGCGCGCCCATGACCACGGCGCAGCCGCCTTTTTGCCGGCGGATCAGTTCCGCGATCGCATAGACGTTATCAACCGAAAAGCCGACGATGGCGGCGCGCGGCGGCATCCGGCTTATCTTTTTCGAACCTGCATAGGTCAGTTCGGAAAACCGCTCGCGCCGCATGAACTGTGCCTTGGGCACCAGCGCGGCGATGGCGCTGCGCATCGTGTCGGCCCCCAGGAACAGGGTTTCATGCAGCCCCCGCGCGCACAGCAGCCGGTCGGTGAAGACATGGCCGCGCTCGGGATCGGCGCACAGCTGGATCTCGTCGATGGCCAGGAAATCGGCGCCGATTTCCAGCGGCATCGCCTCGACCGTGCAGACCCAGTATCGGGTGCGCTCGGGCACGATCCGTTCCTCGCCGGTAACCAGCGCCACGACGGACGGGCCGCGCAACGCCACGATCCGGTCATACACCTCGCGCGCAAGCAGGCGCAGCGGCAGGCCGATGACCCCCGTGCGATGCGCCAGCATCCGTTCAATCGCATAATGGGTTTTGCCGGTATTGGTCGGTCCCAGAACCGCCGTGATCTGGCCCTGCTGCCGCATGGTTCTGCCCTTGTCAGAGAGTGACGCCCGAGGCTTCCCGCTCCAGCCGCTCGATGGCATCTTTTAGGTCGGGTTCATGGGGATGTATAGCAAAGGCCGCGCGATAAGCGTCCAGCGCGCGGTCGGTATGGCCCAGTTCCTCCAGGATGCTGCCCAGCCCGATCATCGCGCCGAAATGCTGCGGGTTCAGGGTCAGCGCCACCCGGATATCCGCCAGTGCCGGACCAAACAGCCCCTCGCGCGAATAGGCCATGGCACGGGCGTTGAACCCTTCGGCAAAGCCCGGCGCGTGATCGGTCAGCGCGGTCAGATGTCCGATTGCAGTGACAAAATCGCCCTCTTCCATCGCGGTGCGGCCGCGCTGCAACAGCAGGTCCATGGCGGACGAGCCGGATTTGGACCACTCGGTCCAGATTTCATCCTCGACCATCTGCCAGTTGGGCAGATCGGGCTGCTGCAATTCCTGCAACAGACCGTCCAGGCGCGACGGATCGGCAAGGACCGGCCCGGTCAACAGGCCGATCGCCAGAATTGCCGTCACGAGAGGATTGAGAAAACGAACATGTGCGAGCATAACATGGACAAAGGTAACGTAACGGCGGGGAAAACCAAGACCCTGCCGCAGATATTCGGAGAACGATCATGAGCGATACGATTACGGCGGCGGTGGCCGCACTGAACGAAAGGCTGTCGGGCGGCATCGACGGCACCGTGAAATTCGTGATCACCGACGAGGGCGCAATCGTGGTCGACGATGCCGGCGCACGCGCCAGCGATGACGACGCCGATGTGACCCTGACCGCCGACCGCGACACGTTCGAGGCGATGCTGGCCGGCGAGCTGAACCCAACCGCCGCCTTCATGACCGGCAAGCTGTCGCTCGACGGCGACATGGCCATGGCGATGAAGCTGGCCTCGATGTTCGGGTGAACCATGAAGGCCGCGCCGTTTTTCGATGACGTGGCCGACGGGCCGGAGGGCGGGCGCGCCTTCTGGCTGACCGCCGAGGACGGGCTGGATCTGCGCATCGCGGTATGGGATGGCGGCACCAGGGGCACCGTGCTGCTGTTTCCCGGCCGCACCGAATATGTCGAAAAATACGGCCGCGCGGCGGCAGATCTGCTGCGCCGGGGCTATAGCACCATCGCGGTCGACTGGCGCGGTCAGGGGCTGGCGGCGCGGCTGCTGCCCGACGCGGTGATCGGTCACATCTCGCGCTTTGCCGATTATCAGCGCGACGTGGCCGCGGTGATGGCGGCGCTGCCCCGGCTGGGCCTGCCCGAACCGGCCTTTTTGCTGGCCCATTCCATGGGCGGCTGTATCGGCCTGCGCAGTGTGATCGAGGGGCTGCCGGTCAGCGCCGCGGTGTTCTGCGCGCCGATGTGGAACATCTCGTTTCCCGGCATGGCCCGCCCCATGGTCCGCGCCCTGGGCGCCGCCAGCCGGGTGCTGGGCCTGGGGCCGCGCTATGCGCCCGGCACCAGCGGGCCTGAACCCTATGTCGGGATGGCCCCGTTCGACGGCAACAACCTGACCACCGACACCACGATGTATGCCTATATGCAGGCGCAGGTCGCGGCCTATCCCGGCCTGCGCCTGGGCGGCCCCAGCCTGGCCTGGGTACACGAAGCCTTGCGCGAATCGGCCCGGCTGGCGCGGCTTCCGTCCCCGGACCTGCCGGCCCTGACCTTTCTGGGCAGCGCCGAAAGCATCGTCTGCGCCCGCGCCATCGCCCGGCGCATGGCGCGCTGGCCGCGCGGGCAACTGGAAACCGTCACCGGCGCGCGGCACGAGGTGATGATGGAAACCCCCGACACCCGCGCCGCGATGTTCGACAGAACCTGCGCGTTTTTCGACAGCCACCGCAGCACCGGCACCGCCTGAGCGGCGGCGGTCAGGCGTCGCGCTGTACCTCTTGCCGCTGGCGGCCCAGCCCGCCGACCGACAGCTCGACCACATCGCCCACTTGCAGGAACTGCGGCGGGGTCATCCCCATGCCGACGCCCGCGGGGGTGCCGGTGGCGATGATGTCGCCGGGATGCAGCGTCATCATCTGGCTGAGATAACTGATAATCCGCGCCACCGGAAAGATCATGTTCGCGGTGCTGCCGCTTTGCATCACCATGCCGTTGACCGACAGCGTCAGCGCCATCGCCTGCGGATTGCCGGCCTCATTGGGGGTGACCAGCCACGGGCCACAGGGGCCGAAGCTGTCACAGCTTTTGCCCTTGGTCCATTGCCCGCCGCGTTCCAGCTGAAACGCCCGTTCCGACACGTCGTTGACGACCATATAGCCCGCCACATGCTCCAGCGCCTCGGCCTCGTCCACATACCGGGCGGTCTTGCCGATCACCACGCCCAGTTCCACCTCCCAGTCGGTCTTTTGCGCGCCGCGCGGCAGGCGTATCGGATCATTGGGCCCCGACAGCGACGAGGTCGCCTTCAGAAACACGATCGGTTCGGCGGGCAGTTCCATTTCCGCCTCGGCGGCGTGATCGGAATAGTTCAGCCCGATGCCGATGAATTTGCCGACCCCGGCCACCGGCACGCCAAGCCGCGGCGCCCCCTCGACCAGCGGCATGCCTTCGGGGCCGAAATCATCCAGATGGGTCAGCACCGCGCCGGACAGATCGTCCATTTCCGCCGACAGATCGCGCAGCCGGCCCGCGTCGTCGATCAGCCCCGGCTTCTCGGCCCCGGCGGGCCCGTAACGGACGAATTTCATCGCAGCCTCCTGCATCCTGACTGCCCGCACTAAAGGCCCAGGCGGGGCGGGCGTCAAGCAGGGGTGACGCGGGCGGCGGGCGCCAGACAGCCCGCGAAATGATCCAGCACGTTCTGCGCGGCCTGCATCCCCATCGCCCGCATCGCGCCCGCGCTCATCCCCGCCGCATGCGGGCTGAACAGCGTATCGGGCAGGGTCAGAAGCGGGCTGTCCTTGGGTAAGGGTTCAGTCGCGAAAACATCAAGCCCGATCCCGCCCAGACGCGGTGCGGCCCGCATCAGCGCCGCTTCGTCCACCACGCCGCCGCGCCCGGTGTTGATCAGCAGCGCGCCCGGCGGCAGCAAGGCCAGCTCTGCCGCGCCGATCAACCCGCGCGTGCCCGCATTCAGTGGCAGATGCAGCGACAGGATGTCCGCCTGCGGCAGCGCCGCGCGCAGATCACGGGTGACGGGAAACCCCGCCCCGGCCGCATCCAATCGCCGGTGCCAGACCGTGACCTGCATCCCGAAGGCCGCGCAAAGCTGCGCCACCCGCTGCGCGATCGCGCCGTAGCCCGCCAGCAGCACCCGCTTGCCATCCAGATCCATTGGCGCGATCCGGTCGCGGCCCGCAAACCCGTCGCGCGCCGCGCGGTCCAGCGGCAGCGCCCGGCGGGCCAGCGCCAGGATCAGCATCAGCGTATGTTCGGCCACCGCCCCCGCATTGGCACCCGGCGTATTGGCGACCACGACCCCGCGCGCGGCGGCGGCCTCGACCGCGATATTGTCGACCCCGACCCCGTGTTTCGAAATGATCCGCAGCCCCGGCGCCGCGTTTATCGCCGCCCCGGTGATGCGCTGCGTGCGCACCAGCCACGCATCGGCCTGCGCCATATCGCCCTGCCCCAGCCAGCCGCGCTGAACGGTTGCCGCGCCGTCGAGCAGCGCCAGCGCGTCGGCGTGAATGGGTTCGGTGACATGGATGATGGGCATGGGGGGCTCCGCCGGAAAACCCGCGCATCCTGGGCCCGCACCGGGCGCGATGCAATCGGCAAACGCGGTTTGCCTTGAACCCGCCCCCCCTGCCCGCCTATGTCAGGGGCGAACAACCCGAAAGGTCCGATCACCATGCGCATGTGCCAGCCCAGCCCCCTTTTTGACGCCAACGCCAGCGCGGGGGGCAGTTTCGGCACCTTGCCGGAATGGGATCTGAGCGATCTGTACACCGGCGAAGACGCGCCCGAACTGGCCCGCGACATGGACTGGCTGGCGACGGCCTGCGCCGGATTCGCCGCCGATTACGAGGGTAAGCTGGCCGGGCTGGATGCGCAAGCGATGCTCGATTGTGTGCTGCGCTACGAACGCATCGACGTGGTGGGCGGGCGCATCATGTCCTTCGCGGGGCTGCGCTATTACCAGAACACCATGGATGCGGACCGTGCCAAGTTCTTTTCCGACTGCCAGGACCGGATCACCAGTTTCACCACGCCGCTGGTGTTCTTCACGCTGGAAATCAACCGCATCCCGGATGAAACCCTGGACGCGCTGTTTGCCGCCAATGCCGATCTGGCCCGGTTCAAGCCGATCTTTGAACGCCTGCGCGCGATGCGGCCCTATCAGCTGTCGGACGAGTTGGAAAAATTCCTGCACGACCAGTCGGTGGTGGGCGCGGCGGCCTGGAACAAGCTGTTCGATGAAACCATCGCAGGGCTGACCTTCCATGTCGACGGCGAAGAGCTGAACATCGAGGGCACGCTGAACCTGCTGACCGATCCCGACCGCGCCAAGCGCGAGGCAAGCGCGCATGAACTGGCCCGGGTTTTTGGCGACAACGTCAAGCTGTTCGCGCGGGTCCACAACACCCTGACCAAGGAAAAAGAGGTCGAGGACCGCTGGCGCAAGATGCCCACGCCGCAGACCGGCCGCCACCTGTCGAACCATGTGGAACCCGAGGTGGTCGAAGCGCTGCGCAATGCCGTGGTCGCCGCCTATCCGAAGCTGTCGCACCGCTATTACGCGCTGAAGGCCAAATGGCTGGGGCTGGACAGCATGGAGGTCTGGGACCGCAACGCGCCCCTGCCCACCGAAGACCCCAAGCTTGTGGACTGGGACACCGCCCGCAAGACCGTGATGGACGCCTATGCCGATTTCTCGCCCAAGATGGCCGAGATCGCCGCGCCGTTCTTCGACAAGGGCTGGATCGACGCGGGCGTGAAGCCCGGCAAGGCGCCCGGCGCCTTCGCCCACCCGACCGTGGTCGATGTGCACCCCTATGTGATGCTCAACTATCTGGGCAAACCGCGCGACGTGATGACCCTGGCGCATGAACTGGGCCACGGCGTGCATCAGGTGCTGGCCGCCGGACAAGGCGAGCTGCTGGCCTCGACCCCGCTGACCCTGGCCGAAACCGCGTCGGTGTTCGGCGAGATGCTGACCTTCCGCAAGTTGCTGGAGGGCGCCAGGACCAAGGCCGAGAAGAAGACCCTGCTGGCCGGCAAGGTCGAGGACATGATCAACACCGTGGTGCGCCAGATCGCGTTCTACGATTTCGAATGCAAACTGCACGAGGCGCGCCGCGCCGGCGAACTGACCCCCGACGACATCAACGCCCTGTGGATGTCGGTGCAGGCCGAAAGCCTTGGCCCGGTGTTCAACTTCATGGACGGGTACGAAACGTTCTGGGCCTATATCCCGCATTTCGTGCACTCGCCCTTCTACGTCTACGCCTATGCGTTCGGCGACGGGCTGGTGAACGCGCTATACGCGGTCTACGAAGAGGGCGGCGCCGATTTCCAGGACAAGTATTTCGACATGCTCACCGCTGGCGGGTCGAAACATCACAAGGAGCTGCTGGCCCCGTTCGGGCTCGACGCCACCGATCCGAAATTCTGGGACAAGGGGCTGAGCATGATCTCGGGCCTGATCGACGAGCTGGAAGCGATGGAGGATTAATCGGGCAGCGCGATCTCGGCCAGCAGCCCGCGATGGTTGGAGCCCAGATCGCCGCCGAACGGTTCCAGCCGGGTCAGGCGGGCCCCGCCCTTGACCAGCATCTGATCGATCGGCAGGCCGAACCGGCCCAGCCTGGCGGGCCAGCTGCCGACCGGCACACGCGGGGGCGCAAGCCCCCTTGACGACAGAACCTCGGTGACCGTGCGGCTCCAGGGGGTCGCGTTGAAATCGCCGGTCACAACAACCGGCCCCTCGATCCGCGCCAGCCGGCTGATCAGGATATTGCGCTCGTCCTCGGCAAAGCCGTCGAACCAAGGCTTGAGAAGATGCGCGGCAATCAGGGTCAGCGACTTGCCGCTTTCGCTGGTCACGGTCAGGCGCGCGAAACGCTGGCCAGGCAAACGGCTAAGCCCGGTCAGGCGGCTTTCCTTCAGCGGCAGTCGCGACAGGATCAACAGCTCGCACCCCTCACTGCACCCGATGGTAAAGGGAAACGCCGCTTTCAGCCGCTCCAGTTCCGTTGCGAGGGCTTCGGATTCGGCGATCACCGCGATATCCGGCCCGGCGGCAATCAGGGCATCGGCGATACGCGCCGCATTCTCGGAATTATCGCCCAGCACATTGAAAAAGATCACCCGCATATCGGATTTCGCATCATGATCGACCGCTTGCGCATATCCAAGATGACGAATAACCACCGGCGTGGTGGCCAGGACGACCATGGCCACCAATGCCAGCGCCGACCCGCGCGCGCCCAACAGCGCCAGCGCAAGGGCGGCGCACAGCCCGGCCGCCATGAAAACCGGCATCAGGCTGTCGTTGATCCGGGCAATCACGCCGAACGCGCTGCTGTCCCCGATCCAGGGCGCACTGCCCCCGATCCCCACGCAAGCCACCCCAAGGGCCAGCAGCGCACCAATCATGCGCTGCCCGAATACGTCTTGCGCAAATTCCACCCCGGTCCCTCGCTCTTGAGTCACTGCGCACACAGTGTGGATCGGGGCGGAAAAAATCAACGTTCTTTCTGCGGCGCAGAAACCATCCGCGCGCGCCGGCCGATCAGGGCCGCAACCCTAGCGCCATGCGGTCCAGGGGAACGGTTTTTCCTCGCTCGCGCCGGTTTGGAACCGGGCGGTAATGGCAAGCCAGTTGCCCAGCTTGCCGCCGAAGTCGGCGATGAAACCATTCTTTTTCTTGGCGAACAGCAGCCAGCCGAATTGCAGCACCGCGCAGACCAACAGCACGGTTTCGGCAACCGCGAACAGCACCGCCAAGATCACCATCCAAAGCCCCCGCAACCAGATGCCGTCGCGGGTGGCGAATTCCGGCGGGGTCGCGTCGTCGTTCATCACAGCCTCCTTACAGGGCAATCATGTCCTCGAAATGGGAGGGCAGATCGGGCAGCGCAAGGTTCAGCAGATCCTTGTCCATATCCCCCACCAGCGCCTTGCGCATCGGGTCGGGCAATGCATCGCGCAGCGCGCCCAGCATTTTCGGCGGTGCGGACATCACCATGCGATCATAGCCACCCGTAGCCCATATGGCATGGGCTTTCTCAATCACCTCGGCGGCAAAGGACTCCCGGTCATGCTCGCGCTCCGGGGTGGTCCGGTCAAAGCCATGGCGCGTCCCGCCCGGCGTTGCCTGCGACCGGCCCGGCAGATCGGAGAACTGGCTTTTCGCCCCCCCTCTCAAACTGCCGACCTCGGCCAGACCCCTGCCGATGCCGTCATTTTCCAAGAACAGCGCCTGCTGTTCATTGGCAATCAATACGAACGTGCGTTTCCGTTTCATCGCGTGCTCCAATACAATCATCCCAAATAGATAATGCCATGGTTACACGCCGGTCACATTGACCCATCGCAAACGGCTCAGGTCGCTGCGGCGAAAACCCGATCGATCATGTCCTGCGTGCCGCGGGCGTTTTCCAGACTCCAGGCAAAAGGCGCGCCGCCCTGTGCCGCCTGGCAGAACGCCTCGACCTGACGGACATACTGATTGACAGCAGGGAAGGTTTCGACAACGGTCGTGCCATCGGCGCGGCGATGCTCGATCCGCGCTTCGCCGTAAACCAGCGGGTTGAACGGCGCGGTCAGGCGGATCGCCCCCTCGGTGCCGTGAAACAGCATTTCCTGCCAGGGCTGCATCCGCATGCTCAGCACGCTGAAAAAGCTGAAGCCGTCGAACTGCGCGCCGACCTCGGCCTTCACATCGACGCCGTTTTCCCAGGTGATATGGGCGGACACATCCAGCGGTTCCTGCCCGGTGGCAAAGCGGGTGGCGCCGAAGGTATAGACCCCGATATCACGGATGCCACCGCCACCGCTGGCGGCCGCGTTGCGAATATTGCCCGGATCGCCGGAATTGTCATAACTGAAGATGCCGTTCACATGGCGCAGCGTGCCAATCGCGCCTTCGGCCAGCAGCGTCCTGACCCGCTGCCATTGCGGGTGATGCACGATCATGTAAGCCTCGGCCGCCAACAGCCCGGTGGCGTCGCGCAGCGCGATCAACTGGTCGATCTGCGGCGCGGCCAGGGCGATCGGCTTTTCGCACAGCACATGCTTGCCCGCCCGCAGCGCCTTTTGCGTCCATTCCACATGCAGGTGGTTGGGCAGCGGAATATAGACTGCGTCGATGCCCGGATCGGCCAGCAGCGTGTCATAGCTGTCATGCACCGCCAGATCGGGGCAGAACGCCTGGAACGGCGCGGCCTTTTCGGCGCTGCGCGTGGCCAGCGCGGCCAGCCGCGCCCCGCGCGCCATGTGGATGGCCGGCGCCATCTGCTCGCGCGCGAATTTGGCGGCGCCCAGAACGCCCCAGCGGATCGGATCGGTCATGGTTATCCTCCCTCGGCCTCGCGCGCACCGTAGCGCATGCGAAAGCCCGCCGGAAGGGCGGGCTTTCGATGTCGTTCGGATGGATTGTGGCTTTACGCCGCGGGCAGAAGCCCCTTCTGGCGGGCCAGTTCCTGCATCCGCTTTTGCAGTTTCTCGAACGCCCGCACCTCGATCTGGCGGATCCGTTCGCGGCTGACGCCGTACTGGCCGGACAGGTCCTCTAGCGTGACAACCTGATCCTGCAACCGGCGTTGCACCAGAATGTCCTTTTCGCGGTCGTTGAGCACATCCATCGCCTGGATCAACATCTCGCGCCGGTTTTCCAACTCGTCCTTTTCGGCATAGGCTTCGGCCTGATTGGCATCCTCGTCTTCCAGCCAGTCCTGCCACTGGGTCGTGGTGTCACCATCGGCGCCGACCGTGACGTTCAGCGATGCGTCCCCGCCCGACAGGCGCCGGTTCATCGCGATCACCTCGTCCTCGGACACGCTCAGATCGGTGGCGATCCGTTGTACATGCTCGGGATGCAGATCGCCCTCTTCCAACGCACCGATCCGGGCCTTCGCCTTGCGCAGGTTGAAGAACAGCTTTTTCTGCGCGCTGGTCGTGCCCAGCTTCACCAGCGACCACGAGCGCAGGATATATTCCTGGATCGAGGCGCGGATCCACCACATCGCATAGGTCGCCAGCCGGAACCCCTTTTCGGGGTCGAACCGCTTGACCGCCTGCATCAGGCCGACATTCGCCTCTGAAATCACCTCGGCCTGGGGCAGGCCGTAGCCGCGATAGCCCATGGCGATCTTGGCGGCGAGCCGCAGGTGCGACGTTACCATCCTGTGCGCGGCTTCGGTGTCCTGATGGTCCACCCAGCGCTTGGCCAGCATGTATTCCTCTTCAGGCTCCAACAGCGGAAATTTGCGGATTTCCTGCATATAGCGGTTCAGACCCTGTTCGGGACTGGGCGCCGGAAGGTTTTTATAAGTGTTCATGCGTTCCCTCTGCTCCCTCTTGGCCTATAGAATATATTAACTGAACCACATGGTTCAAGTTCCCGACCTCTTCCACCGTTAAACAGGTGATGTGCAGAATTCCGTCGAAAAATCGTAAATGAAGCAATTTTTCACGGTAAGTTCACCGCCTTTTCGCCGCGCAGCGCCGCGATCAGCCCGGCCATATCGGCCGGAATCGGCGCCTCGAAGGCCATTTCGGCGCCGGTTTCGGGGTGAACGAAGCCCAGCGTGGCCGCATGCAGCGCCTGACGCGGAAACGCGGCCGCCGCTGCGGCACCGGCCGCGCCCACGGATTTTTCCGCCAGCTTGCGCCGCCCGCCATAGGTCTGATCCCCGATCAGGCCAAATCCGGCATAGGCCATATGCACCCGAATCTGGTGGGTGCGGCCGGTTTCCAGCCAGCAATCCAGCAGCGCCGCCGCACCGGGGGTGCCAAACGCCTGTTCGACCCGTGCGCGCGTCACCGCGTGGCGGCCGCCGTTGAACAGCACCGCCTGACGCTGGCGATCGGTCTTGTGCCGGGCCAGTTGGGTAGTGATCTTCAGGATATTGCCAAGCTCGAAACTGACGCCGCGCACCCCGCGCAGACGCGGATCGCCCGCATCGGGCACGCCGTAGACCACCGCCTTGTAATGCCGATTCACGCTGTGGGCCTCGAACTGGGCGGCCAGACCCACATGCGCCTTGTCCGATTTCGCCGCGACGATCAGGCCCGATGTGTCCTTGTCGATCCGGTGCACGATGCCCGGTCGCTTTTCGCCACCGATCCCCGACAGGGTATCGCCGCAATGGGCCAGCAGCGCATTGACCAGCGTGCCGCCCGGCGTGCCCGGCGCGGGATGCACCACCATGCCCACGGGCTTGTTGACCACGATCAGCGACGCGTCTTCATAGATCACGTCCAGCGCGATCGCCTCGGGGCGGGTATCGACCTCTTCGGCCTCGGCAAAGGTAATGTCCAGCACATCGCCCTCGGCCACCTTGGCGCGGGCATCGGTCAGCACCTCGCCGCCGCGCGACACGCTGCCATCGGCGATCAGCTTGGCCAGACGCGAACGCGACAACCCCTCGGCCTCTGGCACGTCACGCGAAAGCGCCTTATCAAGGCGAGGGGGCGGGGTCGACCCGATAACCACCGAAAGGCGGCGCGAGATGGACATGGATGATGCTCCGATACGGGGGGAAGAGCCCCCCAACCTGCGGTTCCTGCGCATCCTCGTCACGGTACTGACGGGGACGATGATTGCGGGCCTTTTAGTGATTATCGCGCTGCTTGTCATCCGCTTCTCGGGCGAGGGGCGCGTGGCCCTGCCCGATACCATCGCCCTGCCCGACGGCACCCGCGCCACCGCCTTTACCCAAGGCGTAGGCTGGTACGCGGTTGTGACCGGCGATCAGCACATCCTGATCTTCGACGCAGCCAGCGGTGCGCTGCGACAGGACATCGCGATCACGGCGGACGAGTAGGAAAAGTTTTCCCGAAAACTTTTCGGCCCGAAAATTCTTCGGGAAGAATTTTCAGTCCTCGGGCGGGAACACCCGACGCGCCAGCATCACCCGTGCCCCGGCAGTGACAAAGCACAGCGTGCCGAACGCCCAAGCCAGCGGCGCGAACCACCCTGGCCACAGGCACAGCGCCACGAAGAAGGCGATCGTTTCGGTGCCCTCCAGCAGCCCGCCGGTGAAATACAGCGATTTCACCCCGCGCGCCGATGTCTGCATCCGCCGCTTTTCCGCCAGAATGGCAAAGCCCAGAAACGACGCGCCATTGGCATAGAAACTGGCCAGCAGAAACGCCCCCGCCGCGCCGTTGCCGCCCGGATCGGCCCAGACAAAGCCCATCGGCACCGCGCCGTAGAAAACGAAATCGCTGAAGATATCCAGATAGCCGCCAAAATCGGTCTTTTGCGTGGCCCGCGCGATGGCCCCGTCCAGCCCGTCGGCCAGCCGGCTGCCCGCAATCGCCAGCAGCGCCCAGCCCGGCGCACCCAGCGCGATCAGCCCGGCCGCCATCAGCCCAAGCGCCAGCCCCGTCAGCGTGACCGCATCCGCGCCGATCCCGGCCCGCGCCAGCGCCGCCCCCATCCGATTCAGCCCCGGATCGATCGCCCGGCGCAGTGCTGCATCCAGCATGTCAGCCTCCCGCTGTTCGGGGCGATTTCGGCGCAAACCACCCGTCGACACAAGGGCGCCGCGCGCAATCCGGACCGCAATGTGAGAAAACGTGAAGGATGGTACCACCTCCCCGGCTCGAACGGGGGACCTCTTGATCCACAATCAAGCGCTCTAACCAACTGAGCTAAGGCGGCACTGGCGGTGGATTTAGCGCCACGCACTTGTAAATGCAAGGGGGGGATGGCTGCGAAAACGCTCAAAGCCGCTAAAGATCGATCTCCCAGCTTTGCTCGACCAGATCCTGGCCGAAGGATCGCACCGGCACGGATTTCACCCGCCGGAACCCATGTGCCGCATAAAGCGCGCAGGCCGCCTTGTGGCTTTCATGGGTCCACAGCGTCAACCGGCGATAGCCCGTCGCCCGCGCATATTCCATGCACAGACCCAACAGCGTGTGGCCCAGCCCGTGGCCGCGCGCCGCCGGTTCGATCAAGAACAGCCGCAGCTTGGCCACGCCCGGTGTCCCCTCGCGCACACAAAAGATCGAACCCAGCCGCTGGTCGCCGCAGTGGGCGATCCAGGCCCGTTCGCAATCGGGGTCGCGGTTGCGCATGTAATCGACCAGAATCTCGGCCACCAGCGGCTCGAACGTGGCGTCAAAGCCGTCATGCGCGGCGTAAAGTTCGGCGTGACGCTGAATCAGCCAGCCGGCATCGCCGATCGCCAGATCGCGGAATGTGATCGCATCGCTGTCCATGGCCCCATGAACATCCGCCCTGCGCGGCCGGTCAAGCCGCATCTTGCCTAAACCGCCGCGACACGATACCCCGCCCGCAACCAATCAGGAGACCGGATATGGGCATCGACAAGGAAAGCGATATCGCCGCCAATCTGCAAATCGGCCCGACAACGCTGGGCATGGTACGGATCTATATCGAAGGCGCCGGTGTCGATCTGCCGCTGGATTTCGAACCCGACGAGGCCGAAGAAATCGCCGAGGAAATCCGCGCCGCCGCGGCACATGCCCGGGCGATGGCGGCTAAGGGATCCCGGAAAGGCTGACGCGCGGGTCGCGCAACGCCTGAAGCCGCAGCGCCGCGTGGCGGGCGAATTTCTGTACCATCGCCTTGCGCCGCGCGGGCGCCAGTTTTGCCGCGTCGGGCATTCGCAGAATCTCGGCGTCGAACGCATCCGCCACGATCAGCCCGGTCTCGTCCGGCAGCAACTCGGCCGGAAAGGCCGCATCCACCGCCCAGAAAAACCGGTCACACCACGGCAGATAGCCTTGCCATTTGCTGTCGGCCTGAAAATCGGCACGGCTGGATTTGCACTCGACCACCCAAATCTCGCCCTTGGGGCCCAGCGCCATCACGTCGACGCGCAGGCCGGGCGCGGGCACCAGTTCTTCTACGCAGACGAAATCATAGCCGCGCAGATGGCGGCACACGCCGCGCGCCAGACGCTGGCCGGGTTGCAGGTCGTTTTGCATGGGCACATTATGAACAATACATGAACATCGCGCAACCCTTGCAGCCCCCCCTCGCGCGCTCTACATAGTGCTGTGGCGGGTTCTGCCCTTCTCGTAACGAGGTCAAATTCCGGTGGCCTTAAGCAAATCCGAGGGAGCTGGCTCTGTTTGGATCCTGGTCCACTTACCCGGCGCCCACCTGTATATACAGGTCCTCGGGAATTAGCTGCCTCAACGGCTGTTTGGTGGTCCCGCCACACTCCCAAACAAAAAGCGCCCCCTTGGGGGCGCCTGTTCGATCCGGTCGGCAAACTTAGCCGCGCGCCGGGCGGTCGTCGCGCACCGGCACCGCGATCAGGGCGGGGTTCAGCACCGGCTCGCGCTGGCGCTTGCCACCGGTGGTGTCGTCATTCGCGCGATCGGCCATCCGCATCACCGCAATGCCGAACTGCACCCCGGAAAACACGATGCCGTTGAACATGAACAGCATGAACCCGGCCAGCCAGCCCGCCGAAGACCCGGACACCAGATGCCACAGGTTGGCCACGTCGGCCCACAGCAGCATCGCCACGAAGACGCCCGACAGAAGAAAACCGATGATAGTCTGCTTGATATAAAGGCGGACGAGTTCTGGCATGAAAGCCCCCATGGGGTTGGCGCTGCGACTGAGGGAAATATAAGCCGTGGCCGGGAATATCCAATCGGCTAACTCGTCGCAGGGCGGGCCGTTCAGCGGAACTTGCGAAACAGGCGGCGGTTGAGCCGCACGAACTCGCCGATCAGGTGGGTCATGCCGCCCCACTCGCGCCCCTTGAGATACAGAAACCCCGCCGCCGCCCCCGCCGAGGCACCGATCGCATTCACGATCAGATCCCACATCGTGTCGATCAGGCCGGATTTCTGCATGTTCAGGCCAAAGAGCTGATCCATGGCGAATTCGAAAATCTCCCACACCGCGCCGATCGTCATCGCCACCGAAAACGCGATCAGTGCCAGGGCGATCGGCGGGGCGGCGTAGCGGTCCCCCTCGAACAGCAGCAGCACGAAGATCACCCCGACCAGCCCGAAGCCCATCGCCGCCCCGCCATGCAGCAAGATATCCCACCACCAGTAGCGCTCATAAAAATCGAACACCTCGCCCAGAAACAGGGTGCCGAACAGAAACAGGGTGGTCATGGCGTAAAAGCCGACCGGCAGCCGAACCTGGAACCGGCGCACCACCAGTTCGGGCAGCAGCGACAAACCCACCGTCGCGACCGAGACGAAGGCCACCGACCAGCGCGCCGTCACCAGCGCGCCGGCGAAGGTGACTAGAAGGATCAGCCAGATCGCATAGATCACGATGGTTTGACGGCGCAACTTCATGCGCGGCAGCTTAGGGTGCCCGCCCCTGCGCGGCAATGGGAAGGGCTTTCAATGCGCACCGCGCGCCCCCATATGGGGATCATGTCAGACATAACCGCATCCTTGCGGCCGCTGCGGGTGGCCAGCTATAATATCCGCAAATGCGTGGGCCTTGACTGGCGCCGCACCCCCGAGCGCACGCTGGACGTGATCGCCGGGGTCGAGGCCGATATCGTCGCCTTGCAGGAGGTCGACAAGCGTCTGGGACCGCGCCCCGCAGCCCTGCCCGTGCACCACATCCACGCGCGCACCGACCTGGTGCCGGTCGCGGTGGCCGCCAACGATGTCAGTCTGGGCTGGCACGGCAATGCGCTGCTGGTGCGGCCCGGCATCACGGTGGACGCCGTCGCCCAGTTGGACCTGCCCGCGCTGGAACCGCGCGGCGCGGTGATCGCCGATCTGACCCGGGGCGGACAGCCGATCCGCGTCGTGGCCACCCATCTGGGCCTGTTGCGCCGCCACCGCCTGCACCAGCTGACCGCAATCCGCGCGGCGCTGGCGGCGCTGGAACCGCGCCCGACCGTGATTCTGGGCGATTTCAACGAATGGTCGGCCAGCGCCGGCATGACCCCGCTGGAAAGCGGTTTTGCCGTGCATTCGCCGGGGCGCAGCTTTCACGCCTCGCGCCCGGTGGCCGGGCTGGACCGGATCGCGATTTGCGCGGGCCTTGCGCTGAAAGACGCGGGCGTGACCGAAACCGCGCTGTCGGCGCGGGCGTCGGACCACCTGCCGATCTGGGCCGATCTGGACCTGACCGGGCGCTCTTCAAGCCCTGCGCAGGCGTTCATGGCCAAAAGCGTCCGGCAGGACGCGATGCGCGCCGCCGCTCAGAACGCTTCCGGCTTGGCCTCGTGCGCCATGTGATCAAGCACGGCGTTGACGAATTTCGGCTCGCGCCCTTCGGGGAAAAACGCCTTGGCCACATCCACATATTCGGTGATCACCACCTTGGGCGGCGCGGCACCCTCGACCAGTTCGGCGCCCGCGGCGCGAAACAACGCGCGCAACGTCGGGTCGATCCGCGCGATCGGCCATTTCGCCACCAGCGCGCGGTCGGTCATCTGGTCGATCCGCGCCTGATGGTTCACCGCCGTTTCCAGCGTGTCGCGGAACAGAACGATATTGGCCTCGGCCATCTCGTCGCCCTCATAGGTGGCGCCGATCCGGTGGGTTTCGAATTCGTCGCGCACGCTATCGACGGACTGGCCGGACTGCTCCATCTGAAACAGCGCCTGCACCGCATAAAGCCGGGCGGCGGATTTCATCTGGCGTTTGTTGGGGGCGGTGGCGGTCATGCGCTTGCCGGTCCTTCGCTGTCACCTGCGATCTGGAATGTGCCCATGGGACGGAACCCAACGCCCTTGGGCTCGGCCCCCCATTTGCGCGACAGCGCGATCAGGTGCAACGCCGCCGCAGCCGCGCCGCCGCCCTTGTTCTGCGCCGCCGGATCGGCGCGCACCACGGCCTGATCGCGGTTTTCCACGGTCAGGATGCCGTTGCCGATACAAGCGCCCTGCAACCCCAACAGCGTCAGCCCGCGCGAGCTGTCGTTGCAGACGGTTTCATAATGCGTCGTCTCGCCCCGGATCACGCAGCCCAACGCCACGAAGCCGTCGAAATTGGACAGCCGATGCGCCAGGGCGATAGCGCCGGGCACTTCCAGCGCGCCGGGCACCTCGATCGTTTCATGGACCGCGCCGGCCTGATCCAGCGCCGCGCGGGCCCCGGCGATCAGGTTGTCGGCGATGTCCTTGTAATAGGGCGCCACCACGATCAGCACCTTGGCGGGTTTGTCGAATGCCGGCAGCGGCAGGGTATAGTGGGTTTCGGTTCCGGCCATGTGTCAGCCCTCCTGGGGAATCTTGCGAATGCCTGCGATGGACAGGCCGTAACCTTCCAGCCCGACCACTTTCAGCGCCGGGGCATTCGTCAGCAATATAAGGTCGTGCAGCCCCAGCGCCGCCAGGATCTGCGCGCCAAGCCCGTATTGGCGCAAGGTCTGGGGCGAGGCCGCCCCGTCCGTCACCAACTTCATCGTGGTGTCGCGCAGCAGAACGATCACCCCGCGCCCTTCCTCGGCGATGATCCGCATCGCGCGGCCCAACTCGCCCGTGGCTCCACCGATGCCCAGCACGTCCTGCAACGGATCCAGCGCATGCATCCGCACCAGAACCGGCTCGGGCGTGGTGATCTCGCCCCGGGTCAACACGATATGCTCGGCGCCCTGGGTTTCGTCGGTGAAGATGCGCATCATCCAGTCGCCTCCGAATTCCGAGGTGACGGAACGCACCGCGCTTTCGTTGACCAGATTGTCATAGCGCCGGCGATAGGCGATCAGGTCGGAAATCGTGCCGATCTTCAGGTTGTGCCGCTGGGCGAAGGCCACCAGATCGGGCAGCCGCGCCATGGTGCCGTCCTCGTTCATGATCTCGCAGATCACGCCCGAAGGGTTCAGCCCGGCCAGACGGGACACATCGACCGCGGCCTCGGTATGACCGGCGCGCACCAGCACGCCGCCATCGCGGGCGCGCAGCGGAAAGACATGGCCCGGTGTGGCGATGTCGGCCCCCGTCTTGGCACTGTCGATCGCCACCGCGACGGTGCGGGCGCGGTCATGGGCGGAAATGCCGGTGGATACGCCTTCGCGCGCCTCGATCGAGACGGTGAAGGCGGTCTCGTGCCGCGATGAATTCTGCGATGCCATCAGCGGCAGGCCCAGCTTGTCGATCCGCTCGCCCGGCAGCGACAGGCAGATCAGCCCGCGCCCATGCGTCGCCATGAAGTTGATCACCTCTGGCGTGGCCATCTGGGCGGGGATCACCAGATCGCCCTCGTTCTCGCGATCCTCGTGATCGACGAGGATGAACATGCGCCCGTTGCGCGCATCTTCGATGATCTCCTCGATCGAGGAGATCGCGTCGCTGTACCCGTTGTCGTTCTTATCAGTCATGGCAGATTCCCGTTTCCGCGCCGGGATAATGCAACTGGGCCGCCTTGGCCAGTGCGCGCGCGCCGACAGATCTTGTGCGCGAATGCGAAATAGCCCCCGCCGCGCGCGTTAGCCGAAATAGTGCCCCGCCGGCAGATAGCCCGCCATGCGGCCCGCGACCGACCATTCGCGCTCGGCCCCGGTTTCGCCGATCACCAGAACCGTGGACGGGCGCAGCTTGCGCGCCCCCAGTGCGGCCACCATCCGGTCGCGCATTGCCGACCAGCTGTCGGTGAACAGCGGCGCGGGGATCGCATCCAGAAAGGCCAGCCCGTGCGCCGCCTCGATGTTACGGATCGTCTGCGCCGGGTCCAGCGGCCGGTGCGCGGCCAGCAACCGTCCGCAATCGCACTGCGCCTTCAGCTTGTCGGCATGGCCCTGCGGCAGCGCGTCGGCCGGACGGTGCAGCCGCAGCGCGTTCGACGAAAACAGGAACGCCACGATATCGTGCCCGGTGGTGGCGCGCACGGTGGCATAGGTGCGGTACGCCAACCCCAGTTCCTGTGCCCGTTTCACACGAATGCGCACCACCTCAAGCGGCAGCTTGGGCAGCAGTTCGGCCCGGGCCTTGCCCCAGCAATGCTTGCGCCAGGCGGTGCCGCCCTCCATCGTCGGGCCCTGATTGTGGCCCATCCCGGTCATGCGCCGCCCCATTCGGTCAGCCGCGCCACATAGCGCGCCAGGGTGTCGATCTCCAGGTTGATCTGATCGCCCACCGCCACATCGCCCCAGGTCGTCGCCGTCTTGGTATGCGGAATGAAATTGACGCCGAATTCGGCCCCCGCCACCTCGTTCACCGTCAGCGAGGTGCCGTTCAGCGCGACCGAGCCCTTGGGGGCGATGAACTTGGCCAGCGCCTCGGGCGCGCGGAAGGTCACGCGGGTGCTGTCGCCCTCGTCGGTCATGGCCACCACCTCGGCCACACCGTCGACATGGCCCGACACGATATGGCCGCCCAACTCGTCGCCCAGCTTCAGCGCCCGTTCCAGGTTCAGCCGCCGCCCGACATTCCAGCCGTTATGACCGATATTGGTTTTCGAAACCGTTTCGGCCGAAATATCCACATCGAACCAGGCGCCCCGGTCGTCGGTACCGCGCTCGGTCACGGTCAGGCATACGCCATCGCAGGCGATCGAGGCGCCGATGGCGATGCCGTCGGGGGCGTAATGGGTGCCGATCCGCGCGGTCAGGTCGCCCTTTTGCGTCAGGGCGCGAATGGTGCCGATATCGGTGATGATGCCAGTAAACATGCGGTACCTTTCCTGTCTGATCTTTCAGTTAGCCGTTGCCACCGCCAAGGGCAAGACAAGCCGGTGCCGCGCCACAGCCCTAAAACGGCCCCTTTTAGAGGGATAATTAACGAAAATGGATGACAGATAGGGCGATTGCAGGCACATCCCACGGTGCATCGGTCGCATTTGGGTAACGAGCAGGGCACGCGTAGAACCGCATGGGCAATTCACTGGGACAGGACCGGCGCTTTTTGTTCCTTCAGGGGCCACACGGGCCGTTCTTTCACCGCCTGGCCAAAATGCTGCGCGCGGCCGGGGCCGAGGTCCGGCGCGTCGGCTTCAACCGGGGCGATCAGGCGTTCTGGCGGCATCGTGACAGCTATATCCCCTATACCGGCACGGTCGAAGACTGGCCCGACGCCTGTGCCGCCCTGCTGCGCGAACACCGCATCACCGATATCGTACTCTATGGCGACACCCGCCCGATCCACGCCCAGGCGGTCAGGGTCGCGCAACAGGCCGGGCTGTGCGTGCATGTGTTCGAAGAGGGATACCTGCGCCCCTACTGGATCACCTATGAACGCGGCGGGGCCAACGGCCATTCCCGGCTGATGGACCTGACCGTGGACGAAATGCGCACCGCCCTTGACGCCGCCGATCCCGAACAGCACGACGCACCCGCGCATTGGGGCGACATGCGCCAGCACATCTTTTACGGCGCGCTTTACCATTACTTCGTAATGGTCCGGAACCGGACCTATCGCAATTTTCGCCCGCATCGCACGCTGACCGTGCAAAAGGAATTCGAACTTTACCTGCGGCGTCTGCTGCTGATGCCGTTTCAGGCCGCCGACCGGTTCATAGCCACCCAGCGCATCAAGCATGGCGGTTTTCCCTATCACCTTGCACTTCTACAATTGGAACATGACGCCAGCTTTCAGGCGCATAGCCCGTTCTCGACCATGGCCGAGTTTCTGGCCCTGTGCATCGATGGTTTTGCCAGGGGCGCGCCGGGCCATCACCACCTGGTGTTCAAGGCGCATCCGCTGGAAGACGGGCGGGCGCCGCTGCGCCGCGAAATCCGGCGGCTGGCGCGTGAACACGGGGTGGAAAAGCGCATCCATTACGTACGCGGCGGCAAGCTGGCCGGGCTGCTGGATCATGCCCGCACCGCGGTGACGGTGAATTCCACCGCCGCGCAGCAGGTGCTGTGGCGGGGCATTCCGCTGAAGGTGTTCGGGAATGCGGTCTATGCCAAGCCAGAATTCGTGTCTGATCTGCCCCTGACCGAGTTTTTCGCCCAGCCCAACCGCCCCGACCGGCGCGCCTATCGCGATTACCGGCGCTATCTGCTGGAAACCTCGCAGATTCCGGGCGGTTTCTATTCCGCGCGCGGGCGGCGTCAGCTGCTGCGCCAGGTGGTCGATCTGATGCTGGCGCCCGAAGACCCCTATGACGCCCTGCGTCTGGGCAGCGCGGCGCCACGGCAACAGTTGCAGATCGTGAAATGACCCGGCGGCAAAGCGGCGCTGGATTTTTCCGCCGGGATTCTGTAGGTTTACAAAAAAAACCTCAGGCAGTTTCAAAACAACGAGGAACCCGAGCAGTGAAAATCAAGGCATCCCGTGGGGCCAGGGCGCTTATTCTGTTTGCGCTTGTGGCCTCTGTCGCCGCCTGTGGCCTGCCCCGGTCCGGCCCGAACAAGCGCGAAATCTACAAGGGATCGGTCCAGAACGAGGGCGATGCCTTCATCATCACCGTCAATGACCGGGTCACGCGGGCCACCTCCATCGTGCCCGCTCTGGGCTTCTCCAGCGCGTTCAAATCCGCCGGCGTGGTCGGGTCCGATACGATCCGGCCGGGCGATACGCTGGGCCTTACGATCTATGAAAACGTCGATGACGGGCTGCTGTCGGGCAATGGCGTCAATGCCAGCGTGCTGGACGAGGTGCAGGTGGACGGCGCTGGCTATATCTTCATCCCCTATGCCGGCCGTATCCGCGCCGCGGGAAACACACCCGAGCGGCTGCGCCAGATCATTACCGAAAAGCTGGACGCGCAGACCCCCGATCCGCAGGTCGTGGTGCGCCGTCTGGCCGGCGACGGCGCGACCGTGTCGGTCGTCGGGGGCGTCGGCGCCCAGGGCGTGTTCCCGATAGAGCGGCCGACGCGCACCTTGTCATCCATGCTGGCCGCTGCGGGCGGCGTCGTCATCCCGACCGAGGTGGCCCAGGTCACGGTGATCCGAGGCGATCAGCGCGGCAAGGTCTGGTTCCAGGATCTGTATGACTACCCCGAGCTGGACATCGCCCTGCGTGGCGGCGACCGCATTCTGGTGCAGGAAGACACCCGCGCCTTTACCGCGCTTGGCGCGACCGGCCGCCAGAACCGCGTGCATTTCCAAAGCCAGACCCTGTCCGCGATCGAGGCAATCGCACAGGTTGGCGGCCTGAACACCGGCCTGGCCGATCCCACCGGCGTGTTCGTGTTCCGCAACGAACCGGCCGAAATCGCCAACATCGTGCTGGGCCGCGACGACCTGCAGGGCGATCAGCGCTTCGCCTATGTGCTGGACCTGACCGAACCCACCGGAATGTTCCAGGCCCGCGATTTCGTGATCCGCGACGATGATACCGTCTATGTGACCGAAGCGCCGTTCGCCCAGTGGACCAAGGTTCTGGGGGCCGTCACCGGCACGGCCAGCTCGGCCACAGCACTGAATTCCGCCGCTAGCGGCTCGTTCTGACGGCGCGGGCGATGCCCTCGCGCCAGCCTGACATGACACCCGATACCGCCGGTGGGGACTATCCCCGCCGGCGGCTTTACGTCTACAACGGCGGTTTCGTGACCCAACGCCGGGTACGGCGTATCCTGACGCTGGCGGGCTATGACATCCGGCTGGGCCTGCCCGGCGCGCAGGATCTGGTGGGCGTCTGGGGCCGCTCGCCCACCGCCCATCGGGGCGAGGCCGTGGCGGCACGGCGCGATGTGTCGCTGCTGCGCATCGAGGATGCGTTTTTGCGCTCGGTTCAGCCGGGCCGCGCGGGTACGCCGCCGCTGGGCCTGATGCTGGACCGTGCGGGCGTGCATTTCGACCCCGCCACCCCCAGCGGGCTGGAACAGATCCTGGCCAGCCATATGCTGGACGATACCGCCCTTCTGAACCGCGCCCGCGCCGCCATCGCCCGGCTGCGTGCCGCCGATCTGTCGAAATACAACGCATTCGACCCCGCCGCCCCGGTGCCTGAGCCCGGCTATGTTCTGGTGATCGACCAAACCGCCGGCGATGCCTCGGTCACTGCGTCGGGCGCGACGAAAGCCACGTTCCGCGAGATGCTGGCCTTTGCACAAATCGAACATCCCGGTGCGCGCATCCTGATCAAGGCCCACCCTGAAACCGTGGCCGGCCACCGGGCGGGCCATTTCGACCCGGATCAGGCGCAGGGGCGGATCAGCCTTTTCGCCGACGCCGTGTCGCCCTGGCATCTGCTGGAGGGGGCGGTGGCGGTCTATACGGTATCGTCGCAACTGGGGTTCGAGGCGATCCTGGCAGGGCACAGGCCGCGCGTGTTCGGCCAGCCCTTTTATGGCGGCTGGGGTCTGACACAGGATGAAAACCCGGTGCCGCGCCGCACCCGCCGCCTGACCCGGGCGCAACTGTTCGCCGGCGCAATGATCCTGGCGCCGACCTGGTACGACCCCTGTCGTGACCGGTTGTGCCCGCTGGAAGACGCCATCGCCACGCTGGAGGCCGAGGCCCGCGCCTGGCGCGAGGATCATCCGGGCTGGACCGCCGCCGGGATGCGGCTGTGGAAACGTCGCCCGTTGCAACGGTTTTTCGGCGCCACCCGGCGCGTCCGCTTCGCCCGCGACCTGCCGCAGGCGCAACGGATCGCGCAGACCAGCGGCCGGCGGGTGATGGTCTGGGCCGGCAGGGGCGACGACGCGCCCCCCGGCACCGTGCGCGTCGAGGACGGGTTCCTGCGCTCGCGCGGGTTGGGGGCCGATCTGGTGCCGCCGCTGTCGCTGGTGACCGACGATCTGGGCATCTATTACGACCCCGGTCGCGAAAGCCGGCTGGAACGGCTGATCGCGGCCTCGGCCACCCTGCCCGCCGCCGAACTGGCCCGCGCCGAGGCGCTGATCGCACGGCTGGTGCAGGCGGGCCTGTCGAAATACAATCTGGGCCGCCCCGCCCTGCCCGCCCTGCCCGAAGGCCACCGCATTCTGGTGCCCGGACAGGTCGAGGATGACGCCTCGATCCTGAAAGGTTGCGGTGCCGAGGCCACCAATCTGGATCTGCTGCAGCGCACCCGCGCCGAAAACCCCCAGGCGGTGCTGATCTACAAGCCGCACCCGGATGTCGAGGCCGGGCTGCGCCCCGGCGCGCTGCCCCGCGACATGGTGCTGACCCTGGCCGATGTGGTGGCCGACCGGGCCGACCCGGTGGCGCTGATCCAGGCGGTGGACGCGGTCTGGACCCTGACCTCGCTTCTGGGGTTCGAGGCGCTGATCCGCGGCGTGCCGGTCACCTGCCTGGGCGCGCCGTTTTACGCGGGCTGGGGGCTGACCCGCGACCTGGGCCCGGTGCCCGCGCGGCGGCAGGCACGGCCCGTGCTGGCCGGATTGGTCCATGCCGCCCTGATCGGATATCCACGCTATTTCGACCCCAAAACCGACCGTCCCTGCCCGGTCGAGGTCGCAGTGGACCGGCTGGACAGCGGCGATCTGCCCCGCCCCGGCCCGTTCAACCGCAGCCTGTCGAAACTACAAGGGGCACTGGCCAGCCGCGCGCATTTGTGGCGCTAGGCACGTTCCCAACGGTGCATCACGTCACCGCCCACGGCGCGGGTCTCGACCAGATCGAACCGTGACGCCTCGGCCAGCGCGGCCACCCCCATCGCGCCGATCGCCGGGTATCCCTCGGCCCCCAGCGCCACCCCGGCGGTAAAGCCCACCAGCTCGTCCACCAGGCCCGCGCTTAACAGCGAGGCCGCCAGCGCGCCGCCGCCTTCGCAAAACACCCGCGTCAGCCCGGCCTGCCCCAGCGCCTGCAACAGCGACAGCGGATCAAGCTGCCCACCACGCGCCACCGTCACCGGCAACAGCCGCGCGCCCAGCCCCTGCCAGGCGTTCACCAAATCAGCAGAGGTGCCCTCGCCATGGCACAGCCACAGCGGCACCTCGGCGGCGCTGCGCGCAAGTTTCCCGGTCAGCGGCAGATCCAAGCGGCGCGAACAGACAACGCGCACCGGCTGCTGCACGACACCCAGGTCGCGCACCGTCAGCGACGGGTCGTCCGTCCGCGCAGTGCCGCCGCCCACCATCACCGCATCGTGGCGCGCGCGCATCGCATGAACCATCCGCCGCGCGTCCGGGCCGGTGATCCACTGGCTTTCGCCGGTCGCGGTGGCGATCCGCCCGTCGAAAGACGACGCAAGCTTGAGCGTCAGCGCCGCGCGCCCTTCGGTGCGGTTCAGCAAAAAGCCGCGATGATCGCGCCCTGCCGCATCGGCCAGCACGCCGGTCTCAACCGCGATCCCGGCGGCGCGCAACAGCGCATGGCCACCGCCCGCCACACGCGGATCGGGATCCTCCAGCGCGGTGACGACCCGCACCACACCGGCAGCGATCAACGCCTCGGCGCAGGGTGGGGTCTGGCCGTGATGGGCGCAGGGTTCAAGGCTGACATAGGCGGTGGCGCCGCGCGCCGCATCGCCCGCCTGGGCCAGCGCCACGGGTTCGGCATGGGGCCGCCCGCCCGGCTGCGTCCAGCCGCGCCCGACGATCCGGGCCCCCTTGACCAGCACACAGCCCACCGCCGGGTTGGGCCAGCACCGGCCCATCCCGCGTCGCCCCAGCGACAGGGCAAGCGCCATAAAGCGCCGGTCGTCGGCGGGGCTGGTCACTCTTCCGGCTGGCGGGGCGGACGCAGTTCGCTGACGAATTTGTCGAAATCGCCTGCTTCCTGGAAGTTCTTGTAAACGCTGGCAAACCGCACATAGGCCACGGTGTCGATCCGGGCCAGGCTTTCCATCACGATCTCGCCGATCGTTTTCGACGGGATGTCGGTTTCGCCCATGCTTTCCAGCCGCCGTACGATGCCGGAAATCATCTGATCCATCCGTTCCGGCTCGACCGGGCGTTTTTGCAGCGAGATACGCACCGATCGTTCCAGCTTGTCGCGGTCGAAATCTTCGCGCCGGCCATTGGACTTGATCACCACGAGGTCCCGCAACTGCACCCGTTCATAGGTGGTGAACCGCCCGCCGCAGGCCGGGCAGAACCGCCGCCGCCGGATCGCAACGTGATCCTCGGCGGGCCGGGAATCCTTCACCTGAGTGTCGATATTTCCGCAAAACGGGCAGCGCATGGCCCCTCCTTTGGTGATGTGGGCAAATATCCACAGCCACTATAGGGAAGCCGCAACGCTTTGTGTAGAGGCGTTGTTCCGCCACGATATACTGAAATCAGAGCGCCGCTTTTTCAGGCAAACCCGCAACCGAGCGACGCCGCCGCCCCATCACCACCAGGAACAACAGCCCGCCGCCCATCAGCGGCAACCCGGCCGGAACCGGAACCGCTGCGATCAATACAAGGTTGTCGAACCCGAAATGCACATCGCCCCCCACGAACAGATCGGGGTTATAGGCGGGCAGGACACCCTCGATCGTCAGATAGGTGATATCCGCGAAATCTGCTCCGAAGATATAGAGCGACGGATCGAGCACCGAGGAAAACGAATCTTCGGCCACCAGAACGCCGTCTTGATAGCCCCGAACGCGGACGTCGTCGTAATAATAAGGCTGATCATCAAGCCACAGTCCGGCCGACAGCGAAACCGTATCAAACTGCACCGCATCGAAGGCCGAGCCAGTTTCCAGCGAAATGCCGACACTGCTGGCATTCGGTCCAAGCGCGATGTCCAGATGAACGAAAGGCTCATCCGACAGAAACACCCCCGGTGCGGAAAGCGGCGTCATCACATAGCCGTCTTCGGAATAGCTGAGCTGCGGATCGCCACCGCCGAGGATGTCGTCAAAGGTAAGCGTTTCCGCGCCGGAAATGGATGCAGCGCAGATCGCACTGATTCCGAAAAGAGCGGCGGTAGCAATGTTACCAAAACTCATCGTGAAATCCCTGAATACCAATACACAGTTAACATCTCGCATTCAGCATACGCCGATGTGGTCATAGTTCAAGGTTTTCGCGGCTCTCGCCCGGGCGTTACACGCAGGACCGCCCGCCGCCCATTTTCCTTCAGGCAACGTTATGTGCCGAGCTAAGCCCCCAAAAGGTGCGCGGCGACCTCGCGCTGGTGCGGGGCGCTGCGATGCTCGAACAGGTAAATCCCCTGCCAGTTGCCCAGAACCGGCCGCCCACCGGCCACCGGGACCGACAAACTAACCGGCAGCAGCGCCGCCTTGATATGGGCCGGCATGTCGTCAGGCCCTTCATAGGTGTGTGTCAGATAGGCCATCGACGGATCGGTAGAAGGCGGCACCAGACGGTGAAAGAAATTGTGCAGATCGCTGCGCACCTCGGGGTCGGCATTTTCCTGGATCAGCAGGGAACAGGAGGTATGGCACACGAACAGCGTCAGCAGCCCCTCGCCCCGGCCCGCGCACCAGCGCGTCACCTGATCGGTGAACTCGTAAAGGCCCGGGCCGTGGGTCGGGACGGTGAATGTGGTCTGCATGCCCCGCGTGCTACTCCGGCAAATCCCAGAAGAATGGCGTGATCGAGCGGCAGGTCGACTCCCCATGTGCGGCCAGGAAATTCGCGCCGACGGCCGAGATGCTCAGGCTGTAATCGCCCGCGGGCAACGCTTCGGCAGCCGCCAGGACATCGGCGTCGGGCAACACGGTGAAAACCACGCTGGTGCTGCCCGGCCGGGTGGCGCTGGGACCGCGCGGTTTGACAATATAGATCCGCTGGTTGGGCAGCAGGTGAACCTTGTTGATGACGTAATCGCCGGCAGAGCACCAATAATGGGTCGGCCCGTTGCCAGGGCGGCCGATCACTTCGAACTGACCGGGGGTGGTGGCGTCGCCCAGGACCCGATTGCCGATCAGACTGTGGTCGTTCGGCATGATTGCGGGCACGGTTTGCGGGGTGGATGCTTGCTCGCAGCCCGCAGCTAAGGCCGCGGCGGCGAGAACAACAAACAGGCGTTTCATGCTCAACCTCATGTAAAAAAGGCCGCGCAAATGGCGCGGCCCTTCTTATATGGTCACCCTATTGGTCGAGAAAAGAGCGCAACTTGCGCGACCGGCTGGGGTGCTTCAATTTGCGCAGGGCCTTGGCCTCGATCTGACGGATCCGTTCGCGGGTCACGCTGAACTGCTGCCCCACTTCCTCAAGCGTGTGGTCGGTGTTCATACCGATACCGAACCGCATCCGCAGCACCCGCTCTTCGCGCGGGGTGAGGCTGGCCAGAACCCGGGTCGTGGTTTCCTTCAGGTTTTCCTGAATGGCGCTGTCCAGCGGCAGGACCGCGTTCTTGTCTTCGATGAAGTCGCCAAGCTGGCTGTCTTCCTCGTCGCCGATCGGGGTCTCCAGGCTGATCGGCTCCTTGGCGATCTTCATCACCTTGCGGACCTTTTCCAGCGGCATCTGCAGCTTTTCGGCCAGTTCTTCAGGCGTCGGTTCGCGGCCGATCTCGTGCAGCATCTGGCGGCCGGTGCGCACCAGCTTGTTGATCGTCTCGATCATATGCACCGGAATACGGATGGTGCGCGCCTGATCGGCGATCGACCGGGTGATCGCCTGACGGATCCACCAGGTCGCATAGGTCGAGAATTTATAGCCACGGCGGTATTCGAACTTGTCCACCGCCTTCATCAGGCCGATATTGCCTTCCTGAATAAGATCAAGGAATTGCAGACCCCGGTTGGTGTATTTCTTGGCGATCGAGATCACCAGACGCAGGTTTGCCTCGACCATTTCCTTCTTGGCCTGGCGGGCTTCTTTTTCGCCCTTCTGGACCTGCTGCACGATGCGGCGGAATTCGGAAATATCGACGCCCACATACTGACCCACCTGGGCCATCTCGGCGCGCAGTTCCTCGACCTTGTCGCCCGAACGTTCGACCAGCGCCTGCCAGCCACGGCCGGATTTTTCGGCCATGCGATCCATCCAGGCCGGGTCCAGCTCATAACCCCGGTATTCGTCGACGAATTCGCGGCGGTTGATGCGGGCCTGATCGGCCAGCTTCACCATCGCGCTGTCGATCTGCATGATCTTGCGGTTGATGCCATACAGCTGGTCGATCAGCGCCTCGATCCGGTTGTTGTGCAGGTGCAGATCGTTCACCATCAGCACGATTTCCGAGCGCAGCTTCTGATAGGCGGTCTCCTCCTTGGCGGAAAAAGAGTCGTCCTCGTTCAGCGTGGCCGACATCCGCAGATCCTGCATTTCGGCCAGAAGCGTGTAGTCGCGGGCGATCAGATCGAGCGTTTCCAGCACCTGCGGCTTAAGCGCGGCCTCCATCGCGGCAAGCGACATGTTCGCCTGCTCGTCCTCTTCGTCGTCATCCTCGACCTTGATCGGGTTGCCGTCGGCGTCCAGCTCGGGCTGATCGTCCTTCGGCTTTTCCGGCCCGGCCTCGACATTCAGGCCTCCGACGACCGGCTCGTCCACTTCGCCGTCCTCTTCCAGCGTGCGGCCGAACGTGGCGTCCAGGTCGATCACGTCGCGCAACAGGATGTCTTCGCTCAGAAGTTCGTCGCGCCAGATGGTGATTGCCTGAAAGGTCAGCGGGCTTTCGCACAGGCCGGCGATCATCGTGTTGCGCCCGGCCTCGATCCGCTTGGCGATGGCGATCTCGCCCTCGCGCGACAGCAGTTCGACCGAACCCATTTCGCGCAGATACATGCGCACCGGATCGTCGGTGCGGTCCAGCTTTTCGGTCTCGGTGGTGGCCAGCGTCACCTCGCGCGAAGAGGAGGTCTCGACCACCGCGGTGCCGCCCTTTTGCTCTTCGTCCTCGGCCTCTTCCTCTTCGATGATGTTGATGCCCATTTCGGACAGCATCGACATCACATCCTCGATCTGTTCGGAAGACACCTGATCCGGCGGCAGCACCTGATTGAGCTGTTCATAGGTGATGTAGCCGCGCTCGCGCGCCTCGGCGATCATCTTCTTGACCGCGGTCTGGCTCATATCGAGCGCCATCTCCTGGTCCTGATCGTCTGGCTTGCTGTCGTCGGTATCTTTTGCGGCCATTCTCTGCTCCTTGCGCGGGGAAGCTGATTCGGTCCCACGTTGACCCGAATCAATAGCGCGAATCATGCGCCTGCACACCCATTTAGCGTTGATTCTTTATCCAATCGTCTCCGGAACGTCACGGTGCCCCCTTACCGCCCTTGGCAAAATTGATCTGCCCCAACAGCAGATCGAAGGCGCTGCGCTCGTCCCGGCTCATCCGTGCCCCGTTCGGGCCGACATCATATTCGCCCTTGTCCTCGGTATCTCCGCGCCCGGCGCGGTTGCGCGCCTCGGCCACCTGACCCAGCCGCCAAGTCACCCCCTCGTCCGCCAGTCCGGCCAGATCCGCCACCGCATCCTCGATTTCACGCGCGGCGCCGCGCGTGGCGTCCAGCTTAGCCAGTTCCTCGGCCAGACACATCATCGCCTTTTCAGTATCGGCCCGGTCCAGCAACGGGGGCGCGATTTGCACATGGCTGAGCGAGAACAGCTTTTCAAGGGGGCCGGGGCCCAGCGTTCCCTCTATGGCGCGGCGCAACGTCTGGCTGTCGGCCTCGCCCAGATGGGTCAGCAGCGCGCCCTGCAGGCGACGGTGATCATCGCTGCGGAACTCCAGCCGCTCCAGCTCGCCCTCGAAACCCGGCAAAAGCGCAGGATGGGTGATCAGCGTCGCCAGGATCACAGCCTCGCGCAGATCCTGCTCGAACTGGGGCGCCGACGACACCAGCGCGGAATTCTTGGTGACATGCTGGAATTTCGGGCCGGTATCGCGCGGTTTCCATTTGCCCTTGCTCTGCCGCTGCGGGCCGGGGCGCTGGCCGAACAGATCCCAGCGCAGGCGCTTGATCTCTTCGCCGTAATGGCCGCGGATCGACGGATCCTTGATTCGGGCGATGGCGGCGCGCAGGTCCTTGTCCAGCGCGGCCTTGCGTTCGGGACTGTCGAACAGCTTGCCTTCGGTTTCGCGCCGCCACAGCAGCCGCACCATCGGCTGCGCCGCGTCCAGCAGCGCCTGCATCGCCGCCGCCCCGCCGGCGCGGATCACGTCATCGGGGTCCTGCCCCTGCGGCATCACCGCAAACCGCAGCGATTGCCCGGCCTCAAGCAGCGGCAGCGCCAGATCGACCACCCGCAGCGCCGCGCGCAGGCCCGCCGTGTCGCCATCCAGCGCGATGATCGGTTCGGGGGCGATGCGCCACAGCATCTGCAGCTGGGTTTCGGTGACCGCGGTGCCCAGCGGCGCGACCGTAGCGCCGAAGCCCGCCTCGGCCAACGCGATCACGTCCATATATCCCTCGGCCACGATCAGCGGCTGGCCCTTGCCGGCGGCCTCGCGCGCGGGGCCCTGATTGTAAAGGCTGCGGCCCTTGTCAAAAAGTTCCGTCTCGGGCGAGTTGAGGTATTTGGCGTTGTCGTTGGGATCCATCGCCCGGCCGCCAAAGGCAATCGCCCGGCCACGCGCATCGCGGATCGGGAACATGATCCGCCCCCGGAACGTGTCATAGGGCTTGCCGCCCTTCTGGCTGGGCTTGGCCAGCCCCGCGCCCAGGATCAGATCGGGGGCCACGCCCTTGGCGGTCAGGTGATCCCACAGCCCCTGCCACACATCGGGGGCAAAGCCGATATCCCAGCGGTCCTGCGCCGCCTCGGACAGGCCGCGCCGCGCCAGATAATCCCGCGCCGGCGCCGCCGCGCCGGTTTTCAACTGCAGGCGGTAATATTGTACCGCCTGCTCCATCACCGCGTTCAACTGGCTGCGCCGGTCGGCCTTTTGCGCGGCCTGCGGGTCCCGCGCGGGCATCTGCATCCCGGCCTCGCCGGCCAGAATTTCGATCGCTTCCATGAAACCCACATTCTCGGTCTCGCGGATAAAGCTGATCGCGTCGCCCTTGGCGTGACAACCGAAGCAATAGTAATAGCCCTTGCGGTCGTCGACATGGAACGAGGCGGATTTTTCCTGATGAAACGGGCATGGCGCCCACATGTCGCCCTTGCCCTGATTGGACTTGCGCGGATCCCACATGACCTTGCGCCCCACGACCTGGCTAAGGGACGTGCGGGTGCGAAGCTCGTCAAGGAAACCCGGGGGCAGACTCATAGCGCATAATATCGGTCCGCCAACGCCAAGAGTCTAGCACCCGCGGCGGATGAAAAAATTTCCCGAAATTTTTTCAAAGGAAAATTTTTCGGGAAAAATTTTCTCTTTCACCCCGCGCGGCCACGCTTTTCATCGCCTGTTCCAGATCCTCCAGCGCGGTTCGCGCCATCGAGCGAAACACCATGATCTCATAGCCGTCATCCCCCCGCCGGGTGATCGCGGCCGCCATATGCCCCAGCTGCGTGCGCGCGGTCTGCCCCGGCCCGAACACATCCGCCCGCAGATCAAGCGGCGTCAGCCGTGCCAGAACCGCCCGCGCGCCCGCGCCGCCCAACCCAAACACAGCCCAGCCATCGCTTTGATCGACAAGCGCCGCATGGGCGGCCAGCCCCGGGCCAGGTGACGGCCCAAGCAACAGCGCCTGCCCCCGGCCCGACCAGACCAGCCGCGCGCCCGCGTGCGCCACCACCCGGTTCGGCGCCGGGAAGGTCAGGCCATGCGCCGCCGTCAGCGCCCGCGACAGCGCCGCCCCGGCCCCCGCATAGGGCGCAATCACGGTGATCGCGCCCACCTCGGGCGCGGTCAGCCGCGTGGCGCCCAGTTCCAGCGGCAGCCCCCCGGCCACCGCGGGTCTTGCGATCAGCCTAGCCACGGGCACGCCCCCCTTCTGGATCAAAAAACACCGGATCGCACACCTCGCACAGCGTGTGCAACTTGCGCAGGTGATCGACCATTACCACCCGCCTGCCATGCCGCGCGCGGCCATCCTTCAGGAACGCCAGGCCCAGCGCGTGACCCAGCGTCACCGAATGGCAGGCCGATGTCACATGGCCCTGACCGTTTTCGCGGGTGGGGGCCGCGGCCTCGTTGAACAGATGCGCCCCGGCGGCGATCTGCCCGCCCGCCTGCACCGGGCGCAGCCCCACCAGTTGCGCGCGGTCGGGGCCGGTCAGCCCCGGGCGCTGCGCCGCCGCCTTGCCGATGAACTCTTTCTTCGCCGACATCATCCGCCCCAATCCCAGATCGAACGCGGTCGTGCGCCCGTCCATCTCGGCATGGGTCACGAACCCCTTTTCGATCCGCAGCACGTTCAGCGCCTCCATCCCATAGGGGCCGCCCCCCAGCGCCTCGGCCAGGGTCAGCGCGATGCGAAACAGGCTGTCACCATAGCGCGCGGGCACCGCCAGTTCATAACCATGCTCGCCCGAGAACGAAATCCGGAACAGCCGCCCCATCACCCCCGACACCGCGACCGCACCGCAGGCCATGAACGGAAAGCGGTCATCGTCGATATCGGCCTCCAGCAGCGCGTTGACCAACTCGCGCGCCCGCGGGCCCGCAATCGCGATCTGCGCCCATTGCTCGGTCACTGAATTGATCCGCATATCCAGATGCGGCGCAAGGCATTGATGCACGAAGTCCAGATGCCGCATCACCTGCCCGGCGGCGGCGGTGGTCGTGGTCATGACGAAATGCTGCGGCCCCAACCGCGCGGCGGTGCCGTCATCCATCACATGGCCGTCCTCGCGCAGCATCAGCCCATACCGCACCCGCCCCACCGGCAGGGTGGTAAACCTGTTGGCATAGACCAGATCCAGAAACGCCCCCGCATCCGGCCCCTGAATGTCGATCTTGCCCAGGGTGGACACATCGCACACCCCGACCGTGCCGCGCACCAGACCCACCTCGCGGTCGCAGGCCGCGCGCCAATCCGCCTCGTCCGATTGCGGGAAATAGGACGGACGATACCACAGCCCCGCCTCAACCATCGGCGCCCCGCGCTGGACCGAAGCCGCGTGCGACGTGGTGAACCGCTCCGGCGCGAATCCCTTGCCGCGCCCGCCCGCACCCATCGCGGCGATCGGCACCGGCACGAAGGGCGGGCGATAGGTGGTGGTCCCGGTTTGCGGGATCGTGCGCCCGGTGGCCTCAGCCAGCACCGCCAGCGCCCCGATGTTGGAATTCTTGCCCTGATCGGGCGCCATCCCTTGCGTGGTATAGCGTTTCATATGCTCGACCGAGGCAAGGTTTTCACGCGCCGCCAGTTCTACATCCTTCACCGTCACGTCGTTCTGGAAATCGAGCCAGGCACGCCCCCGCCCCGGCACCTGCCACAGCGGCGCGATGTCATAGGCACCCTCCCCGGCCCGCGGCAGATCGCCGGATGGGGCCGAAAAGTCCAGCGCCTCGACCGCCGCCGCCGCCCCCGAGGCCAGGCACCCGGCGGTCGAAAACACGCCGGCCGCCGCCCCGGCCACCACCATCCCCGGCACGGCCCCCGCCGGCGCCACGAACGCGGCAATGTCATCGCGCCAGATCGGCTTTGCGCCCATGTGGCACCCAAGGTGGATCGACGGGTTCCACCCGCCCGAAACCGCAAGGCAGTCGCAGGAAATCGCCTGTTTGCGGCCCTCTGCGTCGCGAAGGGTGATCTGCTCCAACCCGCGCCGCCCGGCGGTGCCGATCACCTGCGCACCGCTGAAAACCGGAAAATCGCCCGCCGCCGCGATGCCCGGCCGCGCGTCGATCAGGGCCGCAACCTCGATCCCCGCCTGCGCCATGTCGCGGGCGGTGCGGTGGCCGCTGCCGTTGTTGGCAAAGACCGCCACCCGCCGCCCCGGCGCCACACCCCAGCGATGCAGGTAGGCCCGCACCGCGCCCGCCTGCATGATGCCGGGCCGGTCATTGTCGGCAAAGGCAATCGGCCGCTCCAGCGCACCGGCGGCCAGCACCGCGCGCCGCGCCGCGATGCGCCAGAATATCTCTCGTGGCGCATCCGGGTGCGGGTGCGCCAGATGCAGCCCGGCCCGTTCCAACGCGCCGTAAGTGCCCTGATCATAGGCGCCGGTCACGGTGGTGCGCGGCATCAGCCGCACATTGGGCAGCGCGGCCAGCTCGGCCGTCACAGCCGCAGCCCAGTCATGGCCGGGCAGGCCACCCACCTCCTCGTCCTCGGCCAGCAGCCGCCCGCCGAACGCGCGATCCTCGTCGGCCAGGATCACATCCACCCCGGCGCGCCCCGCCACCAGCGCCGCCATCAACCCGGCGGGCCCGGCCCCGATCACCAGCAGATCGCAATGGGCAAACGCCGTCTCATAACGGCCCGTATCATCCAGCCCAGACAACGCCCCCAGACCGGCGGCGCGGCGGATCAGCGGCTCATACAACCGTTCCCAGAACGCACCGGGCCACATGAAGGTCTTGTAATAGAACCCCGCCCCAAAAAACGGCGCAAAGGCGTCATTCAACGCCAGCAGATCCCAGCGCAGCCCCGGCCAGGCGTTTTGCGACCGCGCCTCCAGCCCCTCATGCAATTCCTGCATCGTGGCGCGCACATTCGGCACCCGCGCCGCGCCGCCGCCGATGGTAACCAGCGCGTTGGGCTCTTCCGACCCGGCGCTGAAAATCCCGCGCGGGCGGTGATACTTGAACGACCGCCCCACCAGCCGCACATCATTGGCCAGCAGGGCCGAGGCCAGCGTGTCGCCCTCATGCCCGTGCAAACGCGCCCCGTCGAAACTGAACGGCACCGAAACGCGGCGGTCGATCCGGCCCTTGCCCGCAATCCTCATGCCGGCTCCCCCGCCCCGTCCGCACCTCGGTCCGCCGTCAGCACCACCGACACGATCTCGTGGCTCACCGTGTGGCGCGCGACCATCAGCCAGGCCGCACAGCCCATTTCGTGATACCACAACTCACGCGTCACCCCGGCCGGGTTGTCACGCAGATGCAGATAGGCATCCCAGGCCGCGGGGGCCGCGCCCTCGGCCGGGCGGTCCAGATAATCGGCCGCGCCCAGATAATAGAACTCGCGCCGGTCGCGCGCCCCGCACAGCGGGCAGGTGATCCTCATCTTTCCGCCCTTTCCGGCAAGGAGCCCCCTGCCTTCTTCTCGGTCCAAATACTCTCGCCGAAGGCGCCCCGCCCCCGGCCCGGCGCCGTCAATGCAGGTTGTGCTGGCTGCCGGTCCCTTCCTCATCGATCAGATCGCCATGCGCGAAACGGTCCAACCGGAACCGCGCCGCCACCGCGTGGGGTTGCCCCGTGGCCATCAGATGCGCCATGCACCACCCCGAGGCCGGCACCGCCTTGAACCCGCCGTAGTTCCAGCCGCAGTTCAGATAAAGCCCCTCGACGGACGTACGGTCGATGATGGGCGAACCATCGGGCGTCATGTCCATGATCCCGCCCCAAATACGCAATACCCGCGCCGCGCCGATCATCGGCATCAGGGTCATGCCCGCCTCCATCACATGCTCGGCCATCGGCAGGTTGCCGCGCTGCGCGTAAGAAGCGTAGAAATCCAGATCGCCGCCAAACACCAACCCGCCCTTGTCGGACTGGCTGATATAGAAATGCCCCATGCCGAAGCTGATCACATGGTCGATCACCGGCTTCAGCCCCTCGGTCACGAAGGCCTGCAACACATGGCTTTCGACCGGCAGGCGCAGCCCCGCCAGCGCCGCCACCTGCCCCGAGCGCCCGGCCACCAGCACGCCGATCTTCTTCGCCCGGATCGCGCCGCGCGTGGTCTGTACGCCCGTCACCCGGCCCTGCGCGATGTCAATCCCCGTGACCTCGCAATTCTGGATCAGATCGACCCCGCGCCGGTCCGCCGCGCGGGCATAGCCCCAGGCCACCGCATCGTGGCGCGCGGTGCCGCCGCGCGGGTGATACAGCCCGCCATGGATCGGAAACCGGCCCTGCTCGAAATCCAGATAGGGCAGCATGGCGCGCACGCCGTCGCGGTCCAGCAGCACGGCATCGTCACCCTGATTGATCATCGCATTGCCACGCCGCGCAAAGGCGTCGCGCTGTCCGTCGGAATGGAACAGATTGATCAGCCCGCGCTGGCTGTGCATCACGTTATAGTTCAGCTCGGCCTCCAGCCCTTCCCACAATTTCAGGGAATGGCTGTAGAATTCCGAATTGCCGGGCAGAAAGTAGTTGGCCCGCACGATGGTGGTGTTGCGCCCCACATTGCCGCCGCCCAGCCAGCCCTTTTCCAGCACCGCGATATTGGTCAGCCCATGATTTTTCGCCAGGTAATAGGCGGTCGACAGCCCGTGGCCACCGCCGCCCACAATGACCATGTCATACTCGGGCTTCGGCGCCGGGTCACGCCACAGCGGGCCCCAGCCCCTGTTGCCCGACAGCCCCTGCCGCAGCACCCTGACTCCCGAATAGCGCATGCACATCCGTCCTTTCGGCCCCGCGATCATACAAGACCCGCCAGACCCAGTATTCAACGCCGATCATCGCGCGCCCCACCCGGCGCCGACACAAACCGGCCCGTCCGCGACACGCGCGCATCGGTCCTGGCGGCCCATGCCGCCGCCCGCGCAGAGCGCCCGCAAGGGCGCGATAAGCGCCGCTCCGCCCTACAGCCCCTTGGCGCGATAGCTGGCCGCCACCCGGCCGATCGCCACCAGATAGGCCGCCGTGCGCAGATCGGTGACATCCTCGCGCCCGTGCCAGATTTCGCGCATCGACTGATAGGCCCCGCGCATCGTGTCATCGAGCCCCGAGCGCACCAGTTCCAGCTCGTCGGCGCCGCGCAGGTATTTCAGCTTGAAATCCGGGGTCAGCGTCCAGGACTTGCCCATCGCATCCGACAGCGCCTCAAGCTGGTCCACGATCAGCTGGTGGCGCGCCTCTTCCTGACGGCGCTGCATCCGACCGAACCGGATATGCGACAGGTTCTTGACCCATTCGAAATAGGACACCGTCACCCCGCCCGCATTGGCGTACATGTCGGGAATGATGACCGTGCCCTTGTCGCGCAGCACCTCGTCCGCGCCGAAGGTGATCGGGCCGTTGGCCGCCTCGATGATCAGCGGCGCCTGCACCCGGGCGGCATTGCCCATGTTGATCACGCCTTCGACCGCAGCGGGGATCAGGATGTCGCATTCTGCCTCCAGCAACGCCGCACCATCGCCCACGAACGTGCCTTCCGGGCAGCCCTGCACCCCGCCATTGACCCGGATCCAGCGCGCCACCGCGTCGATGTTCATCCCCGCCGGGTTGAACAGCCCGCCGTCGCGCTCGATGATCCCGATGATCCTGGCGCCGTCCTCGGTCGACAGGAATTCGGCCGCGTGATAGCCCACGTTGCCCAAGCCCTGCACGATCACCCGCTTGCCGTCCAGCGTACCCGACAGCCCGGTCTTGGCCACGTCCTCGGGGTGGCGGAAAAACTCGCGCAGCGCGTATTGCACGCCCCGGCCGGTGGCCTCGACCCGGCCCGCGATGCCGCCCGCGTGCAGCGGTTTTCCGGTGACGCAGGCGTTGGCATTGATGTCGGTGGTGTTCATCCGCCGGTACTGATCGGCGATCCAGGCCATTTCGCGCTCGCCGGTGCCCATGTCGGGGGCGGGCACGTTCTGGCTGGGATTGATCAGGTCGCGCTTGGCCAGTTCATAGGCGAAACGGCGGGTGATCAGCTCCAGCTCGTGCTCGTCCCAGGCGCGCGGGTCGATGCACAAGCCCCCCTTGGAGCCCCCGAACGGCGTTTCCACCAGCGCGCATTTATAGGTCATCAGCGCGGCCAGTGCCTCGACCTCGTCCTGATTGACGCCGGTGGCATAGCGGATACCGCCCTTGACCGGCTCCATATGTTCGGAATGCACCGAGCGATAGCCGGTGAAGGTCTGGATCTGGCCGCGCAGGCGGACCCCGAACCGCACCGTGTAGGTGGCGTTGCAGACCCGGATCTTTTCTTCCATCCCCGGCGGCAGGTCCATCAGCGCCACCGCCCGGTTGAACATCAGATCAACGGAATCCCGAAAGCCCGGCTCTTGTGTTTCGGCCATGTTTTCCTCCCCATCCGTGCCGGTTGCAGCGACTCGGTTCGCCCGAGCCTACGCGCAGAAACGGCGCCTGACACCCCCCAACACGCGAAGCCCGCTGGCGAAACCGGGACGACAGCCCGGACCGCCGGGCGCCGTTGTTTCGGCCTTTGCCAGCAATCGCGGCGGGCGTGAAAACTTGGCAAAAAATGCCATTCAGTCAGGCAGATATTGCCCGAAGCTTGCCCTATTTTCACCACATATGCAGAGCAAACCATGTGAAGCGGGGCCTGTACCTGCCAATAGGAAAACTGGCCGATCCGCCCCAGTCAGGAAGTGACGAGATGTTGTTGGTATCTGTGTATGAACAAGCAAAACAGCGCGTTTCCCGGATCCGGATAGGCGCCGCACGCCGTGCGTCTTCGTTCCACCGCGACGAAGACGGCTCCTTGCTGGTTTTCGGGATGCTGATCCTTATCCTGATGTTGTGGAGCGGCGGGATCGCCATTGACGCGATGCGGTACGAAGCCGCCCGGACCGAATTGCAAAGCACCCTGGACCGCGCCGTACTGGCCGCCGCCGATCTGGATCAGACCGCCGACGCGACGGCGGTCGTCGAGGATTACTTCGAAAAAGCCGGGCTGGCCGACGCGTTGGGCGATGTTCACGTCGACAGCACGTCCGCGTCGGGGCAGCTCAGCTTTCGCCGGGTCAGCGCGACGGCCTCGACCGATCTAGATTCGATCTTCACGGCAACGATCCTGCCGCCGCTTCTGAACACCATGCTGACCAGCGCCGCTAGCACCGCCGAGGAAGGCATCACCGATCTGGAAATCTCGCTGGTGGTGGACGTATCGGGCTCGATGGGCTGGAACTCCAGCACCGGCTGGCCGAAAATCACCGAACTGCGCGAGGCGGCGAAGGATTTCGTCTATTACATGCAGTGCAATCCGAACGCGAGCCGCACCTCGGGCACGCCCTGTTCGGTCGAATATGGCGCGGTGTCGGTCTCGCTTGTGCCCTATTCGGAACAGGTCACCGCGGGCGAGGATCTGCTGGATGTGCTGAATATCACCGACGAGCATCT
Source organism: Actibacterium sp. D185-2 (assembly GCF_054954595.1). NCBI lineage: Bacteria > Pseudomonadati > Pseudomonadota > Alphaproteobacteria > Rhodobacterales > Roseobacteraceae > Actibacterium > Actibacterium sp. D185-2. Next base: position 75,824 of record NZ_JBPWNX010000011.1, read on the forward strand.
CTATTCGCATTGCGTGACCTTCGAAGAGGGCGATTTCCTGACCCCCGGCTTCAGCCTGAACCCCGACGTCTATCTGCTGCGCACCGGGCATTTCGATCCCTGGAATTCCGGCACCTATGCCAGCGACGGCAGCCGCACCTGCCGGCTGGACAGCTGGCGCCGGATCCGGCCGTTCATGGACAATTATCAAGAATTGATGTCCCGGATCGACGGCCTGGGCGCGGGTGGCAACACCTCGATCGACGTTGGCATGAAATGGGGCGCCGCTTTGCTGGATCCCGATACGCGCAGTGCCATCACAGCGCTGACCAGCCGCGCCGACGGGGTTGGCTCTACCGTCGTTGATCCGGTCTTTTCGGACCGGCCTTATGACTATACCCAAGAGTACTCGATGAAGGTGATCGTGCTGATGACCGACGGGGTGAACACCGATCAGCACTATCTGAAAGAAGACTATCGCACCGGCGAATCACCGATCTGGCGCAATACCTCGCAGCCCGACCGCTATTCGATCTACAACGAGGATACCAACAAGTATTACTATACCTATGACGGCTCGTGGAACGACTATCCCTATGGTGACGCCGATGGCGAAGAGGTCACCGTGACCAACACGACCTGCCGCTGGACCTGGTGGTATGGCTATCAGTGCTGGACGACGACGAATACCTCTGTGGTCGAGCAGCCCTGCTGCGCGGTCCAGATGACCTTTCCCGAGGTCTGGAACAAGTTCACCACCTATTGGTATTCGCAATGGTCCTGGCTGGGCAATCCGGAATCGAGCTGGGGCAACAGCACCAAGAACGCGCGCCTGCAGGATATCTGTTCCGCCGCCAAGAATCAGGGGGTGATCGTTTATACCATCGGCTTCGAAGTCAGCGGCGACGCCCATCAGGTCATGAGCAACTGCGCCAGCACGCCGGGCCACTACTTTGCCGCCAACGGCGCCAATCTGGCCGAAACCTTCGGCGTGATCGCCAGCTCGATCAACCAGCTGCGGTTGACCCAATGACCGGGCCGGGTGGATTTTCCCGGCGGCTTGGCCGCAGGCTGCGTCGGCTGCTGCGCCGCGAAGACGGCACCGCGACGGTCGAGTTCGTGATCATGGTGCCTATTTTCATGCTGCTGTTCGTGTCCAACTTCGAAGTTTCGATGATCATGATTCGTCAGATGATGCTGGACCGCGGCCTTGACCTGGCGATGCGCGAATTGCGCCTGGGGACCTGGCCCAACCCGACGACGGCCATTCTGAAGCAGGAGATTTGCAGCCATACCGCCGGCCTGATCTCGGATTGCGAAAACCAGATGATGCTGGAACTGATCCCGGTCCCCGCCGCAAGCTGGACCCTGCCCGGCCCCAATGCCACCTGCAAGGACCGCAGCGCAGACCTGGAACCCGCCACCACCTTCGACGCCGGCGCCCAGAACCAGCTGATGGTCGTACGCGCCTGCGTTCTGATCGACCCGTTCTTTCCCGGCACCGAGCTTGCGCTGATGCTGGAGCGGAACCCGGGCGACGGCATGCCCCTGGCCGCCACCTCGGGTTTCGTCAACGAGCCCGGAACAGGGAGCTGAACCATGTTCAATACGATCCGCCGCGCCCTGACCCGCTTCGCCACCGAAGAAGATGCCAGCCTGATCGCCGAGGCGGTGATCATCCTGCCGGTGCTGACCTGGTGGTATGTGGGCAGCCTGGCCTTCTTTCAGGCCTACGAGGCGCGCAATATCAATCTCAAGGCCGCCTATACGGTCAGCGACATGATCAGCCGCGAAGACAGCGGCGTCGATGCCGCCTATATCGAGGGCCTGCAGGACGTCTTTGCCTATCTCACCCTGGGCAACGGCACGGACCCGGCGATCCGGGTCACCCTTGTGCGCTGCACCAGCAATTGCGATGTCGACGACGGCAGCCGCGTGCTAGAGCTTGACTGGTCCTACGGTGCCGGTGGCAAGGGGGCGCTGATCAACGCCAACATGTCGGCCTATCTGGACAGGATCCCGCTCATGCCCCTTGGCGACCGGGTCATTCTGCTGGAAACGTTCGTGACCTACACGCCCCCCTTCAATGTCGGCCTCAACGTCAGCGATTTCCAGAACCTCGTGGTCACCCGCCCGCGTTTCGTGCCGGTGATGTGCTTCGAAGGCGTCACCTGCACTATGAGCTGACGTCGGCATCGCGGTCGCGCTCAGCCAGCAGCGCGGTCAGCATCTCGGCCATGAATTTGGTCTGCCCGGCCGAGGTCACGCCGCCGATCCCGACCCGCCGCCCGGCGCGCCACCACAGCCCCGGCGCCCAGGCCCGCGGCCCGCGTTCCGCCAGCCGCAGCACGAACCCGTTCGACGGCTTCGCCGCGAAGGTGCCGCGCTCCACCGCGACGATCTGATCGATCCTTGCCAGTTCGCGCCCCGCGCTGTCGAACAGCCCGTCCTGCGTCAGGTCCAGCCGCAGCGCCGTGGCCCGGCGCATCCTGTCGGCCATCCACAGAACCGACGCACCGAAGACCAGCAGGAAAAGCTGCCAGCCCGGCGCCTGATGGCTGCGGCCAAGGCCCAGATACAGCACCATCCCCCCCAGCAGCAGCAGTACGCCGATCCCGAACACGCGGCGCGGCAAAGAGGCGGAAACAGAGGCAAGCACCTCGGGCATGGGAACACTCCTGATATCGGTCCGGCCCCGGTCTATCCGCCCGCCGCCAAAAGATCGAGGGGCCGCGTCGCGCCTCAGGCGCCCACGGCCTTGCGCACCATGTTCCAGTAAATCCGCACCACCCGGTCGCGCGGCACCCGCCCCTCTTCGCGATAGCCGGTTGTGACTCCGGTCAGCAGCGCCAGCACACCCAGCGCCGCCAGCCGCGTGTCGGGCAGGGTGAAATCGCCCGCCGTCTTGCCGTCGCGCAGGATCGTTTCAAGCTGCGCCTCATAAGCAGTGCGCAACGCGCCGACCGCCGCGGCGTTTTCGGGCGTCAGGTTGCGCTGCTCCATCTGGACAATCAGCACCGCGTCGGGCCGGTCCAGATGAAAGGTGATGTGAAACCGGGTAAACGCCGCCAGCCGATCGACCGGCGTGGCGCCTTCGGGTTCGGCCGCCCAGGCGGCCAGCACGGCCTCCAGATGCGCCTTCATCATGTCAAAGAGCAGGCTCTGCTTATCCGGGATATAGTTGTAAAGCGCGCCGGCCTGCACGCCGACCTCGGCCGCGATCTGGCGCATCGACACCGCACCATACCCATGCTGCGCGAACAGCCGTTGCGCCGCCGCACGGACCAGCGGCCCGGTGATCTCGGAATGTGACCCTGTCTTTCGTGCCATGGCCTCATGGTATCTGAACGCGCGTTCAGTTCAATCCCCCGCGCGCCGCCTTGCCTGCCCCCGCCACGCCGGGCTAAGGTCGCACCGAATGTCCCCGAGGCCCGCCATGACCCGCGCCGTGCTTTTTCTTCTGTGTTCCGGCCTGCTGGGCGGCTGCGCCACCTTCCCCGAGGTGGACGCGGCAATGCTGGCGCGTGGCAAAGACATCGAGTTTCCCGTTCTGGTGCCGTTGGAAAGCCTTCTGGACGGCGGGGCCGCGCCCCGGCTGGACGCGGCCAGCGGCCCGCAACTGGCCGCCCGCGCCGCCGCGCTGCAGGCCCGCGCCGCCCGCCTGCGCCGCGATCCGGTTCTGACCGGCGCCGAACGCGACCGCCTGCAACAGGCCGTGGTGCGCCACAACGGATGAGGGCCCGCTCGCGCGTTGCAAGCCCCGGCGCAACGCGCTAACACCGCCACGATAAATCCAACCTGCGGGAGCTTTCGCCCATGTCCACCCCCCTGCGCCTTGGCATTGCCGGGCTTGGCACTGTCGGCACCGGCGTCGTGAAAATCATTCGGACCCGCGCCGACCTGCTGGCCCGCCGCACCGGCCGCCCGGTGACGATCTCGGCCGTCTCGGCCCGTTCGCGCGGCAAGGATCGCGGCGTGGATCTGTCCGGGTACGGGTGGGAGGACGACCCGGTCGCCCTGGCCACGCGCGACGACGTGGACGTGTTCGTGGAACTGATGGGCGGCTCGGACGGCCCGGCCAAAGCCGCGACCGAGGCCGCGCTGGTCGCCGGCAAGGACGTGGTCACCGCCAACAAGGCGATGCTGGCGATCCACGGCCAGGAGCTGGCCGAAACCGCCGAAGCCCTGGGCCGGGTGATCCGGTTCGAGGCCGCGGTGGCGGGTGGCATCCCGGTGGTCAAGGCCCTGACCGAAGGGCTGGCCGGCAATCAGATCACCCGCGTGATGGGCGTAATGAACGGCACCTGCAACTATATCCTGACCCGGATGGAAAGCGCGGGCCTGCCCTATGAGACCGTGTTCGACGAGGCCGCCAAGCTGGGCTATCTGGAGGCCGACCCCCAGCTTGACGTGGGTGGCATCGACGCGGGGCACAAGCTGTCGCTGCTGGCGGCCATCGCCTTCGGCACCCAGGTCGATTTCGACGGGGTCGAACTGGACGGCATCGGCCAGGTCACGATCGAGGATATTCGCCAGGCCGCCGACATGGGATTCCGCATCAAGCTGCTGGGCGTGGCCCGGATGACTGGCCGCGGACTGGAACAGCGCATGACGCCCTGCCTGGTGCCCGCATCCAGCCCGCTGGGTCAGCTTGACGGCGGCACCAACATGGTGGTGCTGGAAGGCGACAGCGTCGGCCAGATCGTGCTGCGCGGCGCCGGCGCGGGCGAAGGCCCCACCGCCAGCGCGGTGATGTCCGACGTGCTGGACATCGCCCGCGGCATCCGGCTGGCGACTTTCGGCCAGCCCGCCAAGGGACTGGAACAGGCCCGCCGCGCCCGCGTCGCCACGCCCGCACCCTATTACCTGCGGATGGCGTTGCAGGACAAACCCGGCGCGCTGGCCAAGGTGGCCACGGCACTGGGCAATTCCGGCATCTCGATCGACCGGATGCGTCAGTATGACCATGCCGAACCCACCGCCCCGGTGTTGATCGTCACCCACAAAACGACGCGCGACGCGCTGGACCACGCACTGGCCGGTTTCGCGGCCACCGGCGTCGTCGTCGGCACCCCCGTGGCCCTGCGCATCGAAGCGGTCTGAGCCACAAATCGCCGCGCTTTATGGCCCTGAAACCGGCGCAAATGCACTGGTTTCAGGCCGTTAGCGCTGCCAGACTTGCCCCGGCTTCATCCTTGTGTCACCCCCTTGATGCAAGGTAGGTTTCGCCTCCATTAGCTGAATGCACACAGGATTTTGTCATGTCTCACCCCGTCGACTTCAATGACCGCATGCTCTCTCTCGGCCTGGCCCGCGTGTCGGAGGCCGCGGCGATGGCCTCGGCCGACTGGGTCGGCCATGGCGATGAAAAGGCTGCCGATCAGGCCGCAGTGAACGCGATGCGCGAGCAGCTCAACAAGCTGGACATCAAGGGTGTCGTCGTCATCGGCGAAGGCGAGCGCGACGAGGCCCCGATGCTGTATATCGGCGAAGAGGTCGGCAATGGCGACGGCCCGGCGGTGGATATCGCGCTCGATCCGCTCGAAGGTACCACCCTGACCGCCAAGGACATGCCCAACGCCCTGACCGTGATCGCCATGGCGCCGCGCGGCACCCTGCTGCACGCGCCCGACGTCTATATGGACAAGCTGGCGATCGGGCCGGGCTATCCCAAGGATGTGGTCAGCCTTGACATGTCCCCGACCGAGCGGGTCCATGCCCTGGCCGAGGCCAAGGGCTGTGCCCACAAGGACATCACCCTGTGCGTGCTGGAACGCCCGCGCCACGAGGCGATGATCGCCGAGTTGCGCGAAAGCGGCTGCGCGATCCGGCTGATCACCGATGGTGACGTGGCCGGGGTGATCCATTGCGCCGAGGCCGAAATCACCGGCATCGACATGTATATGGGATCCGGCGGTGCGCCCGAGGGCGTTCTGGCGGCCTCGGCCCTGAAATGCATGGGCGGGCAGATGTGGGGCCGGCTGCTGTTCCGGAACGATGACGAACGCGGCCGCGCCACCAAGGCGGGCATTACCGATCTGGACCGGATCTATGCGCGCGACGATCTGGTGACCCAGGACGTGATCTTTGCCGCCACCGGCGTCACCGACGGGTCGGTCGTGAAAGGCATCAAGCGCGAGCCCGGCTATCTGACCACCGAAACGATCCTGATGCGTTCGAAAACCGGATCGGTGCGGCACATGATTTATCGCAACCCGACCAAGTAAACCGTGGTCGCCGCGCTGATCCTGATCGACATCCAGACGGGCTTTGACGCGCCCGTCTGGGGCGCGCGTAACAACCCCGATGCCGAAACGCGCGCGGCGGCGCTGCTGCACCGCTGGCGCGACACCGGCGCGCCGGTCTTTCACATCCGCCATGTTTCGACCACACCGGGCAGCCCGCTTGGGGCGGCATCCGGCGGTACCGTGTTCAAGCCCGAGGTTACCCCGCGGCCCGGCGAGCCGGTGATCGAGAAATCCGTGAACGCGGCCTTCATCGGCACCGATCTGGAGGCGCGGCTTCGATCCGCCGGGATCCGCGACCTGGTGATTTGCGGGCTGACCACGCCGCACTGCGTCTCGACCACCGCGCGGATGGCCGCCAATCTGGGCTTTGGCGTCACCCTGGCCCATGACGCCTGCGCCGCGTTTGAAACCAATGCCGACACCAGCTGGGGCCCCTGTCCGCCCCTGTCGCCCGAGGAAATTCACCGCACGGCCCTGTCTCATCTGCACGGGGAGTTTGCAACCGTCCGCGCGGTCGGCGATATACTCGCGGAATGAATGATTTCCTGAATGTCTCTGCCTCGCTGACCGGCCGGCGCTGGATCGGCTCATCCGGTGCCGACGACCGGCTGGCCGAAGCGATGGAACAGGCCACCCGCCTGCCCGCCCCGGTCTGCCGGGTGCTGGCGCGGCGCGGCGTGACGCCGGATCAGGCCGAGGCGTTTCTGGCCCCCGCCCTGCGCGATCTGCTGCCCGACCCTTTGTCGTTGCGCGACATGGGGCTGGCGGCCGAACGCTTTCTGCACGCGGTCAAGCGGCGCGAACGGATCGCGGTCTTTGCCGATTATGACGTGGATGGCGGCGCCTCGGCCGCGCTGCTGCTGACCTGGCTGCGGCAGATGGGCCATGACGCCACGCTGTATATCCCCGACCGGATCGACGAAGGCTACGGCCCCAACGTGCCCGCGATGCAGGCGCTGGCGCGCGATCACGACCTGATCATCTGCGTCGATTGCGGCACCCTGAGTCATGATCCGATCGCGGCGGCCACGGGCGCGGATGTGGTGGTGCTGGATCATCACCTGGGCGGCGAGGTGCTGCCGCCCGCGCTGGCCGTGGTCAACCCCAACCGGCAGGACGAAAGCGGCGATCTGGGCCATCTGTGCGCGGCGGGTGTCGTGTTCCTGATGCTGGTCGAGGCCGGGCGGCAGATGCGCGGCGCGGGCCAGAAAGGCCCCGACCTGATCGGATTTCTGGATCTGGTGGCGCTGGCCACCGTGGCCGATGTGGCACCGCTGATCGGGGTCAACCGGGCACTGGTGCGGCAAGGGCTGACGGTGATGGCCCGGCGCCACCGTCCCGGCCTTGTGGCGCTGGCGGATGTGGCGCGGATGGACACTGCGCCCACGCCCTATCATCTGGGCTTTCTGCTGGGGCCGCGGGTGAATGCGGGCGGGCGGATCGGACAGGCAGATCTGGGCGCGCGCCTGCTGGCCACCGACAACCCGGCCGAGGCCGCCGCGATGGCCGAGCGGCTGGACCAGCTCAATACAGAGCGGCGCGAGATCGAGGCCGCCGTGCGCGACGCCGCATTGGCGCAGGCCGAAGAGCGCGGGCTGGACGGGCCGCTGGTCTGGGCCGCCGGCGAAGGCTGGCACCCTGGCGTGGTCGGCATCGTCGCCAGCCGCCTGAAAGAGGCCACCAACCGCCCGGCGGTGGTGATCGGACTGGATGGCGACGAGGGCAAGGGCTCGGGCCGCTCGATCTCTGGCGTCGATCTGGGCGCGTCGATCCAACGGCTGGCCACCGAGGGGCTGCTGTTGAAAGGCGGCGGACACCGCATGGCCGCCGGACTGACCGTGGCGCGCGACCAGCTTGAACCGGCGATGGCCCGGCTGGCCGAGTTGCTGGACAAACAGGGCGCGGGCGCCGCCGGCCCCGCCGATCTGCGGCTCGACGGGCTGCTGATGTCCGGCGCGGCGACGGTCGATCTGATCGAACGGATCGAGGCTGCCGGCCCCTTCGGCGCGGGCGCCCCCGCCCCGCGCTTTGCCTTTCCAGACATGCAGATCACCTTTGCCAAACGGGTGGGCAGCAGCCACCTCAAGATCAGCTTCGGCGACGGGTTGGGCCCGAAGATCGACGCGATCGCCTTCGGCGCCTTCGACACCCCCCTGGGCCCCGCGCTGGAGGACCATGGCGGCGCGCGTTTCCACCTGGCCGGGCGGCTGGAGATCAACAGCTGGCGCGGGCGCCAGCGGGTGCAGTTGCGGCTGGAAGACGCGGCGCGCGCCTGACCGGCCCCGACCGGGCCGAAAACCGGGATGGAGCCCTGCGGCTGGGGCGCATTCGGCCACCGGGAACTTTCCACAGGTTTTTCGAAAAACCCCCTTGCGCAGCCTGCGCCTTTTCCCTAATTACCGCGTCACGCCACGGTATGGCCCGTTCGTCTATCGGTTAGGACGCCAGGTTTTCAACCTGGAAAGAGGGGTTCGATTCCCCTACGGGCTGCCACTTTTTGTTTTGTAAGTCTTTTATTCTGCTGCAAAACTTCCAAGCGTCAAAATCCTACTACAAAACTGCTATAGTAAAAAATCAGACTCTTTTGGCCTGCCCCTCTGGGGCTGCGAAGGCGGCTGCGGGCGTGTCATGGGCCACCAGCAAGGGCAGATAACCGTACCGCTCCGAATGCCGGACAGAGCCTCGCGCCGTTTCAGGCGATTATTTCGCTTGTCGCTTAAAGTTTCCAGGCGCGAACACGCCCGGCCAGGCGCGGGAACCGGGACACGATGCGCGGCGTATAAAGTACTTAAAATCAATACGCTATGTGGTGGCGGATGAGGTGGGATTCGAACCCACGGAACCTTTCGGTTCGCTGGTTTTCAAGACCAGTGCCTTAAACCACTCGGCCACTCATCCGCATCAGTTTTCAAGACCGCCGCATGCGACCACTCTGCCCGCTTCCGACGGCTTCCCCGCTTAGCCCGGCGCGCGCGATTCTGAAACCCCCGCATACAGGCCGATTTCTGCCGTACTGCCCCGGCGCGGCCTTTCCATGCGGGGCCGCCATGGCTATCATGGCGCCGGGCGCGACGACAGAGCAGCGCGTTCAACGGGGGAAGATGCGGCAACACTGCCGCAGGCACGCGTGGCGGGACAGTCTGCGCGGCGAAGGGGGCAACGGGATGGTAAGAAACGGTATTGGGCGAGGCGCATTTGCCTTATGTGCGGCGCTCGCGCTTGCGGCGTGCGAGGAAGGCTCTGAATTCAAGCTGTTCGCGCCGAAAGACAGCGCCGCGGCCGCAAGCGGCGATGCCACCACCACGCGGCTGGTGGAACGCGATGTCGAAGCGCCCGATGTGTTTCAGGCCAGCGAAGACGGGCTTTGGGACGGGCGGCCGTCGCTGGGCGGTGTCTGGGTCGCCTATCCCGATGTCGAGGACCCCGAGCGGGTGATCATCCGCAACGAGACCAACGGAAAGTTCGTGATCGGCGCCCTGTTCAACCGCGAACGCGACAACCCCGGCCCGAAACTGCAGGTTTCATCCGACGCGGCCTCGGCCCTTGGCCTGCTGGCCGGCCAGCCGACCCGGCTGAACGTAACCGCGCTGCGCAAGCAGGAAGTCCCGGTCGTCCCGCCCGTGTCCGACGAAACCGTCGGGGCACAGGCCGAAGACAAGATAGAAACCGAAACCCTTGCGCCGCTCGCCGCGGCTGCCGCCGCGATCGACAAGGCCGAGGGCAAGACCGCCGCCGCCCCGACCGGCGCCACCACCCCGGCCGCCACGCCCCCTGCCCCCGCCGCCAAGCCGCAGGCCAGTTCGCTGGACAAACCCTTTATCCAGATCGGTATTTTCAGCATTGAGGCCAACGCCAACCGCACCGCCACGGCGCTGCGCGGTGGCGGTATCGTGCCGACGGTTCTGAAACAGGAAAGCAGCGGCAAGACCTTCTGGCGCGTCGTTGTCGGCCCCGCCGGGTCGAGTTCCGAACGGGCGACCCTTCTCAAGAAAGTGAAGGGGCTGGGCTATTCCGACGCCTATTATGTGACAAACTGAGGACATCGTGCCCCACATGACCGGACCCATGCGACTGATCCACCTGACCCTTCTGGCCCTGGCCGCCGCGCTGGCGCTGGCCGGGCCCGCCCGCGCGACGTTCGAAACCCGCGCCACCGCCGCCTATGTGCTGGACCAGACCACCGGCACCGTGCTGCTGAGCAAGAACGCGGATGTGGCGCTGCCGCCGGCGTCGATGTCCAAACTGATGACGCTGAACATGCTGTTCGAGGCGCTGCGCGACGGGCGGGTGACGATGGATACCCAGTTCACCGTCTCGGCCAAGGCGATGGCGATGGGCGGCTCGACCATGTTTCTGAACGATCGCGACCGGCCCCGGGTCGAGGATCTGATCCAGGGCATCATCGTGCAATCGGGCAATGACGCCTGTGTCGTGGTGGCCGAAGGGCTGGCCGGCACCGAAGAGGCATTTGCCCAACTGATGACCAAACGCGCCCGCACATTGGGAATGGAGAATTCGAGTTTCGCCAATGCTTCGGGCTGGCCGCATCCGGGACAGCGGATGAGCATGAAGGATCTGGCGATCCTGGCCAATCACCTGATCACCGAATTCCCCGAATATTACGGCTATTTCGGCGAGCCCGAATATGATTTCGACGGCCGCGCGCCGCAAAATCGGTTCAATCGCAACCCGCTGCTGAAGCTGGGCATCGGCGCCGACGGGATGAAAACCGGCCATACCGCGGAAGCGGGCTATGGCCTGGTCGGGTCCGCGCTGCAGGGCAGGCGCCGGGTGATCGTGGTGGTGTCGGGGCTGAGTTCCGAGACCGAGCGCGCCGAAGAGGGCGAGCGCCTGATCAACTGGGCCTTCCGTCAGTTCGTGCAGAAAACCGTGGTGGCCAAAGGTACGCAACTGGCCGAGGCCGAGGTCTGGCTGGGCGCCGGCCGCCATGTCGGGCTGATCGCGCCCGATGATATCACGCTGCTGGTGCCCGCGATCCTGACCGGCGAGATCGAGGCCGAAATCAGCTATGACACCCCAATCCGAGCCCCGGTCGCCGAGGGCCAGAAGATCGGCGAGCTGATCGTGCAACTGCCCGACATGGATGCGGTCCGGGTGCCGCTGGTGGCGGACCGGGCGGTGGCCAAGGGCGGCTTCCTGCCGCGTCTGCGCACCGCCGCGCAGGTCCTGATGCGCAAACTGACCGCAGAGGCGCAAGGCCTCTGAGCATGGCGGGCAGCGGGGTTTTCATCACCTTCGAGGGCATCGACGGGTCGGGCAAATCCACCCAGGCCCGGCGTCTGGCCGAGCATCTGCGCGGACAAGGCCGCGCGGTGGTGCTGACGCGCGAGCCCGGCGGCAGCCCGGGGGCCGAGGAAATCCGTCGTCTGGTGCTGGAAGGCGACCCCGACCGCTGGTCGGCGGAAACCGAGATATTGCTGTTCACCGCCGCGCGCCGCGACCATCTGGAAAAGACGATCGAACCGGCGCTGGCGGCGGGCAAGGTGGTGATCTGCGACCGGTTCGCCGATTCCACCCGGGTCTATCAGGGCATCACCCGCGGCGATCTGCGCGGCATGGTCGACCGGCTGCACACACTGATGATCGGGCGCGAACCGGACCTGACCTTCGTCATCGACATGGACCCGGCCACCGGGCTGTCGCGCGCCAAGGGCCGGCAGGGCACCGAGGAACGGTTCGAGGATTTCGGCGAAGCGATGCAGCAGCAGATGCGCACGGGTTTTCTGGATTTGGCCACCGAGTTTTCCGCACGCTGCGTGGTGATCGACGGAAACCACGCGATGGACGCGGTGGCGGATGACGTCGCCGCCCAGGCCGAACGGCGCCTGCCATGAGCGACGACACCCCCGAACCCGACCGCGTAGAGGGCGCGCCGCATCCGCGCGAAACCGCCGTCCTGCTGGGGCAGGACACGGCCCAGGCCGGGTTCCTGGAGGCCTTCAATACCGGGCGGATGCACCATGGCTGGCTGATCACCGGACCGCGCGGCGTGGGCAAGGCGACGCTGGCCTGGCGGCTGGCGCGGTTCCTGCTGGCCACCCCCATGGCGCAAGAGGACGGCCTGTTCGGCGCACCGCCCCCGCCCGCAACCCTCGATATCGGCGCCGATCATCCGGTCGCCCACCGCATGGCCGCACTGTCCGAGCCGGGGCTGTTCCTGCTGCGCCGCGCCTGGGACGACAAGAAAAAGGCCCTCAAGACCGTCATCACCGTCGATGAGGTGCGCAGGCTCAAGGGGTTCTTCGCGCTGTCCGCCACCGATGGCGGGCGCCGCGTGGTCATCGTCGACGCCGCCGACGAGATGAACCCGAACGCCGCCAACGCGCTGCTGAAACTTCTCGAAGAACCGCCGGAAAACACCACCCTGCTGCTGATCTCGCATCAGCCCTCGCGTCTGCTGCCGACGATCCGCTCGCGCTGCCGCGAATTGCGGCTGGGCACACTGCCCCCCGATGCCATGGCCCAGGCCCTGCGCGCCGCAGGCGCCGACGTGACCGATGCCACCGCTCTGGCCGCGCTGTCGGGCGGATCGGTGGGCGAGGCGATCCGCCTGACCAATCTGGGCGGCCTGCCGCTTTATGCCGAACTGGTCGGCCTCTTCGCCACCCTGCCCCGGCTCGACCGGCCCCGCGCCCTGAAACTGGCCGACAGCGTCACCGGCAAGGGCGCCGCATCGCGCTATGACCTGCTGCTGCGGCTGTTCGATCTGTTCCTGTCGCGGCTGGCCCGCAGCGGCGTGATGGGGCCGCCCGCGCCCGAGGCCGCGCCGGGCGAAGCCGCGCTGATGGCCCGGCTATGCCCCGATACCTATGCCGCGCGCATCTGGGCCGAAACCGCCGAAACCCTGGGCGCCCGTGCCCGCCATGGCCGCGCGGTGAACCTTGACCCGGCTTCGCTCATACTGGATACCATTCTCAGAATTGACGAGACGGCGGCCTCCCTGACCGCCCGACAGGCACATACATGACCAGAACCCCAGAGATCACCGACAGCCACTGCCACCTCGACTTCCCCGATTTCGCCGACGAGTTGCCGCAGGTCATCGACCGCGCGCAGGCGGCGGGCGTCACCCGGATGGTCACGATCTGCACCAAGCTGCGCGCCGAGCCGCAAATCCGCGCCATAGCCGAGGCCTACGCCCCGGTCTTCTATGCCGCCGGCACCCACCCGATGAGCGCCGCCGAAGAACCGATGGCCACGGTCGATCAGCTGGTGGCACTGGCGCAGCATCCCAAATTCGTCGGCCTTGGCGAAACCGGGCTGGATTACCACTATTCCGCCGACAGCGCGGATGTACAAAAGCAAAGCCTGCTGGTGCATATCGAGGCCGCGCGCCGGACCGGCCTGCCGCTGATCATCCACGCCCGCGCCGCCGACAGGGACATGGCCCGTATCCTGACCGACGAACACCGCGCCGGTGCCTATTCATGCGTCATGCATTGCTTTTCCTCCAGCGCCGAACTGGCGCAGGCGGCGCTGGATCTGGGCTTTTACCTGTCGATGTCGGGCATCGCGGCCTTCCCGAAATCCGATGCGCTGCGCGATATCTTCGCCGCCGCCCCGCTGTCGCGCATCCTGGTGGAAACCGACGCACCCTATCTGGCGCCGCCGCCGCATCGGGGCAAGCGTAACGAGCCCGCCTATACCCGCCACACCGCCCATGTGGGCGCGCATCTCTTCGACATGGAATATGCCGATTTCGCGGCCCAGACCCAGACCAATTTCGAGCGCCTGTTCCAAAAGGCCGCCGCGTGGGAGGCCGCCGCCTGATGGCCCGGATGCACTTCACCATCCTGGGCTGCGGTTCGTCGGGCGGGGTGCCGCGGCTGGGCGATCTGTGGGGTGCCTGCGATCCGGAAGAGCCGAAAAACCAACGCCTGCGCTGCTCGCTTCTGGTCGAGCGTGAGGACGAGAATGGCGTAACCCGCGTCCTGATCGACACCACGCCCGATCTGCGCACCCAGCTTCTGGGCGCCGGCGTGGGCGAGTTGGACGCGGTGGTCTATACCCATTCCCACGCCGACCACATGCACGGCATCGACGATCTGCGCCAGATCGTGTTCAACACCAAGAAACGCCTGCCGGTCTGGGCCGACGGCCCGACGCAGGAAGCACTGCATTCCCGCTTCGGCTATGCCTTCGCCCAACCCGAAGGCTCGCCCTATCCGCCGATCCTGGATATGTACACGATCAAGGGCGACGTGGTGATCAGCGGCGCGGGCGGCACGATCCGGCTGACACCGTTCAAGGTCAATCACGGCGCGATCGACGCGCTGGGGTTCCGGATACGCGACCTGGCCTATCTGCCCGACGTGGCCGAAATGTACGAGGACAGCTGGCCGGTTCTGGAAGGGCTGGATACGCTGATCCTGGACGCGCTGCGCCGCACGCCGCATCCCACCCACCTGCACCTGTCAAAGGCACTGGACTGGATCGAACGTCTGGCACCGCGCCGGGCGGTGCTGACCAACATGCATATCGATCTGGATTACGCGACCGTGGCCGCCGAAACCCCCGATCATGTGACCCCGGCCCATGACGGGCTGACGCTAAGCTACGACCTGTAGCCATGGCCGCGCTGATCGAGGTCATCCTGCCGGTCTTTCTGGTCCTCGGTTTCGGTTATGCAGCGGTCTGGCGCGGGCTGATCTCGAATGCGGGCGTGGACGGGTTGATGACCTTCACCCAGAAATTCGCGATCCCCTGCATGTTGTTCGGTGCGATCTCGAAACTCGACCTGGGGCAGAATTTCGACCTGCGCCTGCTGATCAGCTTCTACGCCGGCGCCACGGCGGGCTTTGCCGCCGGCCTGTTCGGCGCGCGCTATCTGTTCGGCCGCTCGTGGCAGGACAGCGTGGTCATCGGCTTTGTCGGCCTGTTTTCCAACTCGCTTCTGCTGGGCCTGCCGATCACCGAACGCGCCTATGGCCCGGACGCGCTGCAACCGAACTACGCTATCATCGCAATCCATTCGCCGTTCTGCTATGGGCTTGGCATCACGGTGATGGAGGTGGTGCGCAATCAGGGCCAGGGAACGGCCCGCACCGCGCTGCGGATCCTCAAGGCGATGTTTTCCAACGCGCTGGTGATCGGCATTTCGCTGGGCTTCATCGTCAACCTCAGCGGCCTGACCCTGCCCGGCGTGCTGACCGATGCCGTCGATCTGATGATCCGCGCCGCCCTGCCCGCAGCCCTGTTCGGCCTGGGCGGCGTGCTCTACTGGTACCGCCCCGAAGGCGACCTGAAGACTGTCACCTATATTGTCGCGGTCTCGCTGATCGTGCACCCGGCGGTGGTCTGGCTGATGGGCAGTGTGCTGTCGCTGTCGAGCGGACAATTCCGGTCCGCCGTGCTGACCTCTGCAATGGCGCCGGGGGTCAACACCTATGTCTTCGCCAACATGTACAACGCGGCCAAACGCGTGGCGGCCTCGGCGGTGCTGGCCGGCACGCTGGGCTCGATCCTGACGGTCTGGATCTGGCTCGCCCTTCTGGGCTGAAATGCGGCCCGTTCCGGGCCATTCCTTTTGATATGCGCCCTTGCGGGCGCGGCCTCCGGCGGGAGTATTTTGGTCAAGAAGAAGCTGCTTCTTCTCGGTTCAAATACTCAGACCTGAGCCGCCCAACGGCGGCGAGGCAAAAGCCATGGCGCGGCACGCGCCCCGATTTTATACGCGGCGCTCAGCCCGGGCTCATCCCGCGCAGCTTTTCCGAACGGCGGCGCAGCACCTCGACCAGGGTCAGCAGCGCGATCGAGATCACCACCAGGATCGTGGCCACCGCCAGGATCGTCGGGCTGATCTGCTCGCGCAATCCGGTGAACATCTGCCACGGCAGCGTTTTCTGCCCGGCCGAGCCGACGAACAGTACAACCACCACCTCGTCGAACGAGGTGATGAAGGCAAAGAGCCCGCCCGAGATCACACCGGGCAGGATCAGCGGCATCTGCACCTTGAAGAAGGTCCGCACCGGCGAGGCGCCCATATTCGCCGCAGCACGGGTCAGCGACTGGTCGAACCCCACCAGGGTGGCGGTCACGGTGATGATGACAAAGGGGATGCCAAGCGCCGCATGCGCCAGCACCACGCCCAGGTAGGTACCCTGCAGCCCGATGCGTGAATAGAAGAAATACATCCCCGCCGCCGAGATGATCAGCGGCACGATCATCGGCGAGATCAGGATCGCCATGATGGTGCGGCGGAACGGCACATGGCTCTGGCTCAGGCCCACGGCCGCCAACGTGCCCAGACTGACCGACAGGATCGTCGCCATCGGTGCAATCCTGACCGAATTGCGCAACGCCTGTTGCCAGTCGGGATTGGTGAAGAAATCCTGATAATGCTTCAGCGAATAGCCTTCGGCCTTCAGCGCCAGCATCTCGGGCGTGAAGGTGAAGAAATCCTGCGCGTTGAAGCTGAGCGGGATGATCACCACGATCGGCGCGATCAGGAAGAAGAAGATCAGCCCGCAAATGATCTTGAAGCTGTAATGCCAGATCCGCTGGCCGGTGGTGGCATAAGGGGGCAGTTCCATGTCTCTCTCCTTATCCCAGGCTCACATTGTCGATTCCGACGATCTGGTCGTAGACCCAGTAGAGCCCCAGCACGATGACCAGAAGGATCGTGCCAAGCGCCGCGCCAAGGCCCCAGTTGCCCGAGCGCGAGATATGATAGGCGATCCGGTTGGAAATGAACGTGCCATCGGTGCCGCCGACCAGTTCGGGGGTGATGTAATAGCCGATGGACAGGATGAACACGAGGATGCACCCCGCGCCGATCCCCGGCACCGATTGCGGGAAATAGACCCGCCAGAACGCGGTCCAGTTGGTGGCCCCCAGCGATTTCGCGGCCCGGACATAGGTGGGCGGGACCGTCTTCATCACCGAATAAAGCGGCAGGATCATGAAGGGCAGCAGGATATGGGTCATCGCCACGATCGTGCCGAACTGATTGTTGATCATCACCAGGCGATTGCCATCGGCCACCAGCCCCAGCCAGACCAGAATGTCGTTGATCACGCCTTGCTGCTGCAGCAGCACCTTCCACGAAGAGGTCCGCACCAGAAGCGAGGTCCAGAACGGCAGCAGCACAAGGATCATCAGCAGGTTCGAACTGCGCAGCGGCAGATTGGCCAGCAGGAACGCCACCGGATACCCCAGCAGCACACAGCTGCCCATGATCATCAGGCTCATGAACAAGGTGCGTTTGAAGAGCAGCACATAGACACGCAGGTTTTCATCCACCCGTTGCACCCCGTCGGGGCCAAGTTCCAGATCGACGGCGTTCAGGAAATAGCCCGGCGTGTATTTTGTCGAATAGGTCTGAATGGTCTGCCACAAGGCGACATCGCCCCAATCTTTGTCGACATCCAGGAATTTTTCCTTGAACGGCGCATCCGCGGCCAGATCCCATTTCTTGATCTGACGGCCGCTTTTCCGGAACAACGACGACACGCCAGTCTGCTGATAGTTCAGCCGGATGCCGACCTTGGTGTGTTCCTTGTTCTCGACGGCGATCTTCATATCCTGGGCCAGCGCGGCAAAGACCGGCTCGCCCGGCGCTTCGCCGGATTTCGGATCCCAGTCGTGCAGCTCGGCCACGGTGCGCGGCAGAATTTCCGACACGATCTGATTCTCGACCGAGCGGAACAGCATATCCACGATCGGCGCGATGAAGGTGACCAGCACGAAGATCAGCAGCGGCGCGATCAGCGCCAGCGCCCGGAGCTTCTGTGCCCGCAGCGCCCGTTGCAGGCTGCGTTTCAGCGGCTGGCCGTCAGCGGCCAGAACCGGGCCGGTTTCCGTCGTATCGCTCATCCCATTCCCCGCGCCATGTCTTCGTTTCCCGTTTGTCGGGTTGGCAGAGGGCCGCATCGGCCCCCTGCCCTGTCGTTCAGATCAGGCGATCACTGCGCCAGCCAGGCCTGGAACTTGGCGTCCAGATCGTCCCGGTAATCCGCCCACCATTCGTAGTTGTAGAGGAAGGTGTTCTTGGCGTTGGCCGGATCGGTCGGCATATGCGGGCCCATCTCGATGCCCAGTTCGGCATGTTTGCCGACCAGCGGCGCCGAAGAGGCACGGGCCGGACCGTAGGAGATGTACTTGGCCTGATCGGCCAGGCGCTGGGTGTCGGTCGCGAATTTCACGAAATCCAGCGTCCGGGCCAGGCGATCCTCGGGCAGACCGGCGGGAATGATCCAACCGTCAAGGTCGAACACCTGCGCGTCCCACAGCATGGCAACCGGCTGCTTCTGCTCTTCGATCAGCGCGAACAGGCGACCGTTATAGGTAGAGCCCATCACGACCTCGCCATCAGCCAGAAGCTGCGGCGTGTCGGCACCGGCGGACCACCAGATCACGTCATCCTTGATGGTGTCGAGCTTGGCAAAGGCCTGCGCCTGGCCTTCGTCGGTTTCCAGCACGTCATAGAGATCTGCCTTGGCGACGCCATCGCACAGCAGGGCCCATTCCAGGTTGTTGATCGGGCGCTTTTCCAGCGACCGCTTGCCGGGATAGGCTTCGGTGTCGAAAACGGCGCAGACATCGGTCGGGGGCGTGTCGCCCACCAGATCGGTGCGATAGCCGAAGGTGGTCGAATAGACGATCTGCGGGATGAAGCAATCCGACACCAGCAGGTCGCCGAAATCATCCGCCGCCGAGGTGCCGTCGGGCGCGGCCGCCAGCATGGTTTCGGAATCGATTTCCATCGCCAGACCTTCGTCGCACAGGCGGATCGCATCGGACGCCACCACATCGACCAGATCCCAGGTGATGTTGCCGGCCTCGTTCATCGCGCGCAGCTTGGCTACGGCCTCGGCCGAGGATTCGTCCCAGATCGCTTCGACTTCGGGGTGCATTTCGATATAGGGCTCGACATAGGCCTTCTGCTGCGATGTCTGATAGGCACCGCCCCAGGAAACCAGCGTCATCTTTTCGGCCATCGCGCCATGCGAGGCGGCAAAAGCTGCGGCAGCGCCCATCACGGCGCCCCCCGACAGCAGGATTGTCTTGAGTTTCATGCGATATCTCTCCTTGTTTATCGCCCGTTTGATTTGTGCGCCCCCGTCCTCGGGCAGAACAAAGGGCCAGCAGGCGCGCGGCCGCCTTAGGCGTCCAGCGCGCGGCAGTCCTCCGGCATCCAGCCGATCTCGATCACTTCGCCGGGTTTCAGACGGCGCTGATCGGGGGCGTTTCGGGTCTTGATCACGAAATTCTCATTGCCCGCCACCCGCAGACGGGTGCGGAAAATGTCGCCCATATAGATGAATTCCAGCACTTCGGCCTTCAGCGTATGCGCATCGGCATGCAGACGGTCCTTGTTGTATTCCACCCGCTCGGGACGGATCGACACCTTGGTGCGCTCGCCCGCCTGGCTGACATTGACCGGCATCGCGTCGACCAGCCCGCCATCGTCGAGTTGAACAATCGCAGTGCCGTTCTTAATTTCCTTGACCACACCTTCCAGCGTGTTGTTCTCGCCGATGAATTGGGCCACGAAGCTGTTTTGCGGGGCCTCGTACAATTCGTCGGGCGGGGCCAGCTGTTGAATCCGGCCATCCTCGAACACCGCAACACGGTCGGACATGGTCAACGCTTCGGTCTGATCATGGGTCACATAGACCACGGTGATGCCCAGACTGTCGGCGATATGCTTGATTTCGAACTGCATGTGCTCGCGCAACTGTTTGTCGAGCGCGCCAAGCGGTTCGTCCATCAGCACCAGCTCGGGCTCGAACACCAGTGCGCGCGACAGCGCGATCCGCTGCTGCTGCCCGCCCGACAATTGCGAAGGCCGCCGGCCGCCGAAATCGCCCATCTGCACCATGTCCAGCGCGCGCTTGACCTTGGCCTCGCGCTCGGACTTGCCGATTTTGCGCACTTCCAGCGGGAAGGCCAGGTTTTCGGCCACGGTCATATGGGGGAACAAGGCGTAGTTCTGGAACACCATCCCGATCCCGCGCTTGTGCGGTGGGATGTTGTTGATCGGTTTCCCATCCAGCAGGATGTCGCCATGGGTGGCGGTCTCGAACCCGGCCAGCATCATCAGGCAGGTGGTCTTGCCCGACCCCGACGGTCCGAGCATGGTCAGAAACTCGCCCTTTCCGATCGAGAGGTTGAGGTCCTTCACGACAAGCGTTTCGCCGTCGTAACTCTTTTGCACGCGGTCAAAGACCACAAATCCGTTGTCAGACGCGGCGGTCAAAAAATACTCCCCTGTCATTTGTCACGCCCCGAGGAACGTGGATTTCATCGGATTCTTTGTCCGTTGCGCAAACGGTAACACTCTCTCATCGAGTTGCAACTTACATCTTCAAATGCCGTTGCAGCCCTCATAAGACCAATCGTTTTCTTTTATTTTCAAACGTTTGTGCCCCCGCTTTGCGAGGACGACCCTAGAATTGCGCGAACAGGTTTCCACCCCTCGCAAACGAATAGGGGACGGAAAACGCCCAAATTGGTGTCAATGATGCGAATTTAAGCGCCCATGCTCAAAGCCCACGCAGGCCGCAACAAGCCGCCTGTTGTATATGACAAATAAACCGGGGAAATCGGGGCGGCCAGCGCGCGCCCGAAAGGCAAGTTTTTGGTGCGGTCGAGAAGACTCGATTTTCGATTACTTCCACCGTACAATTTTTTATTCAATGTTTCCAAAGACTTGCTCGATCTAAAAAATCACGAAACCGAGATTTGTGCAAAGCGTGTGCAAGGATTGTGCAAAGAATCACGCCCCTGACGGGGCACACCTAACGGTCGGTTCTCACCGACAGGTGAGCGTGAGCCGTTCCTGTGTGACCCGCTTAACCGGACTGCTTATTAATCCACGTCTGCGCGTCAGCTTCGGTCTTGAACGCCCGGTCAGCGTTCCGGTGCTCGCGCTCTTCGCCGTCCACGTCGAAGACTTCCCAGACCTCGTAGAAGACGGACTCGGCGCGCCTGACGGCGTGAGCCGTCCCCTTCACTGCGCTCTTTTCTATGCGGAAATGCGCTGGCAAACCGAAACCGTATCCGCCAAGATACCATTCAAGGTTGTGCGGAGGTTGTACATGTTGAAATTCGAGGTGCAAGGCAGCGGCAAGAAGCCATACACGGTGACGGCTGAGGGCGAAGGCGCGAATTTCCGCATCTTCTGTAGCTGCCCGGCTGGTCGGAAGGGTGGAATGTTCTGCAAGCACGCGGCGGCGTTGCTGGTGGGCGACGTGACCAAGCTGGTAGGCGGTGGCGACGTGCTTGAGCTTGCACGCATGGCTGAGGGTAGCCCACTGGTAGCCAAGGCGCTCGCACACCGGCCCGCGTCCAAGGTGGATGAATACCCGCACATTCGTACGCTTCAAGACGTGGTGTCCGAGTTTGGCGACAAGATCGCGGCCAAGGAATACGATGCCGAGATTGACCGCGACCCCGGCGAGTTGCCGCACAGATTACCCCGCGATGAACTGCGCCTATTCGCGTATTTCAAGAACGGCAACCGCCGAAAGACCCCATCGCACGTCATCTACCATGAGCCGCTAGGCGGCGACGCGGTATGGGAGTTCGAAGAGGGGATGGGTGAGCCTACCTACACCAACGTCAAAGAGCGCGCGCGGCCTTGGGGGTATGACGGCAAGACGTATTCCACGCTGTCACGGGTAATTCCCGGTTTTCTCAAAGGCGCGAAGCTGGGGTGAGCTGATGACCACAAAACTCGAAATCAAGGGCCTTCTTTTTGACGCCTACGGCGGTTTTGCTGACAAGCGATACAAGAAGCTCGAAAACGACGCCCCGTTCATTGTGGATGACCGTGGGCGTGGCGATTACGATGCACGCGGGCAGTTGTTCCTGTGGTTCTGCCAGATGTTCGCCTTCGTCGAGGAAGCGGACTTGGTTCGTTTGAGCTTGATCGGAGGCGTGCCGCAGAGCGACGCGGTTTCGCAGTGGTATGCCGAACACGGGGGCGAAGAACAGGTATCCAGCTTCAACTACACTGTTGAAATCGACGTGACGCCCGACAATCTTGATGATCTGCCGGACCTTGCCAACCGCTTCGCTGCCATCATCAAGCGTCGATACGGTGTGCCCGCCTACAAATACGTGGTGCCGCGCACTTGCGACTCCCTGATGCGGTTCCATGGGGTGCTGTCGAAGGCTTGGAGGTGATCCGGTCCATTTGGGCTGGATTGCACGGAATGATTCACGCTACGGTGGTGTAAAATACCGAATGTTGTTTGTGAGGCAGAAGATTGAACAGAGCATTTTTCACCACGTCATTTCTATTTGTCTGCCTTGCAATACCGGCGCAGGCTCAGACCATTCCCCGTTACAATGTCGAAGGCTACTGCCAGCAGGTCGCGGATGTTAGCGGCGGGTCCGCGATGATATTCAACGGTTGCATGGATATGGAGCAACAGGCTTACAACGTCCTGAAACCCGTGTGGGCGCAACTGCCCGGCAATTCGCGCAATTACTGTGATGAAGTCGCGCGGGTTAGCGGTGGGTCCTACAGTATCCTTCAAGGCTGCATCGAAATGGAAACCGATGCGGCAAGCTCGCCCCGTTCTTTTGACTATTGAGAATAGCCATGAAAACAGTTCCTATGATCCTTGCCGCTACAATCGGCGCTATTCTTTCCGCTCCTGCGCATGCCGATTTCATTGATACCAGATGGTCGGTTGTCGGTTTCACAGGCGAAGCGTGGTTCATCAACCCGCAAAGCGTCATCGGTCAGTCTCAGACCTTCAATCGTGGATATGCGGAAGGCGCGTTCTATAACTGCGACCATGCCGGGCAATCCTCGACATATACCCGGTATGACAATGACGCCTTTTTTGCCAACCCCGAGTTCGAATTGTTCTTGCCGCTTCGCGAGGAAATGACGCTTAGCAGCGAAGCACTATTTGTTCATCGGATTACTTGCGAGGGCGGCGGCAACCCGGCCAATCGGCGTGTGATGTATCCATTCGTTACAAATGAGGCGCGGAAATCAGCGTGGTATCTTTTCGAGGGCGGAGTGTTCACGCTTTACAACCCATAAGTACAAAGGAATTTCGAAGGTGAAGGCGTTTCTGAAAGGGTTGGGCATTGTAGTTGCCCTGATAATAACGGGCATGATCCTTGCGACGGTCGCGCCGCAAGTTGGTGTTTGGGTAGGGCTGGCGTTTCTTGTGGTGCCGTTGGTGGCAGTGTTCAAACCGTTGCCGCAACTTTATCTAGGGAACCGTGCGTTCAGTGCATCCGTCGCGTTCTTCGTCGGGCTTATCCGTCGCGTTCTTCGTCGGGCTTATGACCACGGCAGCATCTTTCGGCCTCATATCGGACACGCAGCGTTTGGCTGATCTTCGCGAGACAGACCCCACCGCCTATTTGGCTTCGATAGAGACTCGCGACCAAGTGAAATGGCTTTCAGAATTGAAAGAACTCGCCCCAGAACGCTACGCCGCAGAAGCCGCCAAGATCGCAGAGGCCGAAGCAACAAGGAAGGCTGAGGCAGACGCGGCAGAGGCCGCGCAAAAAGCTGAGGCAGAAGCCGCTGCGGCTGCCCGCGCGGCAGAAGCTGCGACAGAACGCCAAGCCGAACAAGAGGCAAAGCTTACCGAGTATATTGAGCAACTGGACCGGGAAATCGCATCTATCCCCGGCATTCAAGCATCAAAATACACAGAGGACGTGTCCAGCATCAATATAGGCTTGTTACTAATTGGCACGTGGGCGTTGCTTTATGAGGAAGGCGACAAGCTGGACCTGAACGAAGAGGCCCGGCAGAAGCGTCAGCAATTCCGGCGGCTCTTGGTAAGCAAACAATCACAGATGTTACCTGCGATGCGCGACGCATACGGCCCGGCGATGCGCCAGCAACTGTGGGAGGCGGACGGCAGCGCCCGGACTATCGGCGCGGGGTATCGGACTGTTGAATTCGTATCCGCCGCATTCGCACGGAATGCCAACATCAAACAGATTCACACCGAAATTCGCGAAAACCTGATGATGCTGAGATTCACCCGCGCGCAATACAAGTGGATCAAGCAGGCGTCAGAATTTAGTTACTACACGCTGGAAGTGCCGAAGGACTCTGACATTGTGAAATGGGAAAGCGGCGGGCGGTTCCGTGTCTTAGAGTGAATCGGTTTACGCGATTTTTTTTGGAGGATTTTCAATGTTCATTTTGGTTATGATTGGATGGGTGGCTATTGCGGCGGGCGGTCTCGCTGCGTGGGCCGGTTTCAACACCGGAGAAATGATTTGGGCGGCTATGGGTCTGTCCAGCGCCATTTCCGGCGTTCTGTTTCTTGCTCTTGATCGCGGCCTAACACTCCTGTCTGAAATCCGGGATGCACTGGCGGTACCTCAGCCCCGCAAGCCAGCTAGGGCGACATCATTTGACGACGCCATGCTTGACGACGACTGACAGGGCAGTTGCGTTAATCGCGCAACGATCCATAGGACTGCCGGAAATCAGTTGTTCTTGTTCCGGCGAATACGGGCAGCCGTAGCCCGGTCCAGTGAACGTGTTGCCACTTGCATCAAGACCTTATCGTCACAGTCGCGCGCAACGTCTGCGATTGCCTGCCGTAGCGCTTGAAGCTCAGCGTGCATTTTGTTCAGCTTGTCTTTCGTTGATTGGTCGATTGCAGGGCTTTTGAAATGTTGGTCTGGCATGATGTTCCAGCGGTTTTGTGAGGGAGGATATTCCGTCAATCATACCATGCGCCGGGGGCGGGCCGAAGGGGTTGCGGTCGCCGTCAACAGGCCCAAAAACTCGGTGTGTAACAATCGCGGAAAATTTGGATTCTACAAAATGCAGATTTAGGGAATGGGTCCCTTTGGCGAACGCGCGGCGGGTCCCGTGCGATTTGTTCGCGCGAGTTCCATTGTTCACCCGCTGTAACATTTGCCTACCACTGCCGCGCGCCTACTGGGCGCGGCGGGGGCGGCCACCCGCCGGGTGGCTATGGAGCCCCGTCGAAGCGTTCTCAGAGCCTTCAAGCACTTCCACGACACTTGACCGCGTGTGACGGGACAGTCGCTCAGCGGAGCGCTGACGCGCTCTACTATCACGACACGCGGTGCGCGGCTCAGGCGGAATTCTTAATCCAACAAACCACCAACCAACCACGCGCTACGCGCGCCAGCACCAGTCCACCACCCGCCCACATCAATAACCCAACACCCTGCCAGAACGCAGACAATGCACGCTGGTGGGGTTGTCGGGTTGATTGCTTGGTAGGATGAGACGGGCGCGCGTAGCGCGGTGGGTGCTATGGTGGTGAGGTTGTGTCAGGCCTCAGACCTCGCGTCAGCGAGGATGCGATAGACTGACGATCTAGCGATACCTAGCTCTTTGGCAATAGCCGTAGGCGTCTTTCCTTTGTCGCGCAGGGCAGTGATACGCTTTCCGTCGATAGTCGCTGGACGGCCCTTGAACGGGCTGTCAGCGCCTTTCGCAAGCGCAGCGTCAATACCTTCGCGCTGACGCGCTTGACGTATCTCTGTCTCAAACGTCGAAATGGCGGAAAGCATGGAAAAGAAGAGACGCCCTTCGGGAGTCGTCGTGTCGATATTCTGTTCCAGTACGCGCAGGCCAACGCCTTTTTCTTGAAGTACATGGGCGATGTTATGCAGGTCCCTTGTGGACCTCGCGAGGCGGTCCAAGCGAACGCATACGACTGTATCGCCTTTGCGGATGCCACGGGCCAGCATGTCTTCCAGAGCCGTTCTGCCGTTCCGTGACGTGCCGGATACCTGTTCCGCATAAAGGTGCTCTTCTTTTACACCTGAGCGCGTCAGCGCTTCGATTTGAACGTCCAGCGGCTGTGAGCGGCTACTGGTCCTTGCGTATCCGATAAGTTCGCCCATTCGAGCCTCCATTGTCCGATTTGACTGTCTCATAAAGATATAATGTCCGAAAAATGATTCGGCAAGTCTAATAGGACAGATTTAGGGCAGATTCATTGCCCTGTTTGAGTATACTTAAATCGGACGTGTTTGCGTCGGTGATCTGTGGAAATCCTTTCTGTATGGCGTGAGACACGCGTCAGCGTGTGGCGATTGCTGACCTCTTGTCAGACGCCAGTCCGCGTATGCCGGTTACCGGGTCGGCGTGTCGCGCGACGTCCGTTCCAGAAAACCAAAGTCGGGTCGTGTCAGAACGAGAATGGGCAAGAGTCAGTTCAAAAAATCGCGAATCCGTCATGAGTCATAAAGTTGTGCAAAACTCGTTCGCAGAAAAATTTTATTGCTCGACGCGTCAGCGCCGGGCGATGGGTGGATTCTATCAGCCTTGTCAGAGCGGGCATTGAGAGCGGCGGTGGACGCGAAAGCCAACTATGGTTGGCGTTCGCGACATTGTGTGTAGCATTACTCAAGCGCTTTGCCTTTTGCCGGTGCCTGTTACCTGTGTGCGGTCGTGTTAACGCACCGCCGAGCTTAATTGCGTGGCGGAAGGTCAAGCGCTACCGAACAACCTGACATATCAAAAATGAGCCTAGCAAGGTTCCATGTCGGCTCTGCCGGGGTCGCCTCTAAGAGGTCCAACGATTGATTGTCCAAGCTCATCTGGAACGCTTGGAAGCCAACATACGCTCCATAGCCGTTCTTCAAGTTCACGTAGCCACAAACGTGAGATGCACCGTCGCCTTCGTGGTTAAAAGCCAGACTGTGGAACTGCGCTGAAATTGGGTCTCTCGCGCCAATTTCGGAGAGTGCGATGCGAATATCGCCAAGGATGTTCGAGGGAAGGCCTTGTTCGCTGCCGTCCAAGGTCTGAGCGCTGGACACGGAAGTAATGAGAGGTTGCAGGGCAAGGGCCACTATGGCGATAAGGTAATTGGGTTTGGTCATCAAAACTGCTTTCAGAAAAACGAGTTACGTATTGCGTACCGTGGAACATGGGCGGTGTTTCGGCAAGCCCCGCTAACGCGGGCCAGTATCCGCGTCGTCAGCGACAGGGAGCGACGGGAGGGGCAGACCCGCCGAATCTCCAAAACCCACGAATTGCTTTTCATCCGTGGGTCCGACCCACACTCAGAATCCCCTTATTTTATTGACGTTTCCTCTGCCTGAACCCACCAAACCCACCAAACCCACAAAAATATGGGTTCAGAAAAACACACACCCGCTCTCCATACGTGGCGAAGTGAGAAACGGCGGCGGGTTTCGTGGGTTCGTAGGTCCATTGCGCGTAAAGCCTTATAATTATTATGGAAAGTCGGACCCACGGAATCTGGGCACCCGTGGGTCCGACCCAGCTTGGAATTACTGGTAGGTTGCTTTCAGGCTTTTCCGCAGTTCGTCCAGCGGCGGGAACTCGACGTAGCGGTCTTTCTTGCCGCTTTTGAACTCGTGCTTGTTGTCGTGCCATGCATCCACGCCCAGCACTTGTTCAATGGCCTTGCGGGCAGCTTTCCGCGCTCCGCCGTGTTGGGCCTTGCCTTGCACGACATGTGCCAAATCAGCCCGACGCACGCGGGTTGGTTCTGTGTCGCTCAAATCAACGTTAATGCCGTCACGGTCTGTAAAGAAACCGTCTTCGATGATCTGCAAGAGCGCTGCCTTTTGTGCTGAGGCGCTATGTGATGCTTGTTCGGCACGTGCTGCCGTCCACGGCGCTGAGCGCAGATCATCAAACGACATATCAACCTTTGCAGGGTCCCACGTCATGAACTCATGAACCATGGCTTCCAGCCCGCCATTGTGCATTTGCGCGTCAATCAGCGCAAAGTACGCGCCGTTTTGCTTTTTTGCGTTGCCAGCACGAAGAACCATGAACCGCCGCGCATCTGCGTTGTCATCGGTAGGGATAGCCCAATCGTTGTTGGTGACAAACGCAGTGCGGATCAAGTTGCGCCGCTCCGCTGCGTCCACGCCCTTACGTTCGACGGTGTATGTTTCGCTCGTGATGAAGTCTTTAAGCACGCTGGCGGCTTCCTTGTCGCCAGACCAAAATGCCTCTTCAGCAACCACCAGAAGTTTGGAGTCGAGGTGGCTATTGAAGTTCCCCACAAGGTGCTTCTTGCTGGCGACTTTGGTTGCATAATCACCCAACCCAAGGCGATACCAGTCGAAGAATTTCGACTTGCCTACACCTTGTTCACCCAGAATAGCGATTGAGCTTCCCTTTTTGTCGCCGGGGTTCTGGAAGAGGTCGGCATGCCACGTCATGAAGT
Organism: Actibacterium sp. D185-2; assembly: GCF_054954595.1. Taxonomy (NCBI): domain Bacteria; kingdom Pseudomonadati; phylum Pseudomonadota; class Alphaproteobacteria; order Rhodobacterales; family Roseobacteraceae; genus Actibacterium; species Actibacterium sp. D185-2. Next base: position 104,205 of record NZ_JBPWNX010000011.1, read on the forward strand.
AATTGAACAGGTATTCGTCCTCGTCCGGCGTAGCGCCGTTCCCGGCGATAAGGTTGTCCCGAATGTGGGCGCGCAACAGCGACCAATCGCCGGGAACCGGTTCAATCGGGAACCCGTTGAAGGTGTTATACTTGTGAGAGTCCGCCCTTGCCGGATCGGGTTCAAATTGCGTGCCAGCATAGGTGACGCGCATGTCATCTTCGAAAAACTCTTTCGCTGGATTGATTACCCCCGGTTTGTCGGTGTCCTTGCGGTCATATTGAACACGCGCATTGCGATAGAATTTATCAAGTGCAGTGTCGTCCCAGATTTCTGGCAAGCGCCCGCGCTTGGGGTGGATGAACAGCTTGCCCTTTCCGCCGTCCGCGATCACGTGCGAAACGCGAGAGCGCAGACTGCGGCGGATTTGCTGACGAACTTCCGGGACCTTTTTGCGCTTGCACCATCCATCGGTGACAAGCCCATCTTCCCAAAGCGGTGCACTAAGAGGAACCGGGTCACCGCAATTCGCAACGGATTGACCCGAAAGGTCTTCGTCCGGCAGCGGAATATTCCACTCGTCGTCAGTCAGAACGTCTTCAGGGAACCATCCCTGATCGACCATTTCTTTGACGAAGTGCAGCTTGTCCCGCTTGTTACAGGCGTCGTGACGGCACGAAATAGACCAATACCCGTATTCATTTTCGTCCGGGTTCATCACATAGCAACCGCCATCGCCGGTTGAATGCTCATGAGCAAATGGACAGACGATGTTGCTTGTTCCCGCCTTGGAGCCTGCGTCTGTCACCTTGTCGTCGCAAAAGGTCTCGATCACATCCGTTGCCAACCAGCGCTCTTTGTGCTTGGTGTGCCAACGATTGAGGTTACCCCCACTATTGGTTTCAAACTGATCCCGCCGGCCTTCACCAGTGTCTCCGCCTACGGCGGCGAATGGATCATCTTTCAAGCCGCGCTCTTTGACATACTTGGTCTTTGAAAATGGTTCGATCTCTTCGAAGCGCAACGGACGGCCTTGGACAATGGCGCAATACCAGTCTTTAGCGTCCGCAGGATGGCGAGGAACGAAGAAAAGACGATTCACATCGCAGGACGTGGCATCGAAATTGATACCAAGGGAGTGTCATGAACTCTGTGTATCTGGTTTGGCCCATGCGGGTTTCAGATACGGTCACGCGTTGAAGCGCTCATCGAACATGATAGCGAACTGATTGCGGGCGGCAAACCATTCCCGG
>NZ_JBPWNX010000012.1:0-91645 GCF_054954595.1 Actibacterium sp. D185-2
CCGCAGGATCGCGATAATCTGAGCCTCAGTGTATCTGCTTGTCTTCATTCGAAATCTCCTCGTTCATCTTGCCGAGAAAATTCTACTTATGCAGCCCCTTACTTTCGGGGGGGATTACCGCAAGGTGTATTGTCATGATGAGTCCGGCACGAAAGCTGATTCAAACGTGCGCAACAGATCTCAAGCGCCCGTGAACCCTGCAAGACGAATAATCGTCAAATCAAAGATAATTCATCGCATTTTGTTATGTTACAGAGAGGCCTCGGCAGCAGTCGGCTCAGTGTTCCTACAGAGGCGCATCAGCCACCGGCAGAACGCGCGCGATAGATCCGGGTTTCCGCTCCGGTCCACGGCATAGGCGCGATATTGCATGCCGCTGGAAACCGAAGAGCCGGGCAGGATTTCGAGAATCCCCTGTTTGACGAGGCTGTCGATGACGATTTCGGGACCGACCATCAGCCCCTGGCCGGTGGTGACCGCAGGCAGCCCGAGATAATGGTGATCGTATTTGGCGCCGAGCATGATTTCCGAGTTTGTCAGTCCGTTCGCTTGCAGCCAGTGGGCCACGATGTCCGGGCGTGAGGTGATCACCAGCACGGGTACCCGCTTGACCACGGATATGTCCTGCTTGCGGACAAGGCTTGGAATTCCCACGCATACCAGCCGCTCGTCGGAAAGCACCCAATGGTCCGAAGGTTCTGTAACGCTGAGGTCCCGGGTGATCAATACGTCAAAGTCGTCGGTGGAGGAGGGGGGTGATAGCGACGTGACCACGTCCACCACGGCACCAAAGTCACGGGTAAAATCATGCAAATTCGGAATGAGTGTGGTGTAGGCAAAGGTCGACAGTGATGTGCGCACGGAAATCCGGTTGGGCTCGCCATGTCCGCGGCGCATCCTCTGAACGGTGAATGCAATCGCATCGATCGGTTCGCTGACAGAATCCGCAAAAAGTTTGCCGAAATCGGTGACGACCGATTTGCGTCCGCGCCGCTCAATCAGCTTGGAACCCAAATGGCGCTCGAGAACCGCGAGATGCCGGCTTGCCGCGCTTTGCGTAATTCCAAGCACCTCGGCGGCGCGGGTCACGCTGGACTCTCGCGCGATGGTTGCGAACACCCGAATGGCGTTAAGCGGCAGACTGTCCTTGCCAAATTTACCAGTGCTTTTTGTCATGTTGTGATGTGTTTCTTTAGCGGCAAGGTGTTTGGTTTTGGCCAAATACCGCTTTCTTGTTATGCAGAAAAAGCCAATTTCCATCTCTTTTTGTTATGTATGTCACCTATCTGTAGCGAAGGGCTTTCACTTTGTCACCAGCAACTACGCTCACGCAGTCAACAGGGAGATTTGCGGTGACTAAACGATATTTCACAAACAACATTCGCATCGGGGGTCTGGCTCTGATGACAGCCGGGCTGATTTCCGCTTCCGCGCTGGCCGTCCATGCCAGCGAGCTCAAAGTGGCGGTCACCAGCCTGTCCACCCATCTCGATCCGATGGGATTTAACGCAATCGTTAACATGCGCGTATCCCAAAACGTGCTCGAAACGCTTTTGCGCTATGATCCGGAAACGGGCGAATTCAGATCGGGCCTCGCCACCGAATGGAAGATGCTCAACCCCACCGTTATGTCCTTGACATTGCGGGATGGTGTCACTTGCCACAATGGCGAGGATTTCACCGCGGAAGATGTGGCCGTCATGTTCGGCCCCACGCGCTTTCAGGGAGAAGATGCGCCGGGCTTCAATACGGCCAAGCAGTTCCTCGATGTCATCAAGGACGTGCGCGCGACGGGACCGTTGACCGTTGAGATAGAAACCCGCGAACCCGATCCGCTTTTGAAAACCCGGCTGGCCAGCTGGATGAGCGAGGTGCCGTGTGCCGACGCCTATCAGGTCGCTGGCAGCTGGGAAGCCTGGGGGCAAGCCGTGGTGGGCACGGGGCCTTACAAAGTCGCCGAGGTGCGCCCAGGTGAACTGCAGCGCTTCGAACGCTTCGACGGCTATTGGGGCGAGGCGGCCCCGGTCGATGCATATACGCTTCAGGTCGTGCCTGAGGTCGCCGCGCGGGTTGCAGGCCTTCTGACTGGTGAATTCGATATCATCACGGAAATCTTTCCTGACCAGTTCAAGGTCATCGCCGATAATCCCGGTGCCGAAGTCGTGGGAGGCTCGATCCGCAATATTCGGCTGATTACCTATGACACCCGCAACAAGGTTCTGTCCGATCCCCGTATTCGCCGCGCCCTCAATCTGGCCATAGACCGTCAGCTCATCGTCGATACCATATTCGATGGACGCGTGCCTGTTCCCAACGGGTTTCAGCTTCCCTCGTTCGGCCAGATGTATATCTCCGATTTCGCCGGAACGGGCTTCGACCCGGACAAGGCTCGCGAGTTGCTCGCCGAGGCGGGTTATCAGGGAGAGGAAATTCCGTTTCAGTATCTGACCGACTATTACACCGGCGAAGTCGTCACCACGCAGATTCTGCAGCAGATGTGGAAGGATGTGGGTCTGAATGTGAAGATCGAACTCAAGGAAAACTGGGATCAAATTCTCAATGAGGAGTTCGACGCCCAACGCGGGATCATCAACGAATCCAGCAACGCCGTTTACCCCGATCCCATCGGCCAGATTTATCGTCAATTTGGCCCCAACGGATTCTATCAAGTCAAAGGTTACTGGGCCAATCAAGCCTTCAACGAGGCGAGCAAGGGGCTTTATGCCATCGAACCCGAGGCCCGCCGAGCCGCTTTCCAGAAGATGCTGGACATCTTCGAGCAGGATGCTCCGGGCACCTACCTTAACGTGTTACCTCTGTTCTATGGCAAACGGACGGATGTAAACTGGACGCCGATCGACACCCCGTTCATGGATTTCAGAAGTGGCAATCTGGATGTGGCGGCGAGTCGGTAAACCTCAGGTTCGTCACAAGGAAAGGGAAGCAGCCGGACGCCTCCGGCTGCTTCTTGTCACTATCGGTCGTAGGTTCAGGACGTCATGCCACTGTTGAACTTTGAAAACTTGCAGGTTGATTTTGCCACACCGGACGGCACTGCGCATGCAGTGCGCGGTGTCGACCTCAGTGTTAAGCAGGGCGAGATCCTGGGCATTGTCGGCGAAAGCGGCTCAGGAAAATCAGTTTTGTTTTTGGCCGCGCTCGGTCTGTTGGCGCGGTCCGCCCGGGTCTCGGGTCGGGCGGTTTTTGATGGTGATGACCTGATCAGCCTGCCTGACGAGCGCCTGAACAGCTTTCGGGGGCGGCGCATAGCCATGGTCTTTCAGGATCCCATGTCGTCTCTCAACCCGGTGCAAACCGTGGGGCACCAGCTTGGCGAAGCGATCCGCATGCATAAAGCGCACGGCGCAGGCGGCGGTTATACGCCGCAGAGCCTGCTCGCCGAGGTTGGCTTGAACGATCCGCAGCGCCAATTGCGGGCCTATCCCCATCAATTGTCCGGGGGGCAGAGCCAGCGCGTGATGCTCGCGATGATGCTGGCCGGCGATCCGGACCTGTTGATTGCCGACGAACCGAGCACCGCGCTTGATGTGACTGTTCAGGCTCAGATCCTGGAGTTGCTGCGAAGTATTTGCCGGGATCGCGGCACGACGATTGTATTGATCAGCCATGATTTCGGCGTTGTCGCGCAAATTTGCGACCGCGTGGCTGTGATGTATGCGGGCCGCGTGGCCGAACTTGCACCGATCGATACCTTGTTCGACCAGGCGCGCCATCCATACACTATCGGCTTGCTCGGTTCGCGGCCGCGCGACGGGCAGGGTGATCGTTTGACGCCGATTGAAGGCGCGGTGCCATCAGCGCTGTCGGCGATCGCAGGGTGCACATTTGCTCCGCGTTGTCCGCGCCGTATGACCGAGTGCGCACAAACGGTTGTCAGATCCGGCAATGAAACCCACTGGTATTACTGTCAAAATCCCATGAACGTTGGACGGTGTTCATGAGCGCGGCTCCATTGCTCGATGTACAGGGGTTAAAATGCGTTTATCGCACGCGCGGCCTGCCCCTCATTTCGCCCGCGTCCCAAATCAGCGCTGTTGACGAGATGAACCTGACGATCGCGCGTGGCGAGATTCTGGGTCTTGTGGGGGAAAGCGGCTGCGGCAAATCGACCCTGGCGAAGGCACTAATGGGCGTGGGGCGCTTTGAGGCGCGGCGCATGGTTTTCAACGACGTCGATATCAATATGCCGCTGCGCCGGCGGCCTCGGCAGTTGTTCCAGCGCATCCAATACGTCTTCCAGGATCCCATGGGCGCTCTTGATCCCAGAAAACCTGTTTTGTTTCAGGTTGCCGAACCGCTGCGCATACACAGGCGCAACGGCGGCGGTTGGGCGGACGGCAAGGCTCGCGAAGCACTGCGTTCCGTCAGTCTCGGTCCCGAGATCGACCACAAGTTTCCGCACGAACTATCGGGGGGACAACGCCAACGCGTGGTGATCGCCAGAGCGCTGGTGCTGGAGCCGGAATTGCTGATTTGCGACGAGCCGGTCTCCGCTCTCGATATGTCGATCCAGGCGCAGATCGTAAATCTCCTGCTCAGCCTTCGGGAAGAGCGGGATATCTCCATTCTCTTCATTAGCCACGATTTGGGTTTGGTGAGGTATTTATGCGACCGCGTGGCAGTGATGTATCTGGGCCGGATTTGCGAGATTGCGGGCTCCGATGCGCTGGTCAACAAACCGCGGCATCCGTACACCCACGCGCTGGTGTCCGCTATCCCGCCGGCTCACCCAAGCTTACGCAAACCGTACAGCGCTCTTTCAGGCGAACCGCCGCAGCCGGGATCTCCGCCGCAAGGCTGTCGGTTTCATCCCCGGTGCACGCTTGCGCAGAACGTGTGCAGCGAAACGGCGCCGAGGCTCGAAACTTTGGGCAACACCCCGCACGCGGTGGCCTGCCATCTTGTGGGCGACGGGACAATTCCAGCATGACGGTCTTCATACTAAGAAAACTGGTCCGTGCCGCGATCACGATCGTGTTGTTGGTGACCTTCACGTTTTTTGTGCTGCGCCTGACCGGCGATCCGGCCACAACGCTGGTGGGACTGGATGTGCCGCCTGAAGCTCGAGAAGCATTCCGAAAAAAATGGGGGCTCGATCAACCAGTCTGGTCACAATATCTCGCTTATGCGAAGCAATTGATGCTCGGAGACTTCGGTCGCTCGTTCATCGGCAACCGGCCCGCGCTGGACGTTGTGTTAGAACGGCTGCCAAAAAGTCTCACGTTGATGGGGCTCACCGCTCTGGCGACATTTTTGATCGGCATCCCGCTCGGCATTCTTGCTGCCGTGAAACGCGGAAGCTGGATTGATCGCTTGGCCATAAGCGCGTCGGTGGCGGGGTTGAGCCTGCCCAATTTCGTGGTCGGTATCCTTCTCATCCTGTTTTTCGGGGTTAACTTGGGGCTCCTGCCTACAACCGGTAGCGACACCGCATGGCACTTCGTACTGCCGGTCATCACTATGGCGACGGGCGATGCGGCAGTATTCTCGCGCTTCACCCGCTCTGCAATGCTTGATGTACTCAACCAGCCCTTCATGAGAACCGCCAGGGTGAGGGGACATAGCCGGGCGAGCGCCGTGACTTGGCAGGCCATTCCAAATGCCGCAATCCCTCTGGTGACCGTGATGGGCCTTTATGTAGGACGCCTGGTGGTGGGCGCTGTGGTGACGGAAAATATCTTCGCCTGGCCCGGCGTGGGCAGTTTGCTGGTGAGCTCGGTCGAAAACCGCGATCTGGCAGTGGTGCAAACCATCATGATACTTGTCGGCGTCACCATGGTTCTGACCAATCTGATGGTTGACATAGCCTATCGCTGGCTCGATCCGCGCACGGTCAATCAGGAGAGGGGCGAATAATGCGCGGATCTAAATTTACACGCCAATTGCCGATTCTGGCTTGGGCATCGATCATTTGGGTCGGCCTGATCGTGGTCGTTGCCATATTTGCCGACCAACTCGCACCGTACGACTTCGCCAGCATCGATTTGCACCAAAGGCTCGCGCCACCCGTCTTGATGGACGGGGGCAGTATACTTCACCCGCTCGGTACCGATGATCTCGGACGGGATGTGTTGTCGCGTACCATTCAGTCTATTCGCACCAGTTTGTTGGTGGCCCTGCTTGGAACGCTGATCGGCGCGGTCATCGGAACGTGCCTCGGTTTTCTGGCCGCGCGCTATCGGGGTTGGGTGGATGATCTGATTTCCGCTGCGGTGGACTTTCAGGCCGCCCTGCCGTTCTTGATCCTGGCGCTCGCGGCACTTGCCTTTCTGGGCAACAGCTTTGCCCTTTTTGTGGGGATCATGGGCATATACGGCTGGGAGCGCTATACGCGCATTGTACGCGGTATGACCCTTGCGGCACAGGCACAGGGCTATGCTGTCGCACTCGGCATGCTGGGCGCATCGTCGTTCCGGATTTATTTCGTCCACATTCTGCCCAACATCGCCAGTGTTCTGATTGTGAACATGACGCTCAATTTTCCGGAAACAGTGCTTCTGGAAACATCCTTGTCCTTTCTTGGCCTCGGCATTCAGCCGCCGATGACAAGTTTGGGCAATATGGTCGGCTTCGGCCGCGATTATCTGATCACCGCCTGGTGGATCGCGGTCTTTCCCGCCATGGTGATCTTCCTGACCACACTGGCCTTCAGTATTCTGGGTGACTGGCTGCGCGACCGGCTTGATCCAGCATTGCGGGGAACCTGATATGAGCAAGGTCATCCTGATCGGTCTCGACGGCTTTCGTCCCGACATGCTCGATGCTGCCCGTACCCCTAATCTTCATACGCTTGCCAGCCTGGGCGTGCAATTTTCACGGCATACGGCGGTTTTCCCAAGTGAAACCTATGTCTGCACGACGTCAATCATGACCGGACAGCCTCCCGCCCGCCACGGCATTATGGCCAATTCATTCTTCGATCCCAAAGTGTCCATGCATGAACCTTGGGACGGGTCGCGGCTCGATATGATCGAGGCTGGCATGTGTGCGTATGATGGGCGGCTGATCGCAGCACCAACACTTGGCGACGCGCTAGCCCATGCCGGCAAGCGGCTCTGGGTGCTGAGCGGAAACTCTCCCGGCAGCGCACGGCTCATGCATCCCCGCATTGCCGATTATCCCAGGCATGTTCTAATCTCGGGGCACGATTTGGAGCATTCGCTGCCGGGCCATATCGCGAACGAGTGCCTTGGTGCGCTGGGAAGGCCGGTTTCCGCCGACTGGCCTTCGGACGATATGGCGGTGCAGCGCTATATCACCGATGCCTTTTTGCTGCTGGCCGGGCAGAACCCGCTGCCGGATGCGACAGTGATCTGGTATGGCGAACCTGACCATAGTTTCCACGCCTTCGGGCTTAGTGCGCCTCAAACGCGCACAACGCTCCGAAGTCTCGATGTTGAAGTGGGACGCATAGTGGACTGGTGGCAATCTCACCCCGAACGCGAACAGATCCAGCTGATAGTAACCTCCGATCACGGACACCTCACGCAAACACACCGCGTCGATACACGGTCAATTTTCGAGTCTTGCGGGCTTCGGGTCGGCCAGAACGTTGCTGAAGGGGCCGACATAGCGCTGGCGCCAGGTTACGTTGGAAATCTGCGTGTGCGCAACGGTGATCCGGGTCTTGCCGCAGCCGCCGCGGCAGCCTTGATGGCGCATCCCCAAGCAGGCTTGGTTCTTACCGCGGCAGGGACCGATATTGAAGGTATCGTTAAGGGTACGTTTTCGCAATCACTTGTCGGTTTGAACCATCCGGGCCGGAGCCCCGATATCACGTTCACGTTGCGAACCTGTGCACCGTCCGTTCCCAGTAACAAATGCACCTGCTGCTTCGACAACAGTCTTTCCGTGGGCGCAGGCACCCATGGTGGCCTCCATCCAGATGAAATGGCGTGTTTGCTTGTCATGGCCGGCGGGGCTTTCGCTCAAAGCCGGAAAATACAGGCACCAAGTTCCCTAATTGATATTCTGCCCACGATACTCTGCCTTCTGCAAGAAGACGCGAATAGCTTACCTGGCCGGGTCTTGAGCGAGGCGTTTTCAAACCATCTCCCTGCGCGGGAAGCCATGCAGGTGCAGGTATTCCGGATCGGCTCTGGTGAATACGAGCAGGAAATTCACTTCCTGAAATGGGGCAAATACCGCTATCTTAACAGGGGGCGAAGAATTTAGACACAATGCGCGATTGGCCATAGACCGATCTGCACAGCTGGCTGCGCACCCTTGCCAGTGAGCGCCAGTGCTTCGGCTTTCGGCGGCTGTTCATCCTGCGGCGGAGGGAAGGCGAGCCCTCCGGCTTCAACCGTATCTACCGGCTCCATCGCGAGGAAGCGCTGACGGTGCGCAGGCGACGGGCACGACGCAGAGCGGTAGGCACGCGAGCGCCGATCCTGGTTGAGGCCCGACCCAATGCTCGATGGTCTCTGGGCTTCGTGCACGACCATTTCGCATGTGGATGCCGCTTCCAGGTGCTGAACATCGTCGACGATGTCACGCGCGAATGTCTGGCCGCGATCCCGGACACCTTGATCTCCGGCCACGGCTTCGGCTTCGATCCCCGGGGCAGGGCATTTGGTTGCCGATATCGTGGCCGGTGTCCCGCCAATCGTACCTTGGGAGCCATTCATGTTTGACCGCCTTGGCCATTGATGTACGCTGTTTCCGATCAAACCAAATGGTCTTGGCCCTAGATTGCCAACCAATTGAGGGTAGCCACGTCGTGTTCGAGCATTTTTGGGGCAAGAAGCGAACTGCTTGCGCTTGAGTGCGTGCCTGGCGCTTTGCTCGCTCAGCTCCAGCCGTTCATCTGCGATAGTTCTTTTTTGGCTACCTAGCGCCGTGTGTCGAGATAGTCCGCCAGATCCTGCAAATGTACACCTTTAGCGCATTTTTGACTGTGTTCCATTCGCATGAGTGGCAGGGCGATATCGCCAGAACCGAGTTTGCGAAGAAATTTCGGGAGCGTCAGATGCGAAAAGAAATCGCGACGTACTTCATCGACCGGAATGATGGCTTTGCCGTTGTATTGCGCCATGAGCAGGAATGTGGTGTTGAGCGACATCGGGGATTACACTTTGAAAAACTGAATGAAATGAGTCACATAACACATCTATCGGCAATGTCAGTCTGTCCAATCTCAAGATAGTTTAAAAACTGTATATAAATGATTGAAAAACATAGAAAATTCTCCATCGCTCCCATGATGGATTGGACGGACCGCCATTGCCGATATCTGCACCGGCTGATGTCGTCTTACACGCTGCTTTACACCGAAATGGTCACTGCGCCCGCGTTGGTGCGCGGCGGGGCGCGGCATTTGCTGGGGTTCGATCCGGCCGAGCATCCGGTGGCGGTGCAGTTGGGCGGCTCGGACCCGGCCGAGTTGGCCCGGGCCACCGCGATGTGCTGCGACGAAGGCTATGACGAGGTGAACCTGAACGTCGGCTGCCCGTCCGACCGGGTGCAGTCGGGCTGTTTCGGTGCTGTGCTGATGGAACGCCCGGAACTGGTGGCCGACTGCGTGGCGGCGATGATCGCGGCGGCGCGCGTCGAGGTGACGGTGAAATGCCGCATCGGGGTGGACGATCAGGACCCCGAACAGGTTCTGCCCGGTTTTCTGGAAACGGTCAGCGCAGCGGGGGTCACGCGGTTCACCATTCACGCGCGCAAGGCCTGGCTGCAGGGGCTCAGCCCCAAGGAAAACCGCGATGTCCCGCCGCTCGACTATGATCTGGTGTTGCGGATGAAGCGGGCGTTTCCGCATCTGCATATTTCGGTCAATGGCGGGATTGCGACGCTGGATCAGGCGCGCGGCTTTCTGGAGGCGGGGCTGGATGGGGTGATGATCGGGCGGGCGGCCTATCACACCCCCGCCGATATCCTGCTGGGCGCCGATGAGGTGATCTTCGGCCAGCCGGGGCGCAAGACGGCCGAACAGGTGGTGAATGAAATGCGCCCCTATATCGCGCGGCACCTGGCGCAGGGCGGGCGGCTGCACAGTGTCACCCGGCATATGCTGGGTCTGTTTGCCGGACGCCCCGGGGCGCGCGGCTGGCGCCGGGCCCTGTCCGAGGGCGCGCATCGCCCCGATGCCGGGCTGGCGGTGCTGGACGCCGCACTTGCGTCGGTCCGCGCGGCATGATCGCGCTGGCCCTTGGCGGATCCCTTCGGTAAGGGAGGACAAAACCGGGGAGGGGAGAGACCATGGACGATCCGATTTTGCTGATGACGCTGCTGGGTCTGTTGCTGGCCATCGGCGCGCTGGCCGGGCTGATTGCCGGGCTGCTGGGGGTGGGTGGAGGCATCGTTCTGGTGCCCGCGTTTCTGTATACGTTCACGGCCCTTGGCTATGACAGCCCGCAATTGATGCAGATCTGTCTGGCCACGTCGCTGTCCACCATCATCGTGACCTCGGCCCGTTCGGTCCTGAGCCACAACCGCAAGGGCGCGGTGGATTGGGATATTCTGCGCACATGGGCGCCGGGCATCATGGTCGGTGCGGTGGTCGGGGTGCTGGTGGCGTCGAATCTGCGGTCCGGCGTGTTGCAGGGTATTTTCGGCGTGCTGGCCATTTGCATCGGCCTGTATCTGGCGTTCGGCAAACCGGGCTGGAAGATCGCCGATCAGATGCCGGGCGGGATCATGCGCGCGGTTCTGTCCTGGGCGATCGGCTTTCTGTCGGTGCTGATGGGGATCGGCGGCGGGTCTTTCGCGGTGCCGATGATGACGCTGTATGGCCAGCCGATCCACCGGGCGGTGGCGACGGCGGCCGGGTTCGGGGTGGCGATCGCGCTGCCCTCGGTCATCGCCTTCCTGTTCGTCGTGATCCCGGCCGAGGTGCGGCCGCCCTATACGCTGGGCGCGGTGAATATCCCGGCCTTCCTGATCGTGATCGCGATGACCCTGATCACCGCGCCGATCGGCGCGCGGCTGGCCCACAGCATGAACCCCAAGCCGTTGCGCCGGGTCTTTGCCGCCTTCCTGATCTTGGTGGCCGCGAACATGCTGCGCAAGGTTCTGGGCTTCTAAAACCGGCGCGGCGCGGGCGCAAAGCCGTAGACCGCACCGATGGGCGCGCCCGGATGATCGCGTGACCGGGCGTGGCCGCATGTCAGCGGTTTGCCCCCAGTCAGGTCTCGCGCTTCAGCCGCGCCGCCCGCCCCCCGCGCCGTTTGGCAATGCGCGGCGCGCGTGCCGGCAGTTGCGCCATGATTTCGGCCCGGTCCGCGGGGGTCATTTGCGCCCATCCGGCGATTTCGTCCAGTGTGCGCAGACAGCCGGTGCACAGGCCCGCGTCGGGGTGGATCACGCAGATCCGTACGCAGGGCGACTGCGGCTCGGCGCGTTTCCAGATCGCGTCGTCGATCATGCGCCCGCCCTTATGTGATGCATCCGGTCCAGCACTCCTTGCAGGATATAGCCCGCCGCGACGTGGTCGATCACCTCGGCCCGGCGACGGCGCGAGGTGTCGGCCTCCAGCAGCGCGCGTTCGGCGGCGACGGTGGACAGGCGTTCGTCCCAAAAGCCGATCGGCAATTCGGTCAGCCGCGACAGGTTGCGCGCAAAGGCGCGGGTCGACTGACAGCGCGGCCCTTCCGAGCCGTCCATGTTGCGCGGCAGGCCCAGGATCAGCCCGCCCACCTCGCGCGCGGTGGCGATTTCCAGAAGCCGGGCGGCATCGAGGCCGAACTTGCGGCGCTTCACCGTTTCCAGCGGGGTCGCGACCGACAGCAGCCGGTCGGACACGGCCACGCCGATGGTCTTGTCGCCCAGATCAAGCCCCATCAACGCGCGGTGCAGGGGCAGGGCGGCGGCAAAGCCCGCGATATCCTCGTACACGCTCACTCGGCCACGCCCGCGTTTTCGGCGGCGGCGCGGATTTGCGCCAGCTGATCGGGGCGCTGGCCAAAGACCTGCTGCGCCTCGGCCCAGATCGCGGCGGCGCGGTCGGCCTCGCCCAGCATCCCCAGCGCGTTGATCAGCTGCGCCCATTCGGCGGCGGTGCCACCTTCGTTCGCCAGCCGGTCATTCAGTCCCTCGACCATGCCGCGGATCATCTGCGTCCGTTCCTCGGGGGTCATGTCGGCGGCGGCCTGCATGTCCTCGTCGCTGGGGCCGCGCAGGGCCGGGGTGCCGGCGGCGGGTGGCAGGGTGTAATCGACCCCGGCGCGCCAGGCCAGCTCTTCGATCCCGTCGCGGATCGGCGCGATCCAGGGGGCGTCCGGCGCACTGTCGTTCAGCAGCGCGCGCCAGACCCGAAAGGCGATGTCGGGCCGGCCGGTCTGGGCATAGAGCAGGCCCAGATAGAAGCGGGCCGAGCCGTTGGTCTGATCACGGTTCAGGGCCTGTTCCAGCGCGGCCTCGGCCTCGGGCGAGATATAGCCGCCGGCGGCCAGGATCATCATTTCTGCCAGGATCGCGAAATCCTCGGCCGTGGCCTGATCCTGTTTCAGGCCGATCATCCGCGATTGCGCCACATAGGCCGCCTTGAAATTGCCAAGGGCGGCCTCGTTGCGGGCCAGCAGGATCAGACCCTCGGTATCGTCGGGGCGCTGTTCGACCACGGCGCGCAACTGTTCGACCAGTTCCTGATGGCGCGGGTCGGGGGCGTCCAGATCGGGCGAGGGCGGCAGCATCGCCTCGGCCTGGGTCTGGCGGGGGCGGTTCTGGCGGGCGGTGTCGGCGGCATCCTTGCGCGCCTGCAAGGGCAGGTCGGGATAGCCCGGCGCGCCGATCCGCTGATACAGCGCCAGACTGCCGCCCAGCACCAGCGCGGCGCAAAGCCCGCCCACGGCCCAGGTCAGCGGCTTGGGCGCGCGCGCGCCATCCGTGCCGGCCTGCAGGGCGCGGTCGGCCTCCAGCACCCGGCGCGAAACCTCCAGCCGGACCCGCTCGGCATCGTCTTCGGTGACCACGCCGCGGGCCAGATCCTTTTCGACCTCGCGCAGCTGATCCCGATAGACCTTCAGGTCATAGGCGGCCGCAGGCGCATCGCCCGCGCGCCCGCGCAACAGCACAAGCAGCAGTAGCGCGGCGACGAATGCGGCCAGAATGGCGGCGAAAAGCCAGAAACCCATGATCCCTCCCGGAAAACCTTTGGGGAGGATGTATTATTTCTGCGCCCGGTCCGAAAGGGGCAAGCGCCGGGGTGCGGCAACCCGCGCGCCCCGATGTCGTGTTTTTTTCGTATTGTGCCGTTCCTGGTCGTGGCGCATCGCGGTTTCCGTTCCACTAGGATAGCAGGGGTCACACCCGCAAAAGGGGATTCGTCCGTGTCCATGAAACGCTATTCCGTTTTCGCCCTGGCGCGCGAGGCTGCACGCTACCACACCGGCTGGGGCCGGGCCTGGGCCGCGCCCGAGCCGAAGACGCGCTATGACGTGGTGATCGTGGGCGCGGGCGGCCACGGGCTGGCCACCGCCTATTACCTGGGCCGAAACCACGGCATCACCAATGTGGCGGTGCTGGAAAAGGGCTGGCTGGGCGGCGGCAATACCGGGCGCAACACCACGATCATCCGGTCGAACTATCTGCAGGATCCGTCGGCCGCGATCTATGAAAAGGCGCGCGGGCTTTATGAAACCCTCAGCCAGGATCTGAACATGAACGTGATGTTCAGCCCGCGGGGGGTGATCATGCTGGCCCAGACCGAGCATGAAAAGCGCGGCTATCAGCGCACCGCCCACGCCAACGCGCTGCAAGGGGTGGCGACCGAATGGATCGGACCCGAGCGGGTGAAAGAACTGGTGCCGATCATCAGCCTTGATGGGCCGCGCTATCCGGTTCTGGGCGGGCTTTGGCAGGCGCGCGGCGGCACGGCGCGGCACGATGCGGTGGCCTGGGGTTATGCGCGGGCCTGTTCGGCGATGGGGATGGACATCATCCAGAACTGCGAAGTGACCGGCGTGCGCAGGCAGGCCGGGCAGGTGGTGGGCGTGGACACCACCCGCGGTGCGATCGCCTGTGGCAAGCTGGGGCTGGTGGTGGCCGGGTATTCGGGCCATCTGGCCGATATGGCCGGGTTCCGCCTGCCGATTGAATCGGTGGCGCTGCAGGCGCTGGTTTCAGAGCCGATCAAGCCGTGCATGGATGTGGTGGTGATGGCCAACACGGTGCATGGCTACATGTCGCAGTCGGACAAGGGCGAGATGGTGATCGGCGGCGGTGCGGACGGATTCAACAACTATACCCAGCGTGGCAGCTTTCACCATGTCGAGGAAACCGTGCGCGCCCTGGTGGAAACCTTCCCGATCATCAGCCGCCTGAAGATGCTGCGCCAGTGGGGCGGGATCGTGGACATGACCGGCGACCGCTCGCCGATCATTTCGAAAACCCCGCTGGGCGGGTGTTTCATCAATTGCGGCTGGGGCACCGGCGGCTTCAAGGCGATCCCGGGCAGCGGCTGGGCCATGGCCGAGCTGATGGCCACGGGGCAATCGCCGCTGGCCGCCGCCTTCGGGCTGGAGCGGTTCCGCGAGGGCCGGTTCATCGATGAAAGCGTGGCGGCGGGGGTGGCGCATTGACCCGCCGGAACCAAACCCCGACCCACCGCGTTGCACCTTTGATAACTGTATCAAAGGAGACGCCGAAATGGCTGAAACGAAAAGCAATCCCGCGCTGGCCTTCATTCTGGGCGCGGTGGTCGTCGTATTGGGCGGCGTGGTTTGGTATGTCTATTCCGGCGGCCAAATCCCCGGCCAGAATGAGCCTGAAATCCAGATCGACCTGCCCGACGGGAACTGATCCGTTCCATCCAGACCGTAATCCCGGCGGGTGCCTTTCGGCGCCCGCCTTTTGCTTGCCGGAAGTTGCCACATGCTGCTGCTGACCTGCCCCTATTGCGGCATCCAGGCCGATGAAACCGAACTGCACCCCGGCGGCGAGGCGCATCTGAAACGCTTCGGCCCCGGCGCCTCCGACGACGATTTCGAGGCCTATCTGTTTCACCGCGAAAACCCCATGGGCGTGCATTTCGAGCGCTGGCGCCACGCCCATGGCTGCGGCAAGTGGTTCCATGCCGCGCGCTGCACCCGGACGCTGGAGGTGTTCGGCACCTATCCCGCACAACTTACCGCGCCGCCCGACGCCCTTCGCGCCGCCATTTCCGCAAAACGCCCCGGCTGGCGCTGGAAGGATTTCGCATGAGCACCCGACTGGCAACCGGCGGCCGCCTGATCGACCGCAGCCGCCGCCAAGGCTTTACCTTCAACGGCAGGCATCTGTCGGGGTTCGAAGGCGATACGCTGGCCTCGGCGCTGTTGGCCAATGATCAGATGCTGATCGGCCGCTCGTTCAAGTACCACCGCCCGCGCGGGCTGGTGGCGGCGGGCGCCGAGGAACCCAACGCGCTGATGGGGCTGGGCACGGGCGGGCGGTTCGAGCCCAACCAACGCGCCACCACGACCGAGTTGTTCGAGGGGTTGCAGGCGCAGAGCCAGAACCACTGGCCCAGCCTGGACCTTGATATCGGCGCGGTGAATGCGCGCCTGTCGCGGTTCCTGCCGGCGGGGTTCTATTACAAGACCTTCCTTTATCCGCGCGCCTTCTGGAAACATGTCTATGAACCCTTCGTCCGGCAATCGGCAGGGCTGGGCAGGCCGCCGCAGGATCGCGACGCGGATGGGTACGAGCATTTCCATGCCTTCGCCGATCTGGTGGTCGTGGGCGGCGGCATTGCCGGGTTGCAGGCCGCGCTGGTGGCTGGCCGGGCCGGGGCGCGGGTGCTGGTGCTGGAACAGACCGCCCATTGGGGGGGGCGCGCGCCGGTCGATGGTGCGCGGATCGCTGGCAAGCCCGCCGATGAATGGGTCACCGACATGCTGGCCGCGCTGCGGGCGATGGATAATGTCACCCTGCGCGCCCGGACCATGGGCGCGGGGGTCTATGATCACGGCTTCGTACTGGGCTATGAGCGGTTGACCGATCATGCGCCCGAAACCGGCGGCCCGCGCCACCGGCTGTGGAAGATCCGCGCGCGCCAGGTCATCACCGCGACCGGCGCGATCGAGCGACCGTTGTCCTTTGCCGGCAATGACGTGCCCGGCGTGATGCTGGCCGCGGCCATTCGCGATTATGCGGTGAACTGGGCGGTGTCGCCGGGGGACCGTACCGTGGTGGTGACCAATAACGACGATGCCTACCGCACCGCGATCTGCCTGAAACGGGCCGGGCTGGAGGTGCCGCTGATCGTCGATGCCCGCCCGCAGGCCACGGGCGCGTTGCCGCAGGCGGCGCGCGCGCTGGGGATCCGGGTGGCGACCGCCAAGGGCGTGGCGAAGGTGCTGGGCGGCAAGCGCGTGACCGGGGTTGCGATCTGCGCCCAGGCGGGCGAGGGCACGGTGCTGGAAGAGGTGCCTTGCGACGCGGTGGCGATGTCTGGCGGCTGGTCGCCGGTGGTGCATCTGTGGTCCCATTGCGGCGGCAAGCTGTTGTGGAACGCGGATTATGCGATGTTTCAGCCCGACCCCGACCGCGCCCCCACCGGGGCGGACGGGCGGCCCTTTGTCCACGCGGCGGGTGTCGCTGCGGGCACGGGCGGTGCCGGGTTGGGCAGTTATGAAACCTTGCGCTCGGCCTCGGACGCGGCGGTTGCGGCCTGCGCGGCGCTTGGCTCTGACGCGGGCGCGGTGACCGTGCCCGACGTGGTGGAGGAGGACGAAGCCCCCCTTGCCCCGGTGTGGAAGATGCCGCAGGGTGCCGCAGCCGGGCTGCGCGCGAAGATGTGGCTCGATTTCCAGAACGATGTGAAAGTGTCCGATCTGCAGCTTGCCGCGCGCGAAGGTTATGAAAGCGTCGAACACGCCAAGCGCTATACCACGCTGGGCATGGCTACGGATCAAGGAAAGCTGAGCAATATCAATGGACTTGCGGTGCTTTCTGATGCGTTGGGTCAGCCGATCCCGCAGGTTGGCACAACCACATTCCGCCCGCCCTATACGCCGATCTCGATGGGTGCGATTGCGGGCGCGGCGCGCGGCCGTCTGTTTCAGCCGCTGCGCCGCACCCCGATGCAGGAATGGCACGAGGCGAATGGCGCCGATTTTGAACCCGTGGGCCAGTGGCGGCGGCCCTATTGCTATCCGCGCGCGGGCGAAAGCCGTGCCGACGCGGTGATGCGTGAGGTAAAGAATGCCCGACAAGCCATTGGTTTGCTTGATGCGTCCACGCTTGGAAAGCTTTTGGTCAAGGGGCCGGATGCGGGGCGGTTTCTGGATCTGATCTATACCAACATGATGTCCACGCTGAAGCCGGGCCGCTGCCGCTATGGGCTGATGTGCAGCGAGAACGGCTTTTTGATGGATGACGGCGTGGTGGCCCGGATCGACGAGGATACCTTCCTGTGCCACACCACCACCGGCGGGGCCGAGCATATCCATGCCCACCTGGAGGAGTGGCTGCAGACCGAATGGTGGGACATGAAGGTGTATGTGGCCAACCTGACCGAACAATTCGCCCAGGTCGCGGTGGTCGGCCCCAAGGCCCGCGCGCTGCTGGAAACGCTGGGGGGCATGGATGTGTCTGCCGGGGCGCTGCCCTTCATGGGGTGGGCCGAGGGCACCTTGGGCGGCATTCCGGCGCGGGTTTTCCGGATCTCGTTCTCGGGCGAGTTGAGCTATGAGATCGCGGTCGATGCGTCGCGCGGACGGGCGCTGTGGGATATGTGCGTGACGGCGGGCGAAGCGTTCGGGCTGATGCCTTACGGTACCGAGGCGCTGCATGTGATGCGGGCCGAGAAGGGGTTCATCATGATCGGCGATGAAACCGACGGCACGGTGATACCGCAGGATCTGGGGCTGGGCTGGGCGGTGTCGAAGAAGAAGGACGACTTCATCGGCAAGCGTGCGCAGGAGCGTGCGCATATGACCGACCCCGACCGGTGGAAACTGGTGGGGCTGGAGACGCTGGATGGCACGGTGCTGCCCGACGGCGCCTATGCGGTGGACGCGGGCATGAACGCCAATGGCCAGCGCAACACCCAGGGGCGCGTGACCTCGGCCTATCATTCGCCCACGCTCGGGCGCGGTATCGCGCTGGGGCTGGTGCGCCATGGCCCCGACCGGATGGGCGAGGTGATCGGCTTTGCCACGCTGGGCGGCGGTACCGTTCACGCGCGGATCGTCGATCCGGTCTTCTTTGACAAGGACGGGGAGAAGCAGAATGTCTGAACCTGTGGGCGCCGCGGTCCGGGTCGCGATTTTGCCTCCGCGCGGCATGATCACGGTGCGCGGCGATCTGGCGTCGGTGGCGCTGAAAAACGCGGTGACCGGGGTGGCGGGGGTCGATTTCCCCGGCCAGCGCCAGATCAACCATGTGGCCGAGCGGGGCATTGGCTGGATGTCGCCCGACGAACTGCTGGTGCTGGTGCCCCATGCCGAGGCCGCGCAGGCCGTCGTTACAATGCGCGCCACGCTGGCGGGTGAGCACAGCCTTGCGGTCAATGTCTCGGACGCGCGGGCGATGTTTCACATCAGCGGCCCCGGCGCGCGCGAGGCGCTGGCCAAGCTGGCGCCGGTCGATCTGTCGCCCGCAGCCTTCGGCCCCGGCACCCTGCGCCGTACCCGCGCGGCACAGGTGCCGGTGGCGCTGTGGCTGGCAGAGGACGATGCGTTCACGCTGATCTGCTTTCGCTCGGTCGCGAACTATATGTTCGAGTTGCTGAAAAACGCCGCCGCGCCCGGTGGCGCGGTCGGCTATTTCACCGGCTGAGGCTCAGGCCGCGGCCAGGTCCGCGGCGGGTTTGCAGCGGGTCACCCAGCTGTCGTCATCGGCATAGCCCAGCAGTTTCAGCGCGTCGCCATAGCGCTCGGCATAAACTTCGGCAATTTCGCGCGGCAGCTTGCGCATCCATTGCGCCGCCGCCCCCGAACTGACGTGACGCGCCACGATATCCTCGCGGTTTTCCGCTTTGGCCAGACCGCCGAACAGGCTGTTTTGCCAATAGATGTCCACCACGCGGTCGATATCCAGCCCGTCGATCGCGAACCCTGTCAGCGTTTGCCGGAACAGCGCGCAATCGGTGTCGGCGATCAGATCCTCATAGCGGATTTCGACCGCGTTGGGATTGTCATAGCGCCAGGCCAGCATTTCGCGCACCGTGTCGTCATGCTTGTGCGCCATTTCGAACAGCAGCCGGGCGTGATCGTCGGGCAGGGCGTTCAGATGATCCTGATAGTTCAGCCCGCCCCAGTCGTCGCGCTTTTCGCGCAGGAATTTTTCATTCCCCAGGCCCGCGACGCGGTGATAACGCATCCCCGACAGCAGCACGTCGCGCGGATCGCGGATCAGATGAATGAACCGCGCATCGGGCCGCGCCAGCAACTCGGCCGGAAAGGTCGAATGCCAGTTGAACAGGATCGCAGGGCCGGTTTCGGGCAGGTCGGCCAGACGCTTGGCGCGATAGACCTGCATCCGCGGGATGTTCAATTCGTCCGACACCTGCCGGAACACCTTGCGCATCCAGATCGTGCCGGTCTTGTGATGGGTGCCGATGCACAGGAATCGTGCCTTATCGGGCTGTGTCATTGGCCCTGCCTCTGTCATGCGGACTTTTTTTTTGCCTCTGGTTCGTCGTCGGGCGCGTCGAACACGCCGGTCTTGACGAAGTCGCGCCAGGCCTTGTCCTCGAGCTGATAGTCGATGGTGCGCCGGGCCACATCCAGCGTCGCATGATAGAGCGCGGCCAGAGTGTCGTCGCGCAGCAGTTCGGCGATACCGTCGGCGATGCCATCCGTGCGGATCGTGCTGTCGGGGCAGGTGTTCAGGTCCAGATTGCCCCAATAGCCGGTATCGATGCGATCCTTGTTCTTGGAATTGGCGGTGCCGCGCAGCCGTTTGAGCAAGAATTCCTCGCGCGATTTGACGGCATAGTGGTTCACCTGCGCCAGATCGTGGCCGGCCTGTTCGGCACTGCTGCGCCAGCCCTTGCGGTGCAGCGCATTGCCCAGATCCCGGCCCGAGCCGTTGACCCATTTTGCCAGATCCGGCGTGATTTCGCGGTCTTTGAAGAATTTCGGCCGGTGCACACCGAAATAATCGAATACGCGGGGCCGGAACAGGGTCTTGAAGCCACGGACCAGCCCGTTTTCGGGGGCCTCGAAATCCGAGCCATGGGTAAAGCGCCGGGTCACCGGCGCAGTGTCCATCCGGGCCTGTCCGGACGAGCCGAAGATCCGCCAGTTGACCGACACCGCATCGGCATCGCCGCAGCCCGCGATCAGATCGTCCAGTTTGCCGCCGCCGGCATGGATGTTCAGAAACTCGTCGGCGTCCAGGATCATCACCCAGTCGGCGGCGCGGACCAGTTCCATCTTGCCTGCGCGGCTATAGGCGGCGCGCTGCGGATCCATGCGCGGCCCCAGCGGGTTGTCGAAATGGTGGATCACGCCCATTTCGTCCAGCCGGTTCAGCATCAGGTTGCTGCCATCGGTGCAATCGTTGGAAAACAGCACGAAATCATCGAACCCGATCGACCGGTGATAGGCGATCCATTCCAGGATATAGGGCCCCTCGTTCTTCATCGTCGAGACGAGGACTTTGTGGCCGGACCGGCTCATCGGGACTTTCCCACAATTGTCTCCTCCGGAGCGGCCTCCTGTGTATCAAGCTGCACCGTTTCGCCGCGTTTGCGGGCGGCGCGTTTGATTTCGGTGTTCAGGGCGCGCTGTTCGCGGCGCGACAGGGCGGGCGGCGCATCCGGGTCGGTCGCGGGGCGCAGGCCGGTGACCAGGCGCAGCGGCTGTTTCGGCGCGGGCGGGTCGCCGGGGGCGTCGTCGGGGGCGTCGTCGGGTGGGGGCGCCGCATCGTCCGCGTCGTCGACCCCGGCGGCCTGGCGCAGGGCGGCGCGGGTTTCGCCTTTGCGCGCGGTCTGGCTGCGCGCGATCATCAGCGCGATGTCCTTGTCGGGCACGCCCGCCTTGCGCATTTCCTCGACCCGGTCCTGCCATTCGCGCGGCAGATGCTGGGTGAACAGGATCTCGTCCAGCTTATCGATCGGGGTTTGCGACGCCTCTTTCAGCGAGGTCAGCCATTCGTCATATTCGCCGGTGGCGCGCAGCCGGGCGACCTGGGCCGCGTGGAAATCATGCGCCTTGTCCTGCAGCGCGCGCAGCTTTGGGTCGGCCAGCATCTCGGCCATGATCCGTTTGACCGCCTCGGCGTGGCGGGCGGCATGGGGCGCGTCGATTTCGTTGCGGTCGAAGATTGCGAAATAGGCGGCGTTGTATTTGTCGGCCTTCTTGTTGACGTTACCGCGCATCCGGCGCAGCAGATAGGCCTCGTAGCTTTTGACCGCGTAATGGTTCATCTCGACCAGATCGTAGCCCAGCGTCGGCTTGGTCGAACGCCAGCCCGACAGGTTGAAATCGGTCGGCATCGCCACGCCCGAGCCGTTGACCCATTTCTGTTCCATCAGTTTTTGCAGCTTCTCGGGCTGCTGCTTGGCCTTGCGGATATGCGGGCGGTGGATGCCCAGTTTGAGATCCCCATAGGGGCGGAACAGGGTCTTCACGCCCCAGCCCTTCTTGAAATCGTCCGGCGCAGCGCGGGTGTAATGCTCGGTCACCAGACCGGGGTTCCAGTCGGTGATTTCGCTGGAGCCGAAAAAGCGCCATGTGATCGCCACCGCGTCGGTATCCGCGGGCAGGGCGGCGGCCAGATCGTCGATCTTTCCGTCGCCGACCTTGATCGACAGGAACTCGTCTGCATCCATCGTCAGGATCCAGTCGCTGTCGAGCACGGCGTCGTTCTTGCTGGCCAGTTGCAGCGCGTGGGGCTGGGGTTTCTTGTCGTCTGGGACGACATTCTCGAAATGACGGCAATAGCCCATCTCTTCGAGCCGGATCAGCATCTCGTCGGTGCCGTCGGTGCAGTTGTTGGTATAGACGCAGATATTGTCGAAGCCCAGATGGCGGTGATAGGCCAGCCATTCGACCAGACTGTGGCCTTCGTCCTTCATCATCGAAAGGATGGTATAGCGGTGTGTCTTGTCACTCATCACGATCTTGCCTGTCTGGGGGCGCGGCTGCGACCGCATCCGCTGCGGCCGTGATCTGCCTGTCCCGTCTGTTCTGTGCCGGTCACGGCCCCGCTGGGTTCGCAAAGCTCTTTTCGACGCCAAACCCGGCGATATCCCGCCCGCGGTCCGGTTCCCCGGCTTTTAGAACATGATTACAACGATTTCGCTGCGGTTGCGCCAAGGATACAGCGCTTGGCGCCGATGTCGAGGGTTTGGCGCGGGCATCCGTTAATTTCCGCGCCGCTGTGGCGCTTCGGGCGGCTTCGGGGGCTTGACCTTTGCGCGTGGCACACTCCATTTAGGGGGCGAAGCATTTACTCCAACCAAGAGGGGCCGAACAGATGGCTTTCGAACTTCCCGACCTTCCCTATGCCCACGATGCGCTTGCCGATCTGGGCATGTCGAAAGAAACCCTGGAATACCATCACGACCTGCACCACAAGGCCTATGTCGATAACGGCAACAAGCTGGTGGCGGGCACCGAATGGGACGGCAAGTCGCTTGAAGAGATCGTCAAGGGCACCTATCAGGCCGGCGCCGTGGCGCAGAACGGCATTTTCAACAATGCCTCGCAGCACTGGAACCACATGCAGTTCTGGGAAATGATGGGCCCCGGCGAAGGCGCGATGCCCGGCGAGCTCGAGGCGCGTCTGAAGGATGCGTTCGGTTCGGTCGATGCGTTCAAGGAACAGTTCGCCGCCGCGGGCGCGGGCCAGTTCGGGTCCGGCTGGTGCTGGCTGGTGGCCGATACCGACGGCACGCTGAAAGTGACCAAGACCGAGAACGGCGTGAACCCGCTGTGCTTTGGTCAGACCGCGCTGCTGGGTTGCGATGTGTGGGAGCATTCCTATTACATCGATTTCCGCAACAAGCGCCCGGCCTATCTGACCAACTTCCTGGACAAGCTGGTGAACTGGGAAAACGTGGCCGAGCGTCTGGCCGCCGCCTGATCCGCCCGTCAGGTCTGATCCGATTGCGGCCGCCCCTTCGGGGGCGGCCATTTTCGTTACCTCGGCGCCTGCGGCGCCTCGGGGTGCCTCCGGCGGGAGTATTTGCGCCAAGAAGAAGGGATGCGGGAAATGGGTGAGGCGCGCAAGGGGGTGCTGACGATGGTGGCGGCCTGCTGCATCTGGGGGCTGTCGTCGCTGTATTACAAGCAGTTGGCCCATGTGCCGCCGCTGGAGGTGCTGAGCCACCGCACCTTGTGGTCGCTGGTGTTTTTCGGGATCGTGCTGCTGTTGCAGCGGCGGCTGGGCGCGGTCGTACGCCTGTTCGGTCAGCCGCGGGTTCTGGTCGCCGTGTTGCTGGCGGCGGTGCTGATTTCGACCAACTGGTTCTTTTTCATCTTTTCGGTGCAGGTGGGCCGCGCGGTCGAGGCCAGTCTGGGGTATTACATCTTTCCGCTGGTCGCGGTGATGCTGGGATATGTGGTCCTGGGCGAGCGTTTGAGCCGGGCGCAATGGCTGGCGGTGGCGTTGGCGGCGGCGGGCGTCGGGGTGCTGACCCTGGGGCTGGGCGTGGCGCCATGGATATCGCTGGCACTGGCGGCCAGCTTTGGTCTGTACGGGTTGATCAAGAAGGGGGTGCCGGTGGGGCCGGTGGTGTCGGTCACCACCGAGGTGCTGCTGCTGGCGCCTTTGGCGCTGATCTGGTTGTGGGGTGTTCACACCCAGGGCTGGGGCGGGCTGGTCGGGCGCAATCTGGGCGCGTTCGGGCAGGGCTGGCATGACACGGTGATGCTGATGCTGTCGGGGCCGCTGACCGCCGGGCCGCTGATCCTGTTTTCCTATGCGTCGAAACGGGTCAGCCTGGCGACGGTGGGGGTGGTGCAGTATGTCAACCCGACCCTGCAATTCCTGGTGGCGACCCTGGTGTTTCGCGAGGCGTTCACCGGCTGGCACGCCATTGCCTTTGCGTTTATCTGGGCGGCGCTGGGGCTGTATTCGGCGGAAAGCCTGCGTCAGGACAGGGCAGCGCGCAGGGCCTTGTCTAGTGCCGGGACCGAGGGCACGACGGTGATATAGGCCTTCATGTCGGGTTCGGCGAAGCCTTCGGCGATGTAGTGGTCGATCAGCGCGGTCAGCGGATCCCAGTAGCCTTCGGTATTGAGTAGCAGGATCGGCTTATCGTGCAGGCCCAGCTGGCGCCAGGTCAGCACCTCGAAGAATTCATCCAGCGATCCGGCGCCGCCGGGCAGCACCACGATCGCGTCCGAATTCATGAACATCACCTTTTTGCGTTCGTGCATGTTTTCGGTGACGACAAAGGTTGAAAGATCGCGTTTTCCCACCTCGCGGTCGAACAGGTGCACCGGGATCACCCCGAAGGTCTGGCCGCCTTCGGCCTGTGCGCTGCGCGCCACGCGCCCCATCAGCCCGACATCGCCCGCGCCATAGACCAGCCGCCAGCCGGCCTGTGCGATCGCCCGGCCGGTGGCGTCGGCGGCGGCGGCATAGGCGGCGCGCCCGCCATCGCGTGAGCCGCAAAAGACACAGATCGAGTGTTGCATAGATGGCACGGGACCTCACGGACAGGGGTTCTGGACCCGTGATAACGGGGTTGCTATGGTCCCGCAAGCGCGGCTCGGGGGGATCGGGCGCGCAAGGGGATACGGGTATATGGCACTCTGGGCGAAACTCGGGTCGAAGGGGCCGGCCGTGCTGGCCGGTGCGGCGCTGGTCGCAGCCGGCGCGGGGCTGTGGTTTTTTACGCAATCGGCATGGCGGGTGCCCCCGCCCGAGGCCGCGCCTGTTGCGGCGGCGATGGCCCCCGAGGCGGTGCCGGAACCGGGCGCGTCCGCAGCCGCAGCGCCCGAGGCGGTGCCGGTGGTCGCCGAACGCGTGCCTGCCCCCCCGACCTTCGATGTGGTGCGGGTGGAGCCGCTGGGCGGTGCGCTGGTTGCGGGCTCTGCCGCGCCCGAGGCGCAGGTGGTGGTGCTGATCGATGGTGCGCAAGTGGCGCAGGCGCGGGCCGACAATGGCGGCAAGTTCGCGGCGCTGTTCGATGTCGCGCCCAGCCCGCAACCGCGGGTCGTGTCGCTGGAGATGGAGCTGGCGGACGGCGCGCGCATCGCGTCCGAGGTGACGGTCATCCTGGCCCCGGTGGCCGGGCCGGACGAGGTGGCGGCGGGCGATCCCATGCCGGTGACGGAACTGCCGGCAGCTATGGCGGACGTGGCCGCAGCACCTGGCGAGGTCGGGCCGCTGGCAGGGGCGGAGGCCACGCCGATCGCAGAAACGGAGATGCCCGAGGCCGTTGTGCCGGCCCCCGCGGCGCGCGTCCCGCCAGAGAATTCCGTGGCGGAAACGGAGGCCCCCGAGGCCGTCACAGGCGCCCCGGCGGCCCCGCGCGCGCCCGCCGTCTTGCTGGCTGATGATGCAGGTGTGCGCGTGTTGCAGCCCGCCAGCGGCGGCGTGGTACCCGAACTGGACCAGGCGCTGGTGATCGACGCGATTTCCTATGCCGCGGGCGGGGTGGTGAATTTCGCCGGGCGCGGCGCGGCGGGCGGGGTGGTGCGGCTCTATCTGGACAATGATCCTATCGCCGATGCCGAAATCGCGGCCTCGGGCCGGTGGCAGGCCGCGGCCGGCGGGATCGCCGAAGGGATCCACACGCTGCGGGCCGATCAACTGGACGGCGCGGGCAAGGTGATCGCGCGCTATGAAACCCCGTTCAAGCGCGAAGCAGCCGCCGTTCTGGCCGATGCGACCCCCGCGATAGCGACCGAAGGCGGCACCGGGGTGGGTGTGGTGACGGTGCAGCCGGGCTTTACCCTGTGGGGGATCGCGCGCGAAAACTATGGCGAGGGGGTCCTTTATGTGAAGGTCTATGAGGCCAACCGCGATCTGATCCGCGATCCCGATCTGATCTATCCCGGCCAGGTCTTCACGGTGCCCGCGCCCGAATGATCCGGCCTGTGATCCGCGCTATGGCCCACTCTCTGGCCTTTCGTCGCATGGCGCACTAGGGTCCGCGGCGAGAGCAGTCAAGGTAGCCGTCATGTCACCCAGACCCACCACCGCCGATATTTCCAAACTCGAACGCGGTCGCGCACTGCGCACGATTGCCCGCGTCGGCCCGTATCTGTGGCCCGACGGGCAGGGCTGGGTGAAGCGCCGGGTGGTTCTGTCGCTGGTCTTGCTGGTCGCGGCCAAGCTGATCTCGGTCGGGACGCCGTTTTTGTACAAGGCGGCGGTGGATGCGCTGGCCGGCGAGGGGCAGTCGGCGGCCTGGATGCTGGGCGCGGGGGCGGTCGGGCTGACCGTGGCCTATGGCATGGCGCGGCTGATGAATGTGGGCTTTCAGCAGTTGCGCGATGCGGTTTTCGCACGGGTGGCGCAGGGCGCGCTGCGCAGTCTGGCGCTGGAAACCTTCACCCATATCCACCGGCTGTCGATGCGCTATCACATCACCCGCAAGACCGGTGGCCTGAGCCGGATCATCGAGCGTGGCGTGAAGGGGGTGGAATTCCTGCTGCGCTTTCTGCTGTTCAGCGTGGGGCCGCTGGTGCTGGAGCTGCTGCTGGTCGCGATCATCTTTTACGTGGTGTTCGATGTGCGCTATCTGGCGATCGTTCTGGTCACCATCGCGCTTTATGTGCAGTTCACCTTCAAGATCACCGAATGGCGGGTGAAGATCCGCCGCCAGATGAACGATCAGGACACTGACGCCAACCAGAAGGCGATCGACAGCCTGTTGAATTTCGAGACCGTCAAGTATTTCGGCGCCGAGGCGCGCGAGGCCGGGCGCTATGACGCGGCGATGGCGGGCTATGAAGAGGCCGCGATCAAGACATCGCTGTCGCTGGCGTTTCTGAATTTCGGCCAGTCGCTGCTGATCACGGCCGGTTTGGTCGGGGTGATGGTCCTGGCGGCGATGGGGGTGCAGCAGGGCAATCTGACGGTGGGCGATTTCGTTATGGTCAACGCCTACATGATCCAGATCACCATGCCGCTGAACTTTCTGGGCACGGTCTATCGCGAAATCCGGCAAAGCCTGGTCGATATGGGCGAGATGTTCGATCTGCTGGGCCAGCCGCCCGAGGTCACCGACAAGCCCGGCGCACCGGCACTGAAGGTCGCCGGCGGCAAGGTCGAGCTGCGCGATGTGCAGTTCGGATATGACGCCGCGCGGCCGATCCTGAAGGGCATCAGCCTGACGGTTCCGGCGGGTGGTTCGGTGGCGCTGGTCGGGCCGTCGGGGTCGGGCAAGTCCACCATCGGGCGGCTGCTGTTCCGGTTCTATGACGTGAATGGCGGCGCACTGCTGATCGACGGGCAGGATCTGCGCGATGTGACCCAGGACAGCCTGCATGCCGCGATCGGGGTGGTGCCGCAGGACACGGTGCTGTTCAACGACACGATCTATTACAACATCGCCTATGGCCGCCCCGAAGCCAGCCGCGCCGAGATCGAAGAGGCCGCGCGCGCCGCCAAGATCCACGATTTCGTGGCCGGGTTGCCAGATGGCTATCAGACCATGGTGGGCGAGCGCGGGCTGAAACTGTCGGGCGGCGAAAAGCAGCGTGTGGGCATCGCCCGGACCCTGCTGAAGAACCCGCCGATCCTGCTGCTGGACGAGGCGACCTCGGCGCTGGACAGCGAGACCGAGCGCGATATCCAGGGCGAGTTGAAGGCGATGGGCAAGGGCCGCACCGTGCTGTCGATCGCGCACCGGCTGTCCACCATCGTCGATTCCGACGAGATTGTGGTGCTGGAACAGGGCAAGATCGTCGAGCGTGGCCGCCACGAGGCGCTGCTGGCGCGCGGCGGGCGCTATGCCGCGATGTGGCAGCGCCAGCAAGCCGAGGAGGAGGGCGAGGCCGCCGCCTGATCCGGGTTACTCGGCGGCGCGCAGCGGGTTGTCGCCTTCGGTGTCGGGGGTGTCGCTGTCACCTGCGCCCTGCGGTATCTGTTGCGGTTCGTCGATCTGGTCGGGATCGGCGGGGACCGGATCGGCGATATCCTCTTCCCACAGGATTTCGGGGGCGCGGGTGCTGCGCGTGGCGCGGTGCAGCGCGATATCACGCGCGGCCCGGCTGCCCTGGCCCAGCGACAGCGCCGTCAGCCGCCGCACCGAGCCATAGGCGCCAGACCAGAACCACACCCGCAACGCCAGCATCGAGGGGGTGAAAATCAGCGTCAGCACCGTGGCGATCCCCAGTCCGAACACCACAGCCGTGGCCAGTTGCGTCCACCACAGCGCGGTGGGGCTGTTGACCGAATAGCCACCATTGACGAAGTCGAACGACAGGCCGAACATCATCGAGGCAAGCCCGGCCATGGTCGTGACCGTGGTCAACAGCACCGGGCGGATCCGTTCCTCGACCGTGCGGATGATCGCCTCAATGCGCGGCATATATCGCGAGAATTCCTGATAGGTGTCGATCAGCATGATATTGTTGTTCACCACGATCCCGGCCAGCGCCACCACGCCGGTCCCCGTCATGATGATTGAAAACGGCTGGCCCATCACCATCATGCCGATCAGCACGCCGGCGGTGGACAGCACCACCGCGATCAGCACCAATACCGCGTTGTAAAGGCTGTTGAACTGCGCCAGCAGGATGATGAACATCAGCGCCAGCGTTCCGGCGAACGCCTTCATCAGAAAGGCGCCGGATTCGGCCTGATCCTCCTGATCGCCGGTCCACTCCCAGCCGATACCCGCCGGCAGCGGGTCGGATTCCAGCCACTCGGTCAGGCGCGCGATCCGCTCATTGGGGTTGATCGGCTCGCCCTTGTCATTGCTCAGCCCGGCGGCCACGGCGGCCTTGACGTCGAAATAGCGCGCGCCATCGACGCGGGTGATGCGGCCCAGCTTGGCGACCGGCTGGCGGGTGACGAAATTCGACAGCGGCACCAGCCCGTCGCCGGTGCGCAGCTTGAGGCTGTCGAGGGTCGACAACACGCGGTCCTTTTCGGGCAGGCGCACACGGATGTCGATCTCTTCGTCCGAGGAGGGCACCCGCATCGTATCGAGCAGCAGCCCGCGGGTGACAAGCTGCACCATCCCGCCCACGGTGGCGACATCGGCGCCGTAGCGCCCGGCCTGTTCCACATCCACATCGACCTGCCAGTCGATGCCGGGCAGGGGTAGCGTGTCTTCCACATCGGTCAGGCCGGGGGTTGCCTCGAACCGCTCATGCGTCAGCGTGGTGGCGGCGATCAGATCGTCCCAGTCGTCGCCGGTCAGGCGCAGATGCACCGGCTTGGCCGAGGCCGGGCCGCGGTCCTGGGCCAGAATCTCGGCCTTGAGGCCGGGAATGTCGGTCAGCGCGGCCTCGATCCGCGCCAGAGCCAGATCGCCGTCCATCTGCGGATCATGTTTGCGATCTTCCCAAAGCTGCAACTCGATCTGCACCTGGCCGATCGTGTCCAGCGGCGGTTGCGCGCCGCCTGTGTTCTGGTTCAGCCCGCCATTTCCGGCGAAGGCAAAGACGCTGTCCACCGCGGGCTCGGCCAGCACGATCTGCTCGACCTGGCGCACCATCTGGTCTTTTTGCTCCAACGACAGGTTGCCGCGGGCGCGGACATAGACCAGGGCCTGTTCGGGTTCTGAGTCCACGAAGAACTCGACGCCGTTGTTGTTCTGGCCGTAAGCCGCGAAGATCGCGACGACCAGCGCACCGACGGCACCGACCGCGACCAGCGGCATGACCGGGTTTCCGGTGATCAGCGCCAGCAGCCGGCCAAACACGCTGCGGCGATAGCCGGCGCGGATCCGTTCGCGCCGCCAGCGGAGTTTCGCGGCCGTGATCGCGACCGAACTGCCCGCCGCCCCAAGCAGGAACAATACCGCGCCCGGCACGGTGCGAAAGGCGGGGGGCAGGCGCGTGGTGTCGATCAGGTAATCGGGGTTCAGCGTCTGCATTGCGCCTATGAACACCAGCGCCAGCATCACCGGCACAAGGGCCGCGCGGGCCAGCCAGGGCAGCGGGCGCAACTGCCCGGCGGCCTGTTCCAGCAGCCGCGAAAACCGGCCCGACACACCGCCGACCACCGGCAGATAGATCAGCGCCACCACCAGGCTGGCCGACAGCACGAAGATCATCGTGACCGGCAGAACCCCCATGAATTCGCCCACCACGCCGGGCCAGAACAGCATCGGCAGAAAGGCGCACAGCGTCGTCGCGGTCGAACTGACGATCGGCCAGAACATCCGCTTGGCGGCCTCGGTGAAGGCGGTCATCGGGCCGGCGCCCTCGTCGATGCGGCGGTCGGCATATTCGACCACCACGATGGCGCCGTCCACCAGCATCCCCACCGCCAGGATCAGACCGAACATCACCATGTTCGAGATCGCCACATCCATCAGCCCCAGCAGCACGAAGCACAGCAGGAACGAGGTCGGGATCGCGAACCCCACCAGCAGCGCCGAACGGGTGCCCAGAAAGGCCAGCACCACGATCATCACCATCGCCACCGCCGTCAGGACCGAGCCCTGCAACTGTTCGACCATGGATTTCACCGTGCGCGACTGGTCGAGCGACGTGCCCACAGTGACCGCCTGGCGCAGATCCTCGGGCCAGTCGGCGCGGGCCGCCGCAACTTCGGCGCGGACCAGGTCGGCAGTGTCGATGATGTTGAAGCCCTTGCGCTTGACCACCTGCAACGCCACCGTGGTGTTGCCGTTGAACCGGGCGGTGCCCTCGCGGTCCTGAAAGGTCAGGCGGATATCGGCCAGATCGCCCAGCGTCACCACCCGGTCGCCATGGGTCTTGACCGGCAGATCGTACACATCCTGCGGCCCGTCGAAGGACGATGGGATCTTGACCGCGAAGGCCCCCGATGCGGTTGTCATCTCGCCCGCGGCGATCAACTGGTTGTTGCTGACCACCACATTGATCAGTTCGGCGGCGGTGACGTTATAGGCCTCCAGCCGCAGCGGATCGATCACCACCTCCAGCATCTCGTCGCGCTGGCCGGCCAGCCCGGCCTCCAGCACCGGATCCAGCCCTTCGAGCCGGTCCTGCAATTGTTTGGCGACGCGCAGCAGGGTGCGCTCGGGCACCGCGCCCGACAGGTTCACGATGATGATCGGAAATTCGGAAAAGTTGATCTCGGTAACGGTGTATTTCTCGGCTCCCGCCGGAAAGCTGGCCTCGGCGGTATTCATCGCGTCGCGGATATCGGCAATGACCTTGCTTTTGTCCCAGCCGAAATCGAATTCCAGCGCGATGCCGGCGTAATTTTCCTGGGCGGTGGCGCTCATGGTCTTCAGCCCGTCCAGGTCGGACAGCTCGGTTTCCATCGGCTTGATCAGCAGCTTTTCGGCATCGGCGGCGGAAATGCCGGGGAACGGGACCGAGACGAAGATCGCCGGGATCTCGATATCCGGCTCGCCCTCCTTGGGCAGGCCGGTATAGGCGCTGATCCCGGCGACCAATGACAGCACGATGAAGGCCACCACCATGCGCGAATGATGCGCGGCCCAGTCGACGATGCCGGTCATTGCGTCACCCCGTCGAAGACCGGGCGCACCGGCACGCCGTCGATGACGAATTCCTGGCCGATCACGATCACGTCGGCGTTATCGGGCAGGCCGGTCACCCAGATGCCGCCGACCGTGTCGCGCAGCACCGCGACCGGAACGAACAGCGCGGTATTGCCTGCCGCGACCAGCCGCACGCCAAGCTGGCCCGAATCGTCCAGCGTCAGCGCCGACAGCGGCAGCAGATGCGCCTGTATATCGCCCGAGGACAGCGCCATCTCGACGGTCTGGCCATCGCGGATCGTCAGATCGGGATTGGCGATCTCGACCTCGACGCGGAAGGTGCGGGTGGCCGGATCGGCCGAGCGGCCCAGGAAACTGACCCGGCCCGCGACTTCGGCGCCGGTGGCCAGCCGTGCGGCGGCGTCGGTGCCGGGGGCGATCTTGTCGACCTCGGTTTCGGGCAGAAAGCCCACCAGTTTGATCGGATCGAGTTGCAGCACCTCGGCACAGAGCGAGCCGGGCTGCAACAGCGTGCCCAGCTCGGCGCTGTCGGTTTCCAGCACGCCCGCGAAGGGAGCGGCGATGGTCAGCCGCTCGATTTCCTTCTGCGCGGCGGCGACGGCGGCCTGGGCCGCGCTGATCCCCGCGCGCGCACCGTCCTGCGCGGCGCGGGCCGATTCGACCCCGGCGCGCGCTGACGACACTGCCGCCGCCGTGGCCGCGGCGCGGGATTGCGAGGCAAAGCCCTGTTCTTGCAGCCGCGCGGCGGCGTTGTCGTTGATTTCGGCCTCGGCCAAAACCGCGCGGGCCTCGGTCAGGCGGGCCTCGGCCTCGGGCAGGCTGGCGCGGGCCTGCAGCAGCCGGGCCTCGGCCTCGGCCAGGCTGGCGGCGCGGGTGCCGGGGTCGATCTGGCACAGGGGCTGGCCTTCGGTGACGAAGGCACCCTTGCGCAGCGGGGCCGAAATCACCCGCCCGCTGGTCTCGGCGCGGATCTCGACCTGGCGCGCGGCCTCGGTCCGGCCGCGCACGGTCACGACATCGTCAACCGGGCGCGCCGCGGAATGGAGTGCCACGACCGATACCGGCCGCAGGGCCGGGTCTTCGGGCGCGGGCTGATCGGCTGCGGCCGGGGGCTGTGTCGCCCGGGGGGGCGCCGGACGGCCGGCGAAGGACAGGACGCGGTCACGCTCCATTACCATCAGATACAGGGCGACGGTTACCAGAAGAGCGGTCAGAACAGATATAATTCGCATGTAGTCCTCGACATGATCCCCGGTACCGGCCTCCTCCGGCACCGGATCGTTCGTCAAACCGCCGTGCGGGCCTGTCCCCCTCCCGCCGGTTTCATGCGCTGAACGATCCGGTTAAGGCTAAGCTGATCGGCCCCGTCGCGCAAGCATCGCGGCGGCAGGGCTTGGCAAGCTTGGCGGCTGTGGGGTAAGACGGCCCCGGCAGGCCCCGGTTGGGTGGAGTGAGGCGCATGAGCAATCCCGAGAGTTTCATCGACGAGGTGACCGACGAGGTCCGCCGCGACAGGCTGTTCGCGCTGTTCCGCCGCTATGGCTGGATCGCGGTTCTGGCGGTGATCGTGATCGTCGGCGGCGCATCCTATCTGGAATGGCGCAAGGCGCAGGATCAGGCCGCGGCGCGGCAGTTGGGCGATACGATCCTGGGGGCGCTGGACGCGGGCGACGATCCGGCGGCCCGGGTGCGGGCGTTGGATGGCATCGCCGCCGAAGGCGAGGCGCACGCGCTGGTCGCGCTGCTGGCGGCGGGCGAAGAGGTGGGCGCCGGCGAACGCCCCGCCGCCGAGACCCGGCTGCAGACCCTGGCCGAGGATATGACGCTGCCGGTGGCCTATCGCCAGCTTGCGGTGCTGAAACTGGTGATGCTGCAGGGCGCCGACGCGCCGCTGGCGACCCGCCGCGCCGCGCTGGAACCACTGTCGGCACCGGGACAGCCCTATCGCCCGCTGGCGCTGGAGCAACTGGCGCTGCTGGCGGCCGAGGCGGGCGACACCGACACCGCGATCGCCCATCTGCGCGACGCGATTGCCGCCAGCGATGCGACGCCGGGCTTGCGTCAGCGCGCCAGTCAGTTGATTGTGGCGCTGGGTGGCATGCCGGAGGATGCGTCCTGAAGCCGGGGCGCGCCAGACGGACGAAACACGGGATGAGGCGTGGCTGTAGACCGCGTCGAACACTGAGGGGGCACGGGGCTGTGAAATTCACGCAGGGCGTCGCGATTGTTGGGATACTTGGCCTGCTGGCGGCTTGTGGCCCGCGTGAGGTGATCCTTGAAGGCGAGCGTATCGACGTGCGCGACTCGCTGTCCGGGGCGGACCCGGCGGCTGCGCCTGCGGCCGATGTCGCCCGCGCGGTTCCGATCCGCCTGCCGGCGCCGCAGACCCAGGCCGACTGGCCGCAAAAGGCAAGCAACCCGCAGCACCTGCCGACCCATGCCGCGCTTGGCGCAGCACCGGTCGAAATCTGGAACGTGAACATTGGCGCCGGCGAGACCTCCAAATACCGGATCAGCGCCGATCCGGTGGTGGCCGATGGCCGCATCTTCACGCTGGATGCGCGCAGTCAGGTGATGGCGCATTCCACCGCGGGCGCGCCGCTGTGGTCCGCCGATCTGACCCCGGCCTCGGAACCCAACAAGGACGCCACCGGCGGCGGGCTGGCCTATGGCGGCGGGCGGCTGTTCGCGACCAGCGGTTTCGGTCTTCTGGTGGCGCTGGACCCGGCCACCGGCCGGCAGATCTGGACCCAAAAGACCGATGCGGTGATCACCAGCGCGCCGACCTATCGCGACGGGCTGGTCTATGTGGTGTCGCGCGACAACAGCGCCTGGGCGATCCGGGCCGAGGACGGGCGCGTGCAGTGGCAGTTGCCCGGCACGCCGTCACCCTCTGGCATGATCGGTGGCGCGGCGCCTGCGGTCACCGACCGGCTGGCAATCTTTCCGTTCGGCTCGTCCGAGCTGGTGGCGACCCTGCGCAA
Organism: Actibacterium sp. D185-2; assembly: GCF_054954595.1. NCBI lineage: Bacteria > Pseudomonadati > Pseudomonadota > Alphaproteobacteria > Rhodobacterales > Roseobacteraceae > Actibacterium > Actibacterium sp. D185-2. Next base: position 34,477 of record NZ_JBPWNX010000012.1, read on the forward strand.
AAGCGGTGTGCGGGTCTGGGGCGCTGCGGTGTCGGGCCAGCGGCGCGGCCGGGTCTATTCCACCATCACCGACATCACCGGCGATCCGGTGGTCGACGGCGACGTGATCTATGTGGCCAGTCAGTCGGGCCGCACCGTGGCGATCAAGGCGGCGGGGGGCGAGCGGCTGTGGACCGCCGAGGAAGGATCCTACAGCCCGGTTCTGCCGGTCGGCGGTTCGGTCTTCCTGCTGTCGGACGAGGCCAGGCTGGTGCGGCTGGATGCGGCCACCGGCGATCTGATCTGGGCCGTCGATCTGCCCTATTTCGTCAAGAAAAAGCCGAAGAAATTCAAATCCGTTCACGCCCATTACGGGCCGGTTCTGGCTGGCGGGCGGCTTGTGGTGGCCTCGGATGACGGGCTGATCCGGTTTTTCGCGCCCGAGGATGGCAAGCTGCTCGGCACGACCGAGCTGCGCGGCGGCGCGACAAGCGATCCGGTGATCGCGAACGGCACGCTGTACCTGGTGACGTCGAACGGCCAACTCCACGCTTTCCGCTGACGCGGGAATGGTGTAGGCGGGCGGTTCGGCAATCGCTTCGGAGCTGGAGATGAGCTTTACCCTCGCTATTGTGGGCCGCCCCAACGTGGGCAAGTCCACGCTGTTCAACCGCCTTGTGGGCAAGCGCCTGGCGCTGGTCGACGACCAGCCCGGCGTGACCCGTGACCTGCGCGAGGGTGAGGCGCGGCTGGGCGATCTGCGCTTTACGGTGATCGATACCGCCGGGCTGGAAGAGGCCACCGACGAAAGCCTTCAGGGGCGGATGCGCAAGCTGACCGAACGCGCGGTGGAAATGGCTGATATCTGCCTGTTCATGATCGACGCGCGCGCCGGCGTGCTGCCCGCCGACGAGGTCTTTGCCGAAATTCTGCGCAAGAAGTCCGCGCATGTGATCCTGGCCGCCAACAAGGGCGAAGGCAGCGCCGCCGATGCCGGTGTGCTTGAGGCCTATGCGCTGGGACTGGGCGAGCCGATCCGCCTGTCCGCCGAACATGGCGAGGGGATGAACGAGCTTTACAGTATCCTGGCGCCGCTGGCCGATGCCTATGCCGAACGAGCCGCCGCCGATGTGCCCGACGTTGACGTGGATGTCGACGAAGACGGCGAAGGCGGCGCGCGCGTCCTGAGTGCCGCGCGCCCATTGCAGATCGCTGTGGTCGGCAGGCCGAATGCCGGGAAATCCACACTTATCAATGCCTTGCTGGGTGAAGATAAACTTTTGACCGGGCCCGAGGCCGGGATTACCCGCGATGCAATCTCGACCCAGTTCGACTGGGACGGCACTCCGGTGCGGATCTGGGACACCGCGGGCATGCGCAAGAAGGCCAAGGTGCAGGAAAAGCTGGAAAAGCTATCCGTGTCCGACGGGCTGCGCGCCGTCAAATTCGCCGAGGTCGTGGTGGTTTTGCTGGACGTGGAAATTCCGTTCGAGCAGCAGGACCTGCGCATCGCCGATCTGGCCGAGCGCGAGGGTCGCGCGGTGGTGATCGCGGTCAACAAATGGGATCTGGAAGACGCGAAGCAGGACAAGCTCAAGGAGCTGAAAGAGGAATTCGCCCGCCTGTTGCCGCAGCTCAAGGGCGCGCCGTTGGTCACCGTTTCGGCCAAGACGGGCCGCGGGCTCGACCGGCTGCATGGCGCGATCCTGAAGGCGCATGAGGTCTGGAACCGGCGCATCACCACGGCGCAGCTGAACCGCTGGCTGGGCGGGATGCTCGAGGTGCATCCGCCCCCCGCGCCGGGCGGAAAGCGAATCAAGATGCGCTACATGACCCAGGTGAAGACCCGCCCGCCGGGCTTTGTGGTGATGTGTTCGCATCCCGAAAAACTGCCCGAAAGCTATCGGCGCTACCTGATCAACGGGCTGCGGACGGATTTCGATATGCCCGGCACACCGATCCGGCTGACGCTGCGGTCGCAGGCCGACAAGAACCCCTATAAGGGCAAGACGAAATCGACGCCCTCGCGGCTGCGCAAGCATTTGGGCAAGAAGCCGCATTCAGAGTAAGCTGGCAGTCCGGGCGGCCTGACCAGGCAGAGCGCCTGCGGCGCAAGCCATTGGTTTGCGGCCCTGCGGGCCGGTATGCCTCCGGCGGGGATATTTCGCCCAAAGCAAAACCGGGATGTCATTTTCCCAATTGCTTTGGTGCAAATATCCCGGGGTTTGGGGCAGCGCCCCAATCGAATGCATGTCGTGCGCCGAAGGCGCGCAATGTGACGGCAATCTGCCCCCGTTACACCACCACCGCCGCTCCTTCGGTTGCCAGGCCCACATTCCGGCGGAAGTTTTCGAACAGTTCGCGGCCCAGCCCCTGGCCGTTGGCCGACAGATCCGCCACCACCGGCATACGGTCGTCAAACCCGTCTTCCAGCACCTGCAACGTGCCCGCCACCGCGTCCAGCCGCACCAGATCGCCGTCGCGCAGTTTGGACAGCGGTCCGCCCATGGCCGCTTCGGGGCAGACATGGATTGCGGCGGGCACCTTGCCGCTGGCGCCCGACATGCGCCCGTCTGTCACCAGCGCGACCCTGAGGCCGCGATCCTGCAGGACTGCCAGTGTCGGTGTCAGCGAGTGCAGTTCGGGCATCCCGTTGGCGCGCGGCCCCTGAAAGCGCACCACGACCACGGTGTCGCTGATGAATTCACCGGCGCGGAAGGCCAGCTTGACCGCTTCTTGGTCCTGAAAGATGCGGGCCGGGGCCTCGATCACATGGCGTTCGGGCGCCACGGCCGAGGTCTTGATCACGCCGCGGCCCAGATTTCCGGTCAGGCTTTTGAGCCCGCCGGTGGGCTGGAACGCGTCGCGCGCGGGGCGCAGGATCTTGTCGTTCAGGCTTTTGCCTGCGCCCGGTTGCCATGCGACCCGGCCCGCGACCAGTTTGGGTTCGCGGGTATAGTCGGCCAGCCCGTCGCCGGTCACGGTGGTGGTGTCGGGATGCAGCAGCCCGGCCTCCAGCAGCTCGCCGATCATGTAGCCCAGCCCGCCCGCGGCGTGGAAATGGTTCACATCGGCCAGTCCGTTGGGATAGACCCGCGCCATCAGCGGTGTGGCTGCCGCCAGAGCCGCGAAATCGTCGATATCCAGCACGATCCCGGCGGCGCGTGCCATGGCGGGCAGGTGCAGCACCAGATTGGTCGATCCGCCGGTGGCCATCAGTCCGACAATGCCGTTCACGAAGGCCTTTTCGTCCAGAACCTGGGATGCGGGGCGGAAATCATTGCCAAGCGCGGTGATGGAAATCGCCCGTTCCGCGCCGGCCACGGTCAGCGCGTCGCGCAGCGGGGTGTTCGGGTTCACGAAGCTGGCGCCGGGCAGGTGCAGCCCCATGAATTCCATCAGCATCTGGTTGCTGTTGGCGGTGCCATAAAAGGTGCAGGTGCCCGGCCCGTGATAGCTGGCCATCTCAGCCGCCATCAGCGCGTCGCGGTCCACTTCGCCCGTGGCGAATTGCTGGCGCACCTTGGCTTTTTCATCATTGGGCAAGCCCGAGGTCATGGGCCCGGCGGGCAGGAACACCGCCGGGATATGGCCGAATGCCGCCGCCGCCATCACCAGCCCCGGCACGATCTTGTCGCACACGCCCAGAAACACGGCCGCGTCGAAGGTGTTGTGCGACAGCGCCACGCCGGCGGCCAGCGCGATCACGTCGCGTGAAAACAGCGACAGTTCCATCCCGGTCTGGCCCTGGGTCACCCCGTCGCACATCGCCGGAACCCCGCCCGCCACCTGTGCGGTGCCGCCCGCCGCGCGCACCGCATCCTTGATCAGTGCGGGGAAACGCTCGAACGGCTGATGCGCCGACAGCATGTCGTTATAGGCGGTGACGATGCCCAGATTGGGCGCGCGGTCTTCGGCAAGTGCGGCCTTGTCGGGGCCCATCGCGGCATAGGCGTGGGCCTGATTGCCGCAGGTCAGATGGGCGCGGGCCGGTCCGGCCTCGACCGCGCGGGTCATGCGGTCCAGATAGGCGCTGCGCGTCGGGCGCGAGCGGGCGATGATGCGGTCGGTGACCTGGGCGACGGTGCTGTTGAGGGCCATGGGTGTTCCTTCCTAAGCTCGGTGCCTTTGGGAAAGCTATAGGCGTTAGCGCTAACCAATCCAACCCGCTGCATGATCCCGGCGTGCGGATCGGCACGGAGTGACCGAATTTGCCCCCAAATGGCGCAGGACCGGGCAGCCAGCGGATTGTCTGGCCGTGTGGAAAATGAGTTTCGAGACGCGGGCCATTTGCCCTGTCTTGTTCTATGTCGGCCCTTTGGCGCCGCGACGCAAGAGTCGCGATTACAGATCCGGTGTGCGGATTTCGCCGCCTCACATCGTCAAAGCGGCGCGTCGCGGATCGTGCCACCGGGCGCGACGGACACAAAGCAGGCCCGGTTCCGGTCGCCTTTTGGGCGTCGGTTCGCCTGGCGCATATGATGTGTCTAACCTTTGAAAACAGGTGATTAAATTTGGTTTCCATGGTGGAAACGCAATGTTTCCGCGTCACAGGATAGCCCCGGAAACGCATAAAGTTTTCCTCAGTTTCGCCCGATTCGCGGTGCAATTTCCGTACCAGAGCAAAAGGGGCCGCAAGCGCCTCGTATCGTGGGCTGAATGAGGCCCGAAGGAGTGAGACATGAAACCGATCCGCCTTACCCTGGCACTGACCGCCGCCCTTGGCCTGTCGGCCTGCGCGTCGGTTGACACCGCCAGCCGGAACACGCCCTATCTGGCCCCCGCGTCGCAACCGCATCAGTTCGACGTCGCAGGTGGGTCCGGCACCGCGTCCACCGTCGAACAGGCCGCGCCCTATGATGTGGCGCGCGTCGATGTCCGCGTTCCCGAGACGCTGAAAGTGTCCGAAGCCAACACCTATTTCCCTCGCGCCGATATCGTCTGGCGCGAGGATCCGCTGGGCGACCGCCACGCGCAGGTCCGCGCCATCGTGCAGGCCGCGGCGGAAACCGCGCTGGCGCCGCTCGATACCGGCCGACCGGTGATCGTGGACATTCAGATCACCCGGTTTCATGCGTTGACCGAAAAGACCCGCTATACGATCGGCGGCACCCATGACATTCATTTCTTCCTGACGGTGTTCGACGCCAGGACCGGCACGATGCTGGCGCAGCCGCGCATGGTCGAGACCCAGTTCGAGGCCTATGGCGGTGCCCGCGCGCTGGAGGCCATGAGCCGGGGCGAAACCCAGAAGGTGCGCATCACCAACCACCTGATTCAGCTGATCCGCACGGAAATGGGCCCACACCTCGCACCGGCCGCGCCGCAGCCGCTGAACCTGTCGGCGCTCAGCTCGCGCGGGATCTGAAGACCCCTTTCCGAGCCGGCAAGAAGCGATTAGGAGGAGGGGATGATACCCTCCTCCTTTCCCGTTGTGCGGCTTCGCCCCAAGGCCAACGCCCGCGCCATACGCCACGGTTTTCCGTGGGTTTACGCCAATGAGCTGGTCACCGACCGGCGCACCAAGGCACTATCGCCGGGCAGTCTTGCGCTGCTTGAGGATGACTTGCATCAGCCGATGGGCGTGGTTGCGGTCAACCCGCTGTCCAAGATCATCTGCCGGGTGCTGGACCGCGATCCGGCGGCGGTGATCGATCAGGCGTGGCTTGCTGCCCGCCTGACCTGCGCGCAGCAGATGCGCGAGCGTCTGTTCGATGCGCCGTTCTATCGTCTGATCCATGCCGAGGCCGACGGGCTGCCCGGCGTGGTGATCGACCGGTTCGGCGATGTGGCGGTGATTCAGCCCAACGCCGCCTGGGCCGAGGCGCTGATCGGCCCGCTGGCCGCCGCACTGGCCGAGGTCACCGGCGTGAGCACGATCGTCAAGAACGGCACCGGGCGCGCGCGGGCGCTGGAAGGGCTGGACGAGGAAACCGTGGTACTGCGCGGCGGATTGGATGCGCCGGTGCCGGTGCCGATGAACGGCGCCACCTATATGGCCGATATCCTTGGCGGGCAGAAGACGGGGCTGTATTTCGATCAGCGCCCGAACCACGCGTTCGCCGCCGGGCTGGCGCGCGGCGCGCGGGTGCTGGATGTGTTTTCCCATGTGGGCGGGTTTTCGCTGGCCGCGCTGGCCGGGGGGGCGGCACAGGCGCTGGCGGTCGATGGTTCGGCCCCGGCGCTGGCGCTGGCCGAACAGGGCGCGGTCGCGATGGGGGCGGACGACCGGTTCGCCACCCGCCGGGGCGATGCGTTCGACGTGATGACGGCACTGGCCGAAGAGGGCGCGCAGTTCGACATGGTGGTCTGCGATCCGCCGGCTTTCGCGCCCTCGAAGCCGGCGCTGGAGGCGGGCTTGCGCGCCTATGAGCGGGTCGCGCGGCTGGCCGCGCCGCTGGTGGCGCCGGGCGGTTATCTGGCGCTGTGCTCGTGCTCGCACGCTGCCGATCTGGCGCGGTTCCGCGCCGTGTCGGCACGCGGCATCGGGCGGGCCGGGCGGTCGGCGCAGTTGATCCATACGGGCTTTGCCGGGGCGGATCATCCGCTGCTGCCGCAACTGGCCGAATCGGGCTATCTGAAGGCGCTGTTCTTCCGCCTTATGCCATGAAAAAGGTGCTGCTGGACGCCTGTGTGCTGTACCCGACCGTGCTGCGCGAGATCTTGCTGGGCGTGGCCGGGCAGGGGCTGTTCACGCCGCTGTGGTCCGAGCGGATACTGGAGGAATGGGCCCGTGCCGCGCGCAAGATCGGCCCGACCGGCGAGGCCCAGGCCCGCGCCGAGATCGCGCTGTTGCGGGCAAACTGGCCAGATGGGGTGGTTGCGCCGCATGAAGGGCTGGAGGCGCGGCTGTGGCTGCCCGATCCGGCCGATGTGCATGTGCTGGCCGCCGCGATCGCCGGGTCGGCGGATAGTCTGCTGACCTTCAACGCGGTCGATTTCCCGCGCCACACGATGGCCGAGGAAGGGGTGGTGCGGCTGGGGCCGGATGAGTTCCTGCTGGATCTGTGGCACAGCGACCGCGACCCGGTGGAGCGGGCGGTTGAGAGGGTCCGGGCCGAGGCCGCGCGCCTGTCGGGCGAGGAGGTGGCGCTGCGCCCGCTGCTGAAACGTGCGCGCCTGCCGCGGCTGGGCAAGGCGCTGAGCATGGCATAGATTCTTCGGATTGCGGCCCGTTCCGGGCCATTTTCATGATTTGCGCCCATGCGGGCGCGGCCTTCGGCGAGAGTATTTTCGCCAAGAAGAAGGATCAGTCGGCGGGGGCGGCGGCCCAGCGGCGTTCCATCGCTTCGATCGCGGCGATGCGGTCGGCGGTTTTGGGGTGGCTCATCAGCCAGGCCGGGGCGGGGGTGTGACGCGCTGTCAGGCGGGCGAGCTTTTCGAACAGCGATTTCTGCGGCCCGGTACCGATGCCCGCCTTGACCAGAAGGGCGCTGGCATAGGCGTCGGCCTCGTATTCATCCTGGCGCGACAGCCGCGCGGCCAGAACCGAGGTCAGCGCGTTGGCGATATAAATCCCAAAGCCGGGGATCAGCCGCGACAGCACCATGCCCAGCGCCGCGCGCATCGCGTTCTGGCCGGAAAAGTCGATCATCCGGCGGCGCGAATGGCCCAGCGCCACATGGCCCAGCTCATGCGCGATGACGCTGGACAGCTCTTCGGCACTGACGCTGCCCGCGCGGTATTTGTCGTAAAAGCCGCGGGTCAGGAAGATCCGCCCGTCGGGGGCGGCCAGCCCGTTGACCGGGGCGATTTCATAGAGATGCACCCGGATTCGTGGCAGATCGAGCGCGCGCGCCATCCGGTCGGTCAATGCTTTCAGCCGCGCGTCGGCCAGTTCGGTCGAGCGCGCGTTCAGTTCGCGCGTGGTGCGCCAGACCGAGAACCGGTACATCGCCAGCGCATAGAGGACCGCCAGAAGGATCGGGGTGAGTTTCAGCATGGGTCAGATATGGGGCAGGGAGCGCGGCGGTGCAATCGCCGTTTCGTGCCCCGTTGACGCCGACCTGCGGGCGATATAGCTGGCGGATATGGCGCGCATTCCTCTTCTTCAGCTATCCGACATTTCGCTGACCTTCGGCGGTGATCCGATATTCTCCGGTCTTGATCTGGTGGTGCAGCCCGGTGACCGGGTGGCGCTGGTGGGGCGCAACGGGTCGGGCAAATCCACGCTGATGAAGGTGATGGCCGGGCTGGTCGAGCCCGATGCCGGGCTGCGGGTCGTGCCGCCGGGCACGTCGGTCGGATATATGGAGCAGGACCCGGATCTGTCGGGCTTTGAGACATTGGGCGATTTCGCGGCCTCGATGCTGGATCCGGCCGAGGCCTACCGGGTCGAGATGGTGGCCGAGGGGCTGAAATTCGACCCTGCCACCCCGGTCGCGACCGCCAGCGGCGGCGAGCGGCGCCGCGCCGCCCTGGCCAAGCTGCTGGCCGAGGCGCCCGAGCTGATGCTGCTGGACGAGCCCACCAACCATCTGGACATCGAGGCGATCGGCTGGCTGGAAGACCAGTTGAAAAACACCCGCGCGGCCTATGTGCTGATCAGCCACGACCGGGCTTTTCTGCGCGCGCTGACCAAGGCCACGCTATGGATTGATCGCGGCCAGGTGCGCCGGCAGGAAAAGGGGTTCGATGCGTTCGAAGCCTGGCGCGACAAGACCTGGGACGAGGAGGACGAGGCCCGCCACAAGTTGAACCGCAAGATCAAGGCCGAGGCCCGCTGGGCGGTCGAGGGCATCAGCGCCCGGCGCAAGCGCAATCAGGGCCGCGTGCGTGCGTTGCAGGGGCTGCGCGAGGAACGCGCCAACATGATCCGCCGTCAGGGCACCGCCGAGATGGCGCTGGAGGCGGGGCAGAAATCCGGCAAGCGGGTGATCGACGCGCGCGGGATTTCCAAGACGTTCGGCGACCGGGTGATCCTGCGCGAGTTTTCGTTGCGGGTGATCCGTGGCGACCGCCTGGCCTTTGTCGGGCCGAACGGCGCGGGCAAGACCACGCTGCTGAAGATGTTGACCGGCGAACTGGCGCCCGATACCGGCGAGGTGGTGCTGGGCACCAATCTGCAGATGGCGGTGTTCGATCAGAATCGTGCCCGGCTTGATCCCGATATGACGCTTTGGGACAGCCTGACCGGCGATCCCGAGATGCGGGTGTCGGGCAAGGCCGATCAGGTTCTGGTGCGGGGTCAGCCGCGCCATGTGGTGGGGTATCTGAAGGATTTCCTGTTCGACGAACGTCAGGCGCGGGCGCCGGTGCGTTCTTTGTCGGGCGGCGAAAAGGCGCGGCTTTTGCTGGCCAAGATCATGGCGCGGGAAAGCAACCTGCTGGTACTCGACGAGCCGACCAACGATCTGGATGTGGAAACGCTCGATCTGTTGCAGGATCTGCTGGGTGACTATGACGGCACCGTTCTGCTGGTCAGCCACGACCGGGATTTTCTGGATCGGGTGGCCAGCACCACCATCGCGATGGAGGGGGACGGCGCGGCCACGGTCTATGCCGGGGGCTGGTCGGATTATCAGGCGCAGCGCGGCAGCAGAGAGGTTGCAAGCGATGCGGCCAAATCCGCCGCCCCGGCCAAATCGAAACAGCCGGCTGCGAAGAAAGGCCCCGAGGGGCTGTCGTTTACCGAAAAACACCGGCTGGAGACATTGCCCGGCGTGATCGAACGGCTGGAGGCGGAGATCGCCAAGCTGGAAGAGCTGATGTCGGACCCCGAGTTGTTCACTAAAGAGCCGGTGAAGTTTCAGAAAGCGACCGACGCGCTGATCGCCCGGCACGAGACGTTGGCAGAGGCCGAGGCGGAGTGGATGGCGCTGGAGGAAAAAGCCGCGGGCTAGACCCGGCCCTTGGGGGCACGCGGTTTTGCCGGGGCATCGCGGCGCGCTACCAGCGGCCCGACGCGCCGCCGCCCGACGAGCGTCCGCCGCCAAACGATCCGCCCGACCCCGAGGAAGCCCGCCGCGCGATAGGATAGGGCGCGTGGTCCTCGTACCCGCACTGCGGGCAGCGGGTGGTGCGGGTGCCCGAACCGGGGGTGGCCGGGGTCGCGGCACGGGTCACCTGGCGGCTGCGGCGCAGCCCCCGGCGCCCGCAGGACGGGCAGGTGCGCAGCCGCTGACCCAGATCCCCGATCCGCCGCCGGAACGCGATGGCGGCAAAGGTGGCCAGCATCCCCAGCGGTATCAGCACGTTCAGCGCGCCGTTGATCCGGTCGTGCAGCGACGGGGCCGGGGCGGGCTGGCCGTTGGCAAAGGGATAGGCGATCTGGCGCAGGGCGGCGTCGGTTCCGACCTCGATCCCGCGCGCATAGCGGTCGTCGCGGAAATTGGGCACGAAGTAATCCTCGATCACCTCACGCGCGACGCGGTCGTAGCCCGGGCCATAGCCCGCGCCCAGCTCGATCCGCATTTCGCGGTCACGCCGGGCGACCAGGATCAGCAGCCCGTCATTGCGCGTGGCATCGCCGATGCCCCAGTGGTTGAACAGCCCGGTTGCGAAGCTTTCGATCGAGGGCGCGGGATCGTAATTTGCGCGGGTTTCGATGGTCAGGAGCGTGGCCTCGATCCCAGTGTCGCGGCGCAGCTCCTGCAGCATCCGGGTGACCCGAGCCTCGTCCTCGGGGGGCAGCAGATCGGCGTAATCGTTCACCAAAAGCGTCTGGTGGGCGGGGTAGGGGTCAGCCCGCAAGGGGCCCGCCAGTAAAAGTGCCAGAAGAAGGGCCAGGCAGACGGGTCGGGTGGCGGCGGTCCGCATGGCGGGGCTCCGTTTCGGGACATCCGCATCAGGTAAATCCTGCGCGCCGCACCTGTCCAGCCGTTTCGGGCACCGTGCCGTTTGCTGCGCTGCGGCTTCACGTCTGCGCGAGGTCGCGGAAACGTGTGGAACCGGCAGGTTTCCGCCATGTTCCGCAGGGGAATTTTCCCCCGAATGGCAAGGATTTGCCGGCTTTCACATCACGCCTGCGCGAGGCCCTTGTTTCTGCCTTCTGTCGCTCTTTCTTACTGCACAGAGCCGGGCGCCGAAACGGGCGCGCCGGTTGGCAAAACGACAGGCAAACCGTCGTAAAGGAGTAGACAGATGAAGACCCTTCCGATTTTCGCCGCCCTGACCCTGGCCGCCAGCCCCGCGCTGGCCGGCAACCTGACCCCCGCCCCGGCAGAGCCGGTGATCACCACCCCCGCGCCGGTCTTTACTCCCGCCAGCGACTGGACCGGCGCCTATGCCGGTGCTCAAATCGCCTATGGCAATTTCGACACCAGCGGTGACGTGGATGTCGATGGCGACGGCGTCCTTGGCGGTATCCATGCCGGTTACAACTATGATTTCGGCTCTTACGTTCTGGGTGGCGAACTGGAATACAACGCGGCCGATATCAGCCTGTCGGGCGGCGGCGATATCAGCGATCTGAGCCGGCTGAAGCTGCGCGGCGGTTACGACATGGGCAAGACGCTGATCTATGGTACGCTGGGCGCCTCCTATGCCGAGATCGACCTGGGCAGCGGCAGCGATGACGACAGCGGCTATTTCGTCGGCTTCGGTGCCGAGCACATGATGACCGAGAATGTCTCGCTTGGTGGTGAACTGGTCTACGACAAGTTCGACGATTTCGGCGACAGCAACACCGATATCGAAAATACCTCGCTCGCGGCGCGGGTGTCGTTCCACTTCTGATCCAGCGGCGGGCCGGTTCACCCCGGCCCGCCCGTCCTTTCCGGGGGCAAGATCAGTCCAGTTCGGCCTGCACCCGTTTGGGCAATGCGGATCGCACGGTCTGATAGCTGTCCAGCAGCCGTTCCCTGACCTCGGATTCGTCCAGTTGGTCCAGATCAATCGCGATCCAGCCGCCGCGCGGCAGATAGGGTGCCTTGCCCGCGCGCCCGACCGAGATCAGCATCTCGGCCATCTGGGTGTCGGGGCATTTCACCGAAACCCGGCCGCTGCCTCGCGCCAGCAGGGCGAATATCATGCCATCGACCTTCCACACATCGGTTTCCGGGCCGAAGGGTTGCTCGCGGCAGGCCCCGATCAGGTCGTCGCAGAAGGTTTTGACGGCGGCTTCATCCATGGCGCAAGCGTGCCAGAGGGCGCGAGTCGGAACAAGCCTCTTGGCAGATGCGCGCGGGGCTGATATCCCGATGCCATGACCAATGGCACCATCATTATCTGCTGCTGCATTACCCGCTGACATCGTCAGGCGGGCCGGTCCTCTTTTCAGTCACATCTGAAGTTGTTAAAGCCCGCCGCGGGGACGCGCGCGAAGGGAACGCTTATGACCGAGATCAGGCTGCACAACACGAAGACCCGCAGGAAAGAGGTCTTTACCCCGATTGATGCGGACAATGTGCGGATGTATGTCTGCGGCCCCACGGTCTATGACCGCGCCCATCTTGGCAACGCGCGCCCGGTGGTGGCGTTCGACGTGCTATTCCGGTTGTTGCGCCATGTCTATGGGCCCGATCATGTGACCTATGTGCGCAATTTTACCGATGTGGACGATAAGATCAACGCGCGCGCCGCGGCCACGGGCCGGTCCATCCGCGCGATCACCGACGAGACGATGCAGTGGTATCTGGACGACATGAAGGCGCTGGGGGCGCTGGAGCCCACCCATATGCCGCGCGCGACGGAATATATCCCGCAGATGGTAGCGATGATCGATGATCTGATCGCAAAGGGCCATGCTTATGTGGCCGAGGGCCATGTGCTGTTCGCGGTGGAAAGCTATACCAATTACGGCGCGCTGTCGGGCCGCACGGTCGATGACATGATCGCCGGTGCCCGGGTCGAGGTCGCGCCCTATAAGCGCAACCCGATGGATTTCGTGCTGTGGAAGCCGTCGTCGGATGATCTGCCGGGCTGGGACAGCCCCTGGGGCCGTGGACGGCCGGGCTGGCATATCGAATGCTCGGCCATGAGTTATGAACTGTTGGGCGAGAGTTTCGACATTCACGGCGGCGGCAACGACCTGATGTTCCCGCATCACGAGAACGAGATCGCGCAAAGCTGCTGCGCCCATCCCGAGGGGCGCTTTGCCAATGTCTGGCTGCATAACGAGATGCTTCAGGTCGAGGGCAAGAAGATGTCCAAGAGCCTGGGCAATTTCTTTACCGTGCGGGATTTGCTGGATCAGGGTATTCCGGGAGAGGTGATCCGGTTCGTGTTTTTGTCGACGCATTACCGCAAGCCGATGGACTGGACGGCAGAGAAGGCGCGGGAGGCTAAGGATACTCTCTCTGGCTGGTATAATCTTACAGATGGCGTCAGGGCCGACCCTTCTATGGACTGGCGGATAGTCGATGAGCTGTCTGATGATCTGAACACAGCGGGCGCTATTTCAAAGCTCCACGAGATAGCGAAAGGCGGTACCGCTGGCCAGCTTAAATCAGGTATGAGGCTTTTGGGTCTTCCAGATGCTGAGAACGTCGATTGGTTTAGGACTGAGTTGGTGGCATTGAGCAGTACATTTAGCACTGGTCCAACGCGGTTATTCCATAGTGAGATCGTTCCCTTTCTCAGGAAGTGGCAAGAACTAAGAAGCGCAAAAGACTATGCGGCTGCGGATGCACTGAAGGCGAAGCTGGAGGCAATTGGCCTCAAGCTTGTCAATTCCAAACATGGCCCCACTGCAGTCGTGCCAAGTGGCTTCGACCCTGCCAAGCTGGAGGCCCTCCAATGACCGTTCGCAAGCGGAAGAATTTTCACGAAAATTCTTCGGGCCCGAAAAATCTTCGTGAAGATTTTTCACAGGAGGCGACCAATGCCTAAAGATCGCCTCTATCTCTACGACACCACCCTGCGCGACGGCCAGCAAACCCAGGGCGTGCAATTCTCGACCGCCGAAAAGCAGCAGATCGCACAGGTGCTCGACACACTCGGCGTTGACTATATCGAAGGCGGCTGGCCCGGTGCCAACCCCACCGACAGTGCGTTTTTCGACGCGGCCCCCGACACGCGCGCCACGATGACCGCCTTCGGCATGACCAAGCGCGCCGGGCGCAGCGCCGAAAACGACGATGTGCTGGCGGCGGTGCTGAATGCGGGCACGCCTGCCGTCTGCCTGGTGGGCAAGACCCATGATTTCCACGTCAGCACCGCGCTGAACATCACGCTGGACGAAAACATCGAAAACATCCGCGCCTCGGTCGCGCATCTGGTGGCGCAGGGGCGCGAGGCGCTGTTCGATGCCGAGCATTTCTTTGACGGATACAAGGCCAATCCGGGCTATGCGCTGGACTGCCTGCAGGCCGCCCACGGCGCCGGGGCGCGCTGGGTCGTGCTGTGTGACACCAATGGCGGCGCGCTGCCGGCCGAGGTGTTCCAGATCACCAGGGCGGTGATCGACGCCGGCATCCCCGGCACCCATATCGGCATTCACACCCATAACGACACCGGCAATGCGGTGGCGTCATCGCTGGCGGCGGTCGACGCGGGCGCGCGGCAGGTGCAGGGTACGCTGAACGGGCTGGGTGAACGCTGCGGCAACGCCAACCTGACCACCCTGATCCCGACGCTGCTGCTGAAAGACCCCTATGCCAGCGCTTTCGACACTGGCGTGACGCGGGACGCGCTGCGGGGACTGACCCGGTCCGCGCGCCTGCTGGATGACATCCTCAACCGGGTGCCGGTCAAAAGCGCGCCGTATGTCGGGGCCTCGGCCTTTGCGCATAAGGCGGGGCTGCATGCCAGCGCGATCCTCAAGGATCCCACCACCTATGAGCATATCGCCCCCGATCTGGTCGGCAATGCGCGCATCATTCCGATGTCCAATCAGGCCGGGCAGTCGAACCTGCGCAAGCGCCTGACCGAGGCCGGGCTGCATGTGGCGCCGGACGACCCGGCACTGGCCCGCATTCTGGACGAGATCAAGGAGCGCGAGGCGCAGGGCTACAGCTATGACACCGCGCAGGCCAGTTTCGAGCTGCTGGCGCGGCGCGCGCTGGGGCAGTTGCCACAGTTTTTCGAGGTCAAGCGCTACAAGGTCACGGTCGAGCGGCGCAAGAACCGCTATGACCGGATGATCAGCCTGTCCGAGGCGGTCGTGGTGGTGAAAATCGGCGATCAGAAAATGCTGTCCGTGTCCGAAAGCCACGATGCCGCGGGCAACGATCAGGGACCGGTGAACGCGCTGGCCAAGGCGCTGGCCAAGGATCTGGGCCCCTATCAGCCGCATATCGACGACATGCGGCTGGTCGATTTCAAGGTGCGCATCACCAATGGCGGAACCGAGGCCGCGACCCGCGTGATCATCGACAGCGAGGATGGTAGCGGCACCCGCTGGTCCAGCGTGGGCGTGTCGCCCAATATCGTGGATGCCTCGTTCGAGGCGCTGCTGGAGGCCATCACATGGAAACTGATCCACGACGGAGCCAAGCCATGACGGGGATGGAAGCGTTTTTCGAGGTTCACAGGGATCTGCCACGCGAGGGCCCGGGCGATCCGGCCGATGTGAACTGGGCGTTGCGCCTGGCCGATCTGCCGCCGGATGCCGCGGTCTGTGACGCGGGCTGTGGGCCGGGCGGCGACATTGCCGCGTTGCTGACGCATCTGCCGCAGGGCCGGGTGCTGGCGGTCGACGCGCATGCACCGTTCGCACGGGCCGCGGCGGAACAGTTCGCGGCCGACCCCAGGGTGACTGCCCGGGCGGGCGACATGGCGGCATTGGCCGATCAGCCCGAGGCGCCGTTCGACCTGATCTGGTGCGCCGGCGCGCTTTACTTTCTGGGGGTGGAGACGGGATTGGCGACGTTCCGCAAGGCCCTGAAACCCGGCGGTTTCGTCGCCTTCTCGGAGCCCGCCTTGTTCACCGATGCCCCGTCAGAGGCGGTGCGCGCCTTTTGGGAGGGCTACCCCGCATCCACCGAGGCCGAGGTGTGTGCGCAGGTGGCCGCGGCCGGGTTCGAGATTTTGGGCACAAGGCGGCTGTCCGATGTGGCCTGGGAAAACTATTATCGCCCGATGGAGGCGCGGGTCGACACGCTGCGCCCTGCCGCGGATGCCGATCTGACCGAAGCGCTGGACGCCAGTGCGGCAGAGGCGGCGGCCTGGCGGCGCGTGAAGGATGAAACCGGCTATCTGCTGGTCCTGGCGCGCCCGGCATGAGCATTCAGGCCTGCGCCGAGCTGGTGCAACGCGGTGATCCCGACCGGTTTCTTGCCACTATGGCGGCGCCGCCTGCCGCGCGCGCGGTACTGTTCCCGCTCTACGCGTTCAACCTGGAGGTGGCCCGCGCCCCGTGGGTCGCGTCCGAACCGATGATCGCCGAGATGCGGCTGCAATGGTGGCGCGACGCGCTGGAGGAGATCACCAGCGGTGCCACGGTGCGGCGGCACGAGGTGGTAACCCCGCTGGCCGATGTGCTGGATGCGGGCGATGCGGCGCGGCTGGACGGGCTGATCGCGGCGCGGCGCTGGGATTGCTACCGCGATCCGTTCGCGGATGCGGCCCATTTCGATCGCTATATCGACGCCACCTCGGGCCACCTGATCTGGACGGCGGCGCGGGCGCTGGGGGCGGATGCGGGCGAAGGCCCGGTGCGCGATTTCGCCTATGCCGCAGGCGTGGCGAACTGGCTGGTCGCGATCCCCGAGCTGGAGGCGCGCGGCCGGGTGCCGCTGGTCGACGGGCGTGCCGACGCGGTGGCGGATCTGGCAGGCCGGGCACTGGCGCGGCTGAACGTGGCCCGGGCTTCGTGCCGCGCGGTGCCCAAGGCCGCACGGCCCGCGCTGCTGGCGGGGTGGCGGGCCGGGGCGGTGTTGACGGCTGCGCAGGCCGATCCGGCGGCGGTGGGCGCGGGGCGGCTGCGGGGATCAGAATTCGCGCGGCGGGGCGGGTTGTTGTGGGTCAGTCTCACCGGGCGGTGGTAGCCGAATTTTCCGCGAAAATCAGTGCTGTCACGCGTCTTTCGGGCGCATCACCAGCCAGATCAGCGCGCCGCCGGCCAGCGCCAGGAACGGCACCATCGCCAAGTTGACCGCGGTCCAGCCCTCCTGCACCGACCCGCCCGAGCAGTTCATCAGCCCGCCCGAGGCGAGCGAGGCCAGGGTGACGCCGCCGAACACGATCAGGTCGTTCATACCCTGCACGCGGCCGCGTTCCTCGGGCGCATGGGCCCCGGCCAGCATCGAGGTCGCCCCGATGAAGCCGAAATTCCAGCCCACGCCCAAAAGCACCAGCGCCACGAAGAAATGCTCCAGCTCGACGCCCATCAGCGCCACGGCCCCGGCACCGGCCAGAATGGTCAGCCCCAGCGCCATGATCCGTTCCACCCCGTAGCGCGCGATCATATGCCCGGTGAAGAACGAGGGCACATACATCGCCAGCACATGCGCGGTGACCACATTGGCGGCGTCGCCGGTATCATAGCCGCAGCCGACAACCGCCAGCGGGGTCGAGGTCATGACCAGATTCATCAGCGCATAGGACACCAGCGCGCAGATGATCGCCACCGCGACGCGCGGGGTGCACAGCAGTTCCAGCCGCGAGCGGCCCTTGGGCGCGTCATGGGCCGGGGCGGCGGGTTTGGGAATGTCGATGAACAAAAACAGGACAGAGCCGATCACATTGATCGCGATCACCGTCAGATACGTGCCCAGAAACGGCACCACCATCGCCTGACTGGTGGCCTTGACCAATTGCGGGCCGATGATGGCGGCGGCCAGACCGCCGGCCATGACATAGGAAATCGCCTTGGGGCGGAACGCCTCGGACGCGGTATCGGCGGCGGCGAAACGGTAAAACCCGTGCGCCGACATATACATGCCGGTCAGGAACGAGCCGACCAGAAACAGCGGGAATGACGCCTGCGTCAGCGCATAGGCGCCAATCGCCGCCCCCAGTGCGCCGCCGGTGGTGCCCGCGAAGAACCCCGCGCGCCGTCCGAACCGCTGCATCAGCGCCGACATCGGCGTGGCCGCCAGCATCGAGCCCAGCACGATCATCGAAATAGGCAGCGTGGCGAAACAGGCATTCTTGGCCAGCGACTGTCCGGCCAGTCCGCCGATGGTGAAAAGCATCGGCATCTGCGCGCCCAGAAACGCCTGCGCCATCACCAGGACGGTCACATTGCGGCGGGCGCGGGTCTCGGCGGCGGGGGCGGCGGTCAGGTCACTCATGCAGACTGGTTAGCGCCGGGGCCGGGGCAAGGGAAGCGGGGAATGCGGGCGGGGTGTGTGATATTTTGCCTCCCGGTCAATAATCGCCTTGTGGTGGCGCGTGACATTCCGGCCTCTGGCGGGGATATTTGTCGCGAAAAAGAAACAGGAAGGTGCGCCATGGTGGGCCGGATCATAGAGACGCCCGATTGCGTGGCCGAAGGCGCGGCCTGGCTGGCGGCGGCCGAGCCGCGCTTTGGTCATGCGCTGGCGCTGACCGGGCCGTTGCCGCTGCGCCGCCGGCGCGACGGGTTCACGGCCCTTCTGGACGCGATCGTCAGCCAGCAGGTTTCGGTCGCGGCGGCCAATGCGATCTGGGGGCGGCTGAAGGTGGCGAAACTGACCGGGCCGCGCAAGGTGCTCTGGGCCAGCGAGGAAGAGCTGCGCGCCTGCGGGCTGTCGCGGCAGAAAATCCGCTATGCCAAGGCGCTGGCCGGGGCCGGGATCGACTTTGCCGCGTTGCGCGACGCCCCCACCGATCAGGTCATCGCCACATTGGTCGAGGTGCCGGGGATCGGCCAGTGGACGGCCGAGATCTATGCGATGTTCTCGCTTGGTCGGGCGGATGTGTTCGCGCCGGGCGATCTGGCGTTGCAGGAGGCGGCGAAGCTGTTGTTCGACCTGGAGGCCCGCCCGAAAGAGCGCGAGCTGCGCATCATGGCCGAGGCCTGGTCGCCCTGGCGGGGCGTTGCGGCGCGCGCGCTTTGGGCCTACTACCGGGTGGCGAAAGAGCGGGAAGGAATCCGATAGATGACCAGAGTGTTGACAAGCGACCGGCGCGGCCCGGCCAAGGGCCAGGCGACGTCGCTGGTGATCTTCCTGCATGGCTATGGTGCCAACGGGGCCGATCTGCTGGGGCTGGCCGATCCGTTGACCGAGCATATGCCCGGTACCGCCTTTCTGGCGCCCGATGCGCCTGAAAGCTGCGCCGGGGCGCCGTTCGGCTTTCAGTGGTTCCCGATCCCGTGGATCGACGGATCGAGCGAGGAAGAGAGCGAGGCGGGCATGATGCGCGCGATCGAGGACCTGAACGCCTTTCTGGATGCCGCCATGGAGGACGAGGGAATGGATGCCGAGCAGGTGATTCTGTTCGGCTTTTCGCAAGGCACGATGATGAGCCTGCATGTGGCCCCGCGCCGGCCCGAGGAATTCGCCGGCGTTGTCGGTTTTTCGGGTCGCCTACTGCAACCCGAATCGCTGGCCGACGAGGTGCGCAGCACGCCGCCGGTGCTGCTGGTGCATGGCGATGCCGATGACGTGGTCCCGGTGCAGTCGCTGCCCGAGGCGGGCGAGGCGCTGAGCCAGGCCGGGTTCGACGTCTATGCCCATGTCATGAAGGGCACCGGGCACGGGATCGCGCCGGATGGGCTGTCGGTGGCGCTGGCCTTTATGCAGCAGCGGCTGGGGCTGGAACGCTAACCGGCGATGTCCCATAGCCGGGGCTCGGCGATTTCGATCGAATTGCCCGCCGGATCGCGGAAATAGAGCGACCGCGCGCCGCCCGGCCAGCGGAAATCGGCCTCGATCGCGTGGCCAGCTGCCGTCAGCCGGGCGCGCCAGGCCGTGATTTCATTGTCGGTCGCGGCAAAACACACATGGCCCTGTCCGGTGCTGCCATGGGCGGGCACGGGCAGATCCGGGTTGGACGGCGGCTTGCAGGTCTCGGCGGGGTTGAAGACCAGCAGGGTCGTGGCGCCCACGCGGAAGAACACATGCCGGTTGCCGGCGCGGATCAGACGGTTCAGCCCCAGGACGCCGCCAAAGAATGCCTCGGCCGCGTCCAGATCATCGGCGTAAAGCGCGGCCTCCAGAACACCGGAAAACGGCGGGGCGGGGGGCAGGGGTGGCTTGGTCATGGGCCAAGACTATCTTCTGCGCAGGGTCCTGTCACCGATCTGTTTGCCTGCCTGTGGATAAACGTCACATCCCTGTCACGGATTCGTTTTACCCCTGACCGCGACAAACACAGCATCTAGCAGGGCTTGTCAGGCGTTGAACGCCATATATAGTTATTACCATATTGGGGCGGGCGCGTCCTGCCCCGGGCCGGAAGCGAGCAGTCAGGGCGAAGGCGGAGTCACGAAACATGGATGGCGAATTCAGGACGAGTTTTGTAAGGGAACCCAGCGTGCTGCGGCACTATCCGGCGCTGGTGCTGAACGCGGATTACCGGCCGCTTTCATATTACCCGCTGTCGCTGTGGCCCTGGCAGGAGGCGGTCAAGGCGGCCTGGCTGGACCGGGTCGATATCGTCGCCGAATACGAGCAGGTGGTCCGAAGTCCCACGACCGAGATCAGGATCCCCTCGGTCGTCGTGCTCAAGGATTTCGTCAAACCTCAAAAGCGCGTGGCCTTCACGCGCTTTAATCTTTTTCTAAGGGATGAATTTTCCTGCCAATACTGCGGCGGCAAGGGCGATCTGACCTTCGATCACGTGGTGCCGCGTGCCCGCGGCGGGGTGACAAGCTGGGAAAACGTGGTCGCCGCCTGTTCGCCCTGCAACCTGAAAAAGGGCTCCAAAAGCCTGCGCCAGACCGGGATGAACCTGCGCAAGCCGCCGCGTCAGCCCGGCGCGGAAGAGCTGCGCAACATGGGTCGCAAGTTCCCGCCCAACCACCTGCACGAAAGCTGGCTCGATTTCCTGTACTGGGATGCCGAACTGGAAGCGTGACGCAAGACCGTTTCCGCATCGCCCCCAAGCTGCTAGACTCTGCGGTGCGGCATGGCTAGACAGGCTTTGTGTTTGCGCTAACATAACGGGCAGGGGCAGATGGTTTCACGTGTCATTCCGGTCGATCCTTTTGACCTGATCATTTTCGGGGGCACCGGCGATCTGGCCCGGCGCAAGATTCTGCCCGGCCTTTATCGCCGCTTCTGGGCTGGCCAGATGCCCGCGGATGCGCGGATCATCGGCGCCGCCCGCTCGGACCACAATGATGCCGAATTCCGTGCCCTGGCGCACGAGGCAATCACCGAATATGTCGCCCCCGACAAGCAGGACGATGACTGCATCGCCGCCTTTCTGGACCGGCTGAGCTATCTGAAAGTGGACGCGCGCGGGCAGGAGGGCTGGGTTGAACTGGCGGGCCGGATTCGCAAGGGCGTGGTCCATGCCTTCTATTTTTCGGTCGGGCCGGGGCTGTTTGGCGACCTGGCCGAACGGCTGCATAAATTCGGGATCGCCGACGCGCACAGCCGCATCGTGGTGGAAAAGCCCTTCGGCCACGATCTGGACAGCGCCCAGGCGTTGAACGCCACGCTGGCGCGGCATTTCGACGAGCAGCAGATTTACCGGATCGACCATTACCTGGGCAAGGAAACCGTTCAGAATCTGATGGTTGTGCGCTTCGGCAACATGCTGTTCGAGCCGCTGTGGAACGCCCGCATGATCGACCATATCCAGATCACCGTGGCCGAAACCGTGGGCGTGGGCGGGCGCGGCGATTATTACGACCGCTCGGGCGCGATGCGCGACATGGTGCAAAACCACATGATGCAGCTTTTGTGCCTGATCGCGATGGAGCCGCCCTATGCGTTCGAGCCGGACGCGATGCGCGACGAAAAGCTCAAGGTGATCCGCGCGCTTGATCCGGCCGGTCTGAACGACATCGTGCGCGGCCAGTATCTGGGCGATGCGGACGGGCCCGGCTATCTGGCGGATGTGGAAAACCCCGACAGTCTGACCGAAAGCTTCATCGCGCTGAAGCTGCGGGTGTCGAACTGGCGCTGGAAGGGCACACCGTTCTACCTGCGCACCGGCAAGCGGCTGCGCGCGCGCACCTCGGAAATCGCGGTCGTGTTCAAGGATCCGCCGCATTCGATTTTCGGCGAGCAGGAGGGCCACAAGTCCAACATGCTGGTGATCCGCCTGCAACCCAATGAAGGCATCAACCTGAAGGTGACGATCAAGGAGCCGGGGCCGGGCGGGATGCGCCTGGTCGAGGTGCCGCTGGACATGTCGTTCAAAGAGGCGCTTGGCCCCGATGCCGAAGATATTCCCGACGCTTATGAGCGGCTGATCATGGATGTGATCCGGGGCAACCAGACCCTGTTCATGCGCGGGGATGAGGTCGAGGCCGCCTGGGCCTGGACCGATCCCATCATCGCCACCTGGGAGGCGCGCGGCGACCGGCCCCAACCCTATGAGCCCGGCAGCTCGGGCCCCGAGGATGCGCTGATGCTGATGCACAGGGACGGCCGCCGCTGGCGCGAGGTGAAGGCATGAAGCTGGTCGAATATGCCGACCGTGAATTGATGATGATGGGGTTGGCCGACCGCATCGCCGGCGAATTGGCCAATGCGCTACGGCTGGGCAAGCGGGCCACATTGGCGGTGCCGGGCGGCACCACGCCGGGGCCGGTGTTCGACACGCTGTGCGCCGTCGACCTGGCCTGGGACCGGGTCGATGTGATGCTGACCGACGAACGCTGGGTGCCCGAAAGTTCGGACCGTTCCAACACCCGGTTGCTGCGTCAGCGGCTGCTGGTTGAAAAGGCCGCCGCCGCCCGGTTGCTGCCGCTCTATGCCGAGGCCGCAACGCCCGAGGCAAAGCTGGCCGAGCTGTCACAGGCGATCGAGGCGGCGCTGCCGATCACGGTTCTGCTGCTGGGCATGGGCGCGGATATGCACACGGCCTCGCTGTTTCCCGGTGCCGATCTGCTGCACGATGCGTTGGACGATGATGCGCCGGTGCTGCTGCCGATGCGGGCCCCCGGCGCGCCCGAGCCGCGGGTGACATTGACCGCGCCGGTACTCAAGGGCGCGCTGCACACCCATATCGTCATCACCGGCGCCGACAAGCGCGCGGCGCTGGACCGCGCCCTGCGGCTGGCCGACCCGATGCAGGCGCCAGTCACCATTGTTTTGAAAGATGCAACTGTTCACTGGGCGGAATAGATCATGGATATTTGGAAGACCCTTATTGAAAAAGCCGACTCCGTAAAACAACGCCGCATTCTGGATTTGTTCGATATAGACAATCGTGCAAGGGGTTTCTCGGCCTCTTTGGGCGAATTGATGTTCGATTATTCAAAAACGAATATCGACGCCGAAAGTCGCGATTTGTTGCTGGCGCTGGCTGAATCCGCAGGTGTTGTCGCCCGCCGCGATGCGATGTTCGCGGGCAAGAAGATCAACGAGACCGAAGGCCGCGCCGTTCTGCACACCGCCCTGCGCCGCAGCGATGGCCCGATCATGGTGGACGGCGTGGACGTGATGCCGGGCGTGCACCGGACCCTGGACCGGATGGCCGCATTCGCCGATGCGGTGCGGTCGGGCGCATTCGAAGGGCAGGGCGGCAAGATCACCGATGTGGTCAATATCGGCATCGGCGGATCCGATCTGGGGCCGGCCATGGCCGCGCTGGCGCTGGCGCCCTATGCGGACGGGCCGCGCTGTCATTTCGTCTCGAACATCGACGGGGCGCATATCGCCGATGCGCTGGACGGGCTGGACATGACCACCACGCTGGTGGTTGTCGCCTCCAAGACCTTCACCACGATCGAAACCATGACCAATGCGCAAACCGCGCGGGCGCGGATGGCGCAGGTGGTGGCGGATCCGGCTGCGCAATTCGTGGCGCTGTCCTCGGCGCTGGAAAAGACCGCGGCCTTCGGCATCCCGGCCGCGCGCGTCTTCGGGTTCGAGGATTGGGTAGGCGGTCGCTATTCGATGTGGGGGCCGATCGGGCTGTCGCTGATGATCGCGATCGGGCCGGAAAACTTCCGCGCTTTCCTGTCCGGCGCCGAGGAAATGGACACCCATTTTCGCACCGCCCCCTTTGCCGAAAACCTGCCGGTTCTGCTGGCGATGGTCGGCATGTGGCACCGCCAGTTCTGCGGCTACGGCACCCGCGCGGTGCTGCCCTATGACCAGCGGCTGGCGCGGCTGCCGGCCTATCTGCAGCAACTGGAGATGGAGAGTAACGGCAAGCGTGTGGCGATGGACGGGTCCGATCTGACGGTGCCGTCGGGGCCGGTGGTCTGGGGCGAGCCGGGCACCAACGGCCAGCACGCCTTCTATCAACTGATCCATCAGGGCACCTCGGTCGTGCCGTGCGAATTCATGGTGGCGCGCGAAGGGCACGAGCCCGATCTGGCGCATCAGCACCGGTTGCTGGTCGCCAACTGCCTGGCCCAGTCCGAGGCGCTGCTGCGCGGCCGTTCGCTGGACGAGGCCCGGGCGATCATGGCCGCCAAGGGGCTGGAGGGGGCAGAGCTGGACCGCCAGGCGCGGCACCGGGTGTTTCCGGGCAACCGGCCCTCGACCACGCTGGTCTACCCCAGGCTGACGCCGGACATGCTGGGCCGGATCGTGGCGCTGTATGAGCACCGGGTATTTGTCGAAGGCGTGGTGCTGGGCATCAATTCCTACGACCAGTGGGGGGTCGAACTGGGCAAGGAACTGGCGCTGGCGCTGGCCCCGGTGCTGTCGGGTGAAGACAGCGGCGCGGGCAAGGACGGATCCACGCTGATGCTGGTCGACTATCTGCGCGGATAGGCGGGGGTGACGCCCCGTGCTGCAAAGGCCGGGGCGTCGCGGTCGCGGATCAGTCGGTGATGGCGCTCAGCTGCATTGCAGCGGTCATATCGCCCTTGACCTTGATCTTGCCAAGCATCAGCGCGGTGGTCGGGTTGACGGTGCCGCCCAGAAGCCCGGTGAATGTTTCAGCGTTCAGAATGACGGTGCATTTCGTCGCGTCGTCACTGGCTTTCGCGCCGGTGTCGTCGATCACGATTCTGCCTTCGTCCTTGATCTCAAGGGCGATGGATTTCGCCAGCCCGCCACCGTTAAGCTTTTCGTTCAGCATTGCGACATGGTCGTCTACGAATTGCGACATGAGTAGTCCTCCTCCTACGTTGTTACCGTAGACTTCAGTAATGTGTTCTCTACCGAGGACCAAGCAGAAAATATAGGATATGGAGCGGGTGAAGGGAATCGAACCCTCGTCACTTGCTTGGGAAGCAAAAGCTCTACCATTGAGCTACACCCGCCCGAAGCCTTCAGATAGTCAAAGCCGCACCGCCGGTCAAGCGGAAGTGTCAGCTGCGCCGCCGCCGGCGCCGCCCGCCCGCGGCCCCGTCGCCGCCGGTATTGAACGACACCTGCGGCAAGCTGACGATCTTCGCCAGTTCCGGGAACGGGTCGCTGGCATGGGGCAGGGCGTTCGCGGCGATGAAATGCTCCTGAAAGCGGGGCTCGATCGCGGTTTCCACCTTGTGAATGCGGCCCACCACCTGTTCGATCTCGGCCCGCGCCGCGATGTTGCACAGCGCGATCCGCGCGCCGGTGCCGGCGGCATTGCCGGCGCTGGTGACCTTGTCCAGCGGCGCGTCGGGGATCATGCCCAGCACCATCGCGTGTTTGGGGCTGATATGCGCACCGAAGGCCCCGGCCAGGATCACCCGGTCTACCCGGTCCACGCCCATTTCATCCATCAACAGCCGCGCGCCGGCATAAAGCGCCGATTTGGCCAGCTGGATCGCGCGAATGTCGCCCTGGGTGACGGTGATGCGCGGCCCGCCCGCCGCGCTGCCGTCATGGATCAGATAGGCATGGGTGCGGCCTTCGGCTTCGCAACGCGGCGTGCCGGTTTGTTCCGCCGAACCGATCAGCCCCGAGGCATCGACCAGCCCGGCCATGCGCATTTCGGCCACGGCCTCGATGATGCCCGAGCCGCAGATGCCGGTGATCCCTGTGGCTGCGGTGGCCTCGGCAAAGCCGTCCGCGTCCGACCACAGATCGCAGCCGATCACCTTGAAGCGCGGGGTCTTGGTGGCGGGCTCGATCTCCACCCGCTCGATCGCGCCGGGGGCGGCACGCTGGCCGCTGCTGATCTGCGCGCCCTCGAAGGCGGGGCCGGTGGGCGACGAGCAGGCCAGCACGCGGGTCTCATCGCCCAGCAGGATTTCGGCATTGGTGCCGACATCGACGATCAGTTCCAGATCTTTGGATCTATAGGGCTCTTCCGACAGGGCCACGGCGGCGGCATCGGCCCCGACATGGCCGGCAATGCAGGGCAGGATATAGGCGCGCGCGGCGGGGTTGATCGTGCCCAGTTCCAGCTCGGCCGCAGCCAGCGACAGCGACGACGAGGTGGCCAGCGCGAACGGGGCCTGGCCCAGCTCGACCGGATCCAGCCCCAGCAGCAGGTGATGCATCACCGGGTTGCAGACCAGCACCGCCTCGACGATCGCGCGCGGGTCGATTCCGGCGTCGCTGGCGACGGCGCGGGCCAGATCGTTCAGCGCCGCCCGCACCACAGTGGTCATTTCGGCGTCTCCGCCGGGGTTCATCATGACATAGGAGACGCGGCTCATCAGATCCTCGCCAAAGCGGATCTGCGGGTTCATGATCCCCGACGAGGCGCAGACCGCGCCGGTGGCCAGGTCGCACAGATGCGCCGCGATGGTGGTCGAGCCAAGGTCGATCGCCAGCCCGTAGAGCCCGCCGTCGTAAAAGCCCGGCCACAGGTCGATCAGCCGGGGCGCGTTGCCGGTATGATCGTGATGCACCGCCAGCGTTACCTGCCACTTTCCCTTGCGCAGCACGGATTGCAACCGCGCCAGAAGGGGCAGGGATGCGGTCAGGCCGGGCAGGCCCCACTGATCCTTGAGCGCGGTTTGCAGCCGCTCGAAATCGCCGGAGGGTTCGTCCATGTCGGGCTCGGACACTTCGACCAGAAAAAGCCGCGTGGCCGGATCCATGGTGATGGCGCGGGTGGTGGCGGCCTTGCGCACCACCTGTTTATGGACCTGGCTTTCGGGGGGTACGTCGATCACCACATCGCCCTGCACCGTCGCCTGACAGCCCAGCCGGCGGCCCGGTTTCAGCCCGCGCAGCCGGTCATAACGTTCTTCGACCGCGTTGACATCGCTCAGCGCGTCGGCGGCCACCGTGACCCCGTGTTTGGGGAAATCGCCATAGGCCGGGCTGATCTGACATTTGGAGCAGATGCCGCGCCCGCCACAGACGGAATCGAGATCGACGCCCATCTGGCGCGCGGCGCTCAGCACCGGGGTGCCGAGGGGGAAGCGGCCGCGCTTGCCCGACGGGGTGAAAATAACAAGGGGGTTCTGATCGGTCATGACTGCCTGTTAAGCCGGGTAATTTTGCTCATGCAACGCAAAGAAGATTTTTCACGAAAAATCTTCGGCCCGAAAAATTTTCGTGAAAATTTTTCTAACAGATGACTTTCAGTTCGGCCGGATCGCAGATGATCACGAATTGCGCGCCGCATTCGATCATGTGAAAGCCGCGCTTGCGCACCTCCAGCTCCAGCCGCTGCCGGCCGATCTTGCGTTCCACATCCACAATCTTGCGCCGCACAACGCCGCCGCTTGCTGCGGATTTCGCAGCAAATATCTGGCTCAACCAGATCTCGTTGGCGTGGATCGGGCGCATATAGGTCATGCCCCGATCTTGTCACGCGCATGGTTAACAGCGCGTTACCCACGCCGCCGCCGCCGCCCGCCGCGGGTGCCGCCCGCCTCGGACGCCTTCGATGCCTCGGGAAACGGCGTGCCTTCGGCAACCGCATCCAGCACCCGGCTGAACTTGATCCACTCATAGCCATTGGCATCGTGGTTCATCAGGAAATTGGCGGCGCGAATGGCCTCCATCTCGACCGGGCGGACGGGGTTCATGATCGCGCTGGTCATGCCCGCGCCGATCGCCATCGGCAGGAAGGCCGCATTGATCCCGTGCCGGTGCGGCAGACCGAAGCTGATATTCGAGGCCCCACAGGTCGTGTTCACCCCCAGCTCGTCGCGCAAACGGCGCACCAGGGCAAAGACCTGATGACCGGCCGACGCCATCGCGCCGATCGGCATCACCAGCGGATCGACCACGATGTCATGCGCGGGAATGCCGAAATCGGCCGCGCGCTCGACGATCTTCTTGGCCACGGCAAAGCGCACGTCGGGGTCTTCGGAAATGCCGGTATCGTCGTTCGAGATCGCCACCACCGGCACGTTGTATTTCTTGACCAGCGGCAGGACCAGTTCCAGCCGTTCCTCCTCGCCCGTGACCGAGTTCAGAAGGGGGCGGCCCTCGGCGACCTTGAGCCCTTCCTCCAGCGCGCCGGGAACCGAGCTGTCGATGCACAACGGCACATCCACATGCGCCTGAATGCGGGCGATCAATTCGCGCATCAGGGGCGGCTCGACGAAGTTGTTGTCGGCATAGCGGGGGTCTTCGGCCATCTTGTTGGCAAACACCGCGCCCGAATTCACATCCAGCACCATCGCACCGCAGGCGACCTGCTCCAGCGCGTCACGCTCGACGGTGGAAAAATCGCCCACCTCCAGCTCGGCGGCCAGTTTCTTGCGCCCGGTGGGGTTGATGCGTTCGCCGATCACGCAGAACGGCTCGTCAAAGCCGATGGTGACGGTCTTGGTCTTGGACTCGATGACGGTACGGGTCATGGGTTTTCCTTAGGTTTCCGAGGCCGGGCGGGCCGGGGCGCCGCCATGTTCGATGGCCCAGTTTGCATTGGTCCGGATCCCGCCAAGCGGGAAGAAATGCACCGCGGCGATGTTGAAATCGGGATGCGCGGCCTTGTGGGCGGCCAGATCGGCGATGAAATCGGTCGGCTCGAACGGCAGCACCAGTTTGGTCACGTCCCTTGCACGTTTTTGCAGCACCTTCAATGACGGGCCGACGCCGCAGGTGACCGCGAACCGGATCAGGGTCTGCAACTTGGCCGGACCCGCCACGCCGATATGGATCGGCAGGGTGATGCCCTCGGCGCGCAGCCGGTCGGCCCAGGCGATGACCGGGGCGGCGTCAAAGCAGAACTGGGTGGCAATCGCCATCTGCGCGTCGGTGCGTTCGGCGAATCCCTGTTTCCAGCGCAGCGCGTCCATCGCGTTGGCGTCGCCGCCGTCCGGGTCGATGTCGCGGCTGCCCTCGGGGTGGCCGGCCACATGCAGGCGGGTGAATCCGGCCTTGTCGAACAGCCCCGTCGCCAGAAGCTGCATGGAATTGTCGAACGCGCCCTGCGCTTCGGCCACGCCGCCGGCCAGCAGCAGGGCCTGGGTCACACCGGCCTCGCCCTGATAGCGGGCGATCCAGTCGGCCAGCATGGCCCGATCCTTGATGATCCGCGCGGGAAAATGCGGCATCACGTTGAAGCCGTCGGCGGTCAGGCGTTTGGCGGTGGCGACCATGTCATCGATCGGGGTGCCGTCGATATGGGCGATATAGACCCGGGTTCCGGCGGGCAGCAACGCGCGGAAATCGTCGATCTTTGCGGCGGTGCGCGGCATCACCTCGATCGAATAGCCCTGGACGAAGGCCTCGATCCGCGCCGGGGCGGAAATGTCTTGTGCCGTGCGCCGTTTGAAGTGCAGCAATCCCATCGCGGTCTCCCAAAGCGTTGCGGGGGTCAGTCCCATCCGGAATTGGCGATCAGCGCCTTCAGCCGCGTGTCGTCATACTCGGCCTCCAGTCGGGCGGCTTCGGCCGTGGCGATGTCGTCCTGATCGCCGTCGCACGCATAGGGTGCGGCGCGGCGCCATTCGGCCAGATAGGCGTCGGTATCGCGCGCGCCGACCTTCATCGCACAGCGGTCGATGGCCTGTTCGAACCGTTCCGCCAGAACGCGCTTGGCGCCGCGCCGACCCTTGCCGACGATGACCTGGGCCGGAATATCGCGCCAGAATACGATTGTGACGTCGGGCATCGCTGATTCCCCTGTTTCCGTTCTTTGCTTCTAGGCCGCGCCGGGGCGCGGGCCGCGTCGGATATCGACATGCCGCGCGCATGTTGCGACCTTGGGTGGGGTTCGATCTATGCCAGGCCGGGTCAAAGGGCCACTGGGCGGGATCTGAAATATTCTCAACAAGATTATGAATGCGCATGGCGCGCTTGCGCCGGGCCCGGGCCGGCACTAGTTTGGGGGGTAACTCAGGTTGGAGGGCGATCAGATGGCGCCCAAGCGTCCCGATGGTGCGGGCGCGTTCCCCAAGGCGGTGGTACCCCCCGCGCCAGACACACCGGATCCCGCCGCGCTGTACGCTGCGCTGGATCTGGGCACAAACAGCTGCCGGATGCTGATTGCCCAACCCAAGGGCAACCAGTTTCATGTCGTGGACAGCTTTTCGAAATCGGTGCAGTTGGGCACCGGGCTGGAGGCGTCCGGCCGGCTCAGCCGTGCCTCGATCGGGCGCACGGTGCAGGCGTTGCGGATCTGCAAGGGCAAGCTGGAGCGTCACGACGTCACCCGGATGCGGCTGGTCGCGACCGAGGCGTGCCGGCGCGCCCGCAATGCGCGCGATTTCATCCGGCTGGTGCAGCGCGAGACCGGGCTGACCCTGGAAATCATCGAACCTATAGATGAGGCGCGGCTGGCCGTCGTGTCCTGCGCGCCGCTGGTTTCGACCAAGACCGAACAATTGCTGGTGGTCGATATCGGCGGCGGCTCGACCGAACTGGTCTGGATCGATCTGTCCTCGGTGCCGCGGCACGACCGGCCCCGCGCGATCATGCGGCTGCATGCCGGGTTCCATCCCCCAGACAGCCCGTTCCCGACCGCCAAGGTGGTGGACTGGATTTCGGTTCCGCTGGGGGTGGCGACGCTGAAGGATCAGTTCGACGATGTCGAGGATGACGCCGCCCGGTTCGCGCTGATGAGCTGGTTTTTCGAGGAGAACCTGTCGGATTTCTCGCCCTATGCGGCGGCGCAGGCGCGCGAGGGGTTCCAGATCATCGGCACCTCGGGCACGGTCACCACGGTGGCGGCGTCGCATCTGGGGCTGCGCCGCTATGACCGCAACAAGGTGGACGGGTTGCGCATGACCTCTGACCAGATCGACAAGGTGATCCGCGACTACCTGACGCTGGGCCCCGAAGGCCGCCGCGCCGATCCGCGGATCGGGCGCGACCGCCATGCGCTGATCATGTCGGGGGCGGCGATCTTGCAGGCGCTGATGCGGATCTGGCCGACCGACCGGCTGTCGGTGGCTGACCGCGGCCTGCGCGAAGGCCTGCTTTACGCGCAGATGAGCGCTGATGGCGTTCTGGAGGACGGCCCGTTCTGAGATGCCGCTGCGCGGCGGATTCCATGCCTCCGGCGGGGATATTTTAACGAAAAAGAAGGGGCGGCCGCGCGTGGCGCAGACCGCAAGGAACAAGATGACGGAGAAAAAGACCAGCGGGCGCGGACAGCGCGATCTGAAGGTGAAGGTCAAAAGCGCGCGCGGGCGCAAGCTCAGCTCGACGCTGTGGCTGGAGCGGCAGCTGAACGATCCATATGTGAAACGCGCCCAGGCCGAAGGGTATCGCGGACGCGCAGCGTTCAAGATTCTGGAACTGGACGACAAGTACCGCTTTCTCGTGCCCGGCGCGCGGGTGGTCGATCTGGGCTGTGCGCCCGGCGGCTGGTGTCAGGTTGCGGTGAGGCGTGTCAACGCGTTGGGGGACCGGTCCGGCAAGGCCGTGGGCCGGGTTCTGGGCGTCGATCTGCAGGAGGTCGAGCCGATCCCCGGGGCCGAAATCCATCAGCTCGACTTCATGGAAGACGATGCCGACGACAAGGTGAAGGGCTGGCTGGGCGGCAAGGCCGATGTGGTGATGTCGGACATGGCAGCGGCCAGTTCGGGGCACAAGCAGACCGACCATCTGCGCATCATCGCGCTGTGCGAGGCGGCGGCGTACTTCGCCTTCGACGTGCTGGAGGAGGGCGGCACCTTCGTCGCAAAGGTTCTGGCCGGCGGGGCCGAGGGCGAGTTGCAAAAGCTGCTCAAGCAGCGCTTCACCAAGGTTGCCAATGTGAAACCGCCCGCCAGCCGTGCCGACAGTTCCGAGAAATTCGTGGTCGCCACCGGGTTCCGCGCGGCGCCCGCCGAGGACTGACACGCCCGACAGGCGCAACACTTCGTTTCCATATCGGTTATTTTCCCGGCCGGGCGCGGGCCCTAGGATAGCCGCGCAAAACGCGCGGGGGACTTGTGGGCGATCTGATGACACTGGCAGTG
The DNA here is from genome assembly GCF_054954595.1 of Actibacterium sp. D185-2. Lineage (NCBI taxonomy): Bacteria > Pseudomonadati > Pseudomonadota > Alphaproteobacteria > Rhodobacterales > Roseobacteraceae > Actibacterium > Actibacterium sp. D185-2. The sequence continues at coordinate 66,587 of NZ_JBPWNX010000012.1, forward strand.
CCGGGGGCGTCCCTGACACTTGATCCCTATCTGGGCAATCTGCGCGATCTGCGCTTCCGGGCGGGGGCGCGATGGCTGGTGCCGCTGCATTCCGCGCCGTGGCTGGACGAGCCCGCGGTGCGGGCCGACCCCGCCATCGCGCCGGTCGAGCGAAACCTTTCGGGCGATTTCTTTTGCGCGCCGTTCGGCGCCTCGGCCGGGGTGCCGGTCCATGGCTGGAGCGCGAACAGTGCCTGGTCGGTGGTTCAGCTGGTGCAGTCGGGCACGGCGGCGGTGGCCGGGCTGGTGCTGGACCGCGTGGTGCAGGGGGCGCGGCTGGAAAAGGAGCTGCTGCTCAAACGCGACGTGCCGCTGCTGTATCAGTCGCATATCGTGACCGGCGGCACCGGCACGCTGCCGGTGGCGCATCACCCGATGCTGCGTCCCGGCCCCGAGGCGCGGCTGAGCTTTTCGCCCAAACAGCTGGCACTGACCGGGGATATCCCACTGGAACCCGGTCGAAACTGGTTGAAATATCCCGCGCAATCATCTGATTTGGCGGACTTTCCCGGCGCGAATGGTCCGGTCGATCTGCACCGCTATCCGGCGCGGCCCGGCCATGAGGATTTCGTGACCCTGGTCGAGGTGCCGGGCCGTCGCCTGGGCTGGACCGCGGTGCTGCGGGCCGAGGATGTCGTTTTCGTGCTGAAGGATCCGGCGGTGCTGCCGGTGACGATGCTGTGGTATTCCAATGGCGGGCGCGATTACGCGCCGTGGAACGGGCGCCATCTGGGGGTGCTGGGGATCGAGGACGGCTGCGCCCCCGGCGCCGGTCAGGGCGAGGGTGCGGTGTTGCAGGCGCGCGGTGTTGCCACCCATCTGGACCTGCACCCGGACCGCACCCATGTCATCCGCCACGTGATCGGCGTGGTGCCCCGGCCCGCAGGCTGGGGCCGGGTCGTGGATATCCGGCAGGACGGTGATCGCCTGCTGATCGAGGGCGACAGCGGCGCGCCGGTTGTGCTGCCCTTCGAGCCCGAGTTCCTGAGCGGCCCGCCCGCCTAGCGCGGCTTGGGCTTGCCGCGCCGGGGGATTGCGTTGCCGCCTTTCGCCACTTTGGGCTTGCCGGACGTGGCCGGTTTGCCGCCGGGGCCATCCTTGCGGGCTGCTCCCTTGTCGGCGCCGCGCGGCTTGGACTTGCTGCTGGGGCCTTTCGCGGGCTTGCCGTCGGGGCTGTAGCGTTTCGAGGCATCCATCGGGTTGCCACGGAACGGTTTCACCGCCGGTTTGGCGCCGGGTTTGGCCGCAGGCTTGGCGCGGGGGGCGGGTTTGTCGCCGGTCGGTGCGGCGTCCTGGCGCGATTTCTCGTGCCGGGGCTTGTCCTGGCGGGGTTTTTCGGCGCGAGGCTTGTCCTGCCAGGTTTTTTCATGCCGGGGCTTTGGCGGCTCGACCCCTGCCGGTGCGCTTTGCGCGGGTTCCCACGCAGGTTTCGCAGGGGCCGGGCGCGGGGCGGCTGCGGGCTTGTCGTGGCGCGGCGGTTTGCCGCCGGGGCGGGGGCCGGGCGCGGGACGGGGGCCGCGCGTCAGACCGGGCGCGCGGTCAAGCTGGCGCAGGGTTGCGCCTTCGTCCAGAACCATGGCCGGGCCGATCGCGGCCAAAAACCCTGCGACGCTGGTTTGCGACAGCTCGACAAAGGTTTCGTCCTGCTGAACCCGGATCGCGCCGATATCGTCCTTGCTGATATTGCCCGAACGGCACAGCATCGGCAGCAGCCAGCGCGCCTCGGCGTTCTGGCTGCGCCCGACCGAGACCGAAAACCAGGTGCTGGGTCCGAATTCGACGCGCGGGCGGGGCGCGCTTTCGGTGCCCGGCGCGGCCAGTTCCTCGGGGGCGGAATACCGCGCGCGGTAAAGCCGCAGATAGGCCGCCGCAATCTGCTCGGGATCACGCAGGCCGATCAGCCGGTCGACGAAATCGCGCTCGTCCTCGGTGATCGCTTCGTCCCAGACCGGATCGGCCAGCAGCCGCTCTTCGTCGCGGCGCAGAACCTCGTCGGCCGAGGGCGGCGCGGCCCATTCGGCGTTCAGCTTGGCCGAGCGCAACAGGCGTTCGGCCTTCCTGCGCGCCTTGCCCGGCACGATCAGGGCGCTGACGCCCTTGCGTCCGGCACGCCCGGTGCGGCCCGAACGGTGCAACAGCGTTTCGTGCCCGGTGGGCAGTTCGGCATGGATCACCAGTTCAAGATTGGGCAGATCGATACCGCGCGCCGCCACATCGGTGGCCACGCAGACCCGCGCGCGCCCGTCGCGCATCGCCTGCAACGCATGGGTGCGCTCGTTCTGGCTCAGTTCGCCCGACAGCGCCACGACCGAAAAGCCCCGGTTCGAAAACCGGGTGGTCAGCCGGTTGACCATCGCGCGGGTGTTGCAAAACACGATGGCGTTTTGCGCATCGTAATAGCGCAGAACGTTGATGATCGCGTTTTCCGCGTCCTGCGGGGCCACGTTCAGTGCGCGGTATTCGATATCGGCGTGCTGCGAGGTTTCCGCCGCCGTGGTCACGCGCACCGCGTCTTTTTGATAGCTTCGCGCCAGGGTGGCGATTGCGGGCGGCACGGTGGCCGAGAACATCAGCGTGCGGCGGGTTTCGGGCGCGGCGCCGAGGATGAATTCCAGATCCTCGCGAAAGCCCAGATCCAGCATTTCATCCGCTTCGTCCAGCACCACGGCGCGCAGCGCGCCAAGGTCGATCCCGCCGCGCTGAATATGGTCGCGCAACCGGCCCGGTGTGGCCACCACGATATGCGCGCCTTGTTCCAGCGCACGGCGCTCGGTGCGCATGTCCATGCCGCCAACGCAGGAGGCGACGACCGCCCCGGCCAGCTGATACAGCCAGGCGAGTTCACGCTTGACCTGAAGCGCCAGTTCGCGCGTCGGCGCGATGATCAGCGCCAGCGGTGCGCCCGCCGGGCCGAACCGGGGCGTGTCGCCCAGCAGGGTGGGGGCAATGGCCAGCCCGAAGCCCACCGTCTTGCCCGAACCGGTCTGCGCCGAGACCAACAGGTCTGCCCCGTCGAGATCGGGTTTGGTGACGGCGTTCTGCACCGGGGTCAGTGTGGTGTAGCCGCGCTGTTCCAGCGCATCGGCAAGAGTTTGGATCATGGTGGCGTTATCTGTCGCTTTTCATATGGGTCGCAGGGCGGTCGCGGGCGGGGCATCGGGGGCCGTCTCGGGCGCAAACGCGGGCGTGAACAGCGGCACCTAAGACTGTTGGCCCGAAAAGTATAGCATTATCTTGCGGGGCAGGCTCCACCGGCAGGATGAAAGGCGCGGCATTTCGCCGGTTTTCGGGGGGTGGGACGATTTCCGGCCACCACATGACATGCGTCAATCCGTTGCGCGGGGGATCGGGCCTATTATACAGGTCAATCATCTTATCATGCGAGGATGTCATGAGCGCCAATATGCAAAAAGACACGGATCTGGACATGTCCGCCGTCAGGGGCGATGCCCGGGGGGCGGTCGCGCAACGCGATGATATCCGCGAGGCGGTGCGCGATATCGTGTCTCGCGCGCTGGAGCGTCGGCCGTTGCAGCGCGAAAACATGCAGCAGGTGGTCGCGACGGTTCTGGAAGGCGCGGCCCTGGGCGCCCCCGAAAGCGAGGTGGACTCGGTCGCGGCGCTGAAACAGGCCGCTGCCGGGATCGACGATGCGATGGCCAAGGCGGCAGAGGCCTCGCGCCTGGCGATAGAAGAGGCCGCAGGCCGCGCCGATACGTTTTCAGAGACCGACCTGAAACAGGCGATCGACGATCTGGCCGACCTCGACAAACTGTATCTCGACGCGATCCGCACGCTGGCGAAAAGCGGGGCCAAGGCATCGCGCGCGATGCTGGACGATCTGGCCGGGCATGTGGAACGGGCCGGCACCGATACCGGGCGGCTGGTGCGCGCCTCGCTGGATGATCTGCAGGCGGCGGTTGCAAGATCGCACCGCCCGCACCTGTCGGATATCGGCCGTACGGCGCGTGCCGGGGCGGCGACCATCGCCTCGATCGGCAGTGGCATCCTGGCGGGCCTGTCCGACAGTCTGGCCCCGTCGGCGCAGGACGGCGACGCGCGGGATAAACCCGCGCCGAAAGAGAGTTGAGCATGCTTGGGATCCTCGGCGCGCCGCATGATCTGGGGCGCCTGGCAGAGATTTCGGGGATCCTGATCCGCTATGGGTTCGGCGATCTGGTGCAGCATCTGGGGCTCGACAAGGCGGCCGAGAAGGCCGGCCGCATCCTGCACCGCAAGGCCGCCGCCGAATTTTCCCATCTCGGCCCGCCGCAGCGGTTTCGCCGCGCGCTGGAAGAGATGGGCCCCACTTTCGTCAAGTTGGGCCAGATCCTGTCGACCCGGGTCGATCTTCTGCCGCCCGAGTATGTGACCGAGCTGGAAAAGCTGCGCGACAAGGTTCCGACGCTGCCCTATGACGCGCTGGTGACAGAGGTGGAGGCCGACCTGGGCTTCCGGCTGTGCGATGTCTTCGCCGCGGTCGATACGACACCGCTGGCGGCGGGGTCGATCGCGCAGGTGCACCGTGCCCGGCTGATGAGCGGCGAAGAAGTGGTGCTCAAGATCCGCCGCCCCGGCGTACGTGCGGTGATCGAGGCCGATCTGCGGCTTTTGATGCGCCTGGCCGAACTGGTGGCCGGCGAATTCGAGGAACTGCGCCGGTTCCGGCCCGGCGAGGTGGTCACCGAATTCGCGAAATCGATCCGCAGCGAACTGGACCTGGCCAACGAATGCCGCAACGCCGAGCGGATCGCGAACAACTTTCGCGACGATCCGAATATCGGCGTGCCCGCGGTCCACTGGCAATGGACCAACGAGGCGATGAATGTGCAGGATTATATCAGCGGCGTTCCGGGCAGCGATCTGGCGGCGGTGCGGGCGGCGGGGCTGAACCTGAAGCTGCTGGCGGCGCGCGGTGCCGATGCGGTGTTGCAGATGATCTTTCAGGATCGGTTCTTTCACGCCGATCCGCATCCGGGAAACGTGTTCTACCTGCCTGCGGAGCGGCTGGTTTTCATCGATTTCGGCATGGTCGGTCATATCAGCCTGACCCGCCGCGACGAATTGGTGGACCTGCTGTTCGGCGTGGTCGAACGCAAGGCCGAGCAGACCGCCGGGGTGCTGCTGAAATGGGCCGGCGCGCCGCGGTCCGAGAATGCCCAGCTTGTGGCGCAGGTCGATGCCTTTATCGACCGGGTGCACGGGGTGCCGCTGAAATCGCTCGATCTGTCGGCCTGCGCGATGGATCTGATCGCGGTTCTGCGCGAACACACCCTGGCCCTGCCACCCGACCTGACGCTGTTGGTCAAGGCGTTTACCTCGCTTGAAGGTATGGGCCGGCAGCTTGACCCCGATTTCGACATGATCGCGGCGGCGCGGCCTTTCCTGCAGCGGCTGGTGCTGGAACGCTATTCGCTGGGCAAGCTGGCGCAGGGCGCCAAAGACGGGCTGACAGAGGGTATCGAGCTGGCCACGACCCTGCCACGCGACATCCGCAACCTGATCGAGATCACGCAGAACGGCCAGTTGAAATTCGGGATCGAGGTCAAGCAGATGGACCATTTTCTGGACCGGCTGGACAAATCCATCACCCGGGTGACGATCGGCATCGTCATCGCGGCGCTGACCATGGGCTCGTCGATCGTCATGACCGCGTCGGGCGGCGAGCCGCCGGTGGCGCTGTCGGTGTTTTCGATGCTGGGGTTTTTCGGGGCAGTGGTCGGCGGGGCCTGGCTGCTGTTCTCGATCTGGCGCGGCCAGAAGGATTAACGGCGGTGCGGACAAACCAGGGGGGCATGCCACGCGTGGCGCACCTGTTCGGGCACCGGCTAGGGGTAGACCTGCCCGACGTGCTGACTGTGGCCCTGTCGTCGCCCGCACAGAGCGTCATGGACGTTCTGACCGGGGAAGGACTAGGCGACCTTGACCTTGCCGCCGTGGCCGTCTTGGCGGTGCCCCTGTGGGCACTTCCCGCCGATCAGCGGTCAACCGTCGCGGCCCTGTGCGAACACCCCTGACAATCCATCCCTAGTGCCAAGGGCAACTAACCCCGGTTCGCGTGCACCGACGCAGCCGGGGCATTTTTATGCGAATGCTCTACGTCGGGAAGGTGGCAAGTTCGTTGGATAGTTTGGCCGTGTTCGTATAGGCTTAGACCTAAACTACGGCAGGAGAAGAATATGCGGCTAACAGACCCGCGCAACGGCAAGCAATTAACTATCGACATGGATTTGGCCGAACGATGGGCCAAAGAGTTTTCGGACCATTCGCAACAGGAATGCGACCACGAACGCCAAGAACTGCGGCATGGCACGAATAAGGGCGGGCACCCCGTCACATGAATGCAATGCTTGGATTGCGGGCTTCGTGTGGGCAACGCCTTGAAAGCGCCGCCGAACGCCGCCGAACTGCCCGGCTTCGATGATGCTATGCACGACGCCTACTTGGCTACTCGGAAAGCGGCCAAGGAAAAGATTGACCTGAAATACGTCGAAATTCAGTTGCGGCGATGGAAGGCCAAGGAAAAGGGCGACAGCTACTACAGCCAAGCCCACAACGCCTATCTTGCGTCGCCGGAATGGCGCAACCGACGCCAACGCGTCATGGAACGCGCGAACGGGCTTTGCGAAGGTTGCAGGCTGGCCCCCGCCAAGGAAGTGCATCACCTAAGCTATGAGCATTGGGGCCATGAATTCCTGTTTGAACTTGTCGCCCTGTGCGGCGACTGCCACGACCGCATTCATGCCAAGGGCGACCACGAAGCCTTGGTGGCCGGTTGCAGCGGTTGCCTTCACGCCAGCCGGGGCCACTACTGCCGCCTCTACGACATTCCCATGGTCACGGCTCTAGAAGCTGACGAACTTTGCACGCTGGACCGCGACGGCTTTGAGCCTGCGAACTGACCGGCAGGCCGTAGCCGGGTGCGACATTTGCTCACGTTTCCGTGATCGAAAGACGGGCTGTTTGTCCGTCAAAATCCGGGGTCGCGCCGTGTGCAGGGAGTGGGCAGAGCTTCAAGCGTCCGGACCAACTGGCCCACAACGCTTTGAAATTAAATGATATTCCTGATGGATTGTGGCGGAGAGACAGGGATTCGAACCCTGGGTGGGCTTGCACCCACAACGGTTTTCGAGACCGCCCCGTTCGACCACTCCGGCACCTCTCCGCAGGCTCGTGGCTCGTGAGGGGGGGATTTAGTGCCAACCGCGCGGACGTGCAAGCCGTTATTTCAGCCGACCGCTTTGCAGCTTGGAAAACCGCGCCGGGATGCTTACCTTTCGCGTAAACTCACGCCCCGGAGGCCCCATGATCCGCCGTCTGCTGCCGATGCTCGCCCTTGTCGTTCTGGTGCTTCCGGCCCGCGCCGCCCCGTCCGAAGATCTGGACCGGCTGATCACGGCCCTGCGCCTGCCCGAAGTGGTGGGGATCATGACCCAAGAGGGAATCGCCTATGGTGACGAGTTGGAACAGGAAATGTTCCCGGCGCGCGGTGGGCCGCGCTGGCGGGGTATGGTCGCCACGATCTATGACGCGGATCGGCTGACCGGGATGATGGCGCAGGAGCTTGCCACCGCGCTGGACGACACCGACCTTGGCCCGCTGATCGCTTTTTACGAAGGGCCGCTGGGCAGCCGCATCACCGGGCTGGAAATTTCGGCCCGGCAGGCGTTGCTGGATCCGGCGGTCGAAGAGGCCAGTATCGAGGCCTGGCAGATGATGCAGGCCGACGACGATCCGCGCCTGGCGCTGCTGGAAGAGTTCGTCGCCGTGAATGATCTGGTCGAGATGAACGTGGTGGGCGGGCTGAACGCCAATTTCGCCTTTTATACCGGGCTCAACGATGGCGGCGCCTTTCCGCAGGACCTGGCGCAGCAGGATATGCTGCGCGATGTCTGGTCGCAGGAAGAGGCCGTGCGCGCCGATACGGTGGAATGGCTGTTTTCCTATCTGGCGATGGCGTATCGGCCGCTTGATGACGGCGATCTGCGTGGCTATATCGCGCTGTCGGAAACGTCAGCGGGGCAGGCGCTGAACCGGGCGCTGTTTCAGGGGTTCGATGTGATGTTCCGCCAGGTCTCGCGCGAGTTGGGGCTGGGGGCGGCGCAGTTCATCGCCGGTCAGGATATCTGAGCCGCACGGCCGTGCCTGTTTCGGGCTGCCCGGTTTCACCGGGGCAGGGTGGGGGATCGGCATGATTTCCCGGCCTCCGGGGCTTGACTTGCGGAGCGTCATCCCGGATAAGCCTGCATCTCTGCCAGAGGCGACTCTTGCGGAGTGTTCAAATGTCGCGCATCGGCGCGATGCAACCACTGCCCCGAAAAGGGGCGCGCTGTCCGAAGGTGGCTTTGGCCGAAACACCGCGCAAGCGGGACCACAGGATGCGGGAAATAAAGGAAATGCCCATGTTTGCGGTCCTCAAGACCGGCGGCAAGCAATACAAGGTCCAGTCCGGCGACGTTCTGCGCGTCGAGAAACTGGCTGCTGAAGCTGGCGAAAAAGTACAATTCAACGAAATTCTGATGGTCGGTGCCCAGGTCGGCGCGCCCACCATCGACGGTGCCGCCGTGCAGGCCGAAGTGATCGAACAGATCAAAGGCCCCAAGACGATCAATTTCGTCAAGCGCCGCCGTAAGCACGGCTCGCAGCGCACCAAGGGCCACCGTCAGCAACTGACCCTGCTGCGCGTGACCGACATTCTGGAAGCGGGTGCCGGCACATCCGGTGTGAAGGCTGCCGTTGGCGCGGGTTCCGTGTCCGCCGTTGCCGTGGCCGCCGCGGCCCCCGCTCCGGCCAAGAAGAAAGCCGCCCCGAAGGCCGAGGCGCCCGCCGCCCCCGCCGGTGCGGACGATCTGAAGAAACTGTCGGGCGTCGGCCCGGCGCTGGAAAAGAAGCTGCATGCGGCCGGTGTGACCACCTTCGCCCAGATCGCAGCCTGGACCGAAGAAGACGTGACCGCGATGGACGAAAAGCTGTCGTTCAAGGGCCGGATCGAGCGTGAAGGCTGGATCGCTCAGGCCAAAGAACTGGCCAACGGCTAAGGTATAGGAGAACAGCGATATGGCACATAAAAAAGCAGGCGGTTCCTCCCGGAACGGGCGCGACTCTGCCGGTCGCCGCCTTGGCGTGAAGAAATATGGTGGCGAGATCGTCATCCCCGGAAACATCATTGCGCGTCAGCGCGGTACCAAGTGGTGGCCGGGCGACAATGTCGGCATGGGCAAGGATCACACCCTCTTTGCAACCGCCGAAGGCGCCGTGAGCTTCCGCAAGGGGCTCAAGGGCCGCACCTTTATTTCGGTTCTCCCGGTGGCGGAGGCCGCTGAATAAGCCGAAACCTCAGGGCAGAGTATTATCAGGGGGATCGGTCTAAGGCCGGTCCCCCTTTTCATTTCAGACGAAAGGCCGCCGCTCATGGGCGTTGCCGTCGGATCATTTCCTGTTTTTACTGTCGCGCAGGCGGCAGTTGTGATCGTTCGTGCGGTGGCGGGGCGCCCGGCCAAGACCTATTTGACAGAGAGGCCGGCCGATCTGTTTGCGGCCGGCATGCCTTATGTTCTTTTCGAGGAGGGAAGACATGAAACTTGACCCGATCATCAACCAACCCGTGATTGAGGCCGAGCGCTTTCGTCTGCGCCCGGTGCGCAAATCGGATGCCGGCCTGCTGCAGATGTATGTGGGCGACGAACGGGTGGCGCGGTTCACCCGGTCGATCCCGCATCCGTTGCCGCCCGGCGCGACCGAGGCTTTCGTCACCCGCGCCCAGTCCGACACACGGGCCGAGGATGTCTGGGTGATGGATGGCTCCGACAGCGGATTGTCCGAGGTGCTGGGGGTGATCTCGTTGAAAAAAATGGAACGCGACCAGTCCGAAATCGCGTATTGGGTGGTGCCCGCCTTCTGGAACACGGGCCTTGCCTCCGAGGCGGTGAACGCGCTGGTGCAGGCCAATCCGCAAGGCAACAAGACGATTTTTGCCGAGGTGTTTCAGGATAATCCGGGCTCGGCCCGGGTTCTGACCAATGCGGGCTTCGACTATATCGGCGATGCCGAGGCGTTCAGCGTCGCCCGCAACGGCACGGTGGCCACCTGGACCTACCTGAAGAAGCTGGCGTAAGCCATGGATGCGGCTTGGGATATTCCGATCGCGACGCCGCGGCTGACGCTGCGGGCGATGACCCATGCCGATGCCGCCGATCTGTGCCGGATCGTGACAATCCCCACGGTCGGCCGGATGCTGTTCGTCTTTCCGCCCGACTGGACCGAACCCGCCGCGCGCGATTTCATAGATGCCTGGGCCTGGCGCGGCGATCTTCGGTTGCGGCTGGCGGTTTGCGATGCGCAGGGCCGGTTCATCGGCTCGGTCGGGGTGGCCCGGCACGAAGCGGTCGAGGTGTTCTATTTCCTTGACCCCGCCTGTGCCGGGCAGGGCTATGCGACCGAAGCGATGCAGGCCTTTCTGGCCTTCCTGTTCGCCCGGTTTGACCCGCCGGAAATCACGGCGGGTGTGTTCATCGACAACCCGGCCTCGTCCCATGTTCTGGGCAAACTGGGCTTCCAGCCCTCGGGCGATGGCATGGCCGCCTCGGCGGCAAGGCTTGAGCCCGCGCCGGTTTCCCTCTATCGCCTCAGCAAAACACGGTTTGAAAGTCTGACCTCATGAAATTTCTCGATCTCGCCAAGGTTTACATCCGCTCGGGCGGCGGTGGGCACGGTTGCATCAGCTTCCGGCGCGAGAAATATATCGAATATGGCGGCCCCAATGGCGGCGACGGCGGCCGCGGCGGCGATGTCTGGGCAGAGGCGGTGGACGGGCTGAACACGCTGATCGACTTTCGCTATCAGCAGCATTTCTTTGCCAAGTCGGGGCAGTCCGGTCAGGGCAGCCAGCGCACCGGCGCATCGGGCGACGACATCGTTCTGCGGGTGCCGGTGGGCACCGAGATTCTGGACGAGGACGAAGAGACCGTGATCGCCGACATGACCGAGGTCGGCCAGCGCGTGCTGTTGGCCAAGGGCGGCAATGGCGGCTTCGGCAACCTGCATTTCAAGACCGCGACCAACCAGGCGCCGCGCCGGGCCAATCCGGGGCAGGAGGGCGTCGAGCGTACGATCTGGCTGCGGCTGAAACTGATCGCCGATGCCGGGTTGCTGGGCCTGCCCAATGCGGGCAAGTCCACCTTTCTGGCCGCGACCTCGAACGCGCGGCCGAAGATCGCCGATTACCCGTTCACGACGCTGCACCCCAATCTGGGCGTGGTCGGCGTCGACAATGCCGAATTCGTGATGGCCGACATTCCCGGGCTGATCGAGGGGGCGCATGAAGGACGCGGGCTGGGCGATACTTTCCTGGGGCATGTGGAACGCTGTTCCGTTCTGCTGCATCTGGTCGACGGCACCTCGGACGATGTGGCTGGCGATTACCAGACCATCATCCATGAGCTGGAGGCGTATGGCGGCCATCTGGCCGAAAAGCCCCGGGTGACCGCGCTCAACAAGATCGACGCGCTGGACGATGATGAGCGGGCCGAGAAAAGGGCGGAACTGGAGGCGGCCGTGGGTGGCCCGGTGCTGATGATGTCGGGCGTGTCGGGCGAAGGGCTGACCGAGGTGCTGCGGGCCGTGCGGGCCGAGATCCAGGAGGATCGGCTGCGTCTGAAACAGGCCAGCGAGGAGCCGGAAACGTGGCGGCCCTGAACGACGCGAAACGGTTGGTCGTCAAGATCGGCTCGGCCCTGTTGGTGGATCGCGCCACCGGGGCGCTGCGGGCCGACTGGCTGCATGCGCTGGCCGAGGATGTGGCCGCCGCCAAGGCACGTGGCACCGATGTGATCCTCGTCTCATCCGGCTCGATCGCGCTGGGGCGCTCGGTTCTGGGCCTGCCCGCCACCGCGCTGCCGCTGGAACAGTCGCAGGCCGCCGCGGCGGTCGGCCAGATCAAGCTGGCCCGCGCCTATGAAGAGGTGCTGGCGCCGCATGGCATCACCACCGCGCAGGTGCTTGTGACGCTTGAGGACAGCACGAACCGCCGCCGCTATCTGAATTCGCGCAACACGCTGGAACAGCTCGTGGGGCTGGGCGTGGTGCCGATCGTGAATGAGAACGACACCATCGCCACCGACGAGATCCGCTTTGGCGACAATGACCGGCTGGCCGCGCAGGTGGCCGTGACGGTGGGTGCCGATCAACTGGTGCTGCTGTCGGATGTGGACGGATTCTATACCGCCAGCCCCGCGAGCGACCCGGACGCGCACCGGTTCGACGTGATCGAAGAGATCACCCCCGAGATCGAGGCGATGGCCGGCGATGCGGGGTCGGGCCTGTCGAAGGGCGGGATGAAGACCAAGCTGCTGGCGGCCAAGACCGCGACGGGGGCGGGCTGCGCCATGGCGATCACCAACGGGTTTGTCCTGCGCCCGCTCAAGGCGCTGGCCGAGGGGGCGAATGCGACCTGGTTCCTGGCCAAGGACGACCCGCAGGCCGCGCGCAAGCGCTGGATCGCGGCGATGAAACCGCGCGGCGAGATCACCGTGGATGCGGGCGCCGCGGCGGCGTTGCGGCGCGGCACCTCGCTGTTGCCCGCAGGGGTGATGCGCGTGACCGGGGCCTTTGGTCGGGGCGACGCGGTGGCGATTCTGGGGCCGTCCGGCGCGACGCTGGGCAAGGGGCTGACCCGCTATACCCATGACGAGGCGCAGGCGATCAAGGGCTGTCAGTCGCGTGACATTGAGGCAATTCTGGGCTATCCGGGGCGTGCTGCCCTCATCCACAGGGACGATATGGTGCTATGAAGGATATGGACAACATTCCCGCCATGATGGCCGAGATCGGCGCCCGTGCGCGCGCCGCCGCCGCCGAGCTGGCCTTTGCCCCGTCAGCGGCCAAGGCCACCGCGTTGACCGCCGCCGCCGATGCGGTGTGGGCGCGCCGGGACGAAATCATCGCCGCGAACGCGCTGGACATGATCTATGGCCGCGACAAGGGGCTGTCGCCCGCCATGCTGGACCGGCTGATGCTGGACGAAGCCCGGATCGGGGGCATCGTCGCCGGGCTGCGCGCCGTGGCCGCGCAAAACGATCCGGTGGGCAAGGTGATCACCGAATGGGACATGGACAGCGGGTTGCACATCAAGCGCGTGCGCACCCCGTTGGGCGTGATCGGCGTGATCTATGAAAGCCGCCCCAACGTGACCGCCGATGCGGGCGCGCTGTGCCTGAAGGCCGGCAATGCGGTGATCCTGCGCGGCGGCTCGGAAAGTTTTCATTCCTCGGACGTGATCCATGCCTGCCTGCAGGACGGGCTGCGTGCCGCCGGACTGCCCGCAGACGCGATCCAGCGGGTGCCGACCCGCGACCGCGATGCCGTGGCCGAGATGCTGCGCATGACCGATTCCATCGACGTGATCGTGCCGCGCGGCGGCAAGGGGTTGGTCGGGTTGGTACAGCGTGAGGCGCGGGTGCCGGTCTTTGCCCATCTGGAAGGTATCGTGCATATTTACGTGGACAAAGCCGCCGACCGCGAAAAAGCCCTGCGCATTGTGCTGAACGCCAAGACCCGGCGTACCGGCATTTGCGGCGCCGCCGAATGCCTGCTGATCCATCGCGACCTGGCGGAAACGCTGGGGGCAGAGCTGATTGAAGCGCTGGTTGCGGCGGGGGTCAGGGTCCATGCCGACGCGGCGCTGGCGCAGTTGCCCGGCACCGTGCCCGCCACCGATGCCGATTGGGGCCGCGAATATCTGGACATGGATATCGCCGCGAAACTGGTCGATGACGTGGACGGCGCGATTGCCCATATCCGGCGCTATGGCTCGAATCACACCGACGCGATCGTGACCGAGGATGACGCGGTGGCCGAGCGGTTCTTTACCCGGCTCGACAGCGCGATTCTGATGCGCAACGCCTCGACCCAGTTCGCCGATGGCGGCGAGTTCGGCATGGGCGCCGAGATCGGCATCGCCACGGGCAAGATGCATGCACGCGGGCCGGTAGGGGCCGAGCAACTGACCAGCTTCAAGTATATCGTCACCGGCGACGGCGCGATCCGGGGCTGAGGCCGGGCCGGGGCGACATGCCCCGAGGCCGGGCCACAGGTGCCGCCACCACGCAGAGCGCAGCCGCGGCACGCGGTTCGGCCGCCGGGCTTATTCGGGGGTGTCCGACATCGGGCAGGTCTTGAACCCGAAGATGCTGTAGACCGGGCAGGTTGCGAAGATGCCGGTGACCAGCGGGATGATCCCGATCAGGTAAAGCCAGCGCAGGCTGGCCTCGGCATTCAGAAAGAAGCCCGCGATCAGGGCCAGGCCCACGACGATGCGAATGACGCGGTCGGTGGTGCCGACGTTTTTCTTGAACATGACTGTCTCCAATAGTGGGCGGCCCGAATCTTTCGGGCGACATGGCCATCATACGGCGAAATGCCGCCGAAATGCCTGTGGCGTCGTCGCGCAGGCGTATTTTTCGCGATGTGGGGAAAGGGAAAGTGCAGGCTTCTGTTGCCAGGTGCCTGCGAACCCCGCCTTACGCTGCTAGGCGCAAGGGCTTAGATTTCGATAGATCGAACTGCTTACGCAGCCAGAGCCATCGGAGCTTTGTTGTCATTTGCAACTAGCTTTGTCGGACCGATAACGGTGGTACCTCACCGAGCAAAAGCTAACCCCTTTAGACGTCCGTCGATCCTGTTTCGGCCCCATGATCCCCAAATGAGGGATGTTTGGTGGAGCCGCCGGGTACCGCCCCCGGGTCCGATCCGCTTATTACGGGCGCGTTTATCGCCATAGTCCCCAAGGGAACATTGCTAATCTAGGGATGCGGCGGGGGCAGTGCAAGGGGGCAGTTACCGCGCCGCGCCGTCGAACGACAGGCCGAAGACCAGCGGCCCCAGCAGGGTGAAGACGCAAAAGACGACCGCAATGCCGACGACGTTCAGGATCGCGCCGGCGCGCACCATGTCGGCCAGTTTCATGTCGGGATAGGAAAACACGATCGCGTTGGGCGGGGTGGCGACCGGCATCATGAACGCCATAGAGGCGCTCAGCGCCACCGGCACGCACAACACCAGCGGATCGAGGTTCAGCCCCACCGCCACCGCCGCCAGGATCGGCAGGAAGGTGGCGGTCGAGGCGGTGTTCGATGTGATCTCGGTCAGATAGACCATGGATGCGGTGACCACCAGAACCAGCGCCAGCGCGCTGATCCGCATCCCGGTCACGCTGTCGGCGATCCAGGCGGCCAGCCCGGTGCCGCCAAAGCCCCCGGCCAGCGCCAGTCCGCCGCCGAACAGCAGCAGCACGTTCCACGGCAGATCGCGCGCATCGGTCCAGTTCAGCGCGAATTCGCCCCGGCGGCGCGAGATCGGCACCGCGAACAGCACCAGCGCGGCGGTCAGCGCGACCAGCGTGTCGTCCAGTGCCAGGCCGGTGACCCGGACCAGCGGCGCGCGCAGTATCCAGGCCAGCGCGGTGCAGGCAAAGACCGTGCCCACCAGCCGCTCACCCGCGGTGGCGGGACCCAGACCGGCCAGATCGCGCGCGACGGCGCTGCTCAGATCGCCCACGGCCATGTCCCGCGCGGGGTACAGCACCCGGGTCAGCAGCAGCCAGGCCAGCGGCAGCATCACCGCCACCACCGGCAGGCCGATCATCATCCAGCGGGCAAAACTGATCTCGATTCCGTAATTGCTTTGCATGAAGCTGGCCAGCAGCGCGTTGGGCGGTGTGCCGATCAGCGTGGCGACCCCGCCGATCGACGCGCTATAGGCGATGGCCAGCATCAGGGCGACGCCGAAATTGCGGATCAGGCGCGCGTCTTCGGTGGTGCGGGCGACGAAATCCACCACCGACAGGCCGACCGCATACATCATGATCGAGGCCGCGGTGTTCGAGATCCACATCGACAGCGCCGCGGTGGCCAGCATGAAGCCCAGCACGATCCGCCCCGGCGTGCGGCCCACCTTCAGGATGATATGCAGCGCGATGCGCTTGTGCAGCCCGACCCGTTGCATGGCGCTTGCGATCAGGAAGCCGCCGAAAAACAGAAAGATCAGCGGATTGGCATAGTTGGCGGCGGTATCGGTCATGCCCTGAATGCCCAGCAGCGGCATCAGCACCAGCGGCAGCAGCGCGGTGGCGGGCAGGGCGATGGCCTCGGACAGCCACCAGACCACCATCCAGGTGGTGACCGCCACCATCCGCCAAGCGGCGGGCGGCATCGCCTCGGGCGCAGGCAACAGCAACAGTGCGGCGGCCAGGGCGGGCCCGCCGATCAGCCCGGCCCAGCGGCGGCGCGGCATCTTTTCGGGGGCGATGCTTTGCGCGGGGTCGTGAGGATCGGCAGGGGCTGGCATGGGCTCTCCTTGGGTGGGTGTGGTGGCACGGGCCAGACTAGGGGCATTCCGGCCGGGGGGCGGTGTGTTCTTGTGGCGCAGGCGCCGCATCGGGGCGCGGCTGCGGCAAAAACGAAACACCCTGTGGTCAGGCGTGGGCGCATCACTCCCTTGCGGGGGCGCTTCGCTTGTGCACAACTGCTGCGATATGGGCCGCCCCGCGTACGGGGCAATACGCAGATTATGCAGACTGACAGGAGTATGCCATGGCGCTTGATCTCGATTTCGTCCGGTCGCAGTTTCCGGCTTTTTCCGAGCCCGCGCTTGAGGGGCAGGCGTTCTTCGAGAATGCGGGCGGGTCCTATACCTGCGGGCCGGTGATCGACCGGCTGACGCGGTTCTACCGCAGCCGCAAGGTACAGCCCTATGCCCCCTATGAGGCGTCGCGCCTGGCCGGCGCCGAAATGGACGAGGCCCGCGCCCGGCTGGCCGCCATGCTGGGGGTCGAGGGTGACGAGCTGTCCTTTGGCCCCTCGACCACGCAGAACACCTATGTTCTGGCGCAGGCTTTCCGGCGATGGATGAAGCCGGGAGAGGCGATCATCGTCACCAATCAGGATCACGAGGCCAATTCCGGCCCCTGGCGGCGGCTGGCCGAAGACGGCATCGAGATCCGCGAATGGCGAATCGACCCCGAGACCGGTCATCTGGATCCGCTGGAGCTGGAGTCGATGCTGGATGAAAACGTGCGGCTGGTCTGCTTTCCGCATTGCTCCAACGTGGTGGGTGAAATCAACGATGTGGCCGAGATTTGCGCCATCGCGCAATCGGCGGGCGCGTTCACCTGTGTCGATGGGGTCAGCTATGCGCCGCACGGCTTTCCCGACGTGTCGCGGCTGGGGGCCGATATCTATCTGTTCTCGGCCTACAAGACCTACGGGCCGCATCAGGGCTGCATGGTGATCCGCCGCGATCTGGGCGAGCAGCTGCCAAATCAGGGGCATTATTTCAACGCGGCCACGCTTTACAAACGTTTCACCCCGGCAGGGCCGGATCACGCCCAGATCGCGGCCTGCGCCGGCATGGCCGATTATATCGACGCGCTTTATGCGCATCATGTCGGCGGGCAGGCGGGGCCGGCGGCGCGGGCCGGGGCGGTGCATGATCTGATGCGCGCGCATGAGGTGGCGCTGCTGCAGCCGCTGCTGGATTATGTCGCCGCCAGCAATACCCTGCGCCTGCTGGGGCCCACACAGGCCGATCAGCGCGCGCCCACCGTGGCGCTGGCGCTGGATCAGCCGGGCGAGGGCGTGGCGGCGCGGCTGGCCGAAAGCGGGATCATGGCAGGCGGCGGCGATTTCTACGCCGTCCGCGCGCTGGCGGCGATGGGCGTGGACCCGGCCATGGGCGTGCTGCGGCTGAGCTTCGTGCATTACACCAGCCCCGACGAGGTGGACCGCCTGATCGCCGCGCTGGACCGGCATCTGTAGCTGCGCGCGGGCGGGGCCGGATTCGCCCTTGCGCCGCCTGCGCCGGGCCCTGAAACTGCACATACCCGTTCCAGCACGAAGGCCCTTTGCCCGATGCCCACCGCCGCCCGCCTGTTCGCCGCCATCGGCTTTGCCCTTGTGGCGTTCTTCGCCTCGGAAAGCTTTGTGTTCGAACTGCCCGAGGGCACCGATACCGGCTGGTTCAGCTATATCAACATGGCGATCGGCGCGATTGTTGGCTGGCGCACGATGGGCACGCTGGCCGGGCATGGATACGGCACCGCCGCCACCGCCGGGTTTCGCACGATTGTCACCGTCCTGTTCTATGCGTTGCTCCTGCATTCGCTGTCCGAGATGATCCGCCTGTCGATGCGCCTGCGCTATGACGGGCCGGGCGAGGCGATCATCGCCATGCTCCAGCTTATCCTGGATTACGGGTTCATGGTCGTGACGTCGGGGCCGGTGATGCTGATCCTGGGCGTGGGCAGTCTGCTTGCGGCCTGGCTTACCGAATGGGCCGCGTCGCGCTGGAGCTGAAGCAATGAAAACCATGTTCTTTTACGGCACGTTGTGCCACCTGCCGCTGCTGGACATCGTGCTTGGCCCCGAACGCGCCGCAACACAGGTCACGCCCGCGCGCCTGCCTGGCCACGCGGCCTATTGGGTGGCCGGGGCGGGCTATCCGATGATCCGGGCCGAACCGGGTGCCGCCGCCCCCGGCCTGCTGGTGTCAGGGCTTAGCGATGACGCGGTGGCGCGGCTTGATTTCTATGAGGGTGGCCATGCCTATACGTTGCACCCGGTGCCGGTCGATACCGATGCCGGGCGGCAGATGGCGCTGGTCTATTTTCCCGACACGCCCCCCGAACCCGGCGCGCCCTGGGTGCTGGCCGACTGGCAGGCGCGCTGGGGCGCGGTGACGATTCTGGCCGCGGCCGAGGCGATGCAGGGCTATGGCCACCAAAGCCCGGCTGAACTGGTGCGCCGTTTTCCGTCGATCCGCGCGCGGGCCGCGGCCCGGCTGAACGCCCGCCACAGCCCGCCCACCACGTTGCGCCGCCGGGCCGAGCCGGGCGATGTGCGGGTGCTGGACCGGCGTCAGCCCTATGCCCATTTCTTTTCGGTCGAGGAATACGACCTGACGCATGAGACATTCCAGGGCGGGCACAGCGCGCCGCTGGACCGGGCGGTGTTCATCTCGACCGATGCGGTGACGGTGCTGCCCTATGACGCGAAACGCGACCGGGTTCTGCTGATCGAACAGTTCCGCATGGGGCCCTTTGCACGGGGCGATGCGCAATGCTGGTCGCTGGAGGCGATCGCCGGCCGGGTCGAGCCGGGCGAGCCGGCCGAGGAAACCGGGCGCCGCGAAGCGCTGGAAGAGGCCGGGCTGGAGATCGGCAAGATGCTGCCGGTGGCGGGCTACTATTCCTCGCCCGGGGCCAAAAGCGAGTATCTCTACTCCTTCGTCGCGCTGACCGATCTGCCCGACACCGCCGCCGGGCTGGGCGGATTGCTGGCCGAGGGCGAGGATATCCGCGCCCATGTCGTCAGTTACGACCGGCTGATGGCGCTGCTGGACAGCGGCGAACTGGAAAACGCGCCGCTGCTGGTGTCGGTGCTGTGGCTTGCACGCCACCGTGAACGGCTTCGGGCGGACGCTTGAGTTCGCGCGGCGCGGGGGATACTCAGAAAGAACAACAAGCGGAGGGGCTGACATGGATATGCGCGCAGATCTGGCCGGGCTGATCGGGAACACCCCGCTCATTCACCTGAAAGGGCCGAGCGAGGCCACGGGGTGCGATATTCTGGGCAAGGCCGAATTCATGAACCCCGGCCAGTCAGTCAAGGACCGCGCGGCCCTTTATATCATCCGCGATGCCGTCGCGCGCGGTGTGCTGCGCCCCGGCGGCACCATCGTCGAGGGCACGGCGGGCAATACCGGGATCGGTCTGGCGCTGGTCGGCGCGTCGATGGGGTTTCGCACCGTGATCGTGATCCCCGAGACCCAGAGCCAGGAAAAGAAGGACATGCTGCGGCTGGCCGGGGCCGAACTGGTCGAAGTGCCCGCCGCCCCCTATCGCAACCCCAACAATTTCGTGCGCTATTCAGAACGGCTGGCGCAGCGTCTGGCGCAGTCGGAACCCAACGGGGCGGTCTGGGCCAATCAGTTCGACAACGTCGCCAACCGGCAGGCCCATGTGGAAACGACCGGCCCCGAGATCTGGGAACAGACCGGCGGCGCGGTGGATGGCTTTATCTGCGCGGTCGGGTCGGGCGGGACGCTGGCGGGGGTGGCGATGACGCTGCAACCCAAGGGCGTGAAGATCGGCCTGGCCGACCCCGAGGGCGCGGCGCTGCACAGCTATTACACCACGGGTGAATTGCACACCGAGGGCGGCTCGATCACCGAAGGGATCGGGCAGGTGCGGATCACCGCCAATCTGGAAGGGTTCCGGCCCGATTATTCCTATCTGGTGCCCGATGCCGAGGCGCTGCCGGTGGTGTTCGACCTGATGGAGCACGAAGGGCTGTGCCTGGGCGGCTCGTCCGGGATCAACGTGGCCGGTGCCATGCGCATGGCGCGCGACATGGGGCCGGGGCACCGGATCGTCACCGTGCTGTGCGATTACGGCACGCGCTATCAGTCCAAGCTGTTCAACCCCGCCTTCCTGAAGGAAAAGGGGCTGCCGGTGCCGGGCTGGCTGGACGCGCCCGCGCGCGCGCTGCCCGAGGTTTATGAGCCGTGAGCCGCATGGTCCGCCTGCTGGCGCTGCTGCTGTGCCTGTCGGGCGGTGCGGCGCTGTTGTCGCCGCTGGCGGCATCGGCCCAGACTGCGCAGGCCCAAACCGTGGTGCCGGATCCGGCCACGCAGATCGACTATGCCGCGTGGGAGGCTACGGCGGCCCGCGCCGAAGCGGCGATCGAGGCCGGGCGCGCCTCGAACCTGGCGCTGGAACAGGTGCGCGCCGAACTGGTGGAATGGCGGGCCAAGTTCCTGACCGGGCAGGGGGCCAACCAGACCCGGATCCAGACCCTGCGCGAGCAGATCGCGGCGCTGGGTCCGGTTCCCGAAACCGGCGTGACCGAGCCGGCCGAACTTGCCGAGCGGCGCGCCGCCCTGAGCGAACAGCTGGCCCGCGCCCAGGCGCCAGGCGTGGCCGCCGAAGAGGCCTATCGCCGGGCTGACGGCCTGATCCGCGAGATCGACACGATCATCCGGGACCGCCAGGCCGACGAGCTGTTGCAGCTTGGCCCGTCGCCCCTGAATCCGGCGCATTGGCGGGTCGGGGCGGCGGCGGCGGCGGGTACGCTGCGCGCGTTGGCGCAGGAAACCGGCCAGGCGTGGCAGAACCCGATTCACCGCACCGGCCTGCGCCAGGCGCTGCCGGCGGTCCTGTTCTATCTGGCGGTGGCGGCGGTGCTGTTGCTGCGTGGCCGGCGCTGGATCGACAAACTGTCGCAGCGTCTGGTGCGCAAGCAATCCATCGGTGGTGGCGCGGTCTATGCCGCACTGCTGTCGCTGGGCCAGATCGCGCTGCCTTTGGCCGGGGTCATGGCGCTGTTGCAGGCCGGATACGCGACCGGGCTGATCGGGCTGCGGGGCAGCCGCGTGGCCGATTTGATCCCGCCGCTGGCGATGACGCTGTTTGTTGCGCTGTGGCTGGGTGGGCGGGTCTTTCCCAAGGCCAGCGCCCGCGCGCCGTTGTTCAACCTGACCCCCGACCGCGCCGCCGAGGGGCGCTGGATCGCCACCGGGCTGGGCGTGGTGCTGGTGCTGGGCAGGCTTCTGAGCAAGGTCGCCGAGTTCGACAACTATCCGCCCGAGGCCAGCGTGA
Organism: Actibacterium sp. D185-2; assembly: GCF_054954595.1. Taxonomy (NCBI): domain Bacteria; kingdom Pseudomonadati; phylum Pseudomonadota; class Alphaproteobacteria; order Rhodobacterales; family Roseobacteraceae; genus Actibacterium; species Actibacterium sp. D185-2. The sequence goes on from NZ_JBPWNX010000012.1 coordinate 88,275, forward strand.
CCCTGGGCTTTCCGGTCCTGGTGGCGGGTGGGCTGCTGATCTATCGCATGGCCCGGTTGCTGATGATCCATGTGCGCAGCGTCAGCGGCGACGACGGGGGCGATGATCACCCGTACCGCAACAGCATCGTTCTGCTGGTCGCGCGTGTCGCGATGGCGCTGGCGGTGGTGGGGCCGGCGCTGGCGGCGGTCGGCTATGGCAAGGCGGCCAGCTATTTCACCTATCCGGTGATCGCCACGCTTGGGGTGCTGGCGCTGCTGATGGTGATGCAGCGTTTCATCGTCGATCTGTATGCACTGGTGACCCGCGACCCCGAAGGCGCGGGCGACGCGCTGATCCCGGTTCTGCTGGGCTTTGGCCTGAGCGGGCTGGCGATGCCGGTTCTGGCGCTGATCTGGGGCGCGCGGGTGTCGGATCTGACCGAGCTGTGGACCCGCTTCAGCGAAGGGTTTCAAGTCGGCGGCACCCGAATTTCGCCCGCCGATTTCCTGACCTTCGCCGTGGTCTTTGCCGTGGGTTATATGGCGACGCGGCTGTTGCAGGGTGGGCTGCGGGCCTCGGTCCTGCCGAAAACCAAGATCGACACCGGCGGGCAGAACGCCATCGTGTCGGGGATCGGTTATCTGGGGATTTTCCTGGCCGGGCTGATCGCCATCACCGCTGCGGGCATCGACCTCAGCTCGCTGGCGATCGTGGCCGGGGCGCTGTCGGTCGGCATCGGGTTCGGCCTGCAGAACATCGTGTCCAACTTCGTCTCGGGCATCATCCTGCTGATCGAGCGCCCGGTCAGCGAGGGCGACTGGATCGAGGTCGGCGGGATGATGGGCACGGTGCGCGCGATCTCGGTCCGCTCGACCCGGATCGAGACATTCGACCGCACCGATGTGATCGTGCCGAATTCGGATCTGATTTCGGGTGTGGTGACGAACTGGACCCGGTCGAACCTGAACGGGCGGATCACCCTGAAGGTTGGCGTGGCCTATGGCAGCGATACCCGCAAAGCCCAGTCCATCCTGGAGGAAATCGCCCAGGCCCACCCCATCGTCATCATCAACCCGCCGCCGTTGGTGACCTTTATGGGCTTCGGTGCGGATTCGCTGGATTTTGAGGTGCGCGCGGTGCTGAGTGACGTCAATTTCGGGCTGTCGGTGCGGTCCGAGCTGAACCACGAGATCGCGCGCCGTTTCGCTGAAGAAGGGATCGAGATCCCGTTCGCGCAGCGCGACATCTGGCTGCGCAACCCCGAAGCGTTGCGTGGGCCGTTCGCCCCGGCTGCTGTCCCGGCGTCCGCCGCGCCCGCCGCCACGGAACCGGTCGCCCCGAGCGAGACGCCGCCGGCAATGCGCACCGACCCGATGCTGGACCCCGACACCGACTGACCGGAGAACGGCGACGGCTGACAGCCTGCTTCGCGCGCCCGTGTCTTCGCGAAGTCCTCGGTGTGCTGGAAAAGGTCGAAGGGAAGGGGGGGCACGAACCGTCACATCTATCTGCACCTGGCGACGTAAAAACCCACAATCGGGGCCTTGCGCTTTGCCCGCGATGCGGGCTAAACGGGGCGGCACGGAGAGGTGGCCGAGTGGTCGAAGGCGCACGCCTGGAAAGTGTGTAGGCGGGTAACCGTCTCCAGGGTTCGAATCCCTGTCTCTCCGCCACTTACCAAAGAAAAACCGTTCTCCTAGGTAAGCTGGCGCTAATTTTTCCCCTATATTCAAAGGCCTTAGCAGGCACCGCATTTACCTCGCGCGTGCTGTGGGACGCCGTGTCCTCTCTCTATCGGCCGATATTCTCCGCAGAGGGTAACACAAGAATCGCGCTACATTCAGTGTAACACATTGAAAATTATTGAATATTTCTGATTTTTTGGCTTCTTTCGCTGGCAATAGCGCGATGTCAATTTGGGGCTGGTATCGAACTGTGTTTGACCAAGGGGCGAGCTGGTTGATGGCGTAGCTGAAGACTTACTGCGGCAATTTTGCGGTCAGGAACTTCAATCTCCATGGTTTCCTGGTCATTCCGAAGGGAGAGAAGATGCGCCAGCGTAACGGCAAGTTGGACAAAGCCATGTGTCAACCGTTCAGTTACGGCGAATAGCTCGACGAGGATTGGGTATGACTGCAATTTCGGTTGCTGACATTGCTTGCTGGCATGAGTGGCCTGCCCGATCAGTGCGGTGCAAGGTTCAGCTATCAACCCCGATGGCTCTTGCAATGTGTCAGCAATCTGCTTACATACCACCATGATCAAGTCGTTTCAAAACAAAGAGCTGCAGAACCTGTGGGAGGGCAAGCGGTCCAAGATCGACGCCCGCTTTCAGAAGCGTGCTCTTCGACGGCTGGACGCCCTGGATGCTGCATCTGTTGCAGAGGACGTAAACTTGCCGGGGTTTAACTTTCACGGGCTGCTAGGGTTCAACCCCAAGCGCTACACAATCCATGTAAATGGGCCTTGGTCGATCACATTCGAGTTTGATGCCGGTGACGCCTATCGGGTCGACTTTGAGCAATATCACTGAGGAGGACGGAAAATGATTTTTAGAGATCAAAAACGCTGCCCAACGCATCCGGGTGAGTTGCTGCGGGATGATATTTTGCCATGTATGGACTACAGCAAAACGCAGCTTGCGAAGATGCTGGGCATTTCTCGGCAGCATTTCTATGACATCTTGAATGAAAAGAAGCCCGTCAGCGCACCCGTCGCCGCGCGCTTGGGGAAGATGTTCGGAAATGGATCGTTGTTCTGGATCCGGATGCAGGGTGCGCATGACGCATGGCATGCCGAGCGGGAAATTGATGTAAGTCAGGTGCCGACATTGGACGTTGCGTGACGTTCATGTTTGAATTCGATATTGTGATCAATTTTCCCGATGGAAAGGCTGACGAGGCTGCGGTGCTGGACGCGTTGGTTGAAGCGGGGCTGGATGACACTATTGTTGGGACCGGCCGGCCGGATGTGATCGCACTCAGTTTCACACGCAATGGCCCCAACTTGGAGCAAGTCCTTACGGATGCAGTGGCGCAGATCATGGCCGCGTTCCCTTCCGCTTCGGTGCAGATTGTGGATTTGGCGGTGTTGGGCAACACTAAACACAAGGCCGAAACCATTCGCCGAGTTCGCGCAGTTGCAGCCCAGAAGGCCACTGCTGGCGCTAGTCCTGCTTGCAGTCAGGACTTTTTGTACGGGCCTGATGGCCTGCCATGATTGGCAGCCGGTAAAGCGGTCATAAAAATTTCCATCAGAGGAATTTGCCTGAGAGTGTCCGATCTTCTGTGTAACTTCGGTTTGGTCCATGCTTCCTGAGAGGAGCAAGGACGATGACGATTTCCAAAGAACTGCTGGACGAACTTCTGAAGGGCTGCGAGCGGCCTGAG
>NZ_JBPWNX010000013.1:0-88654 GCF_054954595.1 Actibacterium sp. D185-2
GCTCACTGCCGCGCGCATAACTCCCAAAACTTGGCATGAGTTCCTCGACGACTTCGTCCATGACGCCGATCTCGTCGCCCGCATCAAGGCCCAATCGCCGCGGTAGCAACCGGCCGGTTACCGCTCTCCGGCGGCCTCGGTGGCGGATACAACTTCGCTCGCGCAGCGATGGGCAGCCAGCAGGCCTACAATCGCTACCTGATCGGCGGTGCCAGTGGTGCGGAATACGCAGCCCTCCGGGCGCGGCAGTTCTTTGGTGTACAGCAGATGCCCGCGAGGCAAGGCATGGGGCAGACGAGTTCCACAAGCGGCACAGGATCCACTGACACAGGGTCAAAAATGCTGGCACAGCTGGCGAGACTGGGACGACTTGGGCGACGGTGACGGCCCTAAACGACCATTCAAACTGGAGACTCTGTGTACCTTCTTCCGACACAGATTGTACATGTTTGAAAACGGTGCCAAAGCTTTTGAAATCATTTCCAAATCACTCAGAAAGTGCATCTGAGCGTTTTTTTCTCCCTGGCGGTTCCGGGATTTGGTCCTGCTCACTTCCTTCTATGATCCATTTTGCCCATTGCTTTAGTGCGTTTCCGGTCCGTGCTTTGGATGCGTCAGTCCAGTTCAACTTGAACTCCTCAGAAACGAACTCACCCAGCTCTGGACCAGAAATATCCCCCCTTCTTCTCAACGCCTCTATAGACTTGTTTATCGCAACTTCATTCTTCGCTGAACTCCAGACTGCCTCAGGAATGCCGCCGAACTTTCCAAGAGCTTCGGAATTTATTTTTGCAGCATTATTTTCCACCTCAACGAGGTTGAATCTCTTTAGCACCGAAACTGAGTTTCGATATCCTAATTTATTTGAATTTTCGACATCAGTATTCTTCTGTAGTACCTCGAAGGCATCGCAGACACTTGCAGGGGATGCCATAGCAGAGAACACTTCACTAGACCGTGAACGCCTCGACACCTTCGAAATAACACTCCCTGAATCTTGAACAGTAAATCTTGGCCCTGAACGGGCCAAGAAACCTACTTGAACAAGAATGTTTGCGAACCGGTTGGTGTAAATTTCCCAAGTCTTCTCAGTGAACTTCTCGCTAGGAAGGCAGTCCTTAAGTGTACTGGTGATTTCCGATCTAGAAATTGTTTGACCGGCATGGTTCCGATAAAGGTCAATCTTCAGAGAGTGTTTGTCGACCTTTACTCTGATTCGCGACAAAACACCTCTAACTGCTCCATCGGCCATGTCACGATGCAGCTTAAAAGATGTCCCCTGCCTTTCAGCCACCCCGAACAGCACCAAGTCGGCACCAATATTCCAGACAGTTCGTTCATTCAGATTTGTTTTCTCAGCAATACACTCGGAAGTTTGAAACCCGTCCTTGTTCAGCACCTCACCAACTTTTAACATAGCATTGATATCGGAAGAAGGGATGTAGTTGAATGGAACAACTGGTACGTTTCCAGACAGAAGATAGTCCCGGAAGATATCCCAGTATACGTTTAGACGATCACCACTTCTCACAATCAATCTTTTTGCAACTAGATTATTTACTGTTGCCACCCCTGAGATTTCTATTATCTCACTCCAGTCGGCTGGCGCTTTGCCTGCGATGAGCTTTAGACTTGAGGCTTCGCTTGGATTGAGTGTTTGGAGATCACTTTCAAATAAGTTCCTGACATCCAATTCGAGGAGAGTTGAGTTTGCTCCGTATTGCTGATTTTGGTTGTTATAAAGATGAATGCATAGCTTCTTGAGAAGCCACGGGAAGCCTTGGCAGGAATGGGAGATTTGATGCCTGATTTCTGCAGTTAGCTTAAAATCGGCCTGCTTTTCAAATGCTGTGATGGCTTTAGAAATTTCACCCTTGTTGAAGCTTGTTAGCTTGTACTCCCTTCTGTGATCAGACAACTCATGCCATATATGATAGGCGGGATGGTCGTGTTGTGTTGTACTGTCAGTCTTCCACGCAAAGCCCAATCCGATGGCCCCCTTGAAGGAGGCTATATCAATCATAAGATCTCTTGCAGCGGTAAAGACACTGAATAATTCGGGCTTCGAATAAAGCTCTTCGAACTGGTCGAAAATGAGGCAAATAAACTTACCTTCATTTTTTACACTTTCCAAGTAGTCCGATATGCTTGAAGAGGATAAGGGCGTGCTTGGATTTGTTAGTTGAATATCTATCTTCTTGCCAAAGCCTGCCTTTTGCGCCTGCTCTAAGCACTTGATCACGGACGCCGAGATATAGGCGGGGCTTCGAGCGCCTCTCATGTCTATCGCAAAGGTAAATAGTTTTTTCTTGTAATGCTTATTCTTGGTTCGATCCCGAACTTTGGCAACTAGCGAGCTTTTTCCCAAACCCGAATTCCCTGTAATAGCAAATATTCTGGTGGAATCTGTTGTCGTGCGAGCATTCTCTAAAAAATTAAGTATGTGTTTTTGTGTGTCATCTCGACCAATGAAGTCTTGTGGTCTGGCAGGGCGATAATCATCCCACGATTCACCAGTTTGCACCTCAACAACGTTTGGCGGCGTGTTGTCAGCTGAGCTTTTCGTTTCAGGCGGAATGTTCGCGCCAACTGTAACATCATAGTCACATAGGACGCTCTCCAAAGTGGCTATATTATTGAGGGTATCGATGTCTGAAATCCGTTGACCAGTCTTTGTGCTGAAGAAGATAACCCCGTGAGGAGCGCCTCCTAAAAGGGTATAGGCAGCCCAAAAACGTCCGAACGGAGAGAGTACAAGCGTCCATTCTCCTACAGATTCACTCGATCCCGCGAAATCTTCTGCCGATTCGATGGGTGGTTCACATATAACCGATGCCTTCTTAAGTGCTTTAACGATAAGCTCTGGTGTATAAAAGCTTAGTCGAGAAGCTTTCTCGGCGGGCTTCTTTTTCCACATTTCAGCGAAGCCCTTAGCCTCCTTTCCAAATTCAGCTGTGGAAACAAGCCATCCTTCAGCGTAGTCATATGCGTCAACCGTTCCATTAAGTTGACGAAGTATCGGCGCCCCGATATTTCCAGCTTGTGCCTTGCACTCGACGTAAATTTCTTTTCCGCTGACCTCATGCTTACAAAGAAGATCAAGTTCAGCTCCGGTAACGCGAATTTCTTCAATAACTTTGAAGCTTTGAGCCGAAAGAAGATCGGTTGCTAAACTCTCCAGTAAGTCGCCCTTCGCCTTGGTGCTGTCGTCCGCTCTACAAGCAACTTCGATTTTCATACTTCGCCTCTGTAGTTTGACGTGGCAACTTGCCGATATTGTTAAATGTGCCTCCAATTATGACCACAGCAACTCGGGAATTACCATGGGTGAGACCACGCGCTACAAAGCATTCGTCGGGACACGCCGCAGCAAATTCACACTTTTCGCCCTGCCTTACAGACAAGCCATGCCTCGCCACCCTATCGAGCAACCAGCTTTTCGCCATACCCCTCCTGCAGCATCGCTTCCATTTCATCCAATCCATCGACGGCGGAGCGCATCTGCGCCTCATCAACGACGTTCACAGCTTTAGCATCCACGACCTGACTCCCAAAATCCATCTCCATCTGTCGTTGTTCTTCGGCGATAACGGCTTGAACGACAGGCGCGGTCTTCTTTGGAACGCCGTTGGTTTGCGCTGACGGTTGACCGGCTGCAACCTGGCGTGCGCTCTCCACAACTACGTCAGTTTCAGATCCGTGTCCTCCACCCGTCGAAGGCGGAGTCATCGGCATGGCGCGCACACTCAGCGGCAGCGTGCCTTGCGATCCCCCTCCTCCCGGCTTCGGAAACGGCAACTCCCCCGTCTGTGCCGCGTGGATTGCCTTGAACAGCTGATCATCAAAATACTGGATCCGCTTCGCACGAATAGGCATTTGTGCATCGATCACCATGACGATTTCATCGAGGGGCAGACGGCGCGCTTCATCTTCTGGCAACAAAGAGCTTTCTTCGGTCCGCGTGGATTGGCTGCGACCCTCGAAGGGGTTTTTCCCGATGGACTGGGAGCGCGTGATGACGGTCTTCGTGGTCTTGCCGACCGCCTTGCTCAGCTCCTCGACGGTCTTCTCATCCGACGGCGTCAGGTAGAGTTTCACGCCCGCGTTGCCCTGCAGCGCACGGCGGGTGTTCTCGCCGTAGATTTCATCGAGGGCGGGGATGGTCTGGGTGACCACGGCGAGGTGACCACGATAGGTGCGCAGAGTCTCAATGCTCTCGACCACGATGGGCATTTTGCCGAGGCGATTGAACTCGTCTAGCATGATCATCACGGGCCAAGGCTCGTCAGGCCCGGGATCTTTTTCCTGCATGGCGGAGAGGAGATCAGAGAAGAAGAGGCGGATCAGTGGCGCCAGCGGCTTCACCATCAGCGGCTGGACGACGAGATAGACCGAAAAGGGCTTCTTGCGGATCGTCCGGAAATCAAAGTCCGAGACTGCCGTCGCTTCATCGATAGCCGGGTTCTGCCATTGGTCCAGCCCCGAGGTCATCAGGAGCGAGACGTAAGAGGTCAGCGTGTCGTTGTTGGTCGAGGCCAGCCGCGTGAAGATCAGCTTGGCGGCCCTGTTATCGACCTCATGGCCGCGCGCGAAATACTCCTTCTGCTTATTCCCGCCCGAGGCCGCGATGCGGTAGATCTCGCCCAAGGTCGGACGCTTGCGCTGGAACGCCAGCAGGCCTGCCGCCACGAAGAGATCGATCCCGCCCTTGAGGAGGCCCTGCACCCGGTCGTTGTCGCTTTGCAGAAAAAGCGTCGCCAGGAGCTGCAATTCCATTTGCTGGCGCGCGGGATCTTTCAGTTGATAGATGCGCAAGAGCGGGTTGTAGCGATGCGTGCGCTTGCCCTCCCAATCGGTGGGGGCAAACCGATAGACCTTGTCGCCTTGGGCTGCGCGGTGCCGGGCCGTGGCCTCAAAACACTCGCCCTTCACATCGAGCGTCACGGCGGAGCCTTGCCAGGTCAGCAGGTTCGGAATGACAAAGCCCGTGGTCTTGCCGCGCCCGGTGGGGGCCACGATCAGCGCATGGGGGAAGACCTTGGAGCAGATGTAGTTGGCGCGGGAGCCCGGCGGCCCCAGCTTGCCGAGGATGAACCCGGTGCCCGGCGCCCCGAAGAAGCCATTGGCCTTCATCTCGCGCGCACTTTGCCAATGGGTCTGGCCAAAGCGTGTGAGGGCCGAGCCCGACAAGGCGAGGCTCAGCATCAGGCCGGCGGCGGCGAAGCTGCCGATGATCAGGTGAATAAGTTGCGCGTCCTCCGGGCGGCGATCGAGGATCGCCAGATAGTTCTGCGCGATATAGGCAAAGTCGATCTCGGCCCCGAAGCCGAGATCCTGGTAGGTCAGCACCGCCGAGGCGATGGTATAGCCCATGGCCGCGGTCACCAGCGTCACCAGGAAGGCACCAGTGGCGATCCGGGCCTTGCCCATCGCGGCACTCAATGGACCTGGCCCCGCTCGGTCTCGCCATCCACGTCCGTCGCGCGGTGCCGTTCGTACTCGGTGTCGGCAAGATCATCGACCACCTGGCGCAAGGCCTCCGTGTTGGCCGTTGCTGCATCCGATTGCAGATAGACCTTGGCGACATAGAGCCGGTCGAGGCGGTCCTCGAGAACCTTGTCCAGCGCATCGGCATCGCCGGATGTGAGCCGCTCAAGTTGACGGTCATCAAGCACCCGCGCGATCTCGGTTCGGAAAGCGTCCCGCTCCGCTGCAGTCTCGAAAGGCGCGGACAACTCCCCCGCCCGCTCATGCTCCAGGACACGCGCAATCTCGTCTGCGAGGCGTTCGGTACGGTCAGACTGCGGCGCAGTTTCACCGCGGGCTGCGACGAGTGCGTCGCGCGTGCCAGACCCAAGCCCGTCGCGCATCTCGGTTTCGCGGCGGACCTGATTGATGACCTCCGTGTCGCGGATCTCGACGACGGCCGCGTAGGTCGCGCCGAGCCCGCGGGCGAGGTGGAACGGCATGTCCGGATAGCGCGCGCGCAAGTCATCCGTGACAGCATCTGCAACGGGCGTGCGGACGTCGCGTCCCTCCATGATCCGGTCGACTTCGCGGGTGATCTCGCTGGCGCGGGCCGCATCGGTGACGGTCTCCCTGTAGGGCTCAGACCGGTCAATCACATCGCCAGGACGTGCGAGCAGGTCTGGGTGTGCTTCGAGATACGCGCGTTGCTCCGTCTCGATCCGGCGCTCCGCCCGTGAGACAACCTCCCAGTCCCGGTCCTCGATCTGCTGCGCGGTCAGGCCGTCTGCGCGCATCTCCTGACGGATTGTCCCTTCCATGGCCCGGACCGCGCCCTCATGATAATGGAACCGCTCGCTGTCCGGTTCCGCTTCCATGACACCATCCCGGCGCAGCACGTTTTCCCGTTCCAGAAGCGTGCCGAGCGCGACATGCACATCGTTGAGAATGTCGCGCGCCTGTTCCAGATCGGCGCGGCGTTCAAGGTTCAGATCCCGCGCCTCAGCCACTTTGGAGAGATCATTGGCGATCCATTGATGCTCGAGCGCTGCATTTGAGGCGCCCGTCTCGATCCGGGCCACCACTTCCGATGTGCTGATCCCGGTGCCCCGTAGTGCCGCGTCAATGCGCGATCTCAGATCGGGCTCTGCCAGACGCTCGCGCTGGCTGGCGTCAATATTGGCTTCGGAATAGATCCCGCCCTCCGAGGGGGTCTCTGACAGCGCGGATGATCGCAAACCGAGAGGCTGCATGTGCTGGACCTGCGTCTGGATCTCGATGAGACGTTTTTCCAGCACGGGACGTTCCGCGTCAGACTTCTCGGCGATCATGCCCTGCACCCGCGCGAGCTTTTCCGCATAGAGGCTTCTCAGATCCTCAAAACTCTGATCCTCGGCCATATACACATCTCCTGTTCGGTCCACCTGCCCGCCGCGCGCCAGCACCTCGCCCGCGCGGAAGAGTGCCGCGGCGATGTCTTCCCGGGCCTCCCGGGAGGCCTCCGCGGCAAGCGAATGGTAGACGGTTCTGGTGTTGGCGATCTCCGCCAGCGTCCGGGTCAGGTCCTGCCCCACGCGTTCACGCTCGCGGGGCGCGCGACCCTCTTCTTTCGCCGCATAAACTTCGCTGGTGCGGGCTGGGTAATGCACGACCCCACGATCCACCCGGCGCGTGGCTTCCAGCCGCACGCCGTACTTCTCCGCCTCCTCGACCATGGCGAGGCGGAAATCGTCGTAGTTGAAGCGGTGGTTGCGCCCCAGAAAGAAGAACTCGCCTTCCTGCGAGCGGCGGTTCAGCACCAGATGCGCATGGGGGTGATCGCGGTCCTCATGCACCGCGATGATGTAGTCGAAATGGCCCGCGTCGGTCTGGAAGAACCGCTCGGCCACGTCCGTCGCGATGTCGCGCACATCCTCCCCACGCGTGCCCACGGGGAAGGACATGAGCATGTGGGTGGTCTGTCCGAGCTTGGGCTTGAAGCCCGCATCCCACCGCTTGGCAAAGCGCTCGGTCAGGTCCTTGATGTCACCCGCCTCGAGCTTCGCCTTGCCATCCAGGAACCCGCTGGAGTCGACGATATGCGTGGACTTGGTGGTAAGGTAGTCGAGCTGGTTTGAGAGCTGCGATTTGGTATGCGTACCCCCGCCCCGGATCGCCTTGAAGACCGCCGGCCGATGCCCCGCTGCCGCGCGCACAAGCTGGCTCTGCTTGGCGACATGCAACCCCTGCATCGAGCCCCGGATGCGGCTCCAGCCATCCCGGAAGACCTCGCCTGTAACGGCGTCCACGGCATCATTCAGCCGCATGGGCAAACTCCCTCAGCGCGGCCGTGGCCTGCAGCTGCATCGCGTCCCGACGGCGGCGCACAAGCAGATCGATCTCGTCAGCGGAATCCAGAATGAACCGCGCCAGCCCGCGCATCTGGGCAAGGCGCAATTCGGTGAACTCCGAGCCGGCCCCCTGCCCTTGCCGATTGGCCTGCGTCATCTGCTTGGCAATCTGCGCGACCCCATTGCCGACCTCGTGCAGCGAGGCGCGGTAGCGCGCCATCTCGGCTGCCATCTGCGCGTCCGGAACGAACACCCCGCCTGCCGCCTGAATGAGCCGCCGCAGCCCCTCGGCCCTGCTTTCGATCCCCGCCTTCGCCAGCACCTCGTCGAGCGCCGCAAGCTCCGCAGCCGTGACCTTCACACTGACCGCTGAGACCGGAATTGCGGCATCCGTCTGGCGCTCGACATCGGCTTTGAGCGTGTACTGAATCGCCCGCACCGACACGCCAAACCGTTCCGCCAGCACTGAAGTGGAAACGCCTTCCGCAGCTTCGCGAACGATCTCCATGCGGTCCGCATCTGTGAGACGTTTTGAGCGAGACATGCGAAGAAAGACCCCCTATTTCCTGCCACCTTCCACCAAGGCTGCCCCTACCTTACGATAATATACCTATCTGTCAATTATATACTTACGTCGCATTCAGGCTCAGGCAGCCTTGGTGTCCGCTTCACGCCGCGGCCCGCAGGGACGCGGCTCTGCCGCCCTCACCACCGGGCGACACTTGTCCTAGGGGTCCCGTCCACCAGCCCCGCCCGAGGCTCTGGCCGAACACCCATGTGTTCGGACGGAACCGCGGGCGGGCGCAAACCCCACCGACAGGGCGGACAGGCAGGGTCAAGGAGGGCCAGATTTGGGTCCCCAAATCTCTGCCGCAAAAACCGGGAGGCCCTGGCCGATAGGTTTTTGTGGATGGCCCCCTTGAGGCTGACTGGCCGGTCTGTCGCGGCCTGATCCTTCCGGGGGAGTGCGTCCGTTGAACGCGCAGGGACCGGCATCCCTGGAACAGGGATCGGGCCGCCCCAAGATCGTCCTGGGGCGGCCCATCCTCGTCAGAGGATTTAGTCCTGGGGATCTTTCGCGCTCGGTGGGAACATCACCAGCTCCGAGACCGCGACCGGGAAGTCGAGCTTGAGGCTGAAGAACTCCGATCCATCCCCGTTGCGGGTGTTGCGGAACATCGCACCCACGCGCTGAAAACGGGTGCGCTCCTGGCCATCGGTATCGGTGAACTTGACGGGGACGGTGGCGACGTAGTGGTTGGTCATTTGGGTTACTCCTTGTTGCGATGGGGATCACCCGGCACGGGGGCAAGAGGCCCGGTCGCAAGCGCAAATGCGGAGGGTCCGCGGCCAGCCGTGGAAGCCGTATTTGTGCTTGCCGAAGCGTGAGCTGAGGGCACGGACGGGCCGACCCCGTGCGATCCACATGCATAGCAAAAAGGAGTGACCCGGATGACCTCTGCCATCACGCGGCCGCCACGATCCGCGTCCGCGTCCCGCCGAGCCTGGCCGAGGTGCTCACGGAGCCCGCCCGCGTGGATGCGATGTTCCGAAACACGCCCTGAGGGACCTGCATGTCTTCAGCCTCAAGTGGGACGTCTCGACCCCTCGCGTCTTGCGCTGCTGACGATGTGCGTGAGGTGCGCACCATCCCCAGCCCGTACCGATGCGGATGGACCGCTCTCTGACGGACTGGGTAGAGGGATAACGGTGCTGGCCGCCGCAGACTGCCGATCACGCGTGACCGACCGCACGCGCCATGAGACATGACGAAAGGGCCGCGCCAAGCGCGACCCCCTCTCTTCAATCCTGCGCAGTCTTCTTCGCCGGGTCCGCAACCCGCATGACCGTCAGGCCTTTCGCTTCCGCCTTCTGCCCGAGGTTCAGCGCGACCCCGTTGCCTCCGAAGAGAACAACCCCCGTCGCCGCGAACTTGTCGTCCAGCATTTCGTCGTTGCACTTGAACGGTGCCGCCCGCCCGTGCGCGGACCAGCGCGGATCGAAGCGCGCCTGTGCTATCCCGCGTGCCCGGGCCCACCGAGCCGCAATCATCTCCGCCCCGTGCTTGCCACCCTTGTGGCAGAGGAAGATCTCCTGGTTACGGTTCTGCTTGATCCGTTCGCGAACCTTGTCGAGCGTGTTGAAGATCACATCGACATCGGTCCAGTCGGTGGCGCCTGAGACGATCAGGGGAACCCCCTCGACTTTCGATTTCTCGGCAGTCTCGCGGTCGTGCTGCTCCAGGAGCTGCCGCGCCTCGAAGACCGCCCCGGTCTCTTGCGCCCGGACGCTTGCGCGCGACCCGGCTGCCGGGATGAAGGCGTGGCCCGTCTCGATCTCGTAGCATTCTGCCGCTGCCTCGCTCATCACCTCGATGGCGCTGACAATCTCGCGCAGCTGCAGAAAGCGCGCCTGCGCCTCTTCGAGCGCGGTCTCGGCGATCTCCGATCCGTCGTGAGATTTTGCCAGCGCACCGATCTTGTCGGCGGTGCGGTCGACCTCCTTGCCAAGCGCCACCTTGCGGCGCTGCAGGATCGTGGCGAGCCCATGGGCCAGCGGTTCGATTTCGGCTTCAAGCCCGGTCCCGCGCAGCTGACCGAGCAAAGCCTCGAAGCTTTCGCGGATAATGTGGTCGGTCAGGATGTGATCTTCCGGGATCGGCAGCTGCGCGTCCTTCTCGGTCAGTCCGAAAAGCTCGATGGTCTCGTAGGTGTTTGCGGTGTCGTAAGCCATGTCTGGTCTCCAGTGTTCGGTTATAGAGCCACCACGTGAGTGTGGGGGCATGGCCGAATGCCTGGTTTCCGAATCTGCCCGGGTCAGGGACGGCGCAGCCGCCGGCTTGCCGGGCGCAAAAGTTTTCCGTGCGCAACACCCGACACACGCACACCCTCACGCACTGGACCGCCCCGCGCCACGGGCTCCGCCCTCGCCGAAAAGTTTTGCGATCCTTGACGCGGGCTGATTTGGGGGCCATCCGGAGGATATGCTTCCGCACTCATGTGTGTGTGTTTTGACGGTAGGTTTGCCCGACCCGAGCAGGCAAACGGCCCGACCGGACGCGGGAGACGGATGGAGCGGCGGGATCGTTTTGGCCTCAGGCCAAAACAGACCAGAGCGCAATCCGGCGGAGCGGCCGGGGAGGGACGTGCTCGCGAGGCGGGCAAACCGGGATGCCAGGCGCAACGCCGCGGTGAGGCCGGATGGCCGAATGCGCGACGGCCCGAAGGGCCGTTCTCCCCTGCGACACGCGAAGCCGAGCTGGGGAGGCCGCAAGGCTTATGCCAAGGTTGATGTGCAGGCGACTACGCGGTGATGCGGGCGCAGGTCATGTGGGTAGTCTGGCCTCACCAAGCGGCTCAGGAAACACTAGTGGGGCATGGCGATGAAGCCGCGAACACCCGCCAGCAAGATGATTTGCGTGCAGCGCGCAGATAGTTTGCGACCAATTGATTTTGAGGGTGCGTATTCCGCACGGCTTCTGGTCTGATTTTTAGGTCTCCTGCACCTGATCGAGTGCTTCGCCATGCACCACCAGATCAAAGCCTTCTTCGGCAGTCGGCGATGCGAAGTGACTGGAAAACTCGTGGAACTGTGCCTCCGTGACCGCGAAGGGGTGGTCTCCCGCCGCGTTGCGCGCGCGCAGCCGAGCCAAGCAGACTTCGTCTGGCACGTCAAACACATGAAGCTGGTGCGCGGCTTCAGTGCCGGCGATGATCTCCCTCATCCAGGCGCGTTGCGCGGCGGTGTTTGCCGGGAAGTCGAGGACGACCGACACACCCGCGTTCAGCAAGGCGACCACATGAGGCCCCATGACACTTTGGAGCTTCGATGAGCACCGCACGTAATCCTTCAACGAATGCAGCTCATCTGCGAAGAGCGCATCGAGCCAGGAGTCCTCAGCGACAACAACCGTTCCGGGCGTGGCCCCAAGCTGGGCGGCCATGGTGGACTTCCCGGATGCGATCTTACCGCACAGCATGTGCAGCGTCGGAGATTCAGACAACATTGTTATGTCTCCCTCATTACGGATGAAAAGATTTCAGGATTGGCCTGTAGCGGGATCTGATGCCAAAGTATTGGCCTCGTCCGCCAAGGCATTGACAGATCATGCCACCGCATTCCTTTCTTGGTGGCTGTTCCTTTGAAAAAGCAGCCGGATGCAGAACGCCGTCTCGGCGAGGATCGTCAGTAGATACGCCGGTACGAATGCCTGGGACCATTCAGGGGAGAAGAAGCGCAGGCCGCTGCCGATCAGATAGACGAGCCCGGCGATCGCCAGGCCGGCCCCCAAGGCCTTCGCAAAATGACCTGATCGCCAGACAAGCAGACCCATGATCAAGCTGTTGACGCCAAAGAAAACGAGGCCGAGATCATAGCCATGACCGTGCAGATCGAGGAGCACCAGCGCAAGCGCGTTGGCATCGGCAAGCTCGTTGGGGCCAGAAATCAGAAGCCACGCGGCTTGCAGGACCATGAGGTTCGCGGCGATCAGCACGGTCTGGATCAGTCGGAACACCATCGCGGACAGTGCAAGCCCCGGCGACGCGGCCCGAAAGATCAGATAAAGCAGTATGGCGAGTCCGGCATCGCAAAGCGCCATCACCAGATCGGCGGCGATGGCCAGCCGGAACTGACCCGGGGCGGCCAGGATCGCCGCCGCGGTGCCTGCCGCATCGCCAAGGGCGATCAACGGGCCACGCAGGCCCAGCTCGGCCCCTATGCCTGCGACGATGATGAGCAGGTACAGCATGCCTGCAAGGCGGGCTTGGCGGGCAAACTCGGGCGTCAGTGCGGGATCGGTCATCAGGGCCTCCTTCCGGCGCGATTGGCCATGACATACCGGAACGGATTCGCACCGAACATTGCCAGAAACGCACCGGTGCGGTTCATGATCGTTCCGCCAGCTGGGGCGGGACCCGCCTCTGGCTTTGCCGACGCTTGCGTCGTCGGGCGGTTCGCCCGTTGACCTGCCCAGACCGAGCCGAGGACGATCAGCGCGCCGAGTCCCTGCAGCAGGGACAGCGACTGGCCCAGCACCACCCAGCCAAGGATCACCGCCGTCACCGGGCTCATCATGCCCAGCATCGAGACCGCGCCTGGCTCGATCCGGGCGACGCCCCGGAACCAGAGCGCATAGGTGGCCGCAGCGCCGATAAGGCCGAGCCAGACCAGCCCGGCCAGGTTCGTCGCCGTGAGCGGCGGCAGGGCGGGTTCCATGACTAGCGCCAACGGCAACAGGATCAAACCCCCGGCAGTCAGCTGCCACGCGGTGAAGCTGAGAGCGGATACCGGCGGCTGCCATCTCCGGCTGAGAACCGTGCCCGCCGCCATGGATGCCGCGCCACCGAGCCCAGCGGCGATGCCGACGGGGTCCAGTGCGGCGTCGGGACCGTTCAGCAGCAGCGCCACGCCCAGAACGCCGGTGGCCGCCGCTGCAACCGCACCCGCCCGGATCGGCGTGCCGAGCCACCCACGCGCCATGAGGATCACCATCATCGCCTGCAGAGAACCGAGTGTGGCCGCTACCCCGCCGGGAAGCCTGTAGGCGGCCACGAACAGCAGCGCCCAGAACAGCGCGAAGTTGAAACTGCCGAGCAGGAAGATGCGACCGAGCCAGGCACGGGGTGGGAGGCAACGCGTGACAGCAAGCAGCAGCAGTCCGGCTGGCAAGGCCCTAAGCGCGGCAAGGGTCACGGGATATGCCGCAGGCAGCGCCTCGGTCGTGACGAGATAGGTGCTGCCCCAGACCGCCGGGGCGAGCGCTGTGAGAAGGATGTCGGTGGTGCGGGACATGGCTGTATCTCCTGGCGGGGGCTTACCAAAGCGGATGGAAGGGCAAGCGCGGACGGTCCGGCCAGGGATCAAGGCCGATGTCGCGCATCAGGTGAGGCGGCAGGTCGCGCGGAACGCCGCGCGGGATGCGGTGCCGGTGCCGGGCTGCAGTGCGGAGGAATGAGAGGGTCATGGCATTTCCTTTCAGGCGACGAGGCGGAGGGCGGCGCGCAGTTGCGCGGCCAGATCCTCGCGCGGTCCGTTGACGAGCCGGGCGCCGGTCTCGCGGACGATGAGGGTTGGAATGGACCGGACCTGGAGGGCACGGGCGTGTTGCCGGTCGGTCTCGACGGCACGAAGGGTTTCCGGGTCCTCGAAAACATCGACGAAGGCCGCAGCTTCGAAGCCCAACTCCCGGGCGGCGTGCAGCACCGTTGCTGGGTCAGCGACGTTCCGCGCCTCCATCAGATGCGCGCGCTGCAGGCGGTCGAACATGTCCCAGTGGGCGGCCTGTCCGCCAAGCCGCTCCGCCGCCTTGCACCCCAGCGCCGCGGTCATGCCGTGGGGATAATCGAACGGCGCTGCGCGCATCGCGTCGATATCGACCAGCTCCGGCCGGTCGCTGACCTCGCGGCAGACCGCCCAGTGCCCGAGGATAGTCTCGCGGGCGTCCTCGGGCGTGCCCCAGCGGGTGGCCATCTCGGCGCGACTGGCTTGCAGGACGAAGGTGCGGTGCCGGATGTCGAGGTCGAATTCGGCGGCAAGCGCCCGCATCCGCGACGAGATGTTGAAACACCAGCAACAGACGACATCGTGGAAAAAGTCGACGGTGAGGGAAGCCATCACGCGGCCTCCTCTGACAGGTTGCCCCCAGCCAGCCGCGCGGCGATCCGGGCCACATGCGCGCCCTGAAAACGCGCGCCGGCGAGGTCGGTCTCTGTCGGTTCGCGCGAGCCGTCTGCGCCTGCAATCGTGCCCGCCCCATAGGGCGCACCGCCGACGATCCCTTCGGCCGTCGTCTGACCGGCGAAGGTGTAGGGCATTCCGGCAATAAGCATCCCGAAATGCTGGAGCGGGATCTGAGTGGAAAGCAGCGTCGCCTCGTGCCCGCCATGCTGCGAGCCGGTGGAGGCGAAGACGGCGGCGACCTTGCCGACCAGAGCATTCCGTGCCCAGAGGCCACCAGCCTGGTCGAGGAAGGATTTCATCTGCCCGGCCATCATGCCGAAGAGCGTCGGCGTGCCGAAGATGATGGCGTCATAGGCCTCCAGATCGGCCGGCGCAGCCACGGGCGTGTCATCTGGGGCGAAGCCGACCTTTTGTCGGATTTCCTCGGGAACAGTTTCAGGCACGCGACGCATGTCGACATGGGTACCGGGCACGCTGCGTGCGCCTTCGACTTCGGCCTGCGCAAGGGCGCGGACATGGCCATAGCTGGAATAGTAAAGAACAAGAACGCGGGTCATGGGATCCTCTCAGTGCATTGGGTTTCGATGCCTGAGAGGATGGGGGATCGGTCGGGCCGCAATAACCCGCTGACTGTCACTTCATTCTTTACGCCAGTTGAAGAATGTCAGGACCGGAGCGTCGCGCGCAGGTGGTCGAGGAAGGCCGTGACCTTCGCGTCCATCCCCAGCCGCGAGGCCGTCACGGCGAAGATCTCCGGCGCGGGAAGCTCCCAGTTGGGCAGGACGCGCACCAGCGCGCCCCGCGCCTCGGCCTCGTTTGAGACGAAGTCCGGCAAGGTGCCGATGCCCTGGCCCGCGATCAGCAGATCGCGCAGGACGAGGCTGTTGCCGACACGAACCGGCGGATCGACGTCGATCGTGACCGTGCCGGAAGGGCCTGTCAGCGCCCATGTGGTCAGGTGGTCCGCAAGCAGGAAGCCGATCACCCGGTGCCGGGCGATGTCCTGCGGGACAACCGGCACGCCCGCCCGTTCCAGATAGGCGGGTGCCGCGAAGATCCGCTGCCGCATCGTCCCGACCCTGCGCGCCACCAGCGCCGAGTCCGGCATGGCAGGCCGGATGCGGATCGAGACATCGAACCCGCCCTCGACCATGTCCACCACCCGGTCGTCCATGGACAGCGTCAGACGCAGATCGGGATAGGCGTCGAGAAACCCGGGCAGGATCGGCGCGATCACGGTCTGCCCGAACGAGCTGGAGGCGTTGACCTTGAGGTGCCCCCGCACCGCCCCGGCACCATCGCGGATGCGCGTCTCGACCCCGGCAACGGCATCCAGAATGCCTGTCGCCTCGTCGTAGTAGAGCCGCCCGGCATCAGTGAGCGACATGGAGCGGGTCGTTCGGGTGAGCAGCGTCGTGCCAAGACTCTCTTCGAGCAGCTTGATCTCGCGGCTCAGAAGCGCAGGCGACACGCCAAGATCCTCCGCCGCACGCGCGAAGCTGCCGCGTTCGACGATGCGGCGGAAGGCGTGCATGACGGAAAGCTTGTCCATTCTTCTCGGTCGTTCCTCGCGTGAGCGCCCCTTGCGGGTCGCATGTACCTCGACCCTATCACGGGCACGGCAAGGCGCGAACGGATTGCGTTCGCGCCCGCCGATGGACCGTGACCTCCGCCTAAGCCGCCTGCCGAACCGCAAGCCAGTCCAGGATCGCCCGAGTGGTCTCGTTGGGCTTCTCCTGCTGGATCCAGTGGCCGCTGTCGAGGCTGAGCACCTCCACATTCGGGACGAAATCCGCGATGGTTTCAGACGGCGGAATCATGTCTCGCGTTCCGTAGATCATGAGTGCCGGCTGCCGGACGATGGGGTCCACTTCCGCCAGAATGTGCCAGTTGCGATCCATGTTCCTGTACCAATTGATGCTTGCCGTGAACCCGGTTGCCTCGAAGGCCGCGATGAACACGGCAAGATCCGCGTCGCTCATCACGGGATCACCTGCGGGGGCTGCGGCCGTGGCGAGGTTGATCATCATCATGCCCGGCTCGGGCGGCGCAGGCGGCAGGTTCTTGCGGAACAGGTTGCGTAGGAAGCAATCGGTGTGGCCATCCAGCACAGCGTCCGCGACACCGGGCTGACGGTTGAAGTGGACGAAATAGTTGTCGGGCCCAAATACGCTTTCCATGAACTCGATCCATGGGACTGGGGTGCGAGGCTGGTAGGGCAGCGCCAGGTTGATGATCCGGGTCACACGAGCCGGATTCAGGAGTGCCATGCTCCAGACGACGTTTGCGCCCCAGTCATGACCAACGAAGGTGGCCGCTTCGTACCCGAAGTGGTCGAGAAGCGCTGCGAGATCGCCCGTCAGATGAGCGATGTCGTAGTCTTCCACCTTAGTCGGGCGTGACGAGTTCCCGTAGCCCCTTTGGTTTGGAGCGATGACGTGGTAACCCGCCGCCGCCAGCGCCGGTATCTGGTGGCGCCACGAATAGGCATGCTCGGGCCATCCGTGGCACAGCACGATCGGGTTTCCTCGATTCTCTCGACCGGCCTCGAAGACCTCAAGGTGGGAATTGCCCAGCGAAACGAGCGTGGGCGCGGGGAAATCAGCGTTTCGGTTCATGGCAGTCTATCCTTTGTTAATTGCCTCGACGCTCGCCTATCTCAAAAAGGTTTCAAATCCTGACACCTTTGTATGGTATTAAGCCTCCATGAAGAGCCGTAGCCGACAAGACGCCATCGTGCGGACCCTGCGCCGTAACGGAACAAGCACAATCGACGCGCTGGTCCGAGAGGTCAGTGCGTCGCGCAGCACGATCATGCGAGACCTGTCGGCGCTGCGCGACGAGGGCTATGTGATCCACGCCGAACAGGGCCGCGGCGGCGGATTGTACCTCGATCCGGGCTCGGTGCAGACCACGGTCCGGCTTTCGGTCGCGGAGGTGTTCGCGCTCATCATCGGCGTCTCAAGCATGCGCGCCGCCCGGACGCTTCCGTTCGCAAGCCTTGCCGATGCCGGGCTTGCCAAGATCGAGAAGGCCTTGCCATCCGACAAGCTCCGAGATCTGCGCCGCCTCCTCGATTGTCTCTATGTCGGGCCCCTGGCTCCCCAAGTCGACACGTCGAACCTTGGAGATATGGAGGCCGCCCTGTTGCCCGCATTCGAGCAGTCGTTTCTCGAGCGCTTGTGCCTGAGGTTCCGCTATCGCGACGCCAAAGGGACCGAGACCGAAAGGCAGGTCGAGCCGCAGGCCATGCTGATCCTACCGCCACTGTGGTACCTGGTCGCCTGGGATCCGATGCGCGAGGATTTCCGGCATTTCCGCATGGACCGGATCAGTCGGCCCGAAGTGGTCGAAGGCACGGCATTTCGAACGAGGCGCGTCCAGTTTGATGATGGCGTGGAACCCGTTCGATACGCCTAGCGGCGGTCAGTTGGCGGCGAGGGCAGCGGAGGTCAAACGACGACGACGTTCCCGCGCTTGTGTCCCGTTTCCATGTGGCGGTGCGCATCAATCAGATCGGTCAGGGGATAGATCCGGTCGAGCACGGGCGACAAGGTTCCGGCCTCAAGCATTGCCAGAAGATGTACCAGGTGGGCGCGCAGGATCTCCGGCGACTGCAGGCCCGCAGCGGCGAACAAGGCGCGGCGATGGCCGATCAGGCGGCTTTGCAACATCGCGCCCAGAAGCGGCAGCGTCAGCACGGGGCAGACATAGCGCCCGTTATTCGTCAGCCGGGCCTTGGCTGTTCCGAAGGTACTGATGCCGAGCGTGTCGAAAATCACATCGTAGCGCTCTGGCAGAGTGGTGAAATCTTCTTGGGTGTAGTCGATGATCCGGTCCGCACCCAGTCCCGCGACAAAGGCGGTGTTCCGCGTGCTGCAGGTTGCAGCAACATGGGATCTGGCCGCCTTGGCGATCTGCACCGCCGCAGTGCCGAGGCTGCCTGATCCGCCAAGGATCAGCACGCGCTGCCCCGGCCGCACCTGCGCGACCTCATGCAGAAAATGATACGATGTCAGCGGACCGTCGCACATCACGGCGGCGTCCTCATGCGCCAGCGCGCGGGGCTTCTTCATCAGCACGCTCGCTTCATCAAGACAGATGTGGCTGGCATTGGCCCCGAACTTCATCCCCGCCTCGCCGAAGACGGCGTCGCCCACGGCAAACCGGCCAACCTTGTGTCCGATTGCGATCACCTCACCCGAAAGCCCGGTACCGGACAGGTTCTGGCGCGGTCGGCGCAGGCCGAGGAACGGCCGCGCAAACAGCGGCCGTCCGGCGCGCATCATGCCATCGGCCCGGGTCACCGCCGAGGCGCGGATGCGGATCAGGATTTCCGTGGGGCCGGGCGTCGGCATCGCCCGGGTCACGGGGTTCAAGACCTCGGGGGCGCCATAGCGTTCGATGCTCCATGCGGTGAGGGTAGCAGTCATGGGGTTCTCCTTTCGGTGTGAGTGCCCCCAATCTATCGGGTCGAATTTCCACCAAATATTGCCATTTTTGGCCCGGCGTGGTTCATAATCGTTCCATATGGTGGATTGGAAATCTCTTCCGGCCTTTCTGGCCGTTGCGCGGGCGGGATCGCTGCGCGGGGCTGCCGAGCAGTTGGACGGCACCCATGCAACGGTGCGTCGGCAGGTCGAGGGGCTGGAAGCGCAACTGGGTGTCCAACTGTTCCGGCGCAGTGCAGGGGGGCTGGAGCTGTCGGCGGCGGGCCGCAAGCTGCTTCCTCAGGCGCTAGAGGCGGAAGCGTCCCTGCGTCAGGGGTTCAACGCCGTTCGTGGGCTCGACAGCGAGGCGGCGGGCCGCATCCGACTGTCGGCCGACCCGATGACGGCACATTTCCTGCTGGCGCCGGTTATGGGCGAGTTCCTGTCGCTCTATCCCGACATCCACATCGACATGAAACTGTCCTACGCTATCGACTCGATCGAAAGGCTGGAAACCGACATATCGATCCGCCATGTGCGCGACCTCACCGGCGACGCCGTGGGGCGCAAGCTGTTTCCGTTGTCGCTGGGCGTCTTCGCCTCGCGTAGCTACATCGACAGGCATCTGCACGATGCCGGGCCGCGTGGCGAGGGACTGACCTGGCTTGGCTACGGCGAGGTGCCGGAGTTGCAGGCGATGATCGCGGCCTCGCCTTTTCCACATGCGAAGGTGCGCCATGCCATCGCCGATCCGGCGATGCACATGCATCTCGCCAGGGCCGGGGCAGGAATGACCTTTCTGGCGGCCTGGGTGCAAAGCGTCTTTCCCGAGTTGCAGCGGGTGCCGGGAACCGACCTCGACCAGAGCCGCTCGACCTGGGTGCTGATGCACGGCGATCTGCGCCGGGTGCATCGGGTCAGGCTCTTTGTCGATTTTCTCTACGAAAGCCTGCTCGAGCGACGCGCTGACTTCATCGGCTGATTGTCACTTCAGCCTTGATGCGCGTTTGGCCGCGAAGATTACATCTCCGGAATTGCTGCATATTGTATCCTGACCGAGCGCCTAACTTGAGCTTCTTCTTTCAACTCTTTCAATAATTTATGGCGGAGAGGGTTCTACGTCAGGCCCATTTCCTCCAGTATTTGGACTTATCAGGGGGTGCAATTTGCCCTGACCATCTTCGCAAAGCTGCCGTTAATGATTCATGGTATGAGCGAACGCTAAGGGCCGAGTGTAGGGCTTCAGTCCAGATCGACACCGCCGAGGCGCGGCACATGGAGATGCGTTCGTACAAGAAATGCGGCGGCCGCGCCGGCCAAAGCGCCGAACAGATGAGCCTCCCAAGAGACGCCGGGTTGGCCCGGAAGAACGCCCCAGAGAATGGAGCTATAGAGGACACCGACCACCAGTGCCGCGCCCAGCGTGATCAATGAGCGATCCACGAAGCCGCGCGCGACGAGGAAGCCAAACCAGCCGAAGACGAGCCCTGACGCACCGATATGGATGGCGGAGCTTCCGAACAGCCAGACGAGTCCGCCGCCGAGGCCGATCACCACTGCGTTCACCGGCAGCAAGGCCCTCGTGGTCGTGGCCACCAGCAGCCCACCCATCACCAGGAGCGGCGGCGTATTGGCCATCAGGTGCGCGAAACTTCCATGCAGGAGGGGCATGGCGATGACGCCATCCAATCCGCTGACGTGCCGGGGGATCAGGCCGAAGGCCGGGTTCAAGCCGTAACCAATGATCCAATTGACGAGGTGAATCGCCCAGAGCAGTGCGACAAAGGCGACAAGCGCTGCGGCGCGCCGGAAGAAGGCGCGCATGTGATCCCGGTTCATCATGTTGGCGACAGTAGACGTCACCACAGCACCTTCAACGGCTTCCGCACGCTGCACAGGGTGCCACCTCCGGGAAAGGGGGTTTGAGGCGGCCAACTTGGTCAAGGCCCAAGGCAAGAGAACGGCCTCGATCTTACACGGTGTTCCCCGGACGAAAGGGCTGCGGTTCACGCTCGGGGCGCTTCAGGGCTTCGGCGAATTTGCGGGCATTGTCATCGATCGTGCTGTGCCAAAGCTTCGAGACGAAGGCCCGGGCGTCTTGGACTGTCATGTCTTTCAGCGAAGAGGACAACGCCATGAAAAGCTCATCCTCGCTAATCGCGGCGGCGCGGTGCATGGCATCCGCGTAAAATGACGGGTCGTTGAGAACCTGCTCGCGCAGCGGCATCCGCGCGAGGTTCTCCTCCGGGATCGCCATGAAGATCGTGTCCTGAACTTCGGTCAGATAAGCGCGGCGCGATGTGGACACCGGCTTTCCCGCCGCCTTGGCCTCCAGAAATGCCTGCCTTGTCCTGTCGAGCTTTGCCCTTGCATGGGTCATGATGACGGCGCGCTGTCGGGCGGGTAGCGCAAATCCGGTGCAGCGCTCGATATGGGCGAGGAGATCTGCAACCTCTGCCTCAACATCAAGGTTGTCAAACCATAGAACCGTCCCTGATCTAGCCGCCACGCGCCCGCCCTCAATATTGCGTTAATATATTATTGTATCGCATTTGCACCTGATCGCAAGCGGGTGGCGTCCTTCACGCCAACGGACATGGGAAAAGGGGAACCGTGGTCCCACGGCTCCCCTTTCGGTTCAGGTCTTCTCCCCCTCGCGCGCCGATTAGGCGACCAGCGACAGCCCCGCGCCTGCGTCCTGCGGCTGCTCACCGCTGTCGATGAACGGGATGATCGAGAAGGTCTGCCCGCCGCGCTGCTCTTCGTTCTGCACGGCGTTGACGCGCAGGTCGCCATCGGGCGTGTTGATCAGCAGCGACAGGTAGTCATTGCCCGTGCGGCTGCTTTTCGCCATCCACGCCGAGCCGACGCGGATCGGTGTGCCCCGGGGCGAGCTGACCTCGATCCGGTAATCGGGGTGGGTTTCCTCGGATTTGTAGCTGTTCTCGATCAGCATGAACTCCAGATCGAACATCATGTTGGCGATGTAGCCCGTGAAGGCGTTGTCGGCGTCCATGGCGGTGAGCTCGCCCGAGATCGAGCCGGATTTCATCAGGCCGTTCGAGACCAGCGGGATGATCTCGAACGCGCCGCTCTGCGCCGCACGCGCCTCTTTCGTCTGCACCGCGTTGACCCGGAACGGGCCGAGGCCGACATCGATCTGCATCGAGATGTAGCGGTTTCCGCTGCTATTGCCGGTTTCGTTCCAGGCCGTGCCGATGCGCACCTTGCGGCCTGATTTGTTGACTGCCGTCACGTCAAAATCCGGGCTGCGCGCGGACATCTTCGGGCGGATTTCAAGCTGGATGGCGATATCGAAGCGCGTCGAATGGATCATGCCGGTGTACGGAGCGGCTGCGGTCTCGACATTGCGAGTGAGGGTTCCTGCGAACATGGGATGGTTCCTTTTGGATTGGCCGGTGTCTGACGTCCTTGCCAGCGCATCCGGGATTGCTTTCTCGACCCCTTGAGGGATCACAAATTAGAAAGCCTGCTTTCCTTTCAGCCCCGCCCGCGGGTCAGGCCTGCCGTCCGAGTGGGAAAGCCCCCGCGCCTCCGGGTGCTACGCCCCTGCCCGTCTGGTCTTGATTGACTGCCCGGATTTTCCGCGCCGTCCTCGGATCGCGCGATGAAGAACTCCGCCTCTTTTCCGTTCAACCCGTGCCCGCCCCGGTCGGTCAGACCGATGCAGCTACCGTTCGGCACATAGGTGATGAGGTACTGACCGAGCCGGTCCTTATGGACAACGTAGCCGGTATTGGCCCAATGCACGGTCTGGCCGGCATCGACGGCCGCCTTGATGTCTTCGAGTGTCATGCGAGCCTCCTTACGAAGAATGGTGGGGAAACGACGCAAGAAGTCCGATCTTCCGACCGGGCTTCCATGCAAGATTTGTTTGGCAAACGGCCGAGTGCTGTCAGGCAACTTGCGTGGCTTGCGTCGCGTGCGCCGCCATCCAATCCTTCAGACCAAGAACCGTTCTTCCGGCGGCGACTTCAGATGCCCAGGCGACCCTTGGGTCGCCGCAGGGCTCATCGCCGGAATGCCGGTCGATGTGGCCATTGGCCATCCATGGCTCAGGCTGTATCCGTCGCAGCCAGTCCGCCATGCTCGGGATACGGCCCTGACAGTCTTCGCGGACATGCTGCTCGCCGATCCAGCGCACGGGGATTTCTCGACCAGCGCTATTGGTCAGGGTCAGGCCGAAGACACGTTCGGCTTCAAACAGGCCAAGGGCGTGATGGCGCAAAGCTCTGTGCGTGAAGAGCGCGAGGTGCTCTTTCGAGGCGTCAAACCAATCGTGCACAGACTGATAGTCAGACGGCACCCCGCCGAATTTCCGGGCAGAGCTTTCAGCATGATGAAGCGGATGGGCCATCTCAAAGACCATCGACATAGCTGTGCGAGCATTCGACATAGCGGTCCGCGTGATCGAGGATGATGCTGTCGTTGCGCAAGTCCCAGGTCAGCGTGCCGTAGCCGCCCTCGTTGTTTTCGAACCCCGGGTGATGGTGATAGGCGAGCGACCAGGCGAAGTCGCCCACCTCGGTGGCAAGCGGTTCCGGCAGGTGGACCTCTGCAGGCCGCACCGTCACATCCTCGACATTGCCGGAGTCGCCATAGCCTTCGTATTCGGCAGTGACCTCGCTGATGCCAAGCGCACGTAGTTGCGCGAGCAGCTCCGTTCGGGATACCTTCAAGGTGGTTTCGCGCTCTGCACGCCACTGAGCCGCCATTGCGGCATAGTCGATCTGGGGATTGGTCATGGGTCTGTCCTCTTGTCTGAATTTGGGGGGCCGGGCGTGGCACTGGTCAGAGCGCGCCCGGAAAGCGCAGACCGGCCAAACCCCGATCCGCGACGCTCGACCAGAAGCCCGCTTTGACTTTTCAGGCGGCTTGTTCTGCAGCTCTAGCGGCTCGCTGCCCCACGATCCGGGCCAGAATGCTTCCCGTGTCGATCCCGTCCCCATGCGGCAGGAACACCCGCAGCTGGAAGGCGATGATCTCCGTGAAGCAGCCGAGGGCCTTGAGACCTTCAATCATGCCCCGATCCGCACCGCCCAGCTCGAGACGCATCTCGCCTGCGACCCGGCGACGGGTCAGGGTCAGACCCCGGCCCAGATCGACAGGCGCGGTGGTGCCGAGGGCGGCGGTCAACATCTCCTGCGGTGTTTGCGGGTTGGAGACGAGGAAGCGGGCGCGCAGCGCGGCCGCCCCTTCCTCGCTCAGCGTGCGCCCGATCATCGCGGTCGCCCCGTCGGGCGTGACCCGGTAGATGCGCTCATTGGTGGTCGGAATGTCCTTCCAGATCGGCAACAAGAGCCCGGTCAGCAGGTAGAGCTTGGTCGTGGTGGTTTTTGGCAGGGACGCAGCCTCGGCATCCCAAAGCCTTGCAAACTCGGGCCTTCCGATCTCTTCCCAGGCCGAGGACTCAAACCGTGCCTCTTCGAGGTAGCTCGACCCGTTTGGACGCACCGCCTTGCGCATCAGCGTGACAATGTCCTCGTCATACATCTGCATGGGCCGCGCCGAGATGAGCGCCGCGCGACCCGAGGCGCGATTGACCATCGGCAGCTTGTCGGGGTTGCGCGACAGGGCGTCATCCGCCGACAGCACGTGGACCGGGTCCGTCACCTCAAGTCCGATGATCCGCGTCACGGCGCCAGATTTCGGGCAGGTCCAGAGATCCTCGGTGGAGACCTGTTCGATCTTCTCGCCGCGCAGGGTTTCCACGCCGAGATCGAGCGTGCCCGCCGCGCGCGCCCGCTCAGACTGATCGGCAATCCGCCTCATGAACTCGGCAAAGAGCGCGTTCTGCATGTGGATGGGCAGGGCCAGAACCCGGTTGAGAAACCGCTGGATCGGGGGAAGCTCTTCAAGGAGCACCCCGTCCTTGTCGATCAGCCGTAGGGCCGTCCAGTCGGTGAAGCTCTCGTAGCTCATCGCCTCAGCGCGCCCGGCGGCAAGATCGGCGAAATACCCACGTAGTGCGGCCCGCGCGATCGGGCTTTCGAGATTGTCCTCCTCGCGGAACATGCCTTGCGAGCCGGTCTCGCGCTGGCCCTTCGTCAAGGCCCCCAGCTGGTCGAGGCGTTTGGCTATAGTTGAGGTGAAACGCTTTTCGCCATGCACATCTGAGGTGCAGACCCGGAAGAAGGGCGCGCTTACCTGGGCCGAGCGATGCGTACGGCCCAGCCCCTGGATGGCCGCATCGGCGCGCCAGCCGGGCTCCAGCAGGTAGTGCCGCCGCCGTTTCTGGTTCTTCGCCGTTTGCGCCGCGTGATAGGACCGGCCCGTACCGCCCGCGTCGGAGAAGATCAGGATATCCTTTTCGCCGTCCATGAAGGCTTGGGTCTCGGACGAATTGCTGCTGGCGCTGCGCTTCTCGATGAAGAGATGGCCATCCTCGGCCTTGAGTGGCCGGATGAACCGCCCCGTGACTTCTGCCACGGCCTCATCGCCAAATGCCCAGAGGATCTGATCGAGCGCCGAGGGGATCGGCGCCAGCGTCATCAATTCCATCATGGCCGCGTCACGCAAAGCGAGCGCCTCGCGCGAGACAACGAGCGCGCCGGTCTCATCCCGCAAAGGTTCCGCCACCATGTTGCCGTCGATCTCGACCAGCTTTTGCGCATGAATCGGGAAGGCCTGTTCGAGGTATCCCAGAACATAATCGCGCGGCGTCAAGGCACCCTCGACGAGTTCATCCTCCGGGTCCATTGTCTCAAGTCGTCGTTTCAGCAGGCTCTCACCCGTCGAGACCACCTGGATGACGCAAGCCTTGCCCGCCGCCAGATCGTCCTTGATTGCGCGGATGATGGTCGGGGCTTTCATGCCCATCAGGAGATGGTTGAAGAAGCGCTGTTTCGTGCTCTCGAAGCGGGACTTGGCCGAGGCGCGTGCGGCCGAGGCATTAGTCTCTCCCGAGGCGTCGTTGACGCCGGTCGCTGTCAGCGCGGCCTCGAGATTGTGGTGGATCGTCCGAAACGAAGCCGCGTATGCGTCGTAGATCTCGATCTGGGCCGAAGTGAGCGCGTGTTCGAGCACGTCATACTCCACGCCATCAAAGCTGAGGGCGCGCGCCGTGTAGAGGCCGAGCGTCTTGAGATCGCGGGCGACCACCTCCATGGCGGCAACGCCGCCGGCTTCCATCGCCGACACAAAGCTCTCGCGGCTCGGGAAGGGATATTCGGGGCCCTGCCCCCAGAGCCCCAGCCGCGCGGCATAGGCGAGGTTGTGCACGCTCGTGGCACCCGTGGCCGAGATGTAGAAGACGCGAGCGCGGGGTGCTGCCAGTTGCAGCCGCAGGCCAGCAAGGCCCTGCTGGGAGGGTTTGACCCCCCTGCCCTGCTCGGACCCGGCCGCGTTCTGCATGGCATGGGCCTCATCAAAGGCCAGTACGCCGTCGAAGTCTTCGCCCATCCAGTCGAGGATCTGGCTCAGCCGTGTGGTGCCGCATTTGCCCGCGGACCGCAGCGTGGCGTAGGTCACGAAGAGGATCCCGTTGCCCATCGGTATGGGCTGGTCGGGTTTCCATTTGGAAAGCGGCTGGATATCGGCAGGCGAGCCGCCGAGATCAGTCCAGTCGCGGATCGCGTCCTCGATGAGCGTGGCGGATTTGGAGACCCAGATCGCCTTCCTGCGCCCGGCCAGCCAGTTGACAAGGATGAGCCCCGCGCATTCGCGCCCCTTGCCGCAACCGGTGCCGTCGCCGAGGAAATAGCCAAGGCGATAGGCCCGTGCATTAGGGTCATCATCGGCGCGCGTCAGCTTGGTCTGGTCGTCATCGATGGTGAACCGCCCCGGCAGGTCGCGCCCATGGGCATCATGCGCCATGATGATGGTCTCGAGCTGCGCCTCGGAGAGATGTCCCTCCTCGATCAACCGGGCGGGCAAGCGCAAGTCATCACTGCCCGTGTTTGAGGGCATGGGCGGGGCAACCGAGGCCATGGCGATGCTCTCGACGAGCGGCGTGGGATGTTCCTGCGCATCCGCGATCTCGATCCGCTGAGGACGGTAGCGCGCATAGATGTCCGAGATGGGCGTGTTGTCGCGCGGGGTCTCAAAGCTTGTGAAGCAGAGCGGACGGACGGCATTGGCGCGGGGTTTGGAGGCGGCAACAGGCGCAGCGACGGTCTTGCGCGGGGCAGATGATGGAACGGTCGGCCGAGCATGAGGGATCGCTTCAGCCCGTTGGGCAGGGCGCATCTCGGTCCGGGTTGCGGCTACGGCATCGACATATGCCAAGGCTTCATCCAGATCCCGCACACTGGCGCGGATCATCTCGCCGTCCTCCTGCACCTTGTCGAAGACCATGAGCTGGGTTTCCACAGTTGTGCCGAGCTTGCGATAGACCTGCCCCGGCATCGTCAGCGCCAATCGCGGCGTCAGGAGAGCGCAGGCGCGTGACCAATGCGCGGCATCGCGTTCGGGCGTGAATCCCGGCGGCATGATCGCCACCAGCCGCCCACCGGGTGCCAGACGCTTGGCAGCCGCGACGAGATGTTTGGCGGCGATGTGTTTGTCCCGGGAGCGGTCGACCGAGGAGGCGAAGGGCGGATTCATCACCACGACTTCGGGTAGAAGCGGCGACTGCAGCAGATCGTCGATATGCTCGCCGTCATGGCCCGTCACCTCGCCGCCGAAAACCGCGCGCAGGAGGCGCTGGCGAAAGGGGTCGATCTCGTTGAGCAAAAGCGCGGCACCAGTCCGGGCGGCGAAAGCGGCCAGTGCACCGGTGCCCGCCGAGGGCTCCAGCACGGTCTCGCCCTTGCGGATCGCTGCGGCCCGCACCGCCATGGTCGCGAAAGTCAGCGGCGTGGAAAACTGCTGAAGCCGGATCTGCTGCTCTGACCGGCGCGTTTCCGTCAGCAGCCGCGAGGCAAGCAGCCTTGCAGCGGCGCTGTCACCTGCCACGCCGTCCCCACGCAGCAGCACCTGGACAGCCGCGGCCTGCATCAGGTCATATGCCATGCGCCAGTCCCAGGCACCGCCGGCATCGCTGCCAAGAAACGTCTCGCGCATGACGCGCGCGAGCGCTGAGCTGCGCAGGGGTTGGTGGTGGATCTCTGTGCCGATAAGCGCTAGCGCAGAGGCGAGATCGGCTTCGGAGATTGCGAGAGCCGGGTTGGCCGTTCTGGGTTTGGACATGGGGATTTTCCTTTGGATCAGGGTCTGAGTTCCAAAGGACAAAAAGCCCGCTTTTGCTTTTCAGGGGATCCGGCCCGAAAGCTATTAAGAAGGGCGGGCCGTCAACGCGGTCCGCCCTCCTCAGCAACAAAGAGAAAGCCACGCAGCAAAACAGCTGAACTTATTGATCAAAAAGCCGACATTGAGGCAGCGCGCGGCGATCGACAGCTAGGAGCAAAAACTTCCGGATGCTGGAAGCGCAGCATTTCGCATACGCAGAAAATTCAAGTTGTTGCGAACGGCCCATTCCGGCCATTGGCCAACGAAGCAAAGTGCTGCGGTTGCAGCCCAAATAGCGGCCGTTCGCAGACCACACCATTCAAAGTTCCAAGAAATTGAAAGGCGCAGTTTTCTTCGATTTTATGACCTAAGCCGGTACTACAAATCCAAGATGAGCTACTATAGTGACGGCACTTCTATGAACAGACGCTGAGCGCTTGGCGATCTGTCGTCGCTGACTTTGAAAAAACCAATCTGGAGAACGTGTCTAATGGCTGGGAGCGGGCAGCACTTCATTCCGCGACATTTCTTGAAACCTTTCGTCATTCAGGATGGGTCTGACAAGCTGTGGATGTATCGTCGTAACCTTGACCATCCTGTTCCGGTTGACCGTGGTGATGCGGCTAAACAGAAGCATTTCTATTCGAAACCGTCAGAGGATGGGACGCCAACGCTTGACGATCTCATCACGGATTACGAAACGCACGTGTTCAAGATGGTTGACGTGCTGCGCGCCCTTAACATCGGTGAGGAGGCAGACCCACTAATGGTTGGCGAAGTCGCCACCCACTTGTCCATTCGCTCCGCGCATTCGAGAACGTTCATAATGGAGGGGGCGGCGAGTATGGCGCAAGCCATAGGTAAGCTAGTCGAAAACCCTGCTGAGGTTTTCGGGATCGGAAGACTATCAGCCAACTGTATCCCCAATAAACTTCAAGACATCATTTTGGACGGCATCACAAAAAATGGATATGATGTGTTGTCTGGCGTCAGCAAGGAAACACTTGCCCGTGTGCTCTATTTTCATTTCCGAGAGAACGGAGCCTCAATGCTTGAAGAGGCGCAAAGCACTGTTCTGCCGCTCGTCGATCAGTTCTTGGGAAACACGAAGGCCTTAGCCACATCGGCACACATTGAAGCTCTGTCCAGAACGCTCGCGCCTGACGGCATCATCGAAAAACTCGCCGGATTGCAATGGACGGTAGAACCACACAAAATGGTGCCGGCAATCCTTCCGGACTGCGTATGTATTTCTTTCGATGAAGATGAAGGCTGGCAGCCACTTTTTCTGGGTGGAAAGAAACTGAGATATGTAGTTCTACCCGTTGCGCCGGATCGGATACTGGTGGGCACCCGCGCGGGTGCCGATGCTTTTGCTGTCGAGGGCATCAATGACATCGCAACGACCGTATGCCTTGATTTTTTTCTATCGAGTCAACGTAGCGATGCCTTGGCATTTCACCACGAAGGTTTAGGTGAACAGGTTCGCAGCAAGATCACAGGACTAATCGACGACGCTCTGGCAGGTGTTTCCCTCGACCTTCTTCCGCCAAGCGAAAACGCAGCCAACCAGAAGTCAATCTTCGACCTGGAACAAGACGACAATGCGGACCATAATCTGAGTTTTTCCATCGCGCTCAAAGACGCTGGCGATGAGGACTTTGCAAGACAGCTGGGCGACAATCTAAGCAAGTTGATCATACGACTGGTACCGACACAAACGTTCTGCCGATTTGACGGATTCACAGTTGCTCATGACTATGAATCCGCCCTGAATGAGGTGGATCGCGGCTTTGACACGGCACCGATCAAATCCACGCCGCCCGAATTCGGTCTTGGCGTCGCAATGCCGCTTTGGGTGATGCGCGACGGTGTGATGAAGACACATTTCGTCTTGCGCGATAGTCTGGCTGCACAACTTATGTTTGGCGAAGAATCCGAGCGGCTCGAAGCCGAAGACCTGTTAGCGCAAATGATTGCTGGCACTTATTTGGAATCGTTGATTTTCGGCAGGTTCCCGGAAGCAGCAAAGTTCGTTGCTTCCGATGGCGTTGAGCAATTGCTGAGCCAGCGTTCTTACAATGCGTTCAGCGCTTATTTCTGCGCTCGAGTCTGCGCGCGCGACAACGTGAGAACTAATGCCGCTGAAGAACACCTCGTCGGTCAACTAGACCTGGCTCATCAAAGTATTGTTGCGAAACGCCAAGCCTATCGTGTGGATGGGAATTTGGACGAGTTCCTCGAATACACTTTTGAAGCGCTAAGCCTTCTTCTAAAAGCATGTGCCCGATTGATCGGCACTTATCATTCGTTTGAGCAACCACCAGAGTTGCCGGGTGATCTGTGTGAAAAGCTCAAAGAACTTGAGATTATCGACTGGTTCGATCTGTTTGCGAAGGACCTGAGCGGGTTCATGGAGAGCTTGGAGGAATGGGGCCGATTTGAAGACATTCTGTTCACCAACCGGCATCTAGAACGCTTACTCCTCCGTTATGGTATCCTCCTGGATGCGCATGAAGCGGAGGGTGTGTACGCCCACATTCCTTTTGGTTCCGATGAAGCCTATTTGTTGGAGCTTGAAGCCAAGAATTCGCACTAGTGAGGCTGCAGCCCCATGGCATCCAGAAAAGAACTAAAGTCAGCGTTACGCGGGCTCTGTGCTGCACGCTGGACATCTTCAAGGGCTATTTGCTTTCGAAGCTCCTGAGCAGGAAATCCTTTTTTGTATTGAGGCCAAACTGCCAGGAGACGGGTGAGAGCGATCGCTGCAGTGGGTGGTTCATCGTTGGCATGACCAACAAAGTGCCTGAGCAAGAATGCTTCGAAGCAGCAATTCTGTCTCAGCAGGACGAAGTTGTGCCGCTCCACCAACCCGTCAATCTGGGCATCACGACCGGGATTATTCCCGAGTAGGTCTGTATCCAGCATCAGAAAACGTACGCTGTAGGCTGGTCTAGACCCTCTTTCGCCTTGTGCGGCCATTTCAATTGCGCGCTCCACAATGGCGAGAGGATCGCCCGCACGCGGTACCACTTTTGATTCGGCGTGAACGGCACAGCCTTGCTCGTCAGCAAAACGTTGCAGTAGCGCTGCGTAGCCCTGTTCGCTCTCGCCCTCACAACCGACAAATAAGCGCCGGCGCCGTCTAACTTTTTGCCTTCGCACCATTAGCCAAGCACCGGTACGGCACCGTACTCGCCGCCCATATATTTGCCGTAAAAGTTCTCGTTTCGACGTACCCGCTCAACATCGGCCAGGTTGAATACCGTTGTGTTGCCCTCATCATCCTTCTCGCAGAAAAACACCTCCTCTTTGGTGAGTTCCGTAAGGAGGCTTGCAGAATGGCAAGTCGTCCACAGTTGCGCCCCATGCGGATTGCGATTTGGGTCGCCAAACCAACGCAGTATCTCTGGTAGGATGAGAGGATGGATTGTCGTATCCAGCTCATCAATTATTGCCACGCCGCCTCGATCCAGTGCCATCAAAATGTAGGGGAAGATTTTGATGAACTGCTGAGTACCATGACTTTCGCGGTTCAGCGAAATTATCTGATCCAAACCCGAGTGCCGAAAGAGCATCATCGGCTCGCTCGAAGATGAGTCGATTCCAATCTCATCAATCCCAAGATCAATGCGCCTTGCAATCCCTTGAAGCTCATCAAGTGCGTTGGGATTGTTATGGTACCATTTAGTCATCGTCCTTACATCATCTTCAACCCGGTCGATGAAGATGTTCGAGACCACGGATAACGCCGCTTCGACAAACGCGGTGGCGATCGCGTGGTTCAACTGCGCCAACGTCGCGATCACGCTAGCCCTGGGTCGAAGAACTTCCTTCAGGGCTTTCTCGGTGCCAGAAGTTAGGAAACCTTTTTCCGCCTTTACCGCATTGCTTTCGTTCCGTTCAAACAGTGTTCTAAACTTACCTTTCCCACGGGGCTGGTAGCACATTTTTTCTAGAAGTACTTCGTCAGCACGGCTATTGCCGCGAGGTGATAGCACGACTTCGTAAGTGTAGGGGCACTGATCACTGTCTTCGGATATGGAAAGTGGGTTAACTGGTCCCGCAAATGAGAATGCCAATCTGGTGGTTTTCTTAATCCGCTCATCGCTGCCAAACTTTTCGTAGGGAAGGCTGAGGTCTGAACGGTGGCCGAAGCTATGCGCGACAAACCATGACCCGAACGCTATCGACCGTAATATGTTCGATTTTCCAGCTGCATTTGGACCAAAAAGTGCAACGACCTTCGGGGCTCTCTCATCAGCGCCCTTGTAAATCGGGGATAGTCGCCCCAGCGGATCGTCAACTGACTTCCGGGCGCGAAGGTCGAGAACTTGGCGTTCTCCAACTGAGAAGAAGTTCTCAATTTCGACACTGTAAAGCATAAGATCACTCCGTTAGGGTCCACATATGGCGCCTATCATAGCAAATTCAACAAAGAATTGCTAAATACTAAATTATAAGCCATAAATTAAGGCGTATTCGGCGGAGAAGCAATGTTGGGGCCTAGTTTGGTCTGGACTCTTTGCGGTCATCGGATGCGTTGCCCGGATATCATCATCCGTCACAGATGGTGGAGGCGTCGAGGGCAAGCTACAGTTCTGGCAGAGCGACAGCAGTTTCAATGAATGGACCGGACTCACAATGGCGTACTATGAAGAGGATTTCAAAGAGGTTGCTCATTGCGGTGCCAACACGACCATCAATATCTCTTGCGATGATGAAGGACGGAAGGGCGCAGCATTTGGAATTGTTGGACGTAGTCCGGGGCCAATGACTGCCGTTGGAGTCTACATCTTGCTCCCCCATGGGATCCCAGTGTCTGACTTCAAATTGGGAGGAATCGGCCAACCGTTTGATCCACCGCCCCCGGAGGGCTGTGTTCCCGCAATCCTTGGGTCTGACTCACTAGGCTGCTGGGGTCATCAATGCCCACAATGTGGTGGCTATTTCCGCAATGGAAACCACGCGGCCATTTATCCCCAGACCTGCCCCTACTGCGGCTTGAGGACAGCGGCATTTCAATTTCTCACACCAGCACAAAGGATGTTCCTTGCTCACCTTGCTGAGAGGTTAGAGGAAGAACTTGCTGCACCCGATAAAAAGGGGACAGAGCGGCAAGTAGAAATCGACATGGAAAGCCTCGTTAAGCAGGCAGATGATGAACCAAAGCCGGACTTCTACTATGCGTCACAGACACAACAAACGCGATACAAGTGCAAACACTGTGGCGAGTTTAACGATATCAGAGGCCTCTATGGATACTGCGCTGCCTGTGGACGGCGGAATAACGTCCAAATGCTCTCGGGTCGGCTTGAGGAAATCCGGCAGTCATTAAATGACGGACAAGCACAACCAGAGGTAGCCGTAAGCCAAAGCGTATCAGCATTCGATGCAGCGTGCCGTGACATCGTTAATCAACTCATACGCCGAACTCCGATGAAAGTCGCACGGAAAGAAGCGCTTTCTAGGTTGATCTTTCATGACATTGAGTCCGAAACCTTCAAACGTTTGAAAGACTTTTTCGATCTGAATCCACTCAAAGGGATTGCGGACAAAGATGCTCGGTTCATCCGGCTCATGATGGAGCGCAGGCACGTTTTTGAACACAATGCTGGCGTCATCGACCGTAGATACGTTGAGCGTAGCGGCGACGAAGAGGCTGTGGAGGGGAACCTATTGCGTGAGAACCGCGAAAATGCGCATCGCTTAATAGGCTTACTTGCACGAATGGCAAGCAATATCGACACGGATTTCCACGAGATATTCACTCCGACTGAGTGGCCAATCAAGTATTTCAAAGAACGGCAGGAAAGGGCGTCAGGGTAGCTGCGCGCAGGAACTTGAGTAGTTTCACCGAAACAGAACTGAGAAATTCCATTCGGAAAGCTGAAGGCCAACCAAGGTCCGCTTTGAAAATGTCCCATGAGCCCTCTCGCACCTGCCGCGAATGACCGCTTCCCGCCCTTCGTGCTAATACTGATCTGGTCGCGTTCTGTTTTTCGTGCTTGCAACGAAAGGCAACTCTGTCCGCACCTTACCAGTTCATATACGTTGCAGCGAACGGCAAATGTACGGATACGGTGGGACTTCTGAGAATTTCATCTACCAGCCACATGACACACCAATGTCGCCTATTTCACTTGGCCCAAGGGTGACGGAGATTGAAACGCATAATGCCCCCCTTACTGGCAGCCTTAGCGTGGGACTCCGCCCCTTCCGGCATTCGGCCCCACTTACCGATCTGGCGCCGCTTCAAGGGACGTCTCGAACCGCTTGTCCGCCGCCGCCGCTTCTTTCAAGAGCGCGTCGAAATTGTCAGGTGGGTTGCCATCTTCCAGCATCCCTTTGAACGTCGCATAGGCATCCGTCTTGCTGCCATAGGCGCGCAGGGTCTTGTCGTCGTTCACCCAGGCCACCACGATGACCTTCGCATCGCTGTTGAACCGGTAGAACAACCGGTACTGCTGGAAGAATTTCGCCCGGAACCAGTGCTTGCGGTGATCGCCGAGTGTGCCGCCTTGCCGGAAGGCGGCGGCACCCGGATCTGTCGGTATGGCCTCGGTGACCAGCTTGAAAATGGCGGCCAGCCGTTTCGTGGAATTTTTCTTACGCCAGGTCTTTGGATCGCGTACCTTACGCGCTTCAACCTCCTCGATCAGCCCTTCGAGCTGGTCCAGAAAGAGCGGATGCGCATAGATCGACCATCCGTTTACGACAAGGGGCGCTTGGGCGGGCACGCTATCGCCGCTCATTCATCCTCGAGCGATAGCGGCGCATCGAGATCGACGTCAACGTCGCCGACCAGTGCTGCAAGACGGTCATGCAAAGCCCCATCGAACGCCCGAATGCGGTCCGGATGCGCCTTGATATCGGCCTCGACAAAATCGAGAAAGGCTCCGAGCACGGGATCTTCCTCGTCGCTGCGCACGGGCTCGATATAGACCCTGCCACTCGGCTCGGTGCAGTAACGAATCTGGTCGCCCTTGCCCAGCTTGAGCTGTTTGCGCACACCCGCCGGCACGGTCGTCTGATACCGATCCGTGAGTTTCGAGACATCTTGTGCGAGGGCTGTCATGGCAGTCTCCTGAAAGAATGGGGGTCTTTGCTGCTTGCGATAGGTAATGCATTTGCATTGCCATGTCAAGATAAGCCGCAGGATCTGCTGTCGCCGGGCAGGCCGATGAACCGTCCGGCGCAGGACCTAATGTCGCCCCGCGAGATACTCCGCCAGCACCGGGCTGGCAGCACCTTTTGCGGAACTGAGCAGCTCCGAGCCCGCAAGCGAGGCCTTCGACAGGCGTACGAGCCCACCGGTTTCCTCGATGCGGTAGCAGCGGCGTTTTTGCCGACCCCGCCTGTAGTGGGTCGCGGTGACGATCTGGCAGGTGCTGCCATCGGTGAGCGTCACGGGCGCGGCGAGCCTGATCTTGTCGCCTTCCTCGTAGTCCGGAATCGAAGCCCAGTCCCGGCAGCGCTGGCGCCAGGCATGGGCATAGCTCTCTGGGTCCTTCAATTCCGAGAGCAGCGCCAGAAGGCTGAGCGGAGCGCGCGACTCGACGGGGCCAGCGCTTTCCTCCATGTCCTTGTAGCCCCAGCAGCCGTCATCGTATCGGGTGAGGAAGACAGCCCCAAAAGTGATCGACCCATCCGCATCGGTCACATAGGTCGTGTCCTCGACGTGGGTGCCGTCGAGATTGGTGACCCTTGCCGCCGCATACCAGGTGGAGCCCACCTTGCAGGCTTTGACCAGTTCCGTCTTGCGCCTTTCGCCCTCGAAGGTGCACAGCCGAGCAATCTCCGCTTTCTCATCCGCGTAGGTCTGGACGCGGCCGTCGGTGTAGAAGAGCCAACCCATCACGCCGCCCTCCGGTCATCGATTTCCATCAGCGCATCGAGCGGCACGCGGTAGGGCTGCATGGCGTCGAAATCCTCGCAATTGCCGCAGTTCTGCACGATCGCGAAGGTGTCGCAGGCATCCTTGAGGATGACCCGGAAGGTGCCGCCGAGGCCCGAGGGCACCTCGTAGGTCCCACCGATGAGATAGTCCGAGGCTCGGCGCACGAAGACGCGGATGCTGTGGCCATCAGTGGCAAGCCGGATCGCCCCCTGCCCCCGGTCGATGAGCACCTGCACGTCGTCCAGGATGTCGGTGTAGAACTGGCCGGTCAGATCGCGAAACGCCATGCGGCGCTGCGCCATCCAGTCGGTGTCCCGAAACGGGTTCATGCCGTCGGCGAAGGCGAAGGAGGGATCGGCCTGTTCGGTGGTGACGATACGGGTGGTCGTGCCATCGATGCCGTTCGAGCGCAGATGCACGCCATTGCCGACGATGAGGATCAGGGCCGGCCTGTCCACGGGACCGTTCCAGTTGGGCAGGAAGGTTTTGCAGGCGCGCGCATGGGCGATCTGCGCCGCGACAGCGGACGCAGAGAACTTGAGAATAGCCATGAGGATGTCTTTCGGTTGGGTGTGGGAGGGTCGACCCGCGCGGGGAATGCCTCGCGCGGGTCGCGTAAGGACTCAGGCCGCTTGCGCGACCTCGCTGTCAGGCTCGGGAGTTTCCGCAGCGGGCTCCGCCTCATCACAGGCGACACCGGCGGTCTGCATCATGGGCGGGCACCAGGCGGCCACGGCAGCGCGCTGCGCGTCCGTGAGCGTGGCGAAGGGCTCGGCGAAGAGCTTGTCACAAAAGGCGACGATCTCCTTCTTGCTCGACGAGGCCAGCGTCACCGCCTCCTGGGCGAGACCCAGATCCTCGCCGAGGATCTTCAGGAGCCAAGCCTTCTTGAAGCGGTTGAAGAGCGCCGCATTCGGCGTCCAGTGGGCGCGGATGTCGGGCATGATCTCGATCTCGAACGCATGCATCAGGCTGTCGCGCTGGCGGTCCCGCGCGAAGCAGGACTGCGTGGTGCTGGCCGTGGCATAGGCCACGAGCTTGGCCTTCTCGCCGGCCTCCAGCGCGCGAAACGCCGCGAACTGATCAGCGGGCGCGCGGGCGTCATCTAGCCAGGACAGATCAAGCGCCTCATGCGCCGCCGCCACCTGCTCGAGCGAGGTCTCGTCGATTTCGTCCATCTTGGCATGGCTGCGGTATTCCTTGCGGGCATCGATCTTGATTGCCTGCGTGACACTCATGCCGCTGGCCAGAACGTCACTGACCAGCTTGAAGAGCGTCAGATCAAGCGTGGATTCCGGATGCAGCGCCATCGCGGCCCCGAGCGCCATGGCCCGCTCGGTCTTGAGGTCCTCGGCCAGTGAGGCCGGGTAGGTGATTTCGCCGGCGTCTGGGGCCTCCTCCCCGGTCGGGCTAGCCGAGGAGCCGCGCGCGCCCTCCTTTTTGACGGTGTCTTCCGGGCGGACGAGGCCAACATGGAGGGTCACCTGCCCGCCCGACCAGGACGCGATTACCCCAGACCGCGCGAGGTCCTCGGCGCTGTAGGCCTCCTGCAGATCGCGGGCTTCCTCTTCCAGAGCGTCAACGCGCTCGTAAAGGGCATTGTAGGCACCGTCCTCGAGCCCCTCATCCTCCATCTCGAGCTGCAATTTCTCGAGTTCGGCGCTGATCTCATCGATGCGCTTCTGGGTGGCCTCATCCGGCTCGATCGGGCCGGGATAGACGCGGCCATAGTCGGCCATGGTCGCGTAATCATAGCGCACCATCGCATCGGCCCAGGCAAAGCCCAGCTTTATGCGGGCCTCTTCGGCGGCGGCACCGAGCTTCTCGAGCAGGATGGTTTCGACCAGCGCTGCATCCTCCAGCACGGAATGCTCTTCCAGAAGGTCAGCCGCGACGGCGCCGCCGCGAGCCTCGTAGTCCGCGCGCACGAAAGCCCCGATATCATCGCTGACCTGCACACCGCGGGATTTGAGCGCCTGACGGACGGTATAGGCCTGCAGATAGCCGCCGTCTTTTGTGAGCGCCTCGAAGACCTCGCGCTGCGCCTCCTGGCTCGGGTGCTCGGCAAAGGCTTTCATCGTGTCGAGCGTGATCACCTTGCCCCGGGCCGCGGCGCGGATGTCGGGGTGGATCAGGCCATAGCGCAACCGGCCTTTCACGGCCGCCACCGTGGCGCCGAATGTTTTGGCGATCGTCTCGGGCGTCTGGCCGTCGACCTCCATCATCCGGGCGAAGGCCTCGAACTCGTCGATTGCGTTCATCGGCGCCTGAGTAATGTTCTCGGCGAGCGACAGCGCCGTGGTGACGTCGCACTCCTCCGGCACAAGGCGGCAGTCCACCTTGGTCTTCGCCGTGAAGCCCTTGATGGCCTTGTCAGCGACCAGCTCCTTCAGCGCGGCATGCCGCCGGCCACCGGCCAGCACGGCGTATTTGCCGTCGAACTTCTGGACCAGGATCGGCTGCAAGAGGCCCAGAACGGCGATGCTGGCCTTCAGATGCGCGATGTTCTCGGGATCATAGGTTTCCGGCGAGTTGCTGCGCACATTGGCGGGATGCGGGACCAGATCGCCGATGGCGACGGTGAGAGGGGCAAAGCTTGTGGTCATGGGATATCCTTCCAGGTGGGTGAGGTGTGGCCCGCGCGCGCTTGCGCGTGACCAATCCCCGGCTTCAGGGATCACCACGACAAAAGGCCCACTCTCCCTTTGAGGGGCCAGTGGGCCTTCATTGCTTGACGTGTAAGGTTTGGGGGGTGTCCCCTCGCCTACCAGTCGCGCGCCAGCATGATGGTCAGCACGCGCATGGTGGTGGCGGGATTGTCCGGGGTCTCAGCCCCGTAGCGGAAATCCGAGTCTGCCTCATAGAGATCGATTTTCCAGAACACGGTCTCGCCACGGATCTCGATCGCCCCGAAATCGTGCCATCCTTCTGGGTCATTCTCAGGCTCGAACGTGGCAAACTCACCGGTTGCCTTCACCGCCTCGGCCATGAAGCCATCGCCGGCCTCCATAAGCGAGCGGGTGACATGCATCCGGCCCTGGATGGGCTGCGCGGGCGGCACTCCAAGGCACGCGAGCTTGCGAAACGCGTCGTTCTGCGCCGCGATCACACTCGGATCCGGACGGTCTGGCTGGGGTTGAACATTCATGGACATGGGGATCTCCTTTGAGAGGTTTGAAACACCCTTCTCAAAGCCCGCTTTTTCTTTTCCGCTTGGCGGATGAACCGAGGCCGAAGGTGCCCTACCCGAACATTCCCTTGGGTCTGTAATTCGGGTTGGGGATGGTTTCGATCCAGCCGCCCTGGTCCTTGATGCTCTCGAGTGCCGCCGAGAGCGGGTAAGCGCCCTCGGACGGGCTCCACCAATAGGCACCGAGCTTGAAGGTGATGATCTTGCGGCGGCCGTC
Organism: Actibacterium sp. D185-2; assembly: GCF_054954595.1. Classification (NCBI taxonomy): domain Bacteria; kingdom Pseudomonadati; phylum Pseudomonadota; class Alphaproteobacteria; order Rhodobacterales; family Roseobacteraceae; genus Actibacterium; species Actibacterium sp. D185-2. The sequence goes on from NZ_JBPWNX010000013.1 coordinate 39,404, forward strand.
GTTGAAGCAGGCCACCCGCAGCGTTTTGGGTTCCTTACGTGACATGGGTGTCTCCGTTCTCCGTGTGGTCAGGCGGCCTCGGCACTGCGCCCTGCCCTGCCCACCTCCGATCTGGCGATCAGATAGTCGCAGGCGCGCTGCGCGTCCGCGGCGTGCCGGAAGATCGCGCCCTTGTCCGACCGAAGAACGCGCAACCAGTTGTGGAGGTAGGCGGCATTCATCTCGAGCGTATGCGCCGTGAAGCCGAGCGTCTGACCCAGGAACACCGAGCTCAATTCCGCGACGATTTCCTCGCGCGCATAGGACGTGTTGCCAAACTTCGAGAACCCGAAATCACGGTTCAGTCGATGGGGGGCTTTCGTGGCATGGGCCAGCTCATGCGCCCAGACCCCGTAGAAATTGCGCGGGTCCTGAAACCGTGTGATGGATGGCATGTAGACCTTGTCCACGGGGGGCAAATAGTACGCCTCCGTGCCCGTGAAGACGGTTGTGATGTCGATGGCATCGAAAAACGCCTGCATGTGCGGGATCGGCTCGGACGGCGGATGCTTGGGCGCGGGCTCTGGGTCAGGGTAGAAGCTGTCGGGCAAGCCCTCGATCTGGCAGGCATTGAACACACGGTAGGATTTCTGGAAGCGGAAGATACGGGCTTCCTCGGAGTGATCATCCCCGTCGCTGTGAACATGCTCATCGCCGGCGTCTCTCCGGCTTTGACCGTAGTAAACGACGACAGAGGACTTCTCGCCCTTGCGGACCTTTGCGTCCAACGCATTGGCCTGCGGCAGCGTCATCCAGAAGGGAGAGCTGTGGCCCGCCATCACGGTCCGCATCGTCAGCAGGAAGTTGTTCACTCCCTGGTAGGGTTCTCCGCCCACGCGCAGGGGACGAGAGCTGCCACCTGCGGTCCAGGGCTTGCGCCACGGCAGGACGCCGCGCTCGATGATGCGGATGATTTCGTTTGTGATGACCTCTGAGGCATCGAATTTGGGCGTACGGGATCGGGCCATGGTTGGCCTCCTTTTCGAGTTTTGGTGAGAGGGAGTGGTGACTAGGTTGACCGACAGGGGCGCGGATCGTTGGCGATCCTGGCACCGAGGGCTTCGACCATGTGGATGTAGGTGGTCAGCGACACGGACTTGCCGGGACCCGAAGAGTCAGGGTCGACCGATCCGTTCCGCGCAACCCGCGGCAGGTTCGCGAAGGCGATGACATCGGTGACGGGTCGGATATCGATGAACGGCGTGCCACGTGCGACCGCAAAAGCGGCCAAGGGAAAGCGCTCGATCGGTGCGAAACTCGACACGGTGGTCAAGCCGAGGTGGATGAATGTCCCGCCCTCTCCGCAGATCACATGGGCATTCGGCAGCTTCGCCGCCTGCCTGAGATAGCCGAGATCACGCAGGACGGTCTGGCGTTCGAGCCGCTGTGCCAGCAACGTCTGGCCAGTTCGGCGCAGATCTCTATGCCGCCACCAGGAGGCGGCGGTCGCGCGCAACACGCGCAAGACACCTGTTTGCATGGGAATGCCCTTCATCAGGAACGGCAGACCGGAACCCGGCCCGGACCCATCTGAGGGACCCCGAAGGCCCTCATCCATCAGTCACAAAACCCGAAGGACACTTTCACTCTTTAGGGATCTGATGCCGGAGATTGTTAAATGCGAAGCTCATGAGAACGCAGAATCCTGCACTTTCCGGCATCAGACCCCAATGAGGAACAGGATCAGGCCCGGGCACCCTCTTTCGGGCATCCTCAGGCCTGACCTCCCCCGGCCCTCCTCTTCCTCTCAAACCCCATGATTTCCGCAGGTGGCTTGATTTTGTTCCTGTTATGTTCTATTTTAAGGACCACGCTAAGAAGGGAGATCCCCGATGGAAAGCACCACTTACGCCCTGCCCGCGACGCCCAAGCAGATCGCCTATGCGCGCGCGCTGGCCTTGCGCACCCAGACGCTTTTGCCGTGGGAGGTTCAGCAAGATCGGCGGTCCCTGAGCGCCTGGATCGACGCACAAGCCAAGTTGAACCCGGGCGCGCAGGACAGCCGCCCGACATCGAAGCAGGTCGCCTTCGCCGAGCGTCTCGCCCGGATCAAACGCCGCGCCGTCCCGGATGAGTGTTTCCGCGACAAGGGGCTGATGTCAAAATGGATCGATGGGAACAAATGAAGCTGGGTAGCCCCTGCGGTGATTGAGACTACTTAAGCCGATCAACAATCGATGCCCCGCCCGACCTGGCAAGCGCGATCAGGCTGGACTGGATTTTGGATGTGAAGACGGAACTGAACGTGCCGATGGGCGTGCGGTCCTCCCAGACATAGGACCGCTCCAGAATATCGGTGTTGATCTCGTCCAGCATGACCCATTTGCGGACATGGGTTTCTGACCCCACGCGCTGCGACTCGATCTGTGGCACCTCGATGATCAGCACGATGTTGACGAGCGTTGCCGCAACAAGCAGCCGGAGCGGGGTTCGGGTACACCCCATTGACTCTAGCCTACGGCGACCCCGAACAGCGCACCGACCCCGGCTGTCGCCGCCATTGCAAGCGCTCCCCATAGCGTGACCCGCGTGGCCCCACGGACGACGCCTGCGCCGCCGGCCGAAGCGCCCAATCCGCCAAGAACCGCAAGGCCAAGGATCGTCGATCCCGCCACCAGGGGAGCGATCTGCGCCTCCGAGACCAGCAGCACGACGATCAGGGGCAGCACCGCCCCAACGGCGAAGGTCAGTGCGGACACCAGAGCCGCCTGGATAGGGCGGGCGGTAAAGGTTTCCGAAATGCCGAGCTCGTCGCGCGCATGCGATCCGAGCGCGTCGCGTTCAGTCAGTTGCACGGCAACCTTTTTCGCCAGGTCGCGGTCCAGCCCCCTTTCAACATAAATCAGGGTTAGTTCCTCGAGCTCGGCCTCGGGCGTTTCCTCGAGTTCACGGCTCTCTCGGGCGAGGTCCGCCTGTTCGGCGTCAGTTTGCGAGCTGACCGAGACATACTCCCCCGCCGCCATCGACATCGCACCAGCCATAAGCCCGGCCAGCCCGGCGATCATGACCTCGGGCTTGCCGGAGCCTGCGGCCGCGACGCCGACGACGAGGCTTGCGGTCGAGACAAGACCATCGTTGGCTCCGAGAACGGCGGCCCGCAACCAGCCGATGCGATGCACCATATGGATTTCAGAATGTGATAGACGGCTCATGGCGTGGCTCCTTGAACGATGTCACCTTGCTCTGACGTGATGGCCTGTGGTTTGCCCGTAGCTGGCTCCTGCGGCGCGATGCGCAGCGCGCGCAGGGCGTTCAGGATCACGGCAACGTCGATCACTTCTTGCAGGAGCGCGCCCTGGACCGGCGTGAGGTAGCCGAAAGCGGCCGCGATCATGCCCATGACAGACAGGCCGATCCCGGCGACAACGCTTTCGACCGCTATCCGCCGCGAGGCCCGCGCGATCTCGATGCCGGGCCCCAGCCGGTCGATCCGGTCGACGAGCAGCACCACGTCGGCGGCCTCGGCCGAGGCCGCGGCGCCCCGTGCCCCCATTGCCACGCCTACATCGGCTGCGGCCAGGGCGGGCGCGTCGTTGACACCATCACCCACCATCATCACCGGCCCGTGTTTATGCTCGGAAAGCACCAGTAACACCTTTTGATCCGGCGTCAGACCGGCCCGCAGCCCGTCGAGGCCCAGCCCCTCGGTCACGCGCTCGGCCACGTCCGCGCGGTCGCCAGTAGCCAGAAGGATGCGCGCGATCCCTTGACGGCGCAGACCGTCCAGCATGGCACCCGCTCCCTCGCGCAGCGGGTCGGACATGACGAGGTGCCCGGCCATGTGACCGTCAACTGCCACTGCGACAAGGACCGATCCGGCGCCCTTGGCGGGGTGATCGCCCACCATCCGCCCGACACGGGACGCCACGAAGCCGTCGCCGCCGACGATCACCTCGCGGTCCTCCACACGACCCAAGACCCCTTCGCCCGGGATCTCAGCCACTTCTGTCGGAACGGGCAGTGTGAAGGCCCGCGCCTTTGCGGCAGCGACGATGGCCTGCGCCACAGGGTGTTTCGATGCCTGATCGAGCGCGGCGGCAAGGCGGAGGATGTCGTCCTCGGTCATGCCATCGTGGCTGTCGATCGAGATGATCTGCGGACGGCCATCTGTCAGCGTCCCCGTCTTGTCGAGGATCAGCGTACGGATGCGCGCCATTGTCTCGAGCGGCCCTGCGCCCTTGATCAAAACGCCAAAATGCGCCGCACGCGAGAGACCCGCGACCAGTGCGACCGGCACGGCAAGGATCAGCGGACAGGGCGTGGCGACCACCAGCACGGCGACCGCGCGGATCGGATCGCCTGTGAACCACCAGGCCGCGAAGGCGATACTGACGGTGACGACCAGAAAGCCCAGCGACCAGCGGTCGGCCAGCCGGGACATCGGCGCTTTGGACGCCTGCGCTTCCTCCACTAGACGAACGATCCCGGCATAGGTGCTGTCCTTGGCCTCGCGCGTCGCCGTCAGGTCGAAGGCCTCGCCCGCGTTGGTCGATCCGCTCATGGCGTCGGCCCCGCGCGCCAGCCGGACTGGCAGGGACTCACCCGTCAGCGCCGCGGTGTCGAGGAAGGCGGTGTCGGACGCCACCGTGCCGTCCACGGGAACGACATCACCCTGCCGGATCAGCAGGCGATCGCCCGGTGCGATCTCCTCGAGAGGCACATCCTCAAGACCGCCGTTCCGGTGCCGCGTCGCGGTCCGGGGTACGCGGGATAAAAGATCCTTCATCGAACGACGTGCACGGCCCTCAGCGAAGGCTTCGAGGAAAGTGCCTCCAGAATACATGACTGCGACGACAGCCGCAGCCAAGGTCTCGCCGAAGACAAGCGCCGCCGACATCGACAGCGCGGCAACGATATCGAGGCCCACCTCGCCGCGCCCAATGCTGCGGACGATTTCGACCACAAGCGCTGCCAGCGCGGGAACAACTCCTGCAATCCAGATCAGGGTCGCGATCTCTGGTTGGCCCGCAAGGTAGAATGCGAGTCCCACGATCAGCCCGGTTGCGGCCATCAGCAGGAGTGCGGTCTTGAAGCGATCGGTACGGGTCTGTTCCATGCGGCTCATCTTCCCCCGGCTGAGGCGATTGCCGCTGGTTCTTCGGAAAAAAGACGCCCGACTCCCACGCCCATTGCATTGCCTTCATCATCGCACAGAAGAAACAGGGCGTCGAGTCCACGTTGTCTTGCGAGGTCCGCACCCCTCTCCGCACCGAGCACCATCAGCGCCGTCGCCCAAGCATCGGCCTCGGCACAGGTGCGGGCCACGACGGTGACGGAGGCGGGCGGCGCGATCAGCGGCGCGCCACGTCTCGGATCCATGGTATGCGACAGGCGGCACCCCTGAACCTCCACCCAATGGCGGTAGTCACCGGATGTCGCGACGGCGGCGTCCTGCAGCGCCAGAACCGATTGCGGCGTCCGGCGATCAGGGTCCGGCGCTTCTACCGCGATGATCCATGCCTCGCCATCGGGGCGCAGGCCCATGGCACGCATCTCACCGTCGATGCCGACAAGGGCGTCGGCAATCCCATGATCGCGCAAGGTCTCGGCGAGCTGGTCGACGCCATAGCCCTTGGCGATGCCGTTCAGATCCAGCGCAATGGGCGCGGTCTTGCGCAACTGCATCCCCTCGATCTCCAGCACCTCCTGCGCCGGGCGGCGGGGGGCGTCCATCGCGGCGCGGATACCCTCGGGCGCGGCGGCCCCGGGCCCGAAGCCCCAGGCCGTCACCGCATCGCCCATTCCGATATCGAAGGCCCCGCCCGAGGCGCGCCCGATCTCGAGCCCGAGGCGCAGGACCGCCCGCAGTTGCTCCGGCACCACCACCCAATCGCCCACCGGCGCCGCGTTGATCCGCATGAGCGCGCTCTCCGCGTTCCACGTCGACATCTGCGTGTCCACCTCGTCGACAACCGCCTGAAGGGCGGCACGGATTGCATCCGTGTCGCGGCCCCGATCCGCGAAGAACAGGGCCGACCAGCGCGTGCCCATGGTGGGGCCGTTCAGGACGATGCGCGCGCGCTCAGTAGACATCTTCGACATACCGCCCCTCCGCCTTCAGAACTGCGGGCGTCAACCCGAATGGTGAGAGAATTTCGGCCAGCGCATCGGTCACACCCATGGCCATGTCGCGCCCGCCGCAGACCATCACGCGGGCCCCGTTGCGAAGCAAACGCGCAACTTCGGTGGCCTCTCCACGCAGCGCGTCCTGCACGTAATGCGGAAGCGTCCCGCGCGAGACGGCCGTGACAAGCCGGGTCAACCGCCCCTCTGCCTGCCAGCCGGCCATCTCCTCGCCATAGAAGAAATCGCTGTCCGCATGCCGCATGCCGAAGAACAGGTGCACGGGCCTGTGCCGCGCATTGCCGCGGATGAAGCCCGCCAGCGGCCCGATGCCGGTGCCCGCCCCGATCAGGATCAGCGGGGTGCGACCGCGACCGGCGTGAAAGCCGGGATTGCGCCGCAGAAAGGCCCGGACCGTATCGCCCGGTTCCAGCGCGGTCAGCTGGCCCGAGGCCAGACCGCCCGGATGCTTGCGCACCACGATCTCGACGAACCCGTCGCGCCGGCCCGAGGCCAGCGAATAGAGGCGCGGCACCGGGCTGCCCTGCGGCAGGACGCCGATCAGGTCGCCCGCCTGGAACCGTGCGAAGCCCGTGCCCGTCAGCCGCTGCCACGGCGTTGCGCGCGGCAGGGCGAAGCGCAGGATCGCGGCCCCCGCCTGCATCTCGGCCCCGTAGTTGCGCCGCGAGACGAGGGTCAATGTTTCGGTGCGCGGCGAGACGGGCTGGTGAAAAAGCTCGAGAGAGATGCTAAGCGCCTCGCCAAGAGCGCGGCCCCAGCGCGCGAAATCCTGTGGCGATTGGCGGTCGATCGTGTCCAGCGGCATGAGTTCGGCCCAGCCCTTCGCCTGCGCCGCTGCCGCAACGGCGTTGGCGAAGGCGCAATAGGCCGGAAAGCTGCGGTCGCCGAAGCCGAGCACGGCCATCTGGATATCAGGCACAGGGGCCGACGCGTTCAGCCGGTCGAGAAAGCCCTTCGCCGAGGACGGAGCGGCACCATCGCCATAGGTCGCGGCGAGCAGGATGATGCGCTCGGCACGGGCGTAGCGCTCTGGCGCGAAGCCCGACATCGGGCCAACATGGACGCCCTGCCCCGCTGCCGTCAGCGCGGCATGCAGGGTCGCGGCGAAGCCCCAGGTGCTGCCACCCTCGCTGCCGACAAGAATGATCGTCTCGGCACGGCCCGCGGGCTGGTTGCCCCGGATGCGCGGCCGCCCGCGCCGCCCGGCAAGCCAGATCAAGACGCCGGTCACGCCCATCGCCGGCACTCCGAGCGCCATCATCCCGAGCACAAGGCCGAGCGTCGCGGCCCCCTGCCCCGTGTGCAGCATGTAAATGGTTTCCGAGACGCGCTCCCACCCGGTCAGGTCGGCCCATGCCACGAGCGCGCCGGTTCCCTGGTCAAGATAGCCGGTGCCCCGGTCGGTCTTCAGTGTGAACACGTCCGTCGCGTCGCCGGGATAGGGAAAGCTCAGTTCGCGCAGCTCGGCGACGGGGGCCTGCAGCAGCGTGGCCATCTGATCGAGAGCGAACCCAATTTCTCCGCTCACTTCGGTGGGATCAGCCGGCAGGACGCTACCGTCCGGCAGAAGATCGAAGGTGGAGGCTGTCATCCAGAGGGCGGTGGTGGAGGACAGAACGAGGCCGATGACGGCGATCCGGGCGATCTCGACATGCAGCCTGCCCGCGAACGGACCGCGCAAGGACGCGAACCAGTGCCGCCATCCGCCCGCCCGTCGCGCGACCAGCATAGCACCCGAGAGCGAGAGGACCAGCATCGCCGCGGCCCCGGCGGCCATGGCGATACGCCCGCCATCTCCGAGGAAGAGCGAGCGATGAAAGTTGGTGAGCCAGCGAAGGGCCTGGTTCGGGTCGGCCGAGGCCACGCCCGCGCCCGTCGCCGGGTCGATCACGGCAGCACCCGGCGCGCCCTGATCGAACCAATAGGCGGTGATCCGACCGGAGGGCGACCGCCGGATCTGCTCGACGCCCGGATAGACGACCTGGATGCGGTCCGCGAGGGTGGCGACTGTCAGGCCAGTCTCCACCTGCGGCGCGGTGATGCGCTCGACTGCCGGAAAGACCGAGAGCGCAGCGCCGCTCAGGCTCAGGATCGTGACGAGCGCGAGTGCCAGAAGACCCGGCCAGCGATGGAGTATACGGATCATGGCCCTGCCCCTCACATGTCGTAGGAGAAGTTGGCGATGTAGCGCCGCCCGGTCACCGGAGTGCCCGCGCCCGCCGTCGTCAGCGGCACGGCCACCTCGTTCGGGCTGTCGCGCATATCCTCGACCGCCGCGTCGATGTGCAGCGTGTAGCCCGCATCGAACAGCGCATCGGCCAGATCAAGCGTGATTTCGAGACTGCGGCCCGCGCCGACGCTGGCGCCGGTGATGCCGTTTACCTCCGCGGTATCGCCGCCCGTGGCACGGTACCAGTCGCTAAGATGCTCGTAGTACTTGGACTTGTCGCCGGCCATCCAGAGACTGCCGACATAGGCGCCCGAGGCGTCGGTTACGTAAAGCGCGAGGTAAGCGCCGTCGCCGCCATAGTTGTTAAGGGTGGTTGTGAGCGTCACGGGCCGTGCCATAGCGAGGCCGGGAAGCGTGAGTGCGGTGGTAAGCGCGAGCGTTGCGAGAAGTGATTTCATGGGAATGATCCTTGTTCAGGGTGCTTCGGAGCTGTTCAGTTCACCTGAACCTGCGGAGGGGCGCCGTTTCCGAAGAGGCCGTTCTGCGGAGGAGCGACCGTTCCAGCGGGCGCGGGATTGCGGGCGCCACCGCGGTCGTCGTCATCATCCTCGTAGTCCATCTCGACGATCTGCAGCGTCGCCGGATCGAGCTTCACCTCGATCTCGCGACCATCCTGGTCTCGGCCTTCGATTTCGTAGCAGCCGTCGTCGATCTCGAAGTCGCGCACCGTCCAACCGTTCTGTTCGGCCATCTGCATGGCGGCCTCGCGCGGCTGCCACTGGTCACGGGGCGCATTGCAATCATCGTCGTCGGCCAGCGCAGCGCCGGCGGGCAAAAGTGCGATCAGGGCAAGGGCGGTCAGGGTCTTTTTCATGGCAAGGGGTCCTTTCGTTTGATGAGACCAATCTGGCACCCCGACCTGAGGGCATCCTGACGCCCCAGCGATTCCTGCTTCAGCTTGCCGTCAGGAAAATGGCCCCGCCGATGAGGGCGGGGCCAAAAAAAGATGCGAGCGCAGGCTACAGGGCTGGCATGGCTATGCGCCCTGCCCCGCGTTCAGGTGAATTCGAACTGCTCGAAGCGGACACGGCGAGGCGTTTGGCCTTGTGCTTTCAAGCCCTTGAGAATCCCGTCCTTCAGACCGGTTGGGCCGCAGAACCACAAATCGGCTTGCCGGATCGCGAAAGGGACCGCGCCAATCAGGCGCTCGGCCGTGAGCCTGCCATCGCGCGTCGTAACGACCACCTCGAAACTGAACCTCGGGTTGCGGGCAGCCGCAGCGCGCAGCGTCTCTACCCCAATCGCCTCCTCTTGTGTCCGAACGCAGTGGATGAGGTGAATGTCGCGGCTATCCGCTTCGCTCAGGCTTTCGGCCCAGGCGAGGAACGGCGTGATACCGATGCCGCCCGCCAGCCATATCTGGCGCGCACCGCCCTTGCGGAAATTGAACCGTCCATATGGCCCTTCGACCTGCACGCGCGTTCCGGTCCGCAAGATGGCGAGCAGGCTTCGTGTCCAGCCACCCAAGCCCCGGATGGAGAACGTCAGGGTGCCGTCAGGGCGCGGGGCGCTGGCGATCGTGAAGGGGTGCGGCTCGGACAGTCCTGCCTCTGGCGCGCGGAAGAAGGCGAATTGCCCCGGCCGCCACCGCATTGCCCGCCCCTCGGGGCGGAGGGTTAGCGTGGTGGTGTCCTTGGTCTGGCTGATCTCTGTGACGGTGAATTCTCTACGCCGCAGGTACGGGGCGACCAGCTCGGTGAATATCCACGCTATCACTCCCGCGATGCCAAATGTGTTTAGAAGCACCGAGAGCGATGGATCTACCTCTGTCGGCAGGTCGACGAAGAACTGGTGAAAGACCACGATTGCAAAAAGGGCCCCCATGAAACGATGGCTGAACCGCCAGATCTGATAGGGGATTTCCAGTGGGGTGAAGGGCAATCTCCGGAACCAGCTGACAGCAACCAGGGCGAGAAGCGCGTTGAAGGCAAGTTCGCCCGCCTCTTCACCAAGTTCACCAAGAGAGGTTTCACGCACCAAACGCTCGAAATCCGGCTCGATCTGCTGGTGCAGGATCATCAGGACCATTGCGGAAATACCAAGCCACTTGTGGAAACGGTACATGCGATCGAGACCGCCGAACAATGGTTCCACCAGCGGCGGCCGTGCGGCGAGGATCAGGGTCTGTGCCATCGCGACAACTGCCGCGGCCCCGACGGCAATGCCAAGTGCTGCATCCGCGCCATAGGGCGCATAGGTGTTGAACCCGATCAGTGCCGCCAGCAGGCATGGCAACGCAACCAGCACCGGGCCCGTCAGAGCTAGAGGAGAGTTTAGGGAAAGCCGGGAGAGTGGCGGCAGGCCCGGCACCGGGACATTACCGTCGCGACGCGCTGCATCAGTCATCGTCGCGTCTCTCGTGATCCCGCTCGCGGCGATCATCCTCGTCGTCCTCGTATTCGAACTCGATTATCTCCAGCGTGGCCGGGTGGACAGTCACCTCGATCGCACGCCCCTCGGCATCCCTCCCATCGATCTCGTAGCAGCCGTCATCGATCTTGATCCGGCGCACCGTCCAACCATTTTCCTCAGCCAGCATGGCAACAGCATCGCGCGGCTGCCAGTCGGCCATCGGCACGAAGCAATCGTCGTCAGCCAGCGCCGCGCCGACCGGAAAGACCGCGAGAAAGCCGATAATTGTCAATGTCTTCTTCATGGGGCACACTCCTAGTGGCTCGCCTCTTGATGCCATTCATGCGCCGCGAAGCTGACGGCAGCCTGAAGGGGCTCGACCCACAAGCTTCAGCTTCGTGTCAGCCAGACGGATCATGGAGGGACATCAGGAAAGGACGGGTACGACCATGCGCATATTGCTGATCGAGGACGACACGACTCTTGGCGCTGCCGTGCGCGACCAGATCGCAGCTGATGGCCAGTCAGTAGACTGGGTCACGCGGCTAGACGCGGCGGCAGACGCGATGAGCGCAACCTCCTACGACCTGCTCCTGCTCGACCTCATGCTGCCAGACGGACGTGGTATCGGGTTCCTCAAGGGCCTCAGGACGCGTGGAGACGTGACGCCGGTCATCATCCTGACGGCGCTCGACCAGGTGTCCGATAGGATCGAAGGCCTCAATGCGGGCGCTGACGACTATCTTGTGAAGCCCTTCGACCTGTCGGAACTGTCGGCACGGATCGGATCGGTCGCGCGGCGCTACAGCGGCAACCCCAACCCGATCCTGACCCACGGACCGCTCGACATCGACCTTGCCGCGCGCAGCGTCCATCGGGATGGCAGACATGTGCCGCTGACGGCGCGGGAATGGGCGCTCTTCGAGGCCTTCCTGGCGCGTCCCGGGCAGCTCCTGTCCAAGGCGCAGTTGGAGGAGAAGCTCTACGCTTTCGACGCCGAAGTCGAGAGCAACACCATCGAGGTGCACGTGAGCCGCCTGCGCAAGAAACTGGGGAGCGCCATCATCGAGACCGAGCGCGGCATGGGTTACCGGCTGGGCAAGCCATGATGTGGCCATCCAGCCTTCAGGTACGGCTCGGCTTGTCACTCGGCCTTGTGCTGACGATCCTCTGGCTCGCCGCCGCCACGGTTACCGCGGTGATCGTTCGGGGCGAGATGGATGAGGTCTTCGACAGCGCCCTACGCGAAACCGCCGAGCGCATCCTGCCGCTGGCCGTGACCGACATCGTCGGGCGAGAAGATCAGGGTGTGACGCAGCGCCTCGCGCCGATCCGGGAGCATGACGAGTTCTTCACCTACATCGTACGCGATGCCGAGGGACGCATTTTGCTGCAATCCCATGCGGCGGACCCTGCCGTGTTTCCTCCATACGATGGTCCGGGATTTGGGCAGAACGCCACACATCGCCTCTACAGCGACGCGGCGCTCCAGGGGACGATCAGCATCACCGTGGCCGAACCGTTGGCGCATCGCGCTTCGGTTGCTCGGGAAATCCAGATGAGCCTTGGCCTGCCGCTGCTGGTTGTGCTGCCGTTGGCGCTCGCGTCGATTATTCTCGCTGTGCGCTTTAGCCTCGCCCCTCTCCATCGGTTCCGTACGCGGCTTGAAGCGCGCGGCGTGCGCGACCTGTCAGAAGTACCCGCGGCCGACCTGCCGACGGAAATCGGCCCGCTGGCTGCAACCTTGAACAGCCTTTTGGCTCGGTTGCGCGACGCGTTCGAGGCTGAGCGAAGTTTTGCAGCCAATGCGGCTCATGAACTAAGGACACCATTGGCGGGCGCTATCGCCCAGGCGCAGCGACTGCGGTCAGAGACCAAAGATCCGACCATCGACGCGCGCGCCGCCGAGATCGAGGCGACGCTCAAGCGTCTCGCTCGGCTGTCCGAACGTCTCCTGCAGCTTGCGCGGGCGGAAGGCGGTAGACTTCGGATGGACCAGAGCGCTGATGTCAGAACCATCACTCGGGTCGTGGTGGAAGATATTGCGCGCAGCACAGAGAACGGGCGCCTTATGTTGAACTTGCCGGACACGCCTGTCTTGTCTGATATCGACCCCGACGCATTGGGAATTCTGTGCCGGAATCTGGTGGAAAACGCCCTACGCCACGGGGCGCAGAATGCCCCAGTCGAGGTTACACTCACGAGCGACGGGCAGTTGATCGTGGCGAACGAGGGCCCCGCGGTAGCAACCCAAACACTCGAACGCCTGACAGGGCGCTTCGAGAGGGCAGATGCAAAAACTGATGGTAGCGGGCTTGGCCTCGCTATCGTCTCAGCCATCGCAGAACGGATCGAAACCTCTCTCTTGCTCCAGTCACCACGTCCCGGTGAAACTTCTGGATTTCAGGCATCCGTCAGATTGCCAACGGATGCTCCAAATGCCCATGTGAAAGATCGGGAGCATTGGCCTTGAAGTCTCACGTCGCAGCGCCCCGAGGGGTGCGGTGTCGATGATGGTTGTTGTAGACATGATTCTTCATTCTGAATGCGAGTAATCGCACTCATCCCATTGATATTATTACACTATAGGGTGATTGGGGGCGGAATCTCCGCCCCCCGCTGGATCACGTTATTCCGAGGCCAGCATCGACGCGCCTTCAGCAGGCAGGTCATCCGTCAGAAATGCAGGAAGGTCAGCTTCACTGACGCTGTCAGCCGCTTCGGCATCCGCCCCCTGCCCTTCGGCATGGTCCTCATCGTCCAGCGCCACGAGATCGTTCCGGCGCATGACGCTCGTCGACCAGCTTTGCCACCACGCTGTCCTTCAGATCGCTCGCCTGCGCCGGCATGTAGATGTGACGCACTGAGGCTTCGAGACAGCTTCCCGAAGCAGAGGAAGTGCGGAAGGTGTCCGTCACAATCTTCAGCAGCAGCAGAATCAACGCCACGTCGGGCGAGCGCCCGATCGCTTCACGCAGCGCCAGCGTCCGGTGTGCCGTCAACTCGATTACGAGCCGCTCGGGCAGTGGCTTCAGCGCTCCGTCATCCTCATCCTCCGGGAAGTCAGCTCCGATAGGCTGGCCACCCGACATAATGATGGTTCCGCCAGGAGCGGCACTGCCATGGCCATCGGTGAGATCACGATCAGCACCCTGCCCCGCCACCGCAGGATCAGTATCATCCTGGACCGCTGCCTCCTCAACAGGCTCATCCTCTGACCGCACATAGCCGCGATAGACGGCCAGCGCGCCGTAGCGGTCGAGCGTGACGAACGCCCCTGCCCGCCCGATCTCCTCCGCGTCGAAGATCAACGGCCGGGTCTCGATCCTTTCCATCTCCGCTTCCAATACGCCAAGCCGCGTGTCGACCTTGTCGGGGATCTCATCCTGACCCGCGTATTCCTCTTCCAGCGCCCGATACTCGGCGAGCAGCTTGGCATGGGCCGCACCTTCCTCATCCGTCATCGGTGCCGGATCGCCGGATAGGGACCGCAGCCTGTAGCTGTAGCCGTAGGGCAGGTCAAGCGCGACTTCGATCCACTTCCAGCCCTCAACCGCAACCGTCTCAGCCTCGGCCTGGAGTTTTTCCGTCACCAGCCGATCGAGCAGGGCAGGGTCCTCGAGCCAGCCATCGTCATCGCCCTGAAAGAGGTCATGCAGCATCGTGCCGCCCGCCTCTTCGTAGGCCTCAACACCCACAAAGACCGCGCGCCGGTCGGACGCTCGGACCGAGGTCTCGGTCAGCATGCGCCGGATCTGGAATGGCTCCTTGTTCCAGGATGAATGGATCACATCCCAGACCTGAACCTGACGCGCGTGATCGGGGTTCACGGTGAAGGCCATGAGCTGCTCCAGCGTCATGCCATCCTCGGCATAGACCTCAAGCAGGGCAGGGGCGACGGAAGCGAGTTTCAGGCGCTACTTCACGATCTGTGGCGTCACGAAGAAGGCGGCAGCAATCTCTGCATCGCTCTGGCCCTTATCCCGCAGCGCCACAAACGCGCGGAACTGGTCGAGCGGGTGCAGGGCGACGCGATGCATGTTTTCTGCAAGGGAATCATCCTCGGCCAGGATGTCGGACGCAGCATCGCGCACGATGCAGGGAATGGGCGTGGTCTTTGCCAAACACTTATGCTTCACCAGCAGGGACAATGCTTGGAACCGACGGCCACCGGCCGGGATCTCGACTTGCCGGTCTCGGTGCCATCGTCAGCCAACACGGGCCGCACGCTCAGGCTCTGCAAGAGGCCGCGGCGGGCGCTGTCTTCGGCCAGTTCCTTGACGGACACGCCAGCCTTGATGCGCCGCACGTTGGACTGACTCAACACCAGTTTGTCAAAAGGGATATCCCGGGACGGGGACAGGGTGATTTTCTGGACAGCTTTCGTCATCAGATCTTCTCCACGACGGGCGCCGGAAGCCACTCTCCCGATCTCATTTCCCGTCACCCTCAAACCAACACTCCTTTGCCTCTCGATGATCGTATGGTTGCCAAGAGGCGACTTAACAGCTGTTAAGTCATGCCAACTGAGCACCGCGGCGTTGAAACTTAACAGCTGTTAAGCCGCACTTCGCCGACCGATCAAAGCCATGACCATCGGACCGCAAGAGAATTCGCCCGCCGCGGCCTTGGACGTCAGCGCCCGCAAGTATCCACCCGGTGATCTGATGTCAGAGAAACGTTCCAGCATGGCCACGACGACGATCGAGGCTTGCTCTGGTCCCATGCAGCGTTGCGCTTCTTCCCACGCAGAAACACTGATCCCCATGGCCGGCCTTACATGACAAGCCGCGTCGAAAAGTTGGTGCCAGTGTCGAATGTCGCCCTGATAGAAAGTCTTGAGCGAGGGACAGCCGGCGATTACCAGGTGGAGAGGGATTTTCGGCACCCGCCTCGTGTCAGGCTCTTCAAGGTCAGCCACGGGCTCACCCGTATCATCATCAGGCGCGCGTCCCGCCGCCCCGCCTTTTTCTAAGGCAGGTTCAAGATCTATAGATTCTTTATTTGAATTATGATGGTGACGCTCACATTGGGCATCATTGGTGTTCATTTCTTCTGTTTCAGGACCGTCAATCACATTACGCGCCTGGTCAAGAAGGGTCTCCAGTTCAGTCCGAAATGCCGACAGATCCTCAAGCGAGAGTTTGCGGCGAAGAGCGCGGGCGGTGAGGGCTGCCTTGTCGCGGAGCTGGTCCCACAGGCCAAGCCCGGGCTGGATCTCCTCGCCGAACTCCGCCAGAGCGGCCAAGTCGCGACGCATAAGGCTCACTACCTCCCTCAGTCGCCGCACACGGTCCTCGGCCTCACGCACAGCCTCTGCAGCCCGTGCAATATCCTCGGCCCGGCAATAGAGCGGGGAGAGATCAAAGCCGAAGGCCACCCGATCTTCGCCACGCTTGCGCACATACCGCTTCCCATTGGGGCTATCGCGCCGCATGAGCAAGCGTGCCTCTACCAACCGGGCGAGGTGACGGCGCATCGTCGAGCAAGGCATGCCGTTCAGCCGCTCGCAGATCGCCTTGTTGGATGGGAAGACGACCATTTCGGTGTTCCCGCCAAGCGCATCGTCCGGAAAGAAGCTGAGAAGCCCCTGAAGAACGGTCAGATCGCGCTCGGAAACCCCAAAGGCCGCCTGTGCCTTGGACAGCTCGCGGAGGAGCTCCCACTTGTTGACGGGCCTGCCGGGAACAGACGCCTCAGGACGCTCGACCACGCGCAGATGGGCGTGCGATATCGGCCGCATAAACGGCGAAATCGGTGTGTAATCCATGATGTCATTCACGAAGGCAAAATTTCCCTGGCCCGCGAATCGCTTTGCGCTTGCGGGAAAGGGGCCAGATCGCTACATTCAGAGGTGCGAAAACTGAAGTTTTGTAGCGGGCTGGTCCCGTGCGAAACCTAAGAAAGGTCTCGTGAAGCTTGCTTCTCGGGGCCTTTTTCTTTTCTGCCTGTCTCGTGCCTCCTTTTTGATTGTTGCTCTTCCTCAGTCTTCCGAACGCTTCCAGCGCTCGTGAAGCTCGGCGATCAGCTGCGGGGCGTTGCCCTCAAGCCAGCTGACAAAATCGCTCTCCTCGGCCTTCAACTCGAGCTTGAGTTGCTTTCCACGACGTCCGGTCGTGACAGTGGCGGCACCGACCCCCGGAATCACCGTGCCGGGCCGCCCGCGAGGGCGAGACGAGGATGTGGTCTGTTCGGGCTTCCCTGCAGCAGAGAGGACGGCCAAAAATGCATGATCGGATTTCTCGTCAATACCGCCTTGGTAGGATGTTTTGGCCTCACCCGCCAAAGCTGCAAGCAGTTCGCGATCGGCATCCGTAGCCCCCAGCAACTTCTTGAGCTCTTCCCACCTGGGCCGACCAATGCCCGGAGCGGCACCGATGGCGAGGACCAGGTCCTCCCCAACGGTGCGGACCACGCTTAACAGCTGCGACACTCCTGCCTCGGTCAGATTGAGAACCTCGGCGACACCCTTGTTAGTGCGTTCGGATGCGCTCAGATGGTCACCGTCGAGCAAGGCTGCGGCAACAAGCGCTCGTTCGATGAAGCTTAGATCCCGCCGCTCTTGGTTCTCTAACAGCTGATCACGAAGTGCCTGATCGCCCTCCATCTCTGTGACAATGGCGCGGACCTTGATCCCAAGTTCTCTGCAAGCTTCCAGTCGACGACGGCCATAGATCAGGCTGTAGCGATCACCATCAAGCGGCCGGACGAGGATTGGTACTCGCTGTCCGTTCTTGGAAATTGACGCCTTGAGGCCCGCAGTCTCAATCTGCAGCCTGTCATCGAGCCGACCTGTGATTTCGATTTGGTCAGGCTCGATTTCGAAAACGCCGCCGCGCAGCCTGCGCCCTTCAAGAGCGTCGGGCGCGTTGCGCAGGGTCTGCAGTGGCAGTCCCAGTTTAGGCTTTCTTGCCATTGCGTCCCCACGTGTTCTGGATGATCGCCGCGATCTCGTCGTTGACGGCGTTCATGGATTCGATTGCACGATCGAAAGTCTGACGCGTGAAGTCCTTCTTGTCGGCCTCGTAGAGCGTCTGCTTCGTCAGCCCTGCATCAGAGATCGCAGTAGACTCAACCATGTGGTTGGTCAGGACTGACCTGCCGAACAGACCCCGGATGAAAGCAATGACCTCGGTCTGCGGGGCATCACCCACCTTGTAGCGGGTCGGCAGAAAGCGCAGCCAGTCGAAGCGAAGGTTTGCGCCAGCATCCCGGATGACGCCAAGCAGATCAGCGGTCATTCGCAGAAACTGCGACATGGACATCAGATCGAGCATTTGGGGGTGAACGGTAACAAGCACCCCTGAAGATGCTGAAAGGGCGGACATGGTTAAAAAACCAAGCTGCGGCGGACAGTCGATGACGACGACGTCATAGTCCGCTTCGACACTGTCGAGCGCGTCGCGCACACGGGCAAAGAATGCGCGGGCGCCGCCACGCTGAATGGCTGCCGGTGTCTCATGTTCGAATTCCATGAGCTCGAGGTTCCCGGGAATCAGGTCAAGACCACGGATGTAGGTCTTGCGGATCACGTCCGAGATCGGGACCGGTTCATCGTAGCGAACCGCATCATACAGCGTGCCACCCTCCATCAGGTCCAGCTCAGGCTGGATGCCATGCAGCGCGGAAAGGGATGCCTGGGGGTCCAGATCGATCGCAAGGACACGATATCCCTTGAGAGCCAAGCGCTGTGCAAGGTGAGCGGATGTTGTCGTTTTCCCGGACCCGCCTTTGAAGTTCACAACAGAAACAATCTGAAGCTCGTCACCGGCACGACGCCCCGGAACGTAGGTTCCAGGCTTCTTCGCGTTTGCCTCAAGAGCGTGGCGAATCTCCCAGATATCATCGAGGGTATATCGCCGGTGGCTGCCCGCAGTGGTTTCGACGTCAGCGATCTTTCCTTCTCGATGAAGCTTGCGAAGGTAGGTATGATCGACGCCAAGCAACTCGGCCGCCTCGCCGCTGGTCAGGCTGCGCATGACTTTTTTGGCGTCGGGAGGGAAGTGGGCAGCACGTTGCGCATGAAGATTGGACGCAAGAAGCTCTGCGTAGTGCCCGATGGCAATGTCCAGGTCCTGCTCAGCTTCGCTCATCTCTGCCTCGATTCGTGGGCGCGTTTTTTATGTGATCGCGCGTTATTTATCGAGACTATTGCCCGAGCTATCAGATTCGTGCAAGCTCTTTCTAGATTTGGTGTCAGTCGCTGCGTCATGCACAAGAGTAGCTAGGGTTTGCGGCAGGCTTGTCTTAGGAACCTTTCGGATATACATTACAAGACGTATATCCGCATGGGAGGTCACGATGCAGGTCGCAAAATGGGGTAACTCGCTGGCCGTCCGTTTGCCCGCGGAGCTCGTCCGAGAGCTTGGTCTCAAGGAGGGTGATCAGATCGACCTGGTCAAGGACGACGGTCGGGTCAGAGTCCGTCGCCTTGCTCGTGCGGATGAGGTACTTACCGGCCTGCGCCGCTTCCGGGGCAAGTTGTCCGCAGCAGAACGTCTGAGCCGCGACGACGCACATGAGCGCTGAGTTCGCGGACACGAATGTCGTTCTTTACCTGCTCGACGATGGCCCAAAGGCCGATCGCGCCGAGGTCATCCTGGGGCAGGGGCCCCGGATCAGCGTTCAGGTTCTAAACGAGTCACTGGTGAACTGCCGCCGCAAAGCTGGCCTCGGTTGGGAGGAAGCAGCGGCCTTTCTCGAAGGCGTGCGCGCCTTGTGTCCCGTCGAAGATCTCTCCGTGCAGACCCATGACGTCGGCCGCGCTTTGGCGGAACGCTACGGCTTCTCGATCTACGACGCGATGATCGTGGCCAGCGCTTTGGTTGCGGGGTGTACCACGCTGTGGAGCGAGGACATGCAAGATGGCCTGCTGGTGGAAGGCCAGCTTCGCATCGTCAACCCCTTTGCATGAGCGGACGGCTTCTGTGCCTGAAACTGACCACAACCTTGTAATCCTTCCCTGTAGTGGAGGATTTGCAAGGTTGTTAGGCTACTCAAGCAGCCCCAGCCTCTCCGCCCGCTCCAACAGCATCTTGACTGACGACGGCTGCCATCTCGTTCGGCCACGTGGTGTGCGTTCGCGCATAGATTCCAGCCGTTCACAGATCGCCTGGAGCGTAATGCCGGGATCCGCGCCCTTGATGGCGGCGACGATGGCGGGCAGGCGGTCGTCGGTTTCGCGGCGGCCGGCGCGGGCCAAAACTGTCTCGGGCAGGAAGCCGTCGCGGACATAGGCCTTCACGGCGCGCAAGAGACGGCTTTGGGTCCAGCGACGCGCCTCGGGCAAGGGGCCGTTGATGATGCGCACCACGTCTTCCCAGGCCAAGTCGGGGCGCAACCGGCGCACATGGGGCACCCAATCTTGTGCCGTTTCGTTCAGACGCTCCATGTAGCCGTCCTGTCGCGCTAGCCGCACCTTGCGAAGAGCGGCAGGGTCTTTGGCCCGCAGTCCAGGGTTTCCGCCCACGCGGCCCTTTGTGCGCGCACTGGCGAGGCCGGCCTTGGTGCGCTCCCGGATCAGGGCGCGCTCGAACTCGGCCGCAGCGCCCAAGACCTGCAGCGTGAACTTGCCCTGCGGGGATCCAGTGTCGATCGGGTCCTGGATCGAGCGAAAGAACGCACCCCTGGCCTCCAGCCGCTCGATCACTTCCAGCAGATGCGACAGAGACCGCGCAAGCCGGTCGATCCTCACGACGACCAGCGTATCGTCACTCTGGATGCGTTCGAGCACACGCCCAAGCACCGGCCGCGCGCGATTGCCGCCTGAGGCGTGCTCTTCATAGATTTCGGCGCAACCCGCAGATTTCAGGGCCTGCGACTGGGGCAGGGGGGTTTGATCCTCTGTGGATACGCGCGCATAGCCTATCAATGGCATCAAAACAGTCTTTTTGCAGTTTCATATAGCGCCAATAAACGACCGTTTGTAAACAGAGGCAAGGGCGCTCTTTGTGGTGCTGCAAATCAAAAACCCCTTGGTTTTCATATGCTGAGCGCGATCAGAGAGATATCGCAGACCACCGCGCGCGCGTGCTATATAGGGTGTGAAGGCGCACCCTAACAAAACACTTTGGTAAAATGCAAAAGCGCCATATTTTGCACATATGAAGCCTCAAGTACCTACGCAGTATAGTAAATTGGACGATCCTCTAGTTGATGCGGAGGGGATTGAAGAGACGTCCGAGGACGACCTGTGGTTCCTGCCCGGTCCAATAGAAGTGGAGCCGGATTATCTGCCGCCCAGACCGAGGGCAGAGCTGCCTGAAACCGCAGTCCTCGACGATTGGCGGAAGGCAGAGGCAGGTAATGCCGCCCGTCTTGCCCGTGTGGCTAGCCGGATTGGCGCGCTGGATGACCGTCTGCACCGTGGCCCGGAAGGCTGGCGGCTCAGGCTCGCCCTGATCGAGGCGGCAGACCTCAGCTGGTTTGTGGGTGACCGAATTGGCCCGGATCGGCTGGCGCTTTGGATATCCATGCGCTTGTCCGGGGTGCAGGACGACACCGCAGCGCTCGCGCGTGTCGGATGGGCGGTGCGCCGTCTGACAGGCGGTCCCGGTCCAGAGGTGGACTTATCCGCTTTCCTTGATCGCCGTGACCCTGAAAACATGGCCAATGAAGCCGAGCCCTTTGCGGATCGCGCGGTCGGTTGGCTTGACCTGATGGCGCAAGCCGCCCACCTGCATTCGATTACACGCGCCTGCATGGGGTTTCACCTCTGGAACCTTGCGGGCCTCGGGCAACAGGACGACCGGATGGAAGCGGCGGTTACCGCCGCACGCATTGCCGCGAGCGAAGGCCCGAATTTGAATGGGGGGGCCATCTTTGCGCCTCTGGCTATGCGCGGGGCAGGGGGGCTGCGCGCCAGTGGCCCACCTGCCGAGCGCTTGCAGCGTTGGCTCGAGGGAATGGAAACAGCATGCCTGACCGCGATGCGGCACCTCGACGATATCCAGGCATGGTCAGCGCGGGCGGACAACATGATGGCACCGCTCTCTGGCAAGACACCACCTGCATTGCGTGCGGTGCTGACCGAATGGCCCGTCGTCTCCGCTCCAATGGCCGAGACCCTGACCGGTGCCAGCCGCGCCGCCGTCCAGCGCAACCTTGCTTGGATGGAAGCGCAAGGTCTAATCCGCGAGGTGACCGAACAGGTGCGTTTCCGCATGTGGCGGGCGATGCCATGAAACACCTCTAAAGAAGCACTCGTTTTGGTGCGTAACATTTGTTGATAGTTCAACGGAGGACCAGAATCGTGACAGACCAAAAATATGAGACAGTCGATTTCGACGTGCGGCTCAGAAATAGTAGTCAGATGGATTTGCGGTGTTTTCACCTATCTGTGGGATCCTCTAGTCGCTCTAGCCTCAAATTCTTTATTTCGAAATCACGAAAGAATAAGTCTCTTGGGCGCACAAACTGGGGCACGAAAATTGCGATCTCCCCGTGGACAGACGGGGTCAGTTTATAGAGCTGGGCGACCGCCCCATGAAGCCGAAACAGCCGATCACCGCTCAGATCTTGATCAATGCCGCCGTCGCGTACATGAAGGCGATGCCGCCCAGAAACCCGACCAGTACGGCTGGTGACATCAGCGCCGCCTGCCTGTCGGCGTTTTGACGTACAAGGTAGGCGCTGACCTCGACCATGACTTGCAGGATCGCACCCGCTCCGACGGCGAGTGCCAGTGCCGACCATTGCGGCGCATAGGCAAGGCTGCCCGCCCACATTCCGAGGATGGCCGGGCCACCGGCGAGCAGGGTCAGAGCGGCAAACGTCCAAAGCGTTGGCCGGGCACGAAGCATCGGGGCGGCGATGCCTATGCCCTCGGTGACATTGTGCAAGGCAAAGCCTAGGACGAGGAAAGTTCCAAGCCCCGCCGACCCGGCGGCGAATGCGCCGCCGATTGCCAGCCCTTCGCCGAAGTTGTGAAGCCCGATCCCGAGGGCAATGTAGAACGCAAGCGCGATGCCTTCCGGATTGCCGCGCCAGCGCCCGATAGCCATCAATAGAAGAAAGCTTGTAAGCGCCGCCAGCCAGACCATGGCAGAACCTTGGAATATCGCGGCCGCTTCTGCCGATAGCTCCAGTGCCTCGGATATGGTGTCGATCAGCAGGAAGGCCAGCAACCCGACCGTCAGCGCCAGCAGAAAGTTCATCCCCCTTTGCCCGACGCCCTTCATGGCCGGATAGAACATCAGGCCAAGCGCTACCGGCAAAAGGCCGACGATCGCCCCGATCACCGCCTGGAGCCGAAGTTGCCCCCAGGTGGGACTTGGCGTCGAAACTGCAACCGCGATCTCGTGCCCAAAGGTCGCGCCTGTGTTCGTCAGCAGATTGATATGATGGGCCTCGCCAAGGACCCACGGATAGGGAATGCGCAGCCAGACCGCATCGCCGCGGGCAATCGGCCCCGCCGGTTCCTGCGTGAAGGTCCAGTATGCATCATCCACGGCAACCTGCGCGACCACCATCGCTTCCGATCCGCCGGCGCGCACCCTGAGCGATATCCCCGACCCATCGAGGATCGTCCGTTCGACGGTCAGCGCCTCGACCGGGGGGGCGCCGTTGTTGAAGCCGCGCAAGGGATCGAGCGAGGCGATCCAGACAAAGGCGCCCAGCATGACGGCCAGCGGCACGAGGACGAGAAGCAGGCGGGTCATTGGCGGGCGGCTGCGTTGGATATGATCGGTCATGCTCCGGCCTCTCGCACGTCGAAAAAGCCCATCCAGCCAAGTTCGGTGAACTCGGCCTGGTGCGCATGGAACATATACATTCCGTCCTCGTGATCGGCGAAGCTGAACTCGAGGATGCCGCGCTGCGCCTGACACTGCATGATCACATCGACCGTGCGTAGGGTCGGCGTGAGCTGGGTGCCGGTGTCGTAATAGTCGAAGAAATTCCCATGCAGGTGGAACGAGTTGATCGGATCGAACTCGGTCGCGTTCATGAGGTAGATGCGCACCGGGCGCGACTTGTCGATCCGGATCGGCGCGTTCATGTAAGCTTGGCCGACCGTGTTTACGGCATAGACCTCGTTCTCACCATCGAAATTGGTGTCAAAGCCGTTCATCACCATCGCCAGTTCCTGCCATTCGGCGTTTTCCGGGCTGCCCAGCACACGCGACGCCCCAACGGCCGCAAATTCGGGGTGGCGCGCCGGATCCGGATCGACCACGAAAAGGCCGTACATGCCCTTGTGCATGTGCCGTTTCAGTGGCAGGGCATGGCAATGGTAGAGGTGGCAGCCGAAGGGCTTGGCATCGAATTCGTAAACGAACTCCTCGCCCGGATCGATCAGCCCGGCGCCTTGAACGCCGTCCATCCGCGCCGAGTGAATGCCGTGAAAATGCATGGAATGCGGGTGTGACCCGAGGTTGCGAAAGACGATCCTCAGTCGTTCGCCCTCCTTCGCTCGCAGGGCGGGGCCTGGCACGCGGCCGTTGAACGTCCAGGCGGGAAAGAAAACGCCGGGAGCGATCTCGATCTCCACGTCGATGGCGTCCACCTCGAACGTTCGCAACGTGCGCCCATCCGGCAGGACTTCGGTGCGACCGGTCTCCCAGTCGGTCAGCATGGCCGTCGGGTCGAACCCGTTCCGGGCGTGGTCGACTTGGCCGACCATCGTCATGTTGCCATGCGCCATGCCACTGTCATGGGCCGAATACGGATCGACCGCCCCGCCGGACATCGCATGCCCCGCCATCGGGTCGGGCGTTGCCTGGGATTGCGCGCGGCTCGCGGCCACGGCCGCTCCGCCGGCAGCCACCAGACCGCTGACCAACAACGCGCGTCGCGACGCCGATACTGGCTCCGTGACCATCGCAGGTGGCGCTGTGGGCCGAGATGTCTCCACGGCGGACGACACATCGCGCCCTCGCTTGCTGGTATCGACAGGCATGGACGATGTCCCCTCAGTTGACACGCAGGCCAAAGTCCCGGCGCAAAAAGTTAGCTTCGGCTAATAATCATCGCTTAGGCTTTACGAGTCAATCCCGATCGTGCGAGGGTGACGGCATGACGGATGATGATAACCTTGACTCAAACGAGGCAGAGGCACGTGCGGTCGAATCCCGCGCCGAGGCCTTCATCGGTGTGCGCGAAGCGCGGCGCAGCGAAGTGGCGGAAGATTATGTCGAACTGATCGCCGAACTCATCCACGAGAACGGCGAGGCCCGGCCGGTCGATATTGCGACACGCATGGGCGTGACCGCGCCAACAGTCGCCAAGACGCTTGGCCGTCTGGCGCGGGACGGCCTGATCACTCGCGCGAAATACCGCTCGGTCTTCCTGACTGAGGAAGGTCGGGCGCTTGCCAAGGAATGCAGACATCGCCACGAGATCGTCTTGCGGTTTCTCCTGAGCCTCGGGCTCGATCCCGAGACCGCGGAACGCGATGCCGAAGGCATCGAGCACCATGTCAGCGAACGGACGCTTGCCCTGTTCGCGGCCTTTTCCAAGCGGTCATAGGCGGGTGGTTGCCGCTGAAAGAAGTCGTTTTGCCGAGGACTTGAACAAGCCAACCTTCGGATGTTCCAAGAAACGTGATATTGTGCCGCTTTCATTCGGATCGCCCGGGTAGTAGATCAAGATCATGAGACGTTGGGCACGCCTTATCTGTATCCTCTCGCTGGTGGCTTTTGCCATCGGCGCGGTCGCGCAGTCTGCTGGCTCAATTGCCATGGCCTCGTCAATGGTCTCCACGGATGACGGCATGATGGCGATGGACGATTGCGACGCCTGCGGCAGCTTGGAAGACGGTAAGTTGGGTTCCGTCTGTGATTTTGTGTGCAATGCCGCGGGAATGGCCGCTCTTCTTTCGATCCCGGCTGGTACCAGCCCGATCGCTGCCACCGCAGCCCATGAAATCCAGCTCGTGGACGTCCCGCACGGAATATCCGGCCCCCCGGCCCAGCAACCTCCTCGATTCTACCTCTGATCTGACACACGGCGCCTGATTGCGCTTCGTGTGTTTCTCCGTGCCGGACGCCCTCAAATGGGCGTTTGCGCGGGGCCATGAACATCGCCGCGCAATTGCTTTGGCGGCGTAAAGTGAAATCAGAGAGTGTTCATCCATGTCCTCCCAAATCAGTTCCCGTTTCAGTCGCCGATCTTTTCTTGCAACGTCCTTGGCGGGTATCGGCGCCACGGCTTTCGGAAAGCCTCTGCGCG
Organism: Actibacterium sp. D185-2; assembly: GCF_054954595.1. NCBI lineage: Bacteria > Pseudomonadati > Pseudomonadota > Alphaproteobacteria > Rhodobacterales > Roseobacteraceae > Actibacterium > Actibacterium sp. D185-2. Next base: position 65,277 of record NZ_JBPWNX010000013.1, read on the forward strand.
CCGAGCCGCAAATCCGCAGCTTCTCGCTGCGCCCCGCGCCGGGACAGGCAAGGTTGGTCCCCGAACCCTATCCCGCAACCCCCGTTTGGGGCTTCAATGGCCAGGTTCCCGGCCCGGAGTTGCGGGCTCGGCAAGGCGATCGGCTGCGCATCGCCGTCACAAACGGTCTGGACGAGGACACCACCGTCCATTGGCACGGACTTCGTCTGCCGAACGCGATGGACGGGGTTCCACACCTGACGCAGAAGCCGATCGCACCCGGAGAAACCTTCACCTACGAGTTCGACGCGATCGATGCCGGGACGTTCTGGTATCACCCGCACCAGCGCAGTTTCGAGCAGGTCGGACGTGGGCTGGCCGGACCGCTGATCATCGACGAATCCAACCCGCCGCGGGTCGATCGCGATGTCACCTGGATGCTGGACGATTGGCGGCTGTCGCAGGACGCATCGATCGCGGATGACTTCGGCGCAGCCATGGACATGAGCCATGCGGGCCGTCTGGGCAATACTGTCACGATAAATGGGCGTGTTCCCGATGTCTTCGCGGTGCGGCAAGGCGAACGTATCCGGTTGCGGCTGATCAATGCCGCGAACGCCCGCATCTTCGCGCTCGACTTCGGCGACCTTTCCGCGCGCATCATTGCGCTCGACGGCCAGCCGATCACCCCGCACGCCGCGCCTGACGGTGTCGTGGTTCTGGGCCCGGCGATGCGTGCCGACATAATGCTCGATTGCCCTGCCGACCCGGGAACCACGCTTCCAATCGTCGACCGCGCCTATCGCGATAATGAATTCAACCTGCTGGATGTCGTCTTTGACGACACGCCCTTGCGTGCCGCGCCGCCGGAATGGGAAATTGCCCTTCCAGCCAATCCGCTTGTCGAACCTGATCTGAACGCGGCCCGTCGTCACGAAATCCTGTTCACCGGGGGCATGATGGGAGCAATGGTCGAGCGCCAGATGGGCCTGAGCCAGTCAGGCAGCATGATGGGCGGAATGATGGGTGGCGTTGTGGGCGGCGGCATGTGGTTCGTCAATGGCGTTGCGGCCGAAGGGCACATGCTCGATCCCTTCCTGACATTGGAGCGCGACGCGAGCCATGTCCTCCACATGACGAACGCCACGGCGTTCGACCATCCGATCCACCTGCACGGCCACTCCTTCCGCGTCATCAGCCGCGATGGCGTTCGGACCGAATTCCGTGAATGGCAGGACACCGTGCTGATCGCGCCGCGCGAGCAGGTCGAAATCGCCCTGGTCGCCGACAATCCCGGAGACTGGATGTTCCATTGCCACATCCTCGAGCACCAGGCGGCCGGGATGATGGGCGTGATCCGCGTCGCATGAGCAGAGGAGCATGCAGATTGAAGTCGATTGAGATTGGATTTCGGCCAAACCGGCGCAAGGTACTCACCGCGGCACTCAGTATCGGCGTCGCTTCGATGTTGCCGAGGTTCGCACTCGCGGCGAGCGATGGTGATCCAGCGGCACTTGCCTTTGATGGTGATACCATCCTGCTGGCGAGAGGAGGGCTGTTCGTCAGTGATAATGGCGGCCGGACTTGGACCGCGGCAGAGACACCCGGAAAAGTGCTGTCGCTGGCGACCCATCGCGACCGGCCCGGACTTGTGGTTGCGGGGCTGGCCGAGGGCGGTGTCAGCATTTCCGAGGACGGGGGCGCTTCGTGGCGCGTCAGTGAAGCTGGGCTGCCTGACGGAGAGATCAATGCCGTTGCCATCGCCTCGCGGAACCCGGACATGATCTATGCCTCGCTTCGCGGCGACGGGTTGTGGAAGAGCGAGGACGCCGGTGCAACCTGGTCGCTCGCCATGGACCGCCCCTGGCTCGACGACGCAGAGCGCGATCCTCTTGCTCTGGCTTCGATCGAGCTTGAGACCGGCATGGGCGGCATTTGGATCTATGCGGGCACCGAGGTTGGCCTAACACGGGTGCCCGATTGCTTTTGTCGCTGGCAGGACGTGCAGCCAGGCAACGCGATGGAAGCATTGGTTGCGGGTGAAGCCCCACCGTCCGAAGCGCCATTGCCAGGCGGTGAACCGATCCTGTCGCTGGCCAGTTCCCCCTCGGCGCCGGAAGTGATGTATGCCGCGCTGCGTTCGGGCCTCTGGGCATCGCAGGACGGCGGAGTCATCTGGCAAAAGCGGGCCAGCATAGCTGCGACCGCCGTTGCGGTTCATCCCAGAGACGAGACCTACATCGCTGCCCTGTTGGGCGGCATCTTGAAAATCAGCCGTGACGGCGGCGCAACCTGGATCGAAACAGGAGAACAATGATGGAGAAAATGATGCAGAGAAGAAACGCGCTTGGTCTGATTGGCAGCGGCATTGTCGGAATGGTGGGTCTGACCACATCGGCTTGGGCGCAAGCCACAGGCGATGTGGCGCCCGGTCTGGCGGGCAGCGAAAGGCAGATCACCATCTGGCGCGATCCGGGCTGCGGCTGTTGTGATGCCTATGGGGATTACCTCGAAGAACACGGCTTTACCGTTACGCGTGTGGATGACCGCGACTTCGACAAACGCTCGGTCGAAGTCGGTGTGCCCGCCCAGGGCATCGGCTGCCACTTGGCCGAGATCGACGGCTACTATGTCAGCGGTCTCGTCCCGGTCGACATCATTGATCGGCTGCTGGAAACCCGTCCGGCGATAACGGGTATCACCTTGCCGGGAATGCCCGCGAACGCGCCGGGCATGGCTGCGGTCAAGTCAGGCACGCTCAGGACCTACGCCTTTGGCCCAGAGGGAATTTCAGTCTATGCCGATGAATAAGGGGCCGAAAAACCGATTGGCGAAGGGTGCGATCAGGCGGTCAGTGCAACTGGCTGTTATTGTGTCCGCGCTCGCAACCACCGGCCTTGTGGTGCTGGCCCAATCGGAACCGGCGGATCCGCTTGTCGAGGGACTCAGGTTTCTAGGAGAACCCGTCTTCGCAGCCGAAGTCGCTGCGGGTGAACAGCTCTATGCTGAGAACTGCGCCATTTGCCATGGTGCGAACCTCGAAGGCCAGCCCGATTGGCGTCGGCGTCTTGACACGGGAAGAATGCCGGCCCCACCGCATGACGAAACCGGCCACACTTGGCACCATTCAGACCGCATGCTTTTTCAGATCACCAAAGGCGGGGTCGGGGCCGTCGTGCCGGGATACGAGAGCGACATGCCGGCCTTCGGAGAGGATCTGATAGACGCAGAGATCGCGGCGATCCTCGTCTACATCAAGAGCACCTGGCCTGAGCGACAACGTGAGTTCCAAGCCGAAGTGTCAACCAATGACACGGGCGGGTGAAGATCGACAGGGTGTCAGGATAGTATCTTTCGACGAAAGCCGATCCACCGGGGGACCAATTCGACATATCTGTCCTACTCCGCCCCCCGACTCCCGCTTTACCAGGCTAATTCGGACCTGACCTAGTTGGCCGTTAACCCGACCGCAAGGCAAGCATGTGCTACCAGGGTCGCGTGCATGCGTTCACGAAAATTTGCCCTTGAACCTCTAGCCACTAGAAGTCCTATCTAGTCGACGAGAATGTATATCGTTCTTGCCATTGATCGCCGGTGGGAACCGAAAGGGTATGACATGCTGACAAGACGACACTTTATTCAAACGACAACAGCGCTCTTTTCGGCGACTGTGGCCAACCCTGTGTTTGCCGATAGCTGGCCCACCGAAGCGCAGAAGGCTGAATGGGACGCGCAAGTCAGCCCGCCCGGCTTCGATCCGGCCACGTCAAACCCTTGGGGGCTACACCCGCGCTTCTTGCCTCAGCGTGTGGACGCGAAGGACGGCCTCGTGCCGGGAGACATCCATGTCGATGCGGTTGCGCGATATCTCTACCACATTGAGGAGGGTGGAACCGCGATGCGCTACGGCGTGGCGATCGCGCGGGGCAACCTCTACGAGCCAGGTGTTTATAACATCAAGCGCAAGGTCAGGTGGCCGCACTGGACGCCGACACAGAACATGATCGAGCGGGATCCCGAAAACGCAAGATGGGCCGACGGGATGGAACCCGGCCCTCAAAACGCCTTGGGATCGCGGGCGCTCTATCTCTATGTCGGAGATCGCGACACCTATCTTCGGATACACGGCACACCCTATCCGAGAAGCATCGGAGGGCGCGCGAGTTCGGGTTGCGTGCGGATGGTTATGGCACACATCAACGAGCTTTATCCGAACGTCGAGATTGGATCGACAGCACATCTTTATTCGGCTGAGGACAGTGTTACCGCGAGAAGTTGAATGAGGTAATTAGCTTTGAGCGAAATGATGTGACGTGCGGGTCGTCGTCACGCTTCCCGCGCGACGCAGATCGGATTGCCGTTCGCCGTGCGCAGCGGCAGCAAGGTCGTTTCAACGGGGCCGCTGTGTTCGTACCAGTAGCACCCGTCTTCCGGCACCAAGCGCGCGGTTGCAACATCCTGATCCGGGGCAGCCATTGCAATCACAGCTTCGGGAACGTTGCCCCGCCGGTCTGCCGAGTCGCCTGGTCCAGTCGGCTGGATTGCGCACCCGGCCGTAAGCGACAGCGCCACTGCAACCATTATTTTTTGCTTCAGCATCAAAACCCGCATCAAGCTTCCTTTCGTGTCTGTTTTTCTTTGCATCGGCTTTTCATGCTTCAAGGCGTGATAGAGCCGGTCACCGCATCCTCTAGCAATAAATCAAACTGAAATACCACCGTATTTTGCTCTTGAAGCTCTAGCTACTGTAGGGGCTATGTCATGGTAAAGCACCCGAATCCAGAGGTCCGTTCATGCCGTCCGACACCCATCGTCACGACCACGATCACGCCGAAGATGCCCAGACAAGCGGCGGCAGCTGCTGCGGGAGCGCCGGAACGTGCGGCGACATCGTTCCGACGACGCCCGCGCCAGCGGGCGGGCGCAGTTTTCAGGTGTCCGGCCTCGATTGCGCCGAGGAGGTAGCAATCCTGAACAAGGTGGTCGGCCCGAAGATCGGCGGGGCCGAGCATCTCGCGTTCGACGTGATCAATGGACGGATGACTATTCTCGACAGCGCCAAGAGTGTATCGGACGGCGAAATTGCAGAGCTGGTCGCAAGCACCGGCATGACCGCCAAGCCCTGGGATGCCGAAAACGCGTCGGTCGACCAGGCGGCCCATCTTGCACGCCAGCGGCTGTTTACGGCGCTCAGTGGCGGCTTCTGGGCCGCGGGATATCTGTGGCACATCATCGAGACCGGCATGGGGGGGGCACTCGGCCTCTTCGCAGGGCACGGCGAGGCGCCGATGCCACTGGTCGAGGCAGGGCTATTCGCGGTTGCGATCCTGTTCGGTGTTTGGCTCGTGGCGCCCAAGGCATGGTCGTCCGCACGGCGGCTGTCGCCCGACATGAACCTGCTCATGGTAGTCGCAGTCGCGGGTGCAATTGGCCTCGGCGAATTTTTCGAGGCGGCGACGGTTGCGTTCTTCTTCTCGCTCTCGCTTTTCCTCGAAAGCTGGAGCGTCGGGCGTGCGAGGAATGCGGTTTCAGCTCTGCTGGACCTGGCGCCGCCGACGGCAAGAATTCTTTATGATGACGGTTCGGAAGCGGACGTACCGGCTTCCGCGGTTGCTATCAACGCACGTTTCGTCGTGCGCGGCGGAGACCGCATCCCATTGGATGGTGAGGTTGTCGATGGGGCAGGGGCCGTCGATCAGGCGCCAATCACCGGAGAGAGTGCGCTGGTCCCAAAGGAACGGGGCGACGATGTCTATGCCGGTACGATCAACGGCGAAGGCACACTGACGGTGCGCGCCACGAAGGCCGCCTCGGACACCGTGTTGGCCAAGATTATCCGCATGGTCGGCGACGCCCATGCTCGCCGCGCGCCGGTGGAGCAGTGGGTGGCGAAATTTGCCCGCATCTACACGCCTATCGTCATGGCTCTCGCCATCGCAATTGCCCTGGTGCCGCCGCTCATTTTCGGTGGGGCCTGGGATTATTGGTTCTACAATGCACTCGTGCTGCTGGTGATCGCCTGCCCGTGTGCTCTGGTCATCTCGACACCGGTCTCCATCGTCGCTGCACTCACAGCCTCTGCGCGGGCGGGGGTGCTGATCAAGGGCGGTGCATATGTTGAGGCACCGGGCAAGACCACTGCATTGGCCATGGACAAGACCGGCACGATCACCATGGGCGAGCCCGAGGTGGCGGCGGTGCATCCGCTGGGCAAAGCATCGGCGCAAGATCTGATGACCCTCGCCGCTGGGCTGGAGGCACGTTCCTCGCATCCCTTGGCGCGTGCCATTCTCGCGCGGGCAGAAGCCGACGGCATCAATGTGTCCGCCGCGGAAGACACCCGAACCGTTCCCGGTAGGGGACTTGAAGGACGCACAGACGGCCGGTCGATCTGGCTAGGGTCCGACCGGTTTGCCGAGGAGAAGGGTTTCGGCGACGCCATTCCGAAGGATCTGCGCGACCGCATCGAAGGGGCTGGCAGCACCCTTGTTGCCGTGGGCGACGACACCGGCGTGACCGGCATCCTGGAATTGCGCGACCGTATCCGCCCCGACGCCAAGGGCATCGTGGCACAGCTCCACGCGCAAGGCGTGAAGACCATCGTCATGTTGACGGGCGACAACGAGCGGACAGCGCGCGCCGTTGCAGCCGAGGTCGGCATCGACGAGGTCCGTGCCGAGCTTTTGCCCGAAGACAAGGTGACAGCCATCGAAGAACTGGTCGAAACGCATGACATGGTGGCCATGATCGGCGACGGGGTGAACGACGCCCCCGCCATGGCGCGCGCGCATTACGCCATCGCGATGGGCGCTGTTGGTTCGGACGCGGCAATCGAGACGGCGGATATTGCCCTGATGACCGACGACCTCGGCAAGGTGCCTTGGCTGATCGGTCATTCGCGCCGGACAATGTCGATTATCCATCAGAACATCGGTATTTCCTTGGCGACCAAGGGCGTTTTCGTTGTCGCTACCGCGTTCGGACTGGCATCGATGTGGGGCGCTATTGCAGCCGACGTAGGAGTGTCATTGCTGGTGGTGGCCAACGCCCTGCGCCTGCTTAACAGCCAAGAGGCCAAGGCGCCGCCGTCCGGCGGTGAACAGGTTGGCGAAGGCTTGGCCAAAGGGGCGCTGGCACATGGTCATTGAACTGGGAGAACCCGGAAAGGAGCCGAGACGAGACATGAGCGTGAAGGGCAGGATGATGTGTCCGGTTTGCGAGGTGCCCTTGAGCATGACCGACCGCCAGGGGATCGAGATCGACTTCTGTCCCGATTGCCGGGGTGTCTGGCTCGACCGGGGCGAACTGGACAAGATCATCGAGCGTTCGGCACCCGATGTGGCGCCTCAGCGGGTGCCTGAGCCGCGCGGCTACGACGATGATCGCGGCTACCGGCGCGGAAAGCACGGCGGCGGCGACGGCAAGCACGGCTATCGGCGCAAATCCTGGCTTCACGAGTTGTTCGATTAAGGCTTGCCGTGGCCTCCCTGCCGGTCGCCCTCAAGGCGCTGCGGTAGGCCCGCAAGGCATTCAGCGGTGAGCAGGTTGGTCCAGAGATCGCAAAGGCCGCGCTTGCCCACGGACATTGATCACGCAGCATTTGCAAGGTAACGTAATGTCCATATCAGACCTCACGAAAGAGGCATCGAGCAGTGAAAACCATCCGATTTCCCCGCCGCGCCGTCCTGTTAGGCGGGTTGGCAGCGTTTTTGTCCGGCTGTGCCAGCAAGTTCCGCAGCTATGGCGGACCCGAGGTGACCCGTGTTCGGCTTTATAAGGGGCAGCGTTGGCTTGTTCTAGACGGAGCCGATCGCGTATTGCAAACCTATCCGGTCGGGCTGGGTTTCGCTCCTGAGGGTCACAAGCAATTCGAGGGAGACGGCCGGACCCCTGAGGGCGCTTACGTAGTCGATAAGCGCAACCCCGACAGTACGTATCATCTTTCGGTTGGCATCTCCTATCCGAATGAGGCCGACATCGCCTTTGCTGAAGCGCAGGGCCTTTCCCCCGGCGGCGACATCTTCATCCATGGTGGTCCACGCCCAGGCATCGACCCAACGGACGTCCGCGACTGGACAGCTGGCTGCATCGCGGTCACAGATCGGCAGATCGAGGACATCTATGCAATGGTGAAAGATGGAACACCGATCGACATCTACGCCTGATGGGAGGAGATGATCTTCCGTCAGATCAGGCAAATCGTCGGCACATGGCCACGTTGATCGCTTCGATGGCGATCACGGCCAAAGTGACGCTCGCCGCCGTGGGCCAGCGCAAGCACCCGGTACGCGTAAGGACACTACAATATGTGTCCCGCCGTGGCAGTGGCGAAACAGGCGGGCCCTAGCGGGGAAGAATACGTCTGGTCTCATGTCGAATTCAATCTATCCGAGGGCATAGACGATGGTCACGACGGTAATCATGACAACCATGAACATCGAGAATGCGCCGAGGGCGAGCGTACGGCCCATGTCCCGGTTCGGCTTCTCTACTTTCAGACGCAGTTCCTCCGCGGTTTCCGGAAACTCGAGCGCCGCCGCATTCGTTTGGCGCATCAGGTCGTAGCGGGACGTCCAGCGCCGTTCCTCCGCCGCGTTCCAGCCGTTCAGCACCAGAATGATTGCCGCGATGAGAACCATCGACGACGGGACCCAGATTACGTAGCCACCGATTGTCTCGTCAGCCAGGGCGCGAAGTCGACCACCGCTCGCTGCGATGATTTCTGATCCATAGAGGGGCACCTCCTTGAGCGTTGTCAGGGAGCCCAGAAAGATGTTGGAAACGATCACCACGAACCCTGACATCAGCCGAGCGCCGCGCCGCGCTCCTTCAGGCGGATCACGCAGATCGAACAGCATAGCAAAGTACCAAAGCCCAGCAAGCACCATAGACAGATGTGCCAGCGCTTCCATCGCCGCAATACGTTGTGTAAGGGCGTAGATCATCGGGATCTGCCAGACGAAAAGCGCACCAATCAACAAGGAGGTGGCAGATGCAGGAAGCGCCAAGAATCGCGGGATGCGCGCACGCCCAATCGCGGCAAGGCGTCGGCGCCATTCCCTTTTCAATCCGGCTTGAAGGCCAAGCCAGGGCTGAGAAACCGCGATAAGAAGCGGTCCTACCAGTCGCAGAAGAAGATGCTCGACCTGATGTACCGAAAACAGACTGTGCCCCAATGGCGCGAGCGGCCCATTCGTCGCGACGAGGACGGCCGCGAGGCCGACAAAGAAGGCGGTTCGACGCCAACCAGAAACCCTTCCGAGACAGCGAGCGTGTATTTTGAGCCCACGCAAAAACAGCCATACTGTAAGACCGACAACAATGAGCGACACCGGTGACAGCACATAGCCGAAAGGGTCGTAAAGAAAGAAGAAGTTTGTGATCATTCGCTCTGGCCCTCGCTCATCCGAGGGTTGTCGGAGGTAGCCGGTGTGAGCCGCGAGATCCCGGAAGCGCCGCCACGGGCCAGTGACAGATCGGTCGACATGGCGAGGTATTCGCCTTGTATCCACGAGGGAAAGAGATTGTCGTAGAATCGAGATAGCGGATGTCCCGACTGTCCGGCGGGCGTGATGTAGTATGATCCCGCTGCTTCCGATATCGACATGACCGCCTGAAAATTGCTTCCGGCACTCACAAGGAATGGACGGTCTTCTTCAACACCAAATGATGTCAAGAATTGCGTAAACGGATCGCCTGAAATCGGCGCTTGAAGGGACAGCAGGTCGGTCAGCAACCCACGTGAACTGATCGGCGACCACTGCATGTCCAATCTATGCTCCTCCCCCCAGGTCCACGTCGAGGGATCGCGCCCATATCGATCGACCAGCCAGCCAAGGGCATCATCCAGGGCCACGCGAACCTGCTCCTCGCATGTCTCGCGAGGTGAGGATAGGCGGATGTCGCACCAGATTGCGCTACCGCGACGATCGCTGAGTACCGCATAAAGAAAGTTCGGGTTCGGACGGGTCCAGAGTTGCTGCGCTGCCGGAAATTCGTCTTTCAAAATGCGCTGCTGCAAAGCCCGGAGCCAAGTCCAGAACAGCAGAGGTTCCGGTGAATAGCGATCCATGTCGCCATTCCACGACGCAAGCCTGTCCAGTAGTTCACGACGAAGGTCGTTCGCATCGGTGCCTTCGATGCTGTCTCTGGACTGCACGAACCAAAGCTCCTTCGCCATCAGGGGCAGCAGGGTTCGCGCCACGGTACTTACGGTGTCCCTTTGAACACCGATGGCGCCTTCAGTCGAGAAGATCGATTGCCGCGCTTCAAGCTCCGCCAGTCGAATGTCGCGAAATGACAACGCTCGTACGGCTTCCTCTTTTGGCCATCGGGCAACGGTCTCTCGGTCAATGGCCAATGCCTCCATGCCTTTCGGCAACATGTCTGCGGCAACTCCGATGGCATCGGTCGCGTCGGCCGAACGCGTGAACAGCTCCAGCATCGTCAGGAAACCTGCCGCCTGCACGGGTGACGGCCCCCTTGGTGCCTCCTCGTCTGGCACGGGAAATGACCGGAAGGCCCAGGCGACGCGCGTATTGCGACCGACAATAACGAAAGGTACGCCCGGCATCGTGGCCCCTATGGCCGGCCCTGTCGAAAACTGAAGATCGGCGAGATACCATTCCGAGGGCAGCGACAGGGAACCGCTGATATCGGCGGCGAGAATTGGTGTCCCGGCAGCGGTTCGGTCACCGTCTATCGCCCATGCATCGAGGCGCTGCTGCGGATCAGTCGCAAATAGTTCGAGCACTTTTGGTCGATCCGACGGTATAATTGCACTTGATAAGCTCGGCGTTCCTTTCCGTGCGCTTTCCGGTCGCAGGCCATTCAGAAAAGACCGGGCAATCCTCAGGCTATCGCCAGGTGTCCAGGCATCGATCGACCGTTCGTCTGCGATCAACAGTTCCGGCGAGCCTCTGCCGCGCCCTCCCGCCGACACCAGCTCGAGCCACGCATTGACGCCGGCGGCATAGGATTCGAGCGCGTCTGAGACCGCTGGCGCAACGGACAATGTCTCATCGGATGGCCAAGAAGCTTCGGCCATTCGCCTTGCCCTTAACAGCTGACCGAGTCGGTCTTGCGCATGAACGAAGCCGATCGCGAAATAGACATCCGCGGCGGAACTCGCGGTAATGTGCGGGATTGCCGAGGCATCTCGCAGAATATCGACCGGTCCACCTAAGCCTGCTACCGAGAAGTCCTCGTTGTAGTCGGGAACGGATGCGCTCAGCAGAAAATAGACCAACCCGGAACCAACCGATGCCGTGATACAGATCGCCAAGAACCCGTACAGTAATATGTTGAAAAGACGTCTCACGTCGGTGCCGTTTCGAAACCCTTCTCATGCAAAGATGCGCAAGAGGACCACCGAAACGAAATAGGTGAGAAGACCGAAGGCGATCGCCGAACTCGCCGCATACTGGAGGATATCCAGCCGGTTTCCTTTTCGGCGTCGCGCCAGATATCCACCCCAGATCGCACCCGCGACAATGCCCGCGATTACCAGCATGACTTTTTCTCCGTTCGTGTTCTCTTGTTGCACCGGTGTGTGCCGACCAGACCTGCAGCCAGTCCCACGGCCCAAGTAGTGAAGATGAGAGCCAGCAGCGCCCAGTCGCCGAAGCGCGCATATAGCGTTGACGGATGAGCAGAGGGCAGAGCCGCATCTATTACACCGGTTTCTCCGTTGCCGAGCCGCGCGACGAGGTCACCGTTCGCGTCGATGACCGCGGAGATGCCCGTATTCGCGGCTCGGATGACAGGAAGGCCTTCCTCTACGGCGCGCATCCGTGCGGAAGCCAGATGCTGCTCGGGTCCGATGCTGGTGCCGAACCAGGCGTCGTTTGTCGCGTTGAAAATCCAGTCCGGCCTGAACAGGTCGTCGACCACATGGCTTGGGAAGATGATCTCATAGCAGATCGCCACGGCGACCAGGGGCACACCCGGAAGCGCAAGCGTTCGCGGGCCCGGTCCGGGCGTAAAATCGCCCAGACCCGCCGTGAGTCGCTCGATGGGCAACCAGCCACGGAATGGCACATATTCGCCGAAGGGTACGAGATGGTGTTTCGCGTATCCGGTCAGGATTCTGCCGGTCTCGCCAAAAGCCTGGACCGTGTTGAAATATCGGGTGCCATCCTCGCTCGGTACACGGTCCGGCACCCCGGTGAGCAGCATGCTGCCGTCTGGTAGCGCTGCGGCAATGCGATCCCGCGCCTCCGTATCCTCATCGAGGAAACCCGGAAAGGCGGTTTCCGGCCAAAGAAGAACGTCGAAATCGCCGGGCTGGGTTGAAAGCTCAACATAGCGCGCGAAGGTCGCCTCGCGGTTCTCGGGCGCCCATTTCTCCTCTTGTGGAATGTTGCCCTGGACGATGCGCAGGTCGACACCGGGTGGCTGTTGTGCATCCGACTGGAGGCGAAGCGTACCGACAGCCCACATCGTCGCGATGCCGGCCAGCGCCATGAGCGAAACGGTCAATCGTTGCCGCCCGGACGTCATGACAGCCGCGCCGGGAAGTGCCGCGACGAACACGCTGAGAAAGCTTAACCCATAGCTTCCGACCCAGGCGGCGGTCTGGCGAAGGGCGGCGTAGTCGGCAAGTGCGTAGCCGGCGAGGTTCCAGGGAAACCCTGTCAGAACGTGACCACGCAACCACTCGGTCGCGGTCCAGGAGGTCGTGAACAGGAGGCAGGCGAGGAGACTACCCAGGGCTCCGCACCGCGCGATTTCGGCGAAGAGCGCTGCGGCAATGGCTGGGAAAATTGCGAGACCTGCGGACAATCCCGCGACAGCCGGGATCGCCATCGCCCCGAACCGCTCGGCCTCGACGTAGAAACTCTCTGCAATCCACGAAATCCCGAAACCGAACTGGCCAAGACCAAACGCCCAGCCGACGAGGAAAGCACGCCCTAGGGAGAGATCGCGAAGACCGACAAAGAACGCGGAATAGGCAACGGGAACGAGCAGGAGAAGCGAGAAAGGCGGGAAAGTCAGAACGGTCAGCGCCCCGGCGGCGAAACCAAGCGTCATCCGCGAAAGCAAACGGTGGCGCAGAGCGATGCGGTTCAGAATTTTCGGTTTCACGACTTGATCGAACGCCGCGCGCTGATCCATGGCGCGGCGAGCAAGAGCCCCACGCCACTGACAACAAATATATCGGCCATGTTGAAGGCAGGCCAATGTGTTGTGCCAATGTAGAAATCGAGAAAGTCTGTTACAGCCCGATACCGCACACGATCGATAACATTGCCCAAGGCTCCGCCAATGATCGCGCCATAGGCAAGTGTTTCGACCGCATTTTCGGCGCGAAACAGCATAACCCCCAGCCAAACACAGATGGCAAGAGCGAGAGCGATGAGGCTCCACCACGGAGCGCCGCCCAGCATCCCGAAAGTCACGCCGTCATTACGATAAAAGACGAGGTTGAAACCCGGAAACACGGAAATCCCGGCGCTTAAAGTGACGGCATTCGCAACGACAATGGCTTTGGTGATCTGATCGATCGCGAACGCAGCAAGCGCTGCAAAGACGCCGATCATCGCAGATACTTTGTATGATGACATTGCCTCATCCCAACCAGACATCGAGAAACAGCATCAGAACGAGCCCGACTGCGAGACCGAGCGTCGCCCTGTTCTGATGGCCGCTGCGATGGGTTTCGGGGATGATTTCGTGGCTGATGACGTAGAGCATTGCGCCCGCGGCAAAGGCCAGTCCCCATGGCAGCAGCGGTTCCGACAGCGTGATGATCCCGGCCCCGAGCAGGCCGCCAATCGGCTCGACCATGCCCGTCAGCGCCGCGGTGCCCCAGGCGCGCAGCTTCGGATATCCCTCGCCCAGCAGAGATACAGCGACGGCCAATCCTTCGGGCGCATTCTGAAGCCCGATGCCGACAGCAAGCGGCAAACCGCCCTCCATACCTCCGGATCCGAAGCCGACCCCGACCGCGAGGCCTTCGGGGAAGTTGTGGATCGTGATCGCGATGATGAAAAGCCAGACCCGCCGCAAAGACGCCGCTTCGGGCCCTTCGCGTCCCGTCTTGAAATGCTCGTGCGGCAGCTTTTCGTTCATCAGCGCGACAGCCCCCATGCCCAAGAGGATCGAGACGCATACGATGGCCGCAGGCATCGCGCCGTTCTCGAACATCGGCTCGGCCGCATCCAATGCCGGGATGATCAGCGAAAAGAAGGAAGCGGCGAGCATCACACCGGCAGCGAAGCCGAGCGACAGATCGCGTGTGGCCCGCGACGGGATGCGTCCAAACAACACGGGAACTGCTCCGACTGCCGTGAGCGATCCGGCAGCCAGACTTCCGAGGAAGCCGAGCATGATCGGAGAGAGGTTTTCCATGGGCGGGCCAGGTTATCCTTCGCCGTAGCTCGAAAAGACTTCCGTCGACCCGTCCTCGCGGATGAGGAAGACATCATAGGCCTCGCGGTCGTCTTCTGGCCCCATGCCGGGCGAGCCATAGGGCATCCCAGGCACGGCGAGACCGACTGCGTCCGGGCGTTCCTCGAGCAGGCGGCGGATGTCAGCGGCCGGGACATGGCCTTCGATCACGTAGCCATCAATGAGCGCGGTGTGGCAGGAGACCATGCGCTGCGGCACGCCGTTGTCGAGCTTGAAGCGAACCAGCGACCCACCGAACATGTTCTCGCCCGTCGGCGCAAACCCGTTTTCTTCGAGATGGTTCATCCAAGACAGGCAGCAGCCGCATCCGTTCGTCTTGCGGACGTCGATCGCCGTTTCCTCTGCGAGGACCTGGGCCGCTGGTAACAGGGCAAGTGTGATTGCAAGAGCTTGGGTCATGCGTTTCATGGGTCAGAGCCTTTCGGTTGTCGTTTCGGCAATCTCGCTGCCGAGGTTTTCATTCAGAAGCGCGCGCGCCTCGGCCAGACGCGAGAGCGCGGCGGTATCATCCGCTTCGCTCTCGGCTGCTTCGGCGAGCCGGTCGTCAGAGAGCGGGTCAGTCGGGCGGCCGTCCACGAGGACTTCGTAGTGCAGGTTCGGACCTGTCGCCGTGCCCGTCGCGCCGACGCGGCCGATCACATCTCCCGCCGCAACGCGTTGGCCTTGTGCCAGATCTTCCGGCACGGCGCTCAGATGCGCGTAGCGCGTCATGGTGTCGGAGCCGTGCGAGATTTCGACCACTCGACCATAGCCGCCCCGCCAGCCGATGAAACTGACCCGCCCCGGTGCCGTCGATTGAACCGGTGTACCACGTGCCGCTGCGAAATCGACGCCGGTGTGCATCCGGACGTTGCCAAAGACCGGATGCGTGCGGCGTCCGAACACCGAGCTGAGGCGCGCACCCTCGACCGGCTGTGCGAAGACGCGCAGCACCTCGCCATCGACGTAGATCGTCGCCTGACCGCTGCCGTCGTCCGGCCATACGATCTCGTAAAGCGAACCGCCGATCTCCAGTGCGGCGAAGGCGAGTTCGGGCTGTCCGATCCTGTCCTCGCCGACCCGCGCCTCACGCCAGAGAAGCCTTAGTGTTTCGCCGCCGGCCATCTCGCGGCGGAAATCCACGGTCCCACCCAGCATCTGCGCAAGGTCCACGGAAAAACGGGCGGGTATGCCGGCTTCGTCGAGTGCCGCGAAGATCGAGCTGTCGATCACGGCTTCGCCGACAAGGGTTACGATCTCCGGATCCGGAGCCACGACCTGTATGGACAACTGCTCGCCGAAAACCACCTCGATCCGAACCCCGTCCTCGACGGCGAGTGAGACGGTGCGGGGGCTGCCGTCCACGGTCGAAGCGACAGTGACCGAGTGCCCCGGCCGCAGCCGTCGCAGATCGTATTCCGCGCCAAGCGCGAGGGCAACTTCGGCTCTGTCAGGTGCCGCAAGTCCAGCTTCGGACAGCAAGAAATCGAGCGTCTCGCCAGGTGAAATGTCGCGCGACCACGTCGACAGCGGTGGCTCGATCGCCCTTACCGGCCTGTCGGCAAACGCGACCTGCAGAAGGGGTAGGGGGCCGAGGTCGGGTGCATCCTCTGCCCATGCCGTCGCGGGCAGCGTCACGAGGATTTCAACGTTTCTAGGGGCTTCAGGACCTTGGGGCATCCAGCTACCTGCCTGGGCAAGTTCCGGCGGCACGGGTTCTTTCGGCATGAAATCAGAGATGGCGATAGCCGCTCCCAAAACCGTCCCCGCAATTGCGACACCCGCCGCCAAAGTTCTGAGCCTCATGTCGCCCCCTCCATTTCTTCTGCCAGCGCGCGGCGAATTTTCGGCACCGCGAATTCTCTGGGTTCGTGATAGTCGATCATGGTGACGAACCGCCCGGAGGCTGCGAACAGGAAGACGTTCGCGCTGTGGTTCATCGTGTAATCGCCGCTCTCCGTCGGCACCCGCTCGTAGGTGGCGCGGAAGCTGTCCGCGACGCGCGCGATCTGCTCCTCC
Source organism: Actibacterium sp. D185-2 (assembly GCF_054954595.1). Classification (NCBI taxonomy): domain Bacteria; kingdom Pseudomonadati; phylum Pseudomonadota; class Alphaproteobacteria; order Rhodobacterales; family Roseobacteraceae; genus Actibacterium; species Actibacterium sp. D185-2. The sequence continues at coordinate 81,666 of NZ_JBPWNX010000013.1, forward strand.
GGCCCCGTCCAGCCGCGGATCGCCGGATGGAAGTAGCCGACATATTCGGCCATCGTTTCGACAGTGTCGCGCTCTGGATCGACCGTGATGAAAACCACATTCATCTCTTCGGCCTCGTCTCCCAGATCGTCGAGCCATTCCGAAATGTCAGAGAGTGTGGTCGGGCAGACATCCGGACAGTAGGTGAAGCCGAAGAACGCCATCGTCGGGCGGCCGATCAGGGTTTCTGGCCCGACCGCGTTGCCCTCATGATCCGTCAGACGGAAATCCATCTCGGTCAGGGCCACAGGCCGCTGCCCGACAGGTTCGGGTCCACCGGGTCCATCGACCTGCCACCAACCGACGAAGAGCATCAGGGCGACCGCCCCGACACCAGCCGCGCCGTACCCCAGGATCGCCCGTCGCCGCATCAGTCCTCTGGCCCCCGCGCGGCGATTCCGAGGATCGGCACCTCGACCGTCACTTCGCCTCCGTCGTCGAAAAGCAGGGTCAGCGGAAAGGTGTCCCCTTCCGTCATCGGTTCTTGTAGCCGCATCAGCATTGCGTGCAGGCCCCCCGGTTCGAGCGCGACGCTCTCGCCCGGGGCGATCGCGATCTCCCCCGCCGGGCTCATGGAACTCACACCTTCGGCATTTGTCTTCGTCTCGTGAATTTCGGGCATCATCGCGAGCGGTGTTGTAAGGCCGATCAGCGTCACTGGCTCGTCGCCAGTGTTGCGGATCGTCATGTAAGCGGCCCCGGGACGGTTCATCCCGATGGAGGCGCGGGACCACGCGTTCTCGACGACAACATCCTCGGGTCCGGCCAGCGCGGGCGCTGAGAACCCTCCAAGGGTCAAAAGCGCCGCCAGTGTGCTGGTCAAAATATACTTTTTCATCGTTCTGATCCTGCCCTTTCCATTCAGCTTTGCGCGGCAGCGACTTCGGCAGCCACCAGACGACGCAATTCTGCCTCTCCGAATGGATCGAGCGGCATGCCGTTCACGAAGAATGTGGGCGTCTGACGAATTCCCACGGTCTCGACGTCAGCACGATCCTGGTTCAGGATCGCCACGACATCGGGTGCCAGCATTTGCGTGCGCGCGGCCTCGGCATCGAGTCCGGCCGTGGCGGCGATCTGAAGGATCAGGCCAGGCGCCGGGGCACCGTGCGACGCCCATCTCGGCTGTTCCCGCAGAACGGCCTCAAGCACCGGCACGTAAACGTCCTGCATGCGCGCCGCCTCGAGCACGCGGATCGCTTCCTCGGATGCCGCGCCGTGGAAGGGCGTGTAGCGGATCACGACGCGGACAGCATCCCCATGCTCGGCCATGATGTCCTTCACGATGGGATGAAAGGCGCGACAGGCCTCGCAGGCCGGATCGAAGAATTCGACGATCGTGACGGGCGCCTCCGCAGGTCCGAGGATGGGCGAGTAGGGGCGGATCATCGCCTCAGCAAGTTCCGGCGCAACAGGCTCCGCTTCGGCCACCGGGCCGGGGCGGGTTGCAAACCAGGTGGCTCCGCCGAAACCGGCGACGCCGATGGCGAAAACGGACAGGATCAGGCCGCGTCGGTTCATGTTCGTGTGTCCTTCAATGAAAGGGCCGACAGCGCCCCGATCAGCGCGAAGGCGACGAGCGCCATCAGCGGGATAGGGACGCCGAAGACCAGTTGGTTGTCATCGGTGCAAGAGGGGCCGGTGGCTGTGCAAGGCTGGATGCGTTCGGGAACAAGACCGACGTACAGCCCCATGTGCCACAGGGCGACTGCGCCGCCGCCAAGCGCCAATGCGATGCCGTAGCGCCCCACACGGCCGTCCCGCCACCACAGGCCCAGCCCGAGGATAATGGCCAAGGGGAACATGAAGGCGCGCTGGAACCAGCACAGCACACAGGGCGTCTGCCCCAGCACCTCGCCGATAAAAAGCACGGCAAGTGAGGCAACGAGCGCGATGATCCACGCCAGCCCGAGGGCTGTTTCTCCGGACATACGGTTCATGTCGGTCAGATCCTCTCTTCCAGATCGGCGAGGATCTCTTCGGCGGAGGTGCCGTAGGGCCAGGAGTCGGCAAAGCCTGCCTCGGGGTCGAAGAGGAACAGATGCGACGTGTGGCCCACGGTGTACCCATCCGGCGCTGCGGCCTCTTCGACGCGCTCAAAGAAGATTGGAAATGTCTCGGACGTGGCGGCGATCTGTTCCGGCGTGCCCGTCAGCCCGATGATGCCCGCATCGAACAGCGGGACGTATTCGGCGAGTGCTGGGGGCATGTCTCGTTCAGGGTCGATTGTTATGAAAATCGGCTGGACCTTGGCGGCATCGTCGCCCAGACCGTCCATCACCGCCGCGACCTCAGATAGGGTCGTCGGGCAGACGTCGGGGCAGTTGGTAAACCCGAAAAAAACCAGCATCCAGCGCCCCGCAAAGTCCTCCTCGGTTTGAACCATACCCTGGTGGTCCGTCAGTTCGAACTCAGCGAAAAAAGGCGGCTCGGCGTCGGTTCGGGCGCTATCGGCACGATAATCGGACCATAGCAAAAGCCATACGAAGGCAAGCGCTGCCACGCCTGCCAAAACCCAAAGAAACTTCTGTGCCGATGTAAGGGACAATCCTGTTCGCCTGTTTTTGATTCTTATTGCATGTGCGGATACATCCTCTAGCCGCTAGAGGTTCAAGCACGAAATCATGGTATAGCTTGAACTCACGCGTCTGTGAATCCGGCACTTGTTTATTCCGACGGCAAAACCTACACAAACTGTATCTTTTTCATGGAGGCGAAAATGCTCACGATCGGTACTCTGTCAAAGAAGACCGGCACAAAGGTGCAGACCATCCGGTACTACGAACAGATTGGGCTCATGCCCGAACCTGGCAGGACCGAAGGCGGACAGAGGCGCTACGACAATGCACAGCTCGACCGACTGTCCTTCATCCGCCATTCGCGGCAACTTGGTTTCTCGCTCGATGCGATCCGCGAGCTGCTCGACCTCAGCGACCATCCCAACCGCCCCTGCGACGAGGCAGATGCCATCGCGCGTCGCCAGCTCAAACAGGTGGAGCAGCGCATGGCCCGCCTGAAGGCGCTGCGCACGGAACTGAAACGGATGGTCCACGAGTGCAGCGGCGGGCGGACGGCGGATTGCCGGGTGCTCGAAGTGCTGCGGGACCATTCGGAATGCTTGACCGAGCACGAGTAAATCGGGGCCTGAAGGAATTCAGCCAACATTCCGGCTGGAACGCAAATCAGCCGTGGAAGTTATTGTGTCGTACAACACAGGCTGGAACCACAAAATGGCCGCTAGACAAGATTCAATGGAGAGACGAACACTTTGGATCGTTCTAGCGCTCAATATCGGTTTGGCTGTAGCCTTTTTCGCAACAGGCGCCTTCGGCGACTCAAGTGCCCTGATCGCCAACGGGCTCGATAACCTCTCCGACAGCTTCGTCTACGCGATCAGCCTTTTCGCTTTGTCCCGATCCGACAAATGGAAACGCGGGGCGGCGAACATCTCCGGTGGGCTGCTGATCCTGTTCGCTGCAGGCATCCTCTACGATGCGTGGCGCCGCTACATCGGCGGGTCAGATCCGCTCGGGACGATCATGATCGCCATGGCCCTGATTGCGGCGGCCATCAACGCAGTCTGCGTCTGGCTGCTCGCTAAGCTCAAAAATCCGGACGTCAACATCCGCGCGGCCAACACCTTCAGTTACAACGATTTCGCCGCGAACCTCGGAATCGTCTTGGCTGGCGGCCTCGTCGCCTGGCTGGGAACCAACTGGCCGGACCTCGTCGTCGGCGTGATTGTCGCCGGGATCGCGGCCTGGTGCGGTATCGATATTCTACGCGACGCACACGGCGAACACCACAAAGCGGTTCACACGGGCAAATAGTTGCGGGAGATTCTTTCTGAAGAAAGGGTTGAAGCTATAGTGCCTATAGCAATTAGGTTTGTTCCAAGACGATTCGAGGAGCGACTCCGTTGCAGATGACCGACCCTTTACTTGCACCCACCAAACTACTGGATTTTGATGCCGCGCCTCTTGCGCATCTAATTGAGACCCGCGGCTGGCGCGGCTTATCCGAATACGATCGGATCGGAGCTGCCTATGATTTCGTTCGGAATGAAATCGCGTTCGGATACAATCGAGCTGACGACATCCCCGCATCCGAAGTGCTTTCCGACGGCTATGGGCAGTGCAATACCAAAGGCACGCTCTTGATGGCGCTGCTGCGTGGTGTCGGCATTCGTTGCCGGTTGCATGGGTTTACGATCCACAAAGGCTTGCAGCGCGGAGTTGTCCCAGAGTTGGTGTATCCGCTTGCTCCTCAGGAAATTCTCCACTCATGGGTTGAGATCGAATATCAAGGTGCTTGGATCAATTTCGAAGGCTTCATCCTGGATGACGCTTTCCTCAAAGTCCTGCAAACGTCTTTCTCGGACACGGACAGTCTCTGCGGTTATGGCGCGGGCACGGATTGTCTTGGCGCGCCTCCCGTCGCCTGGAACGGAGAAGATACCTACATTCAGAAAACCGGCATCGTGCAAGATTTCGGCGTGTTTGATACGCCGGACGCCTTCTATTTGTCCCATGAGCAATCCTTTGGATGGCTGCGTGGTGCCCTTTACCGTCATATCATCCGCCACTGGATGAATGCGCGCGTACGTGGTTTCCGCAGCGGCCGCCTCAAGACTGACGGACGCGCGACACACGCGCATAAGGAGCCTGCCAATGCCGCATGATCATGGGCACGCGCATATTGATCCGGATACTGGCGATCGGCGGGTTGCCATCGCGATCTGGGCGAACGGGCTTCTTACCGTTGCGCAGATCGTCGGGGGCATATTCTCGGGTAGTCTGGCACTGATCGCCGATGCGCTGCACAACTTTTCCGATATGGCCTCGCTTGTCATTGCCTTCGCCGCACGCAAGATCGCGCGCCGCCCGGCCGATGAGCGCATGACCTTCGGCTATGGTCGGGTCGAAATCGTCGCGGCCCTGGTTAACTACACCACCCTGATTTTGATCGGCTTCTACCTGATCTACGAAGGTGGCATGCGCATGATTGATCCACCCGAAGTCATGGGTTGGACCGTCGTCATTCTCGGTGGAATTGCGCTTGTGGTCGACACGCTGACCGCAATGCTGACCTATTCGATGCAGAAGGGCAGCGTGAACATCCGCGCGCTTTTCCTGCATAACCTGTCGGACGCGCTTGCTTCGGTCGCGGTTATCGTTGGTGGGTCGCTGATCATCCTTTACGACATGCGTTGGGTCGATCCTGCCATCACCATCGGCATCGCGATCTACATCCTGTATCTGTCTTTCACTGAAATAGGCGGCCCAATCCGAACCCTGATGCTCGGGAGCCCGCCGGACATCGACAACGAGGCCGTCGTCGAAGCGATGCGGAAAGTCGAAGGCGTCGCCGACGTCCACTACGTCCATCTCTGGCAAATGCAAGAGCACGAGGCTGCGCTCGACTGCCATGTCGTCGTGGCAGCCGAGGGCTGGTCGAAGATCGAAGAGATCAAGAGCGCGATCAAGAAGCGGCTGAAGGAAGAGTTCGGCATCAGCCATTCCAGTCTCGAATTTGAGCATGAGGATCGCGCTCATCAGAACGCCGATCTCTACGGTCACGGCAACGCAAGTGAAAAGGAGAAGACCAATGTTCAAGGAAACGCTGACCGAGCATGATGATGTCATCGGGCTCGTCTGCGAAGGCAAGTTGACAGAGGCAGACTTCAAGAAAATGCACGCGCTGCTTCATGAACGTCTTGGAACAACCGATAATCCGGGTCTGGTTCTCAACCTTACAAGTTTCGAGGGCTACGAAGAGCCTTCGGCGATCCTGGAAGATCTGAAGATCGACACCGCCCACGTGAACGATTTCCGTCGCATAGCGGTTGTCGGAGAACGCAGATGGATGGAATGGGGCGCACGGGTGGTCAACCTACTGACGGGCTCCGAGATGCAGTGGTTCGAATCCAGCGATACCGAGTCCGCAATTGCGTGGGCGCGTGACGGGTAGCCAACGATTCTGCAAGAAAAGGACTAACTGAATTGGATATGGAATAATGCTTCTGGCGGATCCGGACCTACTACGTAGCGACGTTAACCGGGTACTGTGTGCCGATGTGCGATTCGAGTGAAATGAGATCCGCCTCAAGATCGTGAGGCTACAGGGGCATCACGTCCAAGTTACAGAATATCGCTTGACCTCCCCTTACTGGAAGGTTCTAAGAATTGTTCATGTTCCGCGTTTTTCGCCTTGTTTTGATTCTCATGCTGACCTTCGGTGCCGTGACTGCGCCGGATGTGTCATCGGCCAATATGTCGGACACGGCGATGGCGCAGATGGAAACCGCCGAAAGCGCCGATGGCCTCTGCAATGGTTGCTATCCCGCCGGATTTGCTGACGGTACTGCCTGTGAAGGTGGGTGTCCTGTTCCCTGCGGCTCCAGCGGTACGGCTGGCCTCCTTGCCAAGATGCCGTCAGCGCGGCTCACGAGGCCGTTTGGTACTGCCGTCCGGGGTGCCGAACCTTTGATCCCACTCGGCGCGAATCCGTCGCTTGATCCATTCCCTCCCAAACTGCCTCTCGGAACCTGAAACCGGCCTCGCCTGCTGCGAGGCCTGATTGTTGCCTTGGCCGAAGCTGGCTGAGTGCGACCTTTTCAGATCAAGGCAGTTGCGATGATCCTCCACAGACCGATTTCACGAAGGCACGTGCTTCGCACAGGTGCCGCATTCACAGCCCTATCCGCTCTGTCACCTGCACAAATGGCGATGGCCGATCCAACTGGGGACCCATTCGTCCTACGCGCGGCATCCGGACAGGCCGCCCTGCGCCCGTCACCATACGGCCCGACTAATGTCTGGAGCTATAAGGCCCCATCGGAAGGTTTCTTCGTAGAACCACGCTAAGGAAGAACGAAGCCTGAACATGGCTTACAGCGTGGCATTTCTGATCGCCTTGTAAGCTGTTGATCTGCCTATGCCGAGGTGTTT
>NZ_JBPWNX010000014.1:0-77735 GCF_054954595.1 Actibacterium sp. D185-2
ACGTTGATCCGAAATTGCAGGCTTCTCGCCCGAAACCTACCAAATCCTGCAGTTCCAGAATACTGAAAACGCCGCTTCATAAAACAAAATCAATGCGTTGGGACTTGTTCAGGGTGAACTACTTCTTCTCACCGGACCGGAAGAGTGCGCATCCGCACCGCCATTTGGCCGAGTTCAGCGGCATCCTTCAGGCGGACGCCTATACGGGCTTCAAGGCGCTCTATGAGCCCGATGCTACCGGCGCGGTGCGCATCCGGGAGGCCGCCTGCTGGGCACACCTGCGCCGGGACTTCCACGATGTCTGGACCGGCACCAAGTCGGAGATCGCCCGGGAGGCGCTGGACCGTATCGGCGCGCTTTACGACATCGAACGCGAGATCACCGGCTGCTCCGCCGAAGAGCGGCGACGCGTTAGGCAGACCCGCACGCGCCCGCTGGCGGAGGACTTCAAGGCGTGGTCGGAGGCCCAGCTCGGCCGGGTCTCCGGCAAGAGCGCACTGGCCAAAGCCTTCCGCTACGCGCTCCGCCGCTGGCCCTCCTTCACGCTCTTCCTGGAGGACGGCCGCGTGGCCATCGACAACAACCCGGCCGAGCGTGCGATCAAGCCCGTGGTGATTGGTCGGAAGAATTGGCTCTTCGCCGGGGCCGATGCCGGGGGTGAAACCCTCGCGAAAGCCATGACGATCATCGAAAGCGCGAAGCTCAGCGGCCACGACCCCGAAGCCTACCTGGCAGACATCCTTGCCCGCATCGGAGATCACAAGATCAATCGCCTCGACGAGCTCCTGCCGTGGAACTGGGTGCCACAATCCAAAGAGGCAAAGGCCGTCGCCTAAGCTGCGGTCCTTACCGGCCGGTTACGCTCAAAGAAGGTTGGTCTCCCGAACAGATCGCGGGTCGATTGCACTTTGAAGGCCAGACAGTTCGTGTGAGCTACGAGACAATTTATGCTTATGTCTACAGTCCAGACGGCCAATCCAAAGAGCTGGCCCGATACCTACCAAACCGGCGCAAGAAACGGAGACCGCACCATTCACGCAGGTCCCGTGGCCTTGTTTTCCCGCCAGATCGGTCCATCCATGAACGACCCGACTACGTTGATACTCGTGAGACTTTTGGCGAATGGGAAGGCGATTTGATGATTTTCGAGCGTGCTCAGGGTAAGATGAACGTCGCCTCGCTCGTTGAGCGGAAGACCCGCTTCGCCGTCCTGTTCCGTAACAACGACCGCAGCACAACGCATCTGATGGACAAGCTAATGACTGTGATGGAACCCCTGCTCCAAACAGCCCGTAAATCGATCACCTTTGATAGAGGTATTGAGTTTGGAAACGGCGCAAGCTGAAACCTGGAATCGGAACCGAGGCATGGTTCTGTGATCCTCAAGCCCCGTGGCAAAAGGGTTCCGTCGAAAACCTGAACAAGCGTGCTCGGCGCTACTTACCAAGAGATGCGCCTGTCGCCGCGCTCTCAAATCGAGATATGAAGTCGATTTTTGCCCGCTTGAACGGCACGCCCAGAAAGTGTCTGGGATGGCGCACACCAACTGAAGCATTCAGGGAAGAACTGATGAAACTGAGATAGCGGAAACCGTCGCAACGACCCTTGAGCCATCATTTAATGGAGCGGTTTGCCGGTCCGAAGCATGTGGCCAATCCGCGCAAGCGTTTCAGGCGTCGCGACCAGCGCCATGAACACCTCGCTCTCAAGAGCAGCCAGATCGGCCTCCGACGTCCCTGCCCCTCCTGCGGCGAAAATCTCGGCAATGCGCGACTGAAGCGCAAAAGCGTTCGGCGTAATCCGCCCATCGTCTCGGGCAGTTTCGCGCTCCGACAACAACCCGCTCAGAACCGCCTGCCGATCCAGACGCAATGTCACCACCTCTTGCGCGCCCTGCCTCGGCTCCAATGTGTCGAGATGCGCAAGGGCTGCGGCAAAGACATCGTCGTCACGCATGACCACCGGTTGAGACGGATCCAACAAAGCCAAATCCCCCGCCTCACGCGCCGACCCAGCGGGGGCCTCAAGTGTGGCCGCGTGAAAGGCCCTCGTGATCCGGTCCGACAAATCCGCCTCGTGCGATGCTGTGGCGCGGGCTCGGTCCAACAGTCGCCGACATCCGCCCCAGCCCGGCACCAGACCGACAAGATGTTCGGGCAGACCGATCCGCGTCTCGGCATGGGCCACTGTGCCCGTGCAATGCATCGCCAACTCGCACCCACCGCCAAGCGCCAGCCCGTGCATCGCGGCGACGCTGGGCGTGTGGGCCGTCCGCAGGGCGGCGAGAACCATTTGCCCGCGCGTGATGAAGGCCTCGATCGCCGCCCATTTTCCGCCCTCGATCCACGCCACCACCTTTGACAGATCGGCACCTGCGGAGAACACCCGCGGATTGTGATTGCCGACAACCATCCCGCGCGCAGCGCCGTTCAAGCGGCTCACCCCCTCTTCGAGAATGTCGAAGACCGCGGGGGCAAGGGCGTGCATTTTGCTCCGAATATCCAAGCAGATCACATCATCGCCCAGATCCCAAAGCGCTGCAGAGGAATTTTGGGCCAGTGCTTGGCCTGCGGCCTGTGCCCGGCTCAGCCGGTCCGCCTCGCCACTCCGCACGACCGGAGTCGCCAGCGCCTCGAACGGCACGCCTTCGGGCATCTGCGCCCGCAGACGCGCCTGCGTTTCAGGGCTCAGCTCCCGCCACAACGCTACCGGTCCCGCGCGCCAAGCATAGCCCAACTCCATCCCGAGATCCGTCTCCTTGAGCGAGGGCGCAATCTCACCCGCGTGGATCAAAGCATAGTCCACCACCTGCGCCAGAACCGCCCGCGCATAGGCCCCAGAGGCCGTGTCATTATTCAACAAAAGATCGAGATCGCGCCCCGCCCCCGGCAGGTCTTTCTGCGCGAACCCGCTATGCGCACGATACACGCCGGAGTTCAGGTCAAGCGCCTCCAACGCACCGCTCTCGGACTTACGGTAAAACCCGGCACGGCTTTTGCGCCCGAACCGCCCGGCAGAAACAAGATCCGTAATTACCCCCTGCCCCGGCAGATCGAACGCATTGATCGCGTCCGTCCGGGGCAGCGCCGCCATCAACGAGCCCCAGATGGGTTTGACGACATCAAGCCCGACCAAATCCAGCAGGCCGAAGACGCCCGTGCGCGGCACGCCAAAGGCCATGTGCACCGCATCTGCCTCCTCGACCGTCAGCCCAAGCCGCAACGCCTCGACCACCGCCACCGAAAGCCAGGTACAGCCCAGTCGGTTGGCGATGAAACCCGGCGTGTCGCGGCATTCGATCACGGTTTTGCCAAGCGCCTTTCGCCCAATCTCGGCAGCGCGGTCGAACGCCACCCGGTCCTCAGATCCGATCAGTTCCAATAGTGCCATGCGCCGGGGCGGGTTGAAGAAATGGCTGATCAAGAAATGATCCTGAAACGCCGCACCGCGCCCTTCGATCAGCCGTCCGCGCAGAATGGTCGAGGTGTTGGAGGAGACAATCGCATCGGGTTTGCGCAAAGGCTCGATCCGTTCGTAAAGTGCACGTTTTAGGTCGAGGTCTTCAAGGATGGCTTCGACGATCCAATCCGCCTCCGCCACACGTTCCAGATGGTCCTCGGTATTGCCGACCCGCACCAGGCTGACGGGCGCCTCCCCCATGAACGCCTGTCGCGCGATCTGTTGCGCAAGGCCTCGTTCAGCGGGCGCATCTCGCACCCCATCCGGCCCCGCCCGATCCAGCAGATCGACGGCAATCCCCGCATTGGCAAACTGCGCTGCGATCCCGCCGCCCATATTTCCCGCGCCGATCACCGCTACGCGCCGGCATCCCAAATCCTCGACCCCGAAGGCCGTCTTGATCGTGCTCATGATATCTCCAGACTTCACTATGTGTTGGCGTGGGCGAAGATACCCGCGCCGAAGGACCTCAGATCGCGAGGTCGAAATCCGCCGCCGTCAGCGCAAGCGTCGCGCCATTGCCAGTCTTGGAAATCGCATGAAGTGCCGCCGCCATGGGGAAGACATTTGAGGCATAGAACCGCACCATGCTCAGCTTGGCCTTTGCATGGGTCGTGTTGCGCCCTTCTGCAAGACGCTTGGACGCCGAAATTGCGGCATCGCCCATCACCCAGGCGCCGAGGCAAATCCCAAAAGCCTCAAGGATATTGACAGCTGCCGACAGGGGCTCCGTACCGTTTTGCGCCACTAGCCAGTCGGTCAGATCGCCGACGATTCCGGCAGCCTCTTCGACCATCGCGCTCAGTCCGGACCAATCGGCGTCCCCGCCGCTCTGCGTCTTCAGCCCCTCGGCGGTCGCATTCATCTCGGCGATCAGCTCGCGCGCGGCGGTGCCGTTGTCGCGTTTGATCTTGCGGCCCACTAGGTCGAGCGCCTGAATGCCGGTCGTGCCCTCGTATATCGTGGTGATCCGCGCATCCCGCAGGTGCTGCGCAGCGCCCGTTTCCTCAATATAGCCCATGCCACCATGGATTTGGACGCCCAAAGATGCCACATGCACCGATAGTTCCGTTGACCAGGCTTTCACCACCGGAATCAAAAGATCTACGCGCCGCTGATGGTGCGCACGAGTCTTGTCTTCCTCTGCGCGATGCGCAAAATCCAGAGACCGCGCCGCGCGAAATGCCAAAGCCCTTGCCGCTTCAGTCCGCGCTTTCATCAGGCCCAGCATCCGGCGAATATCCGGGTGTCCCATAATGGCCGCTTCCGCGCCCTCGGGCGTGCCGCCCTGCACACGGTCCATCGCGTAGCGCACCGCATGTTGCGTGGCCGCCTCGGAAATACCGACACCTTGCAGGCCCACGCCCAAACGCGCGTTATTCATCATGGTGAACATGTACTGAAGCCCTTTGTTGGGCTCACCCACCAGATAGCCGATGGCACCGCCCTCATCGCCATAAGACATGGTGCAGGTCGGACTGGCGTGAATGCCCAGTTTATGTTCAATCGACACACAACGCAGGTCATTGCGCAACCCCGGAGTGCCCTCGGCATCGGGAATAAATTTCGGCACAATGAAAAGCGAAATTCCTTTGACGCCTGCGGGCGCATCTGGCAGGCGCGCGAGCACGAGATGGATGATGTTTTCCGCCAGGTCATGTTCGCCATAGGTAATGAAAATTTTCTGCCCGCTGATCCGGTAGTGATCCCCCTCCGGCACCGCTTTCGTGCGGATAGCGGCCAGATCAGACCCGGCCTGCGGTTCAGTCAAGTTCATCGTCCCGGTCCATTCCCCGGTCACGAGTTTCGGCAGGTAGAGCGTTTTGAGATCATCGGAGGCATAGCCGTTGATCGCCTCAATCGCGCCCTGGGTCAAAAGCGGACAGAGCTGAAACGCCGTGTTCGCGCCATTGAACATTTCGATAATGGCGGCGTTCACCACCTCCGGCAGGCCCATTCCTCCGTGATCCGGCGCCGCCGTGGGCGCGTTCCAACCCATCTCGACCAGCGTGTCATAGGCGACACGCCAGCCTTCCGGTGTCGTCACCTGCCCCATGGCAAAACCGAGCCCAGCCTGATCGCCCGCAGCGTTGAGCGGTCCGAGCACATCGCCTGCAAATTTCCCCGCCTCTTCGAGGATCGCTCCCACTATGTCGGGACTGGCTTCCTCAAGCCCGGGTAGTTGCGAAATTTCGTCCAGCCCGCAAAGTTCTTCAAGGACGAACATCATTTCTTCTGTTGGCGCAACATAGGTCATTGCCTCAATTCCTTTTTATCACAGTTTCTCAGTCAATTCCGGGACAACATCAAACAGATCTGCGACGAGGCCGAAGTCCGCGCCCATGGCCAAAGCGTTGCGAATAGTGTCGGTGGTTTTCTTTTCACCTATGGACACGATCACCACCTCGGAAGCCACACCGGCTTCTTTCATACGGATCGCCTCTTCGACAGAAATCTCGTCGAACGGGTTCATCGACATCTTCACATTGGCAAGATCGACACCCGTGCCGTCCGCCTTAACCTTGACCTTAACGTTGTAATCAATCACCCGTTTGACGGGAACGAGCACCTTCATGGGTCTATTCCTTTCTTCAAGGGTCAGCGGGTTGGAACGGGAATCGTGTCCTCGCCGCGAAAATCGTAAAATCCGAGTTTGGTCCTTTGTCCGAGCCAGCCGACTTCGACGTATTTCACCAATAGCGGACAGGGTCGGTATTTGCTGTAGGCGAGCCCGTCGTTAAGCACGCCCATGGAGAGTCCGGGGCCGATGATCAAGTTCGATCCCATCAGCTGACTGAGCTGGGTGATCGGCGCGGCCAGAACAACCCTGTAGCCATCGACAAGCGTGTTCAAAAGCGGCACGTTTACGTCGAAGGCCTGATAGCTTCCAGAGCAACCGCGATGCCCTGCCCACCACCAATGCACATGGTTGCCAGAGCCCGTTTCAAACCTGTACGCTCTAGCTCGTAGAGCGCCTTTAGAAAGATTATAACCCCCGATGCCCCGATCGGGTGTCCAAGTGCTATTGCGCCACCATTGGGATTCACCTTGTTATTGTCCAAACCAAGAGTCTTGCTCACAGCTAGAGCTTGCGCCGCGAAAGCCTCATTCGACTCGATCACATCAAAATCTGAAATTGTCAGTCCTGTTCTCTTTAGAAGACCTGATACCGCTGGAATTGGCCCAATCCCCATGATGTCCGGACGCACGCCTGCTATATGATAGCCGAGCAGCCTTGCTCGCGGTTTCAATCTCGCTCTGGCTGCAGTATCTGCAGTCGCTAATACAACTGCGGCGGCCCCGTCATTTAGGCCCGAAGCATTTCCCGCCGTGACTGTACCATCCTTCTGGAAGGCTGGGCGCAGGTTTCCAAGCGATTCCAGTGTACTTGCCTTAGGATGTTCATCAGTATCAAAAGACACCATGTTGCGTTTGCCCTTCACCTCGACGGGAACAATCTGGGATTTGAAATACCCGTTATTGATCGCGTTCAGGGCGCGCTCCTGACTTTGCAGTGCAAACTCGTCTTGAGCCTCGCGGGTAATTGCATATTCTAAGGCAACATTTTCCGCCGTGACCCCCATATGCCCTGTGCCAAACGGACAATTGAGTGCGCCGAGCATCATGTCGGTTGCACCAGTGTCGCCCATTTTTTGCCCCCAGCGGATGGCCGGCATGATATACGGCGAGCGGCTCATGCTTTCGCTGCCACCGGCAAGTGCTATGGCCGCATCTCCCTGAATCAACGACTGCGCCGCAGACACGATGGCTTGAAGCCCAGAACCGCAGAGCCGGTTTACGTTCATTGCGGGCGCTTCTTCTGGCACTCCGGACCCAATTGCGACCGCGCGGCTAAGATACATATCACGCGGCTCAGTATTAATAACATGACCAAACACCACATTTTCAATTTGCCTGCCATCAATGCCAGAGCGAGCAATCGCCTCCTTCGCCACGATCTCCCCAAGCTCGATAGGCGACGTGTTGGCAAGAGCCCCTCCAAAGGTTCCGATGGCTGTTCGCGCACCGTCCAATACTACGATATCTTTCATTTTTTCACCGTTGCTTCGTTCTGCATCAAGAAGACCGCGTTGGTCCGTTGCCCAGTACAGAAATCATTTTTCAAGAAGTTCGGAAGTAAATGTTCCGAGGCGCGACACGCGCGCTCCGGGTTACTTCCGTCAGAAACGAGACCCTAGAACCGGTAGGCAACACCGATATTCAAGATTGTTGGGTCCACCGAAACCTTGCCTCTGACCGGTGCCCCGCCGAGTGTCCCAGAGATATCTGTTTCGAATGGCGTGTAACGTATATCGGCATTAGCAAACCAATTATCGCTCATTTGATAGCGCATTCCAACTTGGAGAGCAGGCGCCCAAGCGTCTTTCAAGTCGAAGTCCGCAAGTGCATCCCCTTGTTCTTCCAGAAACAAGATTCGAGCGATACCGGCACCAACATAAGGGCTAACGGATGAATTAGTCGGAAAGTGATATTGAAGCGACAAGATGGCAGGGCCGTATTTTGTCTCTCCGACGGTCATCCCCCCCAAGCTGCCGGTTCCTGTAAGATCGGCGGTTGCAGGAAAACCACCAAAAAAATTCAATGCCAAAGATGAATTCAAGAAATAAGAAACATCGAAACTCAGTGTGGTGTCATCGGAGATATCGATACCAGACCCCGGTATTGGCGCACCGCCCGCGCTGATTGAATCCAACGTTTCGTTCGTGAATACTTTCGCCGCATTCAGGCCAAAAAGCCAGTCGCCTTTGGAGTAAAGCGGTTCCGCATTTGCGACGCTGAACGACGAAAAGCAACCAAGCATCGTGATTAACACAAACTTCGAGGCAAAAGGCCCCTTGGATTTTACATTAGATTGTTTCATTTATTCCTCCCTTTTAGTCGTTCTTCCGCGCATTTTGCTCGGTCTCAAGGAGGCGGAACATGCGATCTGCAAATCCGCCTGCCTGTTTTCAGGCTACGCCAGAAGCACGTCTCCATATGCTTCCCGCAGCTTGTTCTTCAGCACTTTGCCAGTTGCGTTTCGTGGAAGTTCATCCACAAAAACGACCGCATCCGGGATCTGCCATTTGGCGACTTTGTCGGAGAAGAAGGAAATCACATCCTTCTCTGACACTTTTGCCCCTGGTGCCTTGACAGCGACAAGGACCGGCCGTTCGTCCCATTTTACATGCTTCGCCGCAATTGCGGCGGCATCTGCAATACCGGGATGAGCGACCGCGATTCCTTCAAGTTCGACGGTGGAAATCCATTCCCCGCCCGATTTGATGATGTCCTTGGAGCGGTCTCGAATCGTCATGAACCCATCGGCATCAATCGAGGCCACATCGCCGGTTTCAAACCATCCATCGGATTCCAAAGTCGTACCCGGTTCCGCACCGAAATAGCTGTCTACGACCCAATGGCCGCGAATGCGAAGATTGCCTTGCGCCGCCCCATCCTCGGGAAGTGTACTGCCTTCATCGTCGACGATCTTGAGTTCCACGCCATAGGGCGGGCGGCCCTGGCTTTCGCGCACTTTGGCCTGTTCTTCCTTGGTCATGCCCGCATGGCGTTCCAGCAAGGCATTCGCGGTCCCGAGAGGCGAGGTTTCGGTCATGCCCCAAGCGTGCACGACTTCGGTGCCATATTTGTCGCGGAATTCGGCGATCATCGAAGGCGGGCAGGCCGATCCGCCGACCACCGTCCGTGTGAGGGTCTCGGCTTTGGAGCCGAGTTTGTCGAGCGATGCGAGAAGCCCCTGCCAGATTGTAGGAACACCAAGCGCGACCGTCACGCCTTCGTCGTCGATCAGCCGTGCGAGGCTGTCACCGTCAAGCCCCGGACCGGGCAGGACCAGTTTTGCGCCGACCATCGCGGCGGCATAGGGGATGCCCCAGGCATTAACGTGGAACATCGGAACCACCGGCATCATCACTTCGCGCGCTGAAATATTCAGCGTATCGGGAAGGGCCGCGCCCAAGGAATGCAACACCGTAGAGCGGTGCGAATAAAGAACGCCCTTGGGATTACCCGTGGTGCCGGAGGTATAGCAAAGGCTGGAGGCGTCATTCTCGTCGACATCCACCCAATCGGCGTTTTCGTCCCCCGTGGCCAGGAAGTCCTCGTAGAATATAAGTCCGGGGATCTTGCTGGCTGCCTTTTCGTCACGCGCGGACATGAGAACGAAGGTGTCGACCGTCGTCAGGTTTTCCCTGATCCCTTCGATGATCGGCAGGAACGTCTTGTCAAAAAAGATGACCCGGTCTTCCGCGTGGTTGATGATATAGACAAGCTGTTCGGGGAAGAGGCGTGGATTGATCGTGTGGCACACCATTCCACCGCAGGAAATGCCGAAGTAGCATTCCAGATGCCGCGCGTTGTTCCACGCGATCGTCGCCACGCGATCCCCTTGGAAGAGCCCCAGCTTTGTCAGCGCGGAGCCGAGCTGACGGGCTCTATCCGAAATCCCTTTCCAGTTCGTCTTTGTCTTTGTGCCATCTGTTTCCACCGACACAATCTCGGTGTTGCCATGATAGCGAGCGCCGTGATCAATGAGTGAGTGTATTGTGAGGGGCATCGCCATCATTTGTCCGCGCATTTAGCTTCCTTTCCGGATTTGTGTTTAGGAGCGGCTATTTGGTCGGTCTGGTAGGCTCGCAAGCCGCTAGTCGCGGCTTGCAGTTTCTTACAACAAACCCCATCGCATCCTTGGCAACTGGCTGTTTTTTCATGATTTTCGTAAGATTTTTTAGGCAACAGACCGGCTCCTGTCAAAAATACGCACCTGCCCCAGAATGATCTCGGCCGCATTCTCAGCGATGACCATGGTCGGGGCGTTGGTGTTTCCAGCGACAAGGCTTGGCATGATGGATGCGTCCACCACTCGCAGCCCAGATACACCGCGAACCTTAAGCTCGGGGTCGACCACAGAATCCTTGTCCGCACCCATTCGGCATGTACCAACCGGATGATAGATTGTTTCTGCGCTTTCCCGAATGAATGCCGCGATCTCATCGTCGGTCTGTACAGATTTACCGGGGTGCACTTCGTATTTGCTGTGCGCAGACATTGCCGGCGCTTCGAGTATCCTGCGCCCAGCTTTGAAGGCTGCAATCATCGTTCCCATATCTTCCGGATCGCTAAGATAATTCGGCTGAATCAGAGGATCGTCCATCGGATCCGGGCTTTTGAGGCCGATATAGCCGCGGCTCTTGGGCAAAAGATCGCAGATGTGAAGCGTATAGCCATAACCAAAAGCGATCTTGCGGCCATGATCTTTCAGATATGTGGGCAGGAAGTGAAACTGAACATTCGGCCTATCGCGTTCAGGGGACGACTTAATGAACCCACCGCTTTCCGCAACATTTGACGTGAGAAACCCTTTACGTCTGAAGATGTAGGAAAACAAACCACCAATGCCACGCGGCAGAAAGCTGGGCGCGACACCGATCGGGCGCCGTGAGCTAGCAGCATGCATAATCGTTACATCGAGGTGGTCGGCCATGTTCTTGCCAACCTCGGGAAGGTCGTGAACGACGGCTAGACCATGCCGTTTAATTTCTTGGGCATCCCCGATACCCGACAGAAGGAGGAGTTGAGGCGAATTCACGGCCCCGCCGGACAGGATCACTTCGCCGCCGGCATTGAGACGCAGTTGGCGATATTCGCCACTTTGCTGTAAGGTGACACCGGTTGCCGTCTTTTCCTCCATGACAACGCGGGTCACGCGGGCGTCGGTGAAAATCTCAAGGTTGGACCGGGCCTCAGCCCCGCGCAGGAAAGCTTGCGCCGAGCTCCAACGCCGACCATCCTTTTGCGTGACCTGATACATGCCCAGGCCCTCTTGTTCGGCGCTGTTGAAATCGCCGTTGTGGGGGATCTGCAGTTCGCGCCCAGCCTGTACGAAATCACGGCTCAGAGGGTTCACGGTTTTCAGCTCACTCACGGAGAGCTCGCCGCCCCTACCGTGGGTTTCGGTTGCACCGAACCGATGGTTGTCTTCGATGCGCTTGAACAGGTCGGTCATGCGGTCCCAGCCCCAGACATCCGTGCCTGCCTCGGACGCCCAGTAGTCGTAATCGGCCTTGTGGCCACGAATATAGACCATGGCGTTGATGGACGACGACCCGCCCAGCGTCTTGCCGCGTGGCCAGAACAGTTTGCGGCCATTCAGGTGCTCTTGCGGTTCGGTGTCGAATGCCCAGTTCAGCTTTTTGCTGTTGGCCAGCAAGGCGATCCCCAATGGCATGTGGATCAGGGGGCTCTTGTCCTTTGGGCCTGCTTCGATAAGCGCGACGCGTTTTGCCGGGTTTGCCGACAGCCGGTTGGCCAGAACGCAACCAGCGGATCCGGCGCCGACGATGATATAGTCGTACATTTCTTCTCTCCCTATTGGTTACGGGCGGCTGTTATCCAAGCACCCGGACCACGATGTTGATAAGACGGCGTACAAAGCCCGTGTAAGGCGGGAAAAGCATATGCGTGATCGAATGCTTTTCCTCCAGAACGGCTTTTTCATGGGAAAAGGCCTTGAAGCCGTGTTCGCCATGGGCCGACCCAATGCCGGAGTTGTTGACGCCGCCAAATGGAAGGTTCGGGTGCAGGAAATGCACCACTGTAAGGTTTACGCCCACCGCGCCCGAAGAGGTGCGCGTGATGATCTGATCAGCGAAGCCCTTGCTTTTGTCGAAGATATACAGGGCAAGCGGCTTGGGGTTTGCGTTGATCTTGTCGATAACTTTATCCAGATCGACATATTCGATGATCGGCAAGATCGGCCCAAACAGTTCTTCGTGAGTGATTTCCATATCGTCCGAAACCTCGGAGATCAGCGTCGGGGCAACGAAATTCTGGGCCGCGTCTGTCTGCCCGCCCTGAAGGATGCTTGCGCCTTTGGCACGGGCATCCTCGATCAGGTTGCGAACCCTGTCAAAGTGACGTTCGTTCACAATCCGGCAATAGTCGGGCGTTGCTTTTTGAGCCTCGGGCGTCTTTCCATAGACCCGGCCGATCTCGGCCTGAAGCGCAGCCTTGAACGCAGTCGAAACATCGCGATGTACATACACATGATCCGGTGCGATACAGGTCTGACCGTTGTTTGCGAACTTACCCCAGACGATGTTGCGCGCGGCCTTCTTGATATTGGCGTTGGGCCCGACGATTGTGGGCGACTTACCACCAAGTTCCAGAGTGACCGATGTCAGGTTTTTTGCCGCCGCCTCCATCACGACCTTGCCGATTGCCGGGCTGCCCGTGAAGAAAATGTGGTCAAACGGAAGCGACAGTAGCTCTTGGGAAACCGTGGCGTCGCCTTCGATGACCCTGACCAGATCCGGTGTGAACGCCTCTTCCACGATGTCGATGATGACACGGGACGCATTTGGCGTCATTTCTGACGGCTTGATGATGGCACTGTTGCCGGCCGCGATTGCCGAAACCAGCGGCCCGAGCGAAAGATTCACTGGATAGTTCCAGGGCGCGATGATCAGGCACACACCCTTGGCCTCGGGGCGAACCCGTGCCTTGGTGCCAAACACCCCCAAAGTGGCGCGCGCCCGTTTGGGGCGCATCCACGACTTCAAATGGTGTTTGGTGTGCCGGATTTCCTGAAGCACAGGGAAGATCTCGGTCAGTTTCACTTCTTCGGCGGGTTTGCGAAAATCAGCGGCGCAAGCCGCGATGATTTTGTCCTCGTTCCGTTTGACGGCCTCTGCTAGGCGGTCCAGCTGTGCAATGCGTGCCTTGCGGTCAAAACTGGCACGCCGGGCAAGTTGTGCCCGAATCTGGGTGTCAAACGCCGCTCGGATGTCATCGGCACTGGCTGTTTTTGCGTGAAATGATGCAACCTGATTCATGTTCACGCTCCTACTTCTCTTCGTAGAGGACATAGTCCTCTTTCGTGGCGCCACAGTCCGGACAGCACCAATCATCGGGGATCTGACTGAACAGAGTTCCCGGCGGGAAACCTTCGTGTTCGTCGCCAAGGGCTTCGTCGTAGATATGACCGCATGTTATGCAAAGCCATTTCCGGTAGGTGGTTCCGGCGGCGGGGGCCGCCTGTGCCACCGGAGCAGGCGCTTGCGGTGCGGCGGCAGGAGCGTCAACCGCCACGGGTTCGGGTGCCGGGGCCGGAGCGAGTGTCGGTGCCGGGGTTGGTGCTAGCGCTGCGGCTTCGCCGATCAGCACAAAGTCCTCTTTGTCGCGGACCGCGCAATCGGGGCACGAAAAGTCTTCGGGCACTTGTGACCACGGCGTTCCCGGCGGGAACCCCTCATGCGGGTGGCCCTGGATTTCATCGTAGGTGTAACCGCAATCCGGGCATTGATATTTAGCCATTGTTCATTCCTCCCTTACACACGTGCGTTGACAGGCAAGCACATGCGTCGTTCCAGATTTTCTGTCGGTTGTGTCTGCGGCCCCGTCATCGAGTGAGAGCAAGGGGCTGTTTGTCAGGTCAGTGTTGGCCCCATCGGGGCCAACTCCTTAGTCTGAGGCGCCATGCGAGGGTT
Organism: Actibacterium sp. D185-2; assembly: GCF_054954595.1. NCBI lineage: Bacteria > Pseudomonadati > Pseudomonadota > Alphaproteobacteria > Rhodobacterales > Roseobacteraceae > Actibacterium > Actibacterium sp. D185-2. The sequence goes on from NZ_JBPWNX010000014.1 coordinate 13,968, forward strand.
TTATTCGGCAGGCATGGCGGCAGGTTGCGCAGGTGCGACCGACCCGAATTTACGGTCATAGTACTCACGCATGCCAGGCTCGATCTGAATCTTGTTCAGGTCACCTTTGGCCCAGTCCAAGACACGATGATCCATGATCGATCGGAACCACGAGGGGACCAGCGCCGCAAAGAACATCCCGGGATAGCCCGAAGGAAGCGCAGGCAGATCCTTGAAGTCGCGCAGCGATTGATAGGACCGCGTCGGGTGCGCGTGGTGGTCCGAGTGCCGCTGCAGGTGGAACAGGATCAGGTTGGACATGATATGGTTCGAGTTCCACGAATGGTGCGGCTTCTGATGCTCGTATTTGCCGTTGGGCAGTTTTTCGCGCAGCAGGCCATAGTGTTCGATATAGTTGGCCGAGGTCAGCTGCCACCATCCGTACGCCATCTGAATGGGCAGGAACACAAGCATGATCGGCCCGAAGAATGCCAGCAGTCCGGCGTAAAGAACGACGGTAATGATCAGCGGCTGAAGGATCTCGTTGTCCAGGCTCCAGACACTCTTGCCACTCCGCTCAAGGCGAACTTCTTCGAGCTCCCAGGCGCGTTTGAAGGCACCGGGGATTTCGCGGGTTGCGAAAGAATAGATGTTTTCACCCATACGCGATGTTGCCGGATCTTTCGGGGTCGCCACGTCGCGGTGGTGCCCTTTGTTATGCTCGATGAAAAAGTGGCCATAGCCCACGACTGCCAGCACCAGTTTGGCCATCCAGCGGTCAAATGTTTCTTTCTTGTGGCCCAGTTCATGGCCGGTGTTCAGTGCCAAACCGTTGACGATACCCAGCGACAGTGCAAGCGCAATGAACTCAAAGGCATTGACCGATTGGGTTGCCACCCACCAGCAGGACCCGACCAGAGCCGCATAGTGCATGGGTACAGTCAAATAGGTGAGCACGCGATAGTAGCGATCTTTTTCAAGATCAGGCACGGCCGATTCGGGGGGATTCGAAAAATCCTCTCCGAACATGGCGTCCAGCAATGGCACCGCCAGATACCACAGAATCAGCACCGTTCCGTACCAGATGCTCCAGCCGGTTACCGAGACCAGGTAAAGTCCGATCAGCGGCGTTGCTGGCCAGAATACGGACAAGATCCAAAAATACCGTTTCTTATCAACGTATGCTTCATCGGCGCCGGCTTCCGCCGCGGCCGTTTCGTTCAAATCCTTCATCAGTCTGTTCCTCCCTGAAAGGCTGTCATTTGGCCTTACGGTGGCCGGAAGCGTAAGCGTATTGCATTGCTCCCTCCTGCCGTTTGACGCTGAGATGGCAAAATCCTCTCAACCAGGCCAGCTAACAACTACACGTTCGTGTAGTTTTGAGTTTCGCGTGCTATGGTTATGGAGTCGGGACACCAACGATACATCGCTTCGGGGAGGGAGGGATGACAACGCCCTCCAGAGCAAACCCAGACGACATCTCAGACTTTTTGGAACGGATGAATACCCGTCGTACGAGGTACTCACGAGGTTATCTTAAACGCGACAGGCTAAGTTTTGTAGGACACCCGACAGCCAAGTGTCTTCGTTACAAAGCGCCTCCCGGTTTTGGCAAGTCTGTCCAGGTCGCGCAGTGCGCCCAAGCCGCGCTCGAAAGAAACGAAGACTGCATCTACCTGGATTTTTCGTCGTTCTGGCCAAAGGACCTGTCTGAAGCCGATTTAATTGCGAATTCGATTGTCGCGGCGCTTTCCTCCGAAGGATTCTCCGAGAAACCGACCACGAGTAGTGTGAATATCCTCGCGCTGCGCCTGCTCACGGATCATGAAAGACCCGTCACGATCTGCCTGGATGGCGTAGCAGACGCTGCCACTACGCAAAGGTTTCTGAGAACGATCACACTGGAAACGCCGGAAACCGTTCGATTGGTCATAAGCGAAGGCTTGCCCGACGCGACGGTCTCTCTGTCGGTCCTCTCGGATGTCGTTACGATCGGCCCGGACGATTTGGGTTTCACCCTCGATGAGACTGGCTTGGTTCTGTCACTGGACGCAGACCAGGCAAAGAGAGTGTTCGATTTGACGGGCGGCTGGCCGCTTCTGTGCGCGCTGGCGGGAAAATCGACTGCCTCAGGCGAAGGCATCGTCCATCTGCCCGAGGTTCAGGCCTATTTCGAAAACGATGTGCTGGCGCAGGTGCCGCAACCGCTCCGCGATTGCCTGGAGAAAGCCAGCTGGCTGGAAGAAATCACTGAAGATATCTGCAACTACGTGTTCAAGACGGACGCTGCAGGCCTCAAACTGGCTAAACTTGAAGCGCACTATCGCCTTTTGGCGTCCAGCGCTGCAACACCAAACCGCTATGAAATGAACCGGGCGCTGAAAGATTATCTGCGCAATCGTTTCATAGAGGCAAACGGATCGCGCCAGTCGTATTTCCTGAAACGTATCGCATTCTGGCATTGGCGAAGAAGGGAATACCGCTTGGTCATTAAAGTGGCCCTGCGGGCCCAAGATCATAATTGGGCCCAACGTCTGGGCGAACAAGCTCTGCTGGACCTTGCCCTGAGGCAGGGAGAGATCGAGGCCTTGATAACCTGGTTCACCGGCATTCCTCGGTTCAAATTAATCCAGACACCATCCTTGGCCATCGGATATGCTTGGGTGCTGTACTTCGGCCAACGTGCTCAGGAAGCTCAAGAGGTGCTGGACAGACTGAACGCCTTGCCCGCTTCAGATCCCGCGAAACAGGACGACCCGAATGGATGGGGGGAACTGGTCCACGCCATTGGTCTGGCCACACATGATGAAATGAAAGAAAGCGATGAAGGCTGCACTGCATGGGTTGACATCTATGGGTTGGTCAACCCCGTCGGGCAGGCGGCTGCACAGACCTGCAGAGCCTTCATTGCCGCCTCTGACAGGCAGTTCACTATCCTTTCAGATCAAATCGCCACGGCCACGGTCACAAGCGGAGCAGTCCGTCACCGCTATGCGTTTGGCTGGCTTGCTGCCGCCGGTATCCTGGCCAGACTGCTCAATGGCGACATTTATGGCGCGCGCGCCGAAATCCGGCGGGCACAGAAAGATGAAAACGTCGCCCACGAGCGCACGCCGTTTGTCAGAGGAATGTTCACCTCCTTCGAATTTCAGGTCCAGGCAGAAGACGAAACAATCACACCTGACGGCAGCCTCCTGCAAGAGGCTCTTGATTTCGCTCTGGCATTCGGGGTGACGGATGTGGTGTGGAACACGGTTCGAAGCGCGGTCGAAGTATATATTCGCCGGGGTGACACATCGCGGGCCTTCTTGCTGCTGGAACGCTGCCGCCTTGCGGCAAACGAGCGCGGCTTGAAGCGGTTGGGTATCCTGATTCGGTTGGGCACCGAAGTCTTTGCCATGGGAACCCGAACGAGTACCCCGCTCGGGATCGAACCTCTCCCATCGGACGAAGACTTGGTCTTCTTGCCAAACCAAAATCGCGCTATCCAGGCGGAACGTGAGTTGCTCGAAGCCTCAAGGTTTCTGCGTGACGGGAAACTGGGTCTGGCCGAGAGGCAGGCGCGAAAAGCTCTGACGAACTTTGCCGCCATCAGGGACCAACGCGGTGAGATCAGGGCGCAATGCACGCTTGCGACCACCGTCCATCTGATGGGCGAAGAAAAGCAAGCAAAAAAAAGGATGGTCGATGCCAATCTGCAAGCACAACAACTGGGTGCATTCAGGACTTTGGAAAACAGGCGGCATTTTCTGAGGGTCATCAGCCCAACAGCAAAAGCGTTCCTGGGTCAAAAGGCAGACCAAGTTTCGATTGCCGGAAAAACGGCACATGAACTGACGATCACTAAGCTCCCCGCAGCTCATATATCTGCCCCGATCAGCCGAAAGCAAATCGGGGTTTTGCAGCATGCGGCACTGGGGTTGAGCAACAAGGAAATTGCAGCGCGCCTGCATGTCACGGAAGACACCATCAAATGGCATTTCCGGAAAATCTTATCGTCCCTAAATGCCAGCAACCGTACCGAGGCCGTGTCAATCGCACGTTCGAAAGGCCTCATTTAAAAAGATTCTACACACTCAGGGAGGAACGAAAAATGGAAACAACCGTGATCATAGGCAATGGGGTCGCTGGGACGACTGCGGCCGCAACACTGCGCAGAAACGGCTACGAAGGCACCATTAAGCTGATAGGTGAAGAAGCGGCGCTCCCCTATCAACGCCCACCTCTGTCAAAGGCGTGGTTGCTGGATTCAGACAGACCGAAACCGACCCCTTTGCGGCCTCTTTCGTTCTATGAGTCTAACGGCATTGAACTGATGCGCGCGCGCAAGGTCGTCAAAATTGACAGGAACAAGCGTCGAATCCGCTTCTTGGATGGAAAAACAACGAAATTCGATAACTTGATCCTCGCAACGGGAGCAACGCCTCGCCGCCTCGATTTGGCGGGGGCCGATCTTAAAGGGATTCACTATCTAAGAGATTTGAGAGATTCTGCAGGACTCCGCCAAGCACTGAATCGCCCAGGCTGCCACGACGTCGTTATCGTCGGTGCCGGTGTGATCGGACTCGAGGTGGCCTCTGCCGCAATTGATAGTGGAAAGGCCGTCACGATCATAGAGGTTGGTGGACGAGCAATGGCTCGCGTTGCCTCTCCGGCAGCGACAAACTTCATCACTGAAAAGCTATCAGATGCTGGGGTGCGTTTCATGTTCAACAAGCGTCTCGAAGAGTTTGGCGCTGCTAATCAACATGTTTCTTCCATTAACCTTGAAAACGGAATAGAGATTAAGGTCGATCTTGTCTTGGTGAGTATTGGAGCGACGCCGAATATAACCTTAGCCCAGGACGCGGGCTTGGTTTGTGACAATGGAATCTGTGTGGATCAGGACATGCGGACATCCGACCCCAAGATTTTCGCGATTGGTGATTGCGCGCGCGGTGACAACGCGTTCGTGTCGGGAAAGCCGCGCATTGAAACTGTCCATAACGCATCCTCCCAGGCACAAATCGCAGCAGCTACTATCTGCAATAAAACACGCCCAGCTCCCGTACCACCACGATTTTGGTCCGACCTCAAAGGCATGAAGGTTCAAGCCATAGGAATAGCGGCCGGTTACGATCTGGTACGACGCGTTCCAACCCAGCCTCCGACGTCATTGGAGGTGCACCTAAAATACCGCGACCGTCTTGTTGCAGCCGAGGTTATAAACCTTCCCCATCGTCAAGGCGAACTGGTTAAAGAGATTTCTCCCGTATCATTTTCAGATACAAAGTAACTGAAAATCCCTGTCAAAACCATGCGACTTCCGAAGGGAGTGTGCTTCGGATTTTATGGCCAACAGCAAATATGAATGCTGTGCAGCCTACAGCTAAAAGTCGCTTCCTTTAGAATTCGTCCTCTACAACCTCCCTGTGGACGACCAACTGGCGGCACCGGTATTGCCGGTGCCGCCCTTTTCCGAAAGAGTAATTGAACGGCCCATAATGTTTGCGAGACGGATCATCCCGTGACCTGCTTTTGGGCAGGCACCCCATTCCGGCGATCACGCGCCGTTCCAAGAATTCTACTCCGCACCTCCGAATGTAACATATATCGCGTGGCGATATTTCGCGCATCGTGTCCGTTTCGCGGGCATGAACTTGCGGGACCGTGTAGCACTGAACATCCAGGAATTGAGACGCGCCCGCGGCCTCAGCCAGGAGGAGCTTGCTCATCGGGCCGACGTGAGCCGCGGCCATATGGGCAAGGTCGAGAACGCCAAGTTCGCGGCCTCCCTCGACCTTCTCGAACGCATCGCTCGGGCGCTCAATGTCGACCCCGAAGAACTCTTCGCGAAACGCTAGTCCGTTTCCTGCGGCTTTGATCCCGTCCCCAACACGAAAGAAAGAACGGCAAGAACAGTACGAGTGGCACGGGTACATGGCGAAAAGAAAGACAGGCTGGCCCTTTCAGGACGGGTTTCTGAACGATGGTACGCAGGAGATCCACCTGTTCACCGATTACCGTTGGAATGATGGTTCGGTGAGCCGCCGCTGGCATGTCGACCGAGAACGCTTCGATGTCAGCTTTGCCGAGCTTCGCCCGGTTTCCCTGAACACATCGGACCGTTCGGATCAGTAAGAGAACCACTCCGAGTGGCCCATGTTGCCCTCGTAGTCGCCGTATTCGACCATGATGCTGCGGGAATAGAAGTGCCAAAGGCCACCGCTGGTCGGATAGGCGATCTCCTGACCGCTTTCCGAGATGAATGTCGAGGGCCAGGGCGTGTGGGATCCGTAGACCCGCTGGATGTAGCGGCAGGTCCGGTTCTCGCGATCGCAGGAACGGATCGACCAATCCCATTGCCGGGGTTCGTCGCGAGGCTCGTAGGATCGCCCGGCGAACCAGATCACATGGGTGCGATTCAGCCATTCATACTCCGGCAGGTTGGTGTCGAGTTCGCCCTCCCCGCCGGGACCGCCCAGCTCGACCGGCACATGGGCAAAGGTGCAGACCCCGAAGGGCGGCAGGCTTGGCCAGGGCGTGATGCGGCGGATCATCGTGCGATAGGCCCGTGCGCAGACCGCGCTCGGCGGGAACCCTCCTGCCATGCAGAGCATGATGGCGCAGTCGATGTCATAGGCCTGCGCCTTCTCCGGGGATCCGAACACCGCCATCACACCCATCGTTGCCGCCATCACCTGTCGTCTCATGTCGCTCTCCCGCAAAAGTTGCGGCAACTATCGTGCAATATGCAATTTTCTGCAATATGTCGTATTGACTCCATATGACTTTATGGCCTTAGTGTCGTGAAGTAGAAGGGCTCTCGTGGGGAGAGTCCGAACATGCCGATAGCGCGCAACCAGATCCTGATCACCATCGATGGTGTCAAAGACTTGTCCGAGAAGGGCATCGCGTTCCGCTGCCGGTATGAACTCGTGGGGTTCACGGACGATGGCAAGCCGCGCTACCAGTGCATCTACCTGCGCGAGGGCGAGCCGGAAGCCATTCTGGTCTCGACACGGATCACCCCGCACGGGCCAGAGCCTCGGTATTTCAACATATGGCCGGGGCTCTTCAAACATCATCTCGAGTTCGGTGACGGGCGCGATCTGCGCTTTGGTCCTGACTACAGCATCACCCTCGAGGAGCGCGGCTGACGTCATCGCCTTCGGCCGCGACGGGACCGCCCGGACTTCGGGCTGGACGTTTCATGGTGAGCGGCCTGCCTGGGCAGGGCTGGATGATAGCGCTGAGGCCGAAGTCGTTCTGGCCTCGCTGGATGTTGCGCAGCCTTCCGGTCGTGACGACATCCTTTCCCTGATCCAGACGACTGCCGTCCGCCACCAGAGGAACCGTGCCCTGCGCCAAGTTAATCTGGGCGCCGACGACTGGCAGGTCCTGTTCCGCGCCCTTGTCGAGGCGGAAAGCAGCTACAACCCGACCGCCGTCAGTCCCAAGGGGGCCTATGGCCTGGGCCAGCTGATGCCGGACACGGCTCGCGCCCTGGGGGTTGATCCGCGCGATCCCACTCAGAACCTCGACGGCGCAGCGCGCTATCTGCTCGCGCAGCTTGCCACGTTCAAGGACATCGACTTGGCGCTCGCGGCTTACAATGCCGGGCCGCATCGGGTCGTCGAATATTCCGGCATCCCGCCTTTCACCGAGACCCGCGACTACATCGCGCGCATCCACCGGATTCGGTCCCGGCTGGCAGGCACCCCCGTTTCCGCGCCGGACACTCGCATCGCAGACCAGGTGCCAGCCCGCGCGCCCGTCCTTATCGATCTTCAGTAAAACAAGGGAACTTCGCATGCTCAGACATCGCCTCAGCCGCCTCTTGCCCGTCTCCACAACCTTGGCGGCTTTCGCAACGCCCGTTCTCGCGCAAGACTTGTCACCCATCCAGACCATGCTGGAAACCGTCGAGGCCGCGCTGACCGGTCCGATCGGGATTGCAGTCGCGACGCTCGCCGTCATCGGCACCGGTTTCATGTGCATGATGGGACGGCTGAACTGGGGCTGGTTCGCTTCGGTCATCATCGGGATCGTGCTGATCTTCTCGGCGGGCACAATCGTCGACGGCTTCTCCTGAGGTTGGCCGATGACTTTCCCGCAACCTCACATCCTACGTTCCTCTCGAACGCGTTTGCTCGGCAAACGCTGCCTCGAGACGACCTACGGATTCTTCATTTCAGCTAAGCGGGAAAGCATCTAGTTGGCAGAACGATCCCCCCTTTTTCTGGGCCTCGCCCGTCCCCCCAAGTATCTGGGTCTCCCTGTCGGATACCTGGTGGTTTTGGCGACTGGGGTCGTTCTGCCCTTCATCTGGACCAAGTCGATGGTCTTCTTCCTGATCGGGATCATTGCCTATCCGATCCTCTGGTTCGTGGCCGACCGCGAGCCGCATTTCTTCGAGGTGCTGCGCGTCTCCTACGGCACGGTCCGCCCGACGAAGAACCGGGCCCTGCACGGAGGCGACAGCTTTGGCGCGTGATGCAGGCACCCTGTCCACTTTTGGGGCCGCACTGCATCAAGCCGGCGGCGGGGAGTTCGCGCGGGAAAGCTATCTCGCCGAGCACCTGCCGTATTTTGGCCTCACCGATGACGATGTCATGGTGCTGCGCGAGGGCGATCTCCTCGCGACCCTGCGCCTCGACGGGCTCAACCCGATGACCAGCGAAGACGCCCGGCTCGATGCGCTCAAACGCGCGGTCGCGGCCATCGTCGCCCAGACCGGCAATGCCTTCGGCTTCTACATCCACCGCATCTCTGTGCCGCAGGATCTCGGGATGCGCCCCATCGAGGGCGACAGTTTCGCCGCTGCGATCGACGCGCGCTGGCAGTCCCATGTGAAGGACCTTCGCCCGGCCAAGCGCCAGCTCTATCTCAGCGTCATCCGGCGCCCCGACATCTCCGCGCGCATTCCCCTCCTACGTGCGCTGGCCCGCAAGGCCTGGGTCAAGGACCGCGCGACACGGATGCAGGAACTCAACGAGGTCATGGGCTTCTTCGAGGTGGCGCTCTCCTCGGCAAACCCTGTGCGGCTCACAAAGTCAGGCGGTGAATGGCTGGGCTACCTCAACACGCTGAACGCCGGCAGCTTCTCTCCCATTGCCTACGGGCAAAGTGCCCTGCCCCTCTCGCATACCTTGAGCAACTGCCGCGCCACCTTTGATGGCGACGTCGTCACCCTGACCGATGCCGTGACCGGTCAGGTCAAATATGGCGCGCTCTTTTCGATGAAGACCTATCCGGCCCTCACGGATGTCACGCTCCTCGACGCGCTCGACCTGCCGCTCGACATCGTGCTGACGAACTCCTTCAGCCCGATCCCGAACAACATCATGGCCGAACGCATCCAGCGGATCATCCGCCAGATGCATGCCTCCGACGATGCCGCTGTCTCCCTGCGGGAACAGCTCGGCCAGGCCGCCGATGACCAGGAGGCGGGGCGTATCGCCTTTGGCGACCATCACCTCTCCATCGCGGTCTACGCGCCGGACCGCGACACGCTGGAACGCGCCGCCGCCCAGATCAAACGCGTCGGCCAGGAGATCATGTCGGTGATCGTGCGCGAGAACATGGCGCTGAAAGCCACCTACTTCGCGCAGTCGCCCGGCAACTTCGGCTACCGTGCGCGCAAGACGCCGATCTCCTCGATCAACTTCGCCGACTTCGCAGCCCTGCATGGCAGCGTCGAAGGGCGTGGCCCGGACCAGTCGCCCTGGGGCCAGACGATCTCGGTCCTGCCCACGGTCGGCACCTCGGGCTATCGCTTCAATTTCCACGAGACGGGCAGCCCCGGCAAGGAACCAACCGTTGGCCATACCCTTGTGCTGGGGCGCACTGGCACCGGCAAGACACTGACCACTGCTTTCCTCGCAGCCCAAGCGCAGCGGGTCGGTGCGCGGCTCTTTTTCTTCGACAAAGATCGCGGTCTTGAGATGGCCGTCCGCGCCCTTGGCGGTCGCTATAACGAAATCCGAGCCGGTGTGCCCACGGGCTTGAACCCCCTCGATACCGAAATCGACGAACGTGGCCGCGCCTGGCTCTCGGATTGGCTGGCGACCCTTCTTTCCCGGGGCGGAACCCTGACCGGCGAGCAATCCCGCCATATCCAGAGCGCGGTCTCGCAAAATGCCCATGCCGAGGGCTCGCTCCGGCGCTTCACGAGTTTCGAGACCCTGTTCCAGTCGCTCGATGACGATGGCGAGCTACAGTCCCGCGTCGCCGAATGGGCCCCAGGCGGCCGCTACGGATGGGTCTTCGATGAGCCGGAACAGGGTGCCGGGCTTGAACTGGCCTCCGACATCATCGGCTTCGACATGACCGAGATCCTCGATATGACCACCGAGCGGATGGCGGTGCTCTCCTACATCTTCCGCCAGATCGAACGCGTGGTCGAGGATCGCCGCCCCACCATCATCGTGCTCGACGAGGCCTGGAAGCTCTTGGACGATCCCTACTTCGGGGCGCGGCTGGAAAACTGGCTGGTGACGCTCAGGAAGATGAACTGCGTCGTGATCATGATGACGCAATACCCGAGCCAATTGCGCGACAGCCGCGTCGGCAAGACCATCGTCGAAACAGTGCCAACTCAGATCCTCTTCCCGAACGACCGCGCCACGGTCTCCGATTACGACTTCCTGCGCGTGAATGCCAAGGAGGCGGCACTCCTCGTGCAGCCGACCATTGGCCAGCGCATCGCGCTCGTGCGCTCGGCGGGCGACAGCGTCTTCATCGATGCCGATCTCTCCGCGCTCGGCAACCTCCTTCCCATCCTTGGCGGCGGCGCCACCGGCGAGGCCCGTGTGCCCGCCGATTGGCGCGCCAACCCCGATTTCTGGAGACATGTGATATGAGTTCGAAACCCCTTGTCGCGCTTTGCGCCGCCGCGAGCCTTCTGGCCGCGTGCGAGAAATACACCGAGAAAACCTCGCCCTGCTTCGGACGCAATGGCGAGCCGCAGGTGACGCGATCCGCGCTTTCCTTCTCGACCATGGGCGCACCGGTTCAGGAGACGGCCAAACCCGACTGCAGCTTCGAACCCCTGCCCCGTCCGGAATGAGGCGCGCGGCGATCATATCCGCCGGGCTCTGCCTCGGTCTTGGTGCCCTGCCCGCGCTCGCCCAGGGCGTGCCGACGCAGGACAATGCCGCGATCGGCCGCGCCATCGCACGGGTGACGGCACTCGCAGAGGATCTGGGCGTGCAGCAGGACAAGGACCGCACCGAGTCCACGCTGGCGGACGTGCAGGCCGACCAGCTGCGCGTGCTCGAGGAGATGACAGCGGCGATCACCGGCCCCGGCTTCGATATCCGCGCGCTCGAGGGCAATGCGGATTTCGGAGTGGCGGCGGTCTACCCCAATACCGATCCGAGCCCGATGAACAGCCGCCTTTTCGGCGAGGGCCGCGAGACGGTCGAGATGATGATCGTCGAGGTCGCGGGCGAATTCGCAGGTGCGCCCGGTGTGGCCCGCGCCGGCCTCTCCGCCACTCAGTGGCGCTGCCTCTTCCAGGCGCTGATCAAACAGGAAAGCCGATTCAACGTCGCCGCCGAAAGCCCGGTCGGGGCCTATGGTCTGACCCAGCTCATGCCCGGCACCGCCTCGGATCTCGGCGTCGACCGATACGATGTGAAAGACAACCTGCGCGGCGGGGCGCGCTATATCACCACCCAGCTCAACCGCTTCGGCAATATCCCCCATGCGCTTGCGGCCTATAACGCGGGGCCTGGCCGGGTCATCGAATATGGCGGCGTGCCGCCCTTTGCCGAAACGCAAGGCTATGTGCGCAACATCTCGAAATTCTACAACGAATACCTCGCCGTGGTCGGTGGCGCCGACGCGCTCGGCACACTCTCTCCCTCGGACTTTGCTCTGGCCGAATATGCCAGCATCTCCGAGGCGGGCGTCTATTACGCCGCCGACAGTTCGGCAACGACCGAGCAGGTCATCAACCGGTTGCGCGCGATCATCCTGCAGATCGATGCCCAGCCCAATGCCAAGGCGGCCTGGGAGCTCAACACCTACGCCAAGGCCGAGATCGGCCGCATCCTCAATCTCCGCGTCCGGCTGATGGCCGCCAACCAGCAGCGCGAGGCGGCCTATGCGCAGCACCTCGTCGCCGACCGGCTGGCCGAGCGCGACTTCATGCAGATGGGAGTTCCTGAATGAGACGATTTTTTCTGGTGACCACCGCGGTCGTCGCGCTCGGATTTTCCGAGCCCGCCACGGCCCAAGGCGTGCCGACTTTCGATGGATCGCAGCTTGGTCAGCTCGTGGCCCAGCTCGAGCACATGGCCGAGGACCTGAACGTCCAGATGCAGCAACTGGCAACGATGCGGCTGGAACTGGAAACCCAGTTATCGCAGCTCACCAACCTCGAGGCGCAACTGACCTCGCTCATTGAGGGCAGCGGTCTGGGTGAACTCTTTGCCACCGTCGAAGAGTTCCGCGCGCTGCGCGGCAAGCTGGTGGCCCCCCTCAACACCGCGCAATCGCTGGCCAACGGTGATTTCCTAAGCGGTTTCAATCCCGGCGCAGAACTCTCGGCCTCGGTCGAGCGGGTTTTGTCTGGCAGCGGTTTCACCTCGGAACGTCTGAGCACGCTTTCTGGCTCGGATGAGCCCGCCGATAACCGCATCGCCACCTCGGCCGGGGCCAGCGCCATGTTGTCGGTCGCCGCGCAGGAAAGCCACGAGGAGGCCGGTCAAAGCCTCGAGCGGCTCGAGACCATGGTCGGGCTCATCGACGATCAGGACGGGCTGAAGGCCGCCGTCGATCTCAACACCCGCGTCACCGCCGAGCTTGGCATCATCCTGACCCAGATCTGGCGGCTGGAAGCGGCGCAAGGCGTCAGTGCAGGCCAGCTTGGCGTCGTCGATGCCGCGACCCTCGCCGACGAGCGCAAGTTCCGCTCGATGGCGGTGGATCCATGAGAATGTCCATGATCCACAGCTTGGCTCCAATTAGGGCGCTTGGTCTCGCGGTGATGGTCCTGGCATCCCTGCCCTGTGCCGTGCGGGCCCAGACCCCGACCACGGACCCGTCCGGCGACACGTCCTTCAACTCGATGGCCATCGCGCGGGATGAGGCCGACGCCTGCCGTGTCCCAAAACCGCCCACCGATCTGGCGGAAACGGCCTATCTCCGCAACGGCTACCGCGCGATCCTGCGCATCCTGATCGCCGAGGAAGCGCTGACCTCCGAAAACTGCACCTGCCTCTTGGACACATTCACCTGGGATCAGGCGCTTTCGGCCCTGCCCCGGTTCCAGACCTCGGACAACCCACGCCTGCCCTTCAAGGTGCTCGATCTCTACGCGCAAGCCGACGCGCTCGAGGCGCAAGTTGTGGAGGCCTGTGCAGAGTAGATGGGCGTTATTCGCGACATCCTGAGCCAGGTCGACGCCGCGGTGGATACCGTGGCGCAGGACGGCTTTGTCTCCTCGGCGGGTGCTATCGGCGACGTGATCTCCGCCGGGGCCGCGCTCCTCGTCGTGCTCCTCGGGATCAACGCAGTCATGCAGCTCCGCCCCCTGCCCTTCGGCACCGGCTTTGCCTTCGGAATGAAGATCGCGCTCGTGGGAATATTCGCGCAGAGCTGGGACAATTTCAGTGTCATCTATGACATCGTCACGCAGGTCCCCGACTCCGTCGGCGCCTCGATCCTCGCGCTCACCGGCTCGGGAGACGAGGCTGGGGTCTATGAGAGCCTCGACAACATGGTCGCCCGCATCACCGCCTATGGCGATACGATCGGCGACCGCGCGGGCTGGGTTTTTGGCGCGGTCCTGGGCGCAATCTTTTTCGTCCTTTCCGCCGTTTTCGCCGCCGTCACCGCCGGGATCATCGCTTTCGCCCGCATCGTCTTCGCGCTGATGATCGTGATCGCCCCCTTCATGATCGTGACCTCCCTCTTCAAGCCGACCCAGTCCCTCTTCGAGGCCTGGACCCGCGCCACCATCGGCTATGCGCTCATGCCGGTCGCCGCCGCAGGCGCCGCGGGCATCATTGTGGCAATCGCCGAGGCCATCGGGGATGCGTCAGCCGATCCGGGTGATGTCGAGACGGTCAGCCTCATCCTGCCCTTTCTCGTCATCCTGATCCTCAGCGCCGGGATCATGGCTTCGGTCCCCTACATCGCCTCTAACCTCACCGGCGTTGTCGGTATTGCCTCGAATGCCGTTGGACTGACTGGCCTCGCGCGTCAAGGCTTCGTGAACACGCGCCAGTACGGCACCGGCGCCGCCTCGCGCCTCGTCACTGGCAAGTCCCCGCATGAGCTGAACCAGATGGCCAATGCGGGCGTGGTGAAGACCGGCGAGTTGATCCGGCAAAGCCCTGGTGCGCTCCTCTCCGCCGCCAAGGCCTTCCGCAAACCCTGATTTGAAAGACGACTGAATTGACGAAGATTGTGACCAGTTCCCCCGCGCCTGACCGCGACGCTTTCGAGGCGGATTTCATCTACGGGCCGCGGCGGCGTGAGCGCTTCGCCTGGTTCGTCGCGGCGGCAGGCGTGCTGGTCGGCGTCGCCGGCATGGTTGCGGGTGCGAGCCTCTTTCCCCTCAAATCGACCGAGACCTTCGTGGTCGTAGTCGACAAGGAAACGGGCGAGATGGACCGCGTCGCCGCCGTCCAGGCGCTAACGCTCTCGGAAAGCGACGCCATCATTCAGGCCAATCTCGTCGCTTACGTCGATGATCGGGAAACCTATGATCTGACCGATGGCGAGCAACGGATCAACTCGGTGCTCGACCGTTCCGATGGCGATGCCGCCCGAACACTGCGCGATCTCTGGTCCTCTACCAACGAAGACTACCCGATCACCGTCTATGGCCGCGACGCCAAGATCGAGGTGGTCATCAAGTCCGTCAACCAGATCGAGCGCGGCGTGGCCCAGGTCCGCTTCACCCGTACCCTGCGCCGGCCGCGCGACACGCGCACCGTGACCCGGTCTTATGTGGCCACCGTCGGCTACGACTTCCAACCCGAAACCCGCCAGCGCCTTCAGGACGTCTGGGCCAACCCCTTGGGCTTCGTGGTGACCTCCTACCGCGTCGACGCCGAGACCCTGGAGAACTAACCAAGATGAAATCCCTGCCCGCGCTCCTCACCACGTTTCTCCTAGCGCTTGCCCTTCCTGTTGCCGCCTTCGCCGAGGCCACACCGCAAGGCGGCCCGCTCGACATCCGGATCCGCACCGCCGTCTATAACGAAAACCAGGTCTACCGGATCGAAACCGATCTCAGGCATTCGACCACGATTCATTTCGGGGCGGGCGAGCGGTTTGAAGCGGTGATCGTCGGCGACACCGAGAGCTTCCAGGTCGATCCGATCCCCGAGCTGGGCAATGTGCTGACCATTAAACCGCATGTGGCCAATGCCTCGACCAACATGACGGTGATCACCAACCGCCGCACCTATTCCTTCCATCTGCGCGAGGGCTCGATCCCGAACCGCACCGGCATGTTCTTCGAGGTGCGCTTCCGTTACCCCGACGAGGAGCGCCGCGCGGCGGGTGCTACACAGCCCAAAGGATTTGAGGCCCCGCGCAACTACAACTACCGCGTCTCGGGCGAGGGGGATTTCCGCCCCAGCCATATCTATGACGACGGGCGCTACACGTATTTCGTCTTCCCGGAGAACGGTCGCCAACCCGCCCTCTTCAAGGCCGACGATCAAGGCCGCGAACGCACGGTGAACTGGACCCAACAAGGCAACACCGTCCGGGTCCTCGGGGTCAACACCTATTGGACGCTGCGCATTGGCGATGAGGCCATCTGTGCCTGGCGCGACGAGAGCGCGATCTATGTGAGCAACTGACCATGGCCGATCAAACCCCTCCCGATTTTCAGGACCGTCTCGATCAATTCAGCCAGCGCGGTAAATCCAAACGCCGCGGCAACAGCCTCGGGGTTGGCGCGCTCGCTGCCGCCCTCGCCCTCGGCGGGGCCGGGGTCGCGTATTTCCTGGCCACCGGCTTGCAGGAGGGCGATAGTGCGCTTGAGACCTCCGATGTCGAGACCTTCCAGGACCGCCGCCCCGGCACCGGCGGGCGGCTGGAGTTTCCACCCGACGAGACAGAGCAGCGGGTCAATGACGCGCTGATCGCCGTCGAGGAAGCGCTCGACGTGCCCGCCGCCCCTGCCCCCGAACCGAGCGCCGAGGTGCTGGCCGAGATCGCCAAGCTCCGCGAAGCCCTAGTCGCCAGCCAGGCCGCACGCAACTCGGAAATCCAGTCCGCCGTCGCGGACCTGCGCGAAGCCTTCGACGAGCAGAAGGCAGCACTAGAGGCAACGCTCGCCGCAAAAGAAACCGAGCTGGCCAGCCTGCAGCGCCAGACCGAGACCCGCATCGAAGGGCTGCAGGCCATGCTCGATGCTGAACGGGCGCAGCGCGAGGGGCTCGAGGCCGAGCTTGACCGCGAAGGGCTGATCGCCGATCAGCTCCTTCTCGAAGAACGCCGCCGCCAGGAAGAGGAGCAGCGCCAGCGCGAGGCCGAGCGGGTCGCCGAGGAGCTTCTGACCGCGCAAATCAAATCGCCAGCGGTGGTCTTTGCCGACGGCCCCCGTGGCGGTGCGAGTGGCGCAGCGGTCGCCGATCCTGCTGCTGTTGGCGCAGAAGGGCCGGTCCTTTCGGGCAATGAGCAGTTCCTTCAAAGCGCGCGTCCGCTCGAGGTGCAGGAGGCCGCCCGCCTCACCCATCCCGAGCGCACGCTGACCCAAGGGTCCGTCATCCAGGCGGCGCTCCAGACCGCCATCAACAGCGATCTGCCCGGGTCAGTGGTTGCCGTGGTCTCCGAGCCGGTCCCGGCCTTCTCCGGGGACCGGATCCTGATCCCCCGTGGGTCTCGTCTTTTTGGCCAATACCGATCCGGCATCGAAATGCACCAGAAGCGCATCCTGATCCTTTGGACCCGCGTGCTGACACCGGACGGCACCTCGATGGAAATCGCCGCTGTCGGCGGGGACCAGCTTGGCCGCTCGGGCCTCACCGGTCTCGTTGACACCAAGTTCGCTGAGCGCTTCGGCGGAGCTGCACTGATTTCCGTGATCGGGGCAGCACCGGCCGTGGCAGCGGAGAGCGCCAACAATGAAACCACAAGCATTGTCCTGGGCGATGTGGGCAGCGACCTGCAGGACGCCGTCGGCTCGGTCATTGCCGATCAGGTGTCGATCGAGCCCACGATCTATGTCGATCAGGGAGCCTCGGTCACCGTGCTCGTAGATAGAGACGTGGTGATTTACTGATGGATCAGGCATCGCCAGCCTCCTACCTCGAACGCTATCTCGACCCGTTCCGCGACCTTCTAAGGCGTGACGACGTGGTCGAGATCGCGATCAACCCGGACGGCAAGGTCTGGCTTGAGGTCGCAGGCGACGCCACCATGCGCCACGAAGGCCAGACCGTGGATCGCACCACCGCCCTCAACATGGCCCAGACGATCGTCGGCGACGCCAAGGCCCGCGTCTCTGAAAAGAACCCCCTCGTCTCCGGCAAGGTGGAATATGCAGGCCGCCCCCTTAGGGTCCAGGTCGCCGTACCGCCCGCCATCGATCGAGGTGCCTCGATCACCATCCGCCTCTTCGCCTTGGGCTGCGTCCGGGATTACGCCCCCGCCTATCTTTTCGGCAAGGCCGTCTCGCTCGACGCGCTCCGAGCCGAGAAGATGAAGAACATCTCCAGTCTCGCCGAAGAGAACCTCGAAGCTGCCCTACAGACCCTGGTCGAGGCAAGGCTTAACGTCCTGATCAGTGGCGGCACCTCGACCGGCAAAACAACCTTCGCCCGCCATCTCCTGACCCATGTGAGCGAGCACGAGCGGCTGATCACCATCGAAGACGCCTTCGAGCTCTTCCCCGGCCAGCCGAACACGGTCGCCCTCCTGGCCGACCGCGGTGCCGGTTCGCAACGCAGCGCCAACGCCCTTCTGCAGGCCTCCCTCCGCATGCGCCCCGACCGGATTATCGTCGGCGAGTTGCGCGGGGCCGAAGCCCTGACCTATCTCGAAGCCATCAACACCGGCCATGGCGGGTCGGTCTCCACCATCCACGCCGAAACCGCGGAACTGGCCATCGACCGGCTGGCGATCATGGTGCTGCAGGCCGGCACACCGCTGACCTTTGCCGAGGTGCGGGAATATATCCGGAAATCCATTGATGTGATCGTCCAACTGGGGCGGGCCGAGGGGAAGCGGGGGATTACGGAGTTCTATCTGCCTGGAAAATAAACTTGGAGAAGTTCAGCCAAATAATGACACCGAGCCGTCCGGCGAAGCACTCATTCCAGTAAGGTCCAAACTAAAGCGCACTTCAGCTATGGGATCCCCGAAGGCGACAACAGGTACTGGCAAATCTCCAGCTTGGAACATTGCTACAGATTCACCATCAGGATAGGTCGCAAAGCGCGTGTCCGATCCATAAATGTCCGCTCCGCCTTTTCGGAGGCACTGGCGAAAGAATTGAGCACGGACAACAGGATCGTCTAATGCAGCGTAAATCTCATCAATCAACTCGCATGCCATTTCACCGCCAGGCAGTTCAATCAGCAAGATGGATGCAATATAGACCCGGATGTCGGCATTAGGGCGAAGCTGTTCAAGCGAAAACCGATGCTGCCGGGAAGACTTCAGAGTCGTCTTCACCTCTAGTGCAATATGCTCCGTCACAAAGTCGTACCGGGCATGTGCAGACGACGACCACGCCCTAACTGCTGCGTTCAAATCTTGAGCTGTGCGGATGATGTGCAGCTCACCCCAAAGCCCAACGACGTCGTTTAGTTCGTCGTTCAACCGCGTGAATATATCGGCAATCGCGAGGATTTGGTCGCGGACGGCCGCTGCGGAGTGATCCGCCCCGGGCGCCAGGAACGCCTCTTCTAAGAGGCGAAGGAAGACACGGATGATGTCGGGATCGTCATTCGCAAGGGAAACTAACGTGTAAGTGCCGGTAAGAGCGCTTCCATCCTGAAGCTGGATATCGCAGGGGCACGCAAAGCGAACCTCGACGGCCTTCAGCTTCAGATCAGGCTGGTCATCATCCTCGGCCATCTCGAAGAGCAAATAAGGCTGACCTTGCGCATCCAAGGAAAGCCAGAGGCCGTGGGCACCATCGATCTTACTCCCGAAGAGATGCTGGCAGGCATCCGGGAAACGGCGGGCAAGTTCCTGATACGCCTCAAACAGCATCGTCCTCTCGTTCCACCCAAACACGCTCCGCCAAACGCTCAGGGATGTGCACGGTAAGCACGGGCAAGTCTTCCAGAAGCACGCGGTTCTTGGCCGCATTTTCTAAGTGGTAGCGATGAATCTGGAAGGTGATCGTGTCGTCAGCCCGGATTTGGCGCGCGCCGGGATAATTGGTGCGCGCGTTGCTACCCTGAAAGAGGTTTCTGATCTTAGGCGGGTCTTTGGTATCGAGACTGCGGCGCGCTTCCACGCCCGACCATGGGCCGGAGAAGGCAAAGACGCTGCACCGCATCTCAGGGTCTTCGCTAGCCAGCTTTTCGAGGCCGACCATGATGGCCGAGTGCTGCAAGCTATCGCCGGGGTTCTTGTAGCGGATTTGCCCGATGAAGGGGATTATCTCGCTGAGCGGAATGTCGTCGCTGAACGCCGGAATGGTCTGCTGCTGGTTCCAGCCGTCCTGCTTGTATTCCCAGAAGTCGAACGCGCCGAGTAGCTGGTTCACCGCTTCCCGGTTATCGGCAACGAAGCCAGTATCCTCATAGGGGTAGTCGGGGTAAATCCACCCTTCACGCCCCCGCGACTGGTACATGTCGAGCAAGATGACAGAGCGTCGTGTCGGCTGAAGCCTCTGGTTCAGGAACCAGGTGCGCCGCCAGTCCTTCAGGCCGCCCCCATCTTTGATGTGCTTGGAGATCGATGAGCGGACCGATTCCTCGTGGGAAACGTAGTCTTGGAACGCTTCGATGTTCTCTGTCGTCAGATAGATGCGGCAGAGGCCAAGATAGCGCTTCTTGTAGCCGAAGAAGCGAGCGCGCTGCTGGATGTTGTCGGCGTTGCCGATCCCGATGGACCTCGGCATGTAGGAGACTGTCAGGCCTTCAACGGTGAAGCCACGGTCCAGGCCGATCCCGCCGACAAGTATCCAACTATAATCACCCTTCCAATCAATGGAGGGTATCTTGGTCTTCTCGCGTGTGTTGAGCTCGGCGATGGCGGTTTCCGACACGGCGTCGAAAAGCAGCGGCTCGATCTGATCAAAGCCATAATTGACGGCATAGGTCTCGCTCAACCGTTCGAAGGCAGTTCGAAAACCTGCCAGCAAGTCGTCATGGCTGTGATGATCCGGGGCGTCCAAGATGGCCGCCCATTCATCGCGCGTGTTCCGCGCCCATCTCGCAAACATGAGATGATCGGCCTTCGGGATGGCCGGGTGGATCATCATGGAGCGATTGCCGCCGCCCTGGTCATCTTCTTCGCGCAGGCCGATGGCTACGCCAACGAAGAAGTCTTTCAGGGCCTCTAGCATGCTGGCAGGCGGGCTGGCTGGCGGATCGTCCCGGTCCGGCACATCGGTTTGCGGGATGAGTTCGATGTACTTGTCCGGCCCGTCCACAAAGAACTCCTTGCCGCCGACATAGGCGTCTCCGGGTGTCAGCACCGCACCGAAGTCAGGCGAGAGCGTGTCGATGCGGCTGATCAGAAGCGGCGCTTGCGGCGTGGCAGTGTAGAGAAGATAGCTGTGATGCGGGAAAAGACGGCGCAGCGCCGTGATGCGCGCGTAGGTCGTGCTCTCTTCCTGTTGCAGGGCCTTGGTATTCATCCCCGCCTGGTCGCCTTCGTCATCAATGATGAGCGTCGGCACGTTCGTCAGATCGACCCCGGTGAGCAGTGTGGCCAGATGATCGAGATGGCGATGCTCCTTCATGGAGACGATCAGCACTGTGCGCGAGCGCGTGCTCCCCTTGCGCCATTTCGCAAGTTCGCTTTTGACCCGCTCCACCTCGGCCCCCTGGAAGCCTTTGTCTCTGGTCGAGAACAGCTTCCAGTTCCGGTTCTTCTCTACCTCTAAGTCCTTCTTCAGACGCTCGAAGGATTGCTCGACCAAGTTGTTGGTCGTTCCAGCAAGAAGAAGGACGATCTGATAGTCGTTGTCGTGCGCGAGCGCGGACAAGCTTGTGAAGGAAAGCGTCTTGCCGCTTTGGACATAGCCGATGATGAGACCGGTATTGTGATCGCCGGGATTCTTTGGATCAGCGCATTGACGCATGATCGACAAGGTTTCCGAGACGAGCCGGGTCTTCTCGGTGTCTGAAAGTGATGTGTTTGACTGAAGAAGGCGTGTCAGAGCCGGACCTTGCGCCGGGTTCCACTTGCCGGAAGTCTGGCGCTCGTGAATTTGGATAATACCTTCGTCACTCATCGGGGACAGTCCTCGTCACAAGGTTCTTGAGGATTTCATTGGTGTATTGCCGGATTGCTTTGGGGTGATGCGAGGCGAGCTCTGTGGCAATGACTTCTGACAGCGCCATGGTAGCAGCGATGTTCAGCACTGCAGCGAAGCCTTCCGAGTCGAGATTGGGAAACTGCGCCATGAACGGATGGAGCATGGCCACCCGGATTAGCACTTCGCGCGGATCCGGGTCTGTGATGGCTGGTCTGCTCTGGATGGAAAGCCAGTCGCTTTCCTTGTCGGCATAGGACAATTCGAGCTTCACGATCCAAGGCGTCCCCCGGAACAAAAACTCAAACTGAAAATCATCGCGCTCACCTTCCGCAACCGCGTCAAGCTGCTCCCCAACATCGGGAAGGTCCTCGTCCGGCGAAGGCTCGGGGCTCGGCGATACAACGCTCGGAAACGTCTGCTGCGATGCAACCAGGGCTCTGTGATCGAACTGCTTGGCCACGGCGGGCGCGGCGCTTCGGGCGACCTTGCGCGCGTTCCGCGCGTCCTCCAAGGCCCTGTATTTTTGTGTCTGCTTGATGATCGGCAGGTCTTCGGCGTTCAAGATTTTGTAGAGCTTGCGAAGAAACTCGTCTTCATGCTCGCCCCACTGAACACCGTCCTTGGTGTGCGAGACACTGAATCCCTTCAGGTGGATTTCGCCAAAGATGCGCTGCGATTCATAGCTGTTTGGCCGCTTGAAGATGTCGGCTGGCCGGTAAGTTTCATCAGCGCTGCCAAGGACCAGTCTGTTGCGCCGGAAGAGCGCTAGGCCAGCAAGGCGGGTGTCGGCCTTCTCCCGGATAGCAACGAAGCCGGTCGCTGATTTGCCTGGCCCGAGATCGATGTCGATATCGCGCTTCCAAGTGATCTGCGGTCCATCGGGGTCTTTGTAGGATGGCGTGACCAAAACCTTGGGCTCGTCGTATCGCAGCCGCTCACCATCTACGAAGAGCTCCAGCGCGCCAGAGCGCAGAAAGATGCGATAGATGCTGGCCAGATGCTCTTTGATCTTGCCTATGGTCCGACCCTTCGGAAATCGGCGAATGTCTTCCAGCCGGATTTCCGTGTAGTGCTTGTCTTCGGACGCAACCGAAGTGACGACATTCAACTCTTCGATGCTGTCATGGACAATGCGGTCGATATCAAAGAATACAGTGCGCTCGTCTCTTTCGCCAAGTGCACTGGAGCGGACACTCCATTTCGGCGCGAACCAGCATGCCGCACTCTTCATGCCCATGCCGAACTCGGACAGGCCCGTTGCATCGGGCGGGATTTCGGCAGGTCGGAAGGCGCGCTGATAGTCGGATGAGGCAATCCCAGCAGCGTTGTCGAGAACCACGATCCGGCCGTCGTCCGCATCGAAGGTGATATCGACCCGCAAAACGTAGGAACCGCCCGAGATGGCTTCCAAGTCCTTGCGGCGCGAGATACTGCTCTGGATCGAGTTGTCAACGAACTCGGCCAAGGCGTACCACGCCTTGTAGTTAAGGTGCGGCAGTACAGAAAGGACGTTTACGCCGGGCCGGATATTGACCGTGTTTAGGCGGCTCATGTTACTCTGCGGCAACGGCCCGCTGTGCGGACTCCGCTGCATCTTCTCTGGTGACAAGGGCGGCGAAGATGCGCTTCACAACTTCAACATTAACGGCATTGCCAAAGGCTTTGTAAGCACCGTTCTTGGTGCTCGGCAAATGGGTGAGCTCAAGGCTTTGCAGGCGGCTGCATTCGCGCGGCGTCATATACCGCCGCTCCCAGCTTACGATGGGAACTTGGCTCGTTGTCATGGAAATTAGCGCGGGAGCTGTATCGGCCTTCTTAATCCGAATACCGCTGGCCCGAAATTGAATTATATGTTGCCAGATGTCTCGCACCCCACCTTTGATGTTCCATTCGAGCTTTTGAAAACTGGGCGGGAAGGATTTTATCTGATCAATCCAAGGATCGATGATTGATCTGTGCTCAGCGTAGAAGGCGCGGTTCTTTTCGATGAAATCGATCTTCCATGCCGGGAAGCGCTCAAGCTTGGTGCGGGCATAACCTGGAAGCGCAGCTTCAGTCTCTTCGGGCGATAGCCCCTTCAAGGACTGCCCGAATGCACCCTTATACCGGCCAAGCCGACGATATCCGCGCTCATACGGGGTGAGGCCATCAAGGGGATAATCCGCGCCAAATTCCATCGCCCAAATCGGGAATGACGGCAGTTCCATATTTTTCGGGAACGCCGCCACGAATTCCTGCCAAATTGACAGGTAATGGACATGGTTTGGGCTTAGGTGCAGAGCATCCTCGGGTTTATCGTCCAAGACGGACGAAATGGAAAGCTGCGCCGCGTCTTCTGGCACCGGCCAGGAAAAGCCGCCGAGCCCTTCGCGGTCGCCTATGATGAAGGCGCGTTCGCGCTTTTGCGGCACCCCGAACATATGCGGGGACAAGCGCGCAAAATCGACGTCATAGTCGAGCGCGCGCAGCCGGGTGCAGATATTCTGCCACGTCCTGCCCCCGTCATGGCGGACAAGGTTTGGCACATTTTCGATGATGAAGAAGCGCGGTTCCTTCACACGCAAAATGTCGATCACGTAATCGATGAGGTCGCCCCATTGGGGACATTGCAGGCCTTTCTGCTCGCCAGCCTTGGAGAACGGCTGGCAGGGAAAGCCTGCGCACAGGACATCATGATCTGGGATCGAAGGAATATCGACGCTGCGGATATCGCCGTGGGGCTTTGTGCCGTAGTTCTTCTCATACAATGAGGCCAGATCAGCGTTGATCTCCGAGGCGAAGACGCACTCAGCGCCCGACGCACTCAACGCCTGATGAAATCCGCCAAGGCCTGCAAAAAGGTCAATAAACTTTAACTGCGCCACGACGGTCAGGCTCTTTTCTATGTGCTTTGGTGGGTCGTTGGCGATGTCCTCAAACAGCCAATCGCTTAATCTCTACACGATATAGATGAGAGATATGATGTCAACGCTAGACCTACTCCACAACCATACGAAGTGCACCTCTTTCTTTGAGACAGATCAGGGGTGCCGATTGCGTCGGGCCAGGACACAAGACGAAACCTCACCCACCCAACAGTTCCTCGATGAAATCCTCCTGTCGGTCGAGCGTCGCCTCCCATTCCTTCGGCACCGCCGCTTCCCGCTCGAGCGTCTCGGGCACTGGTTGCCCGCTTCCAGCCTCCATCGCCATCACGCTCATCGCCCGCGCCTCGCGCCGTTGTGATCGATCCCGGACCGGCGCGCGTTCGGCTGGTTTCACCCGCTCGTCTGTACCGGTCTCTTCTCCACCGTCGCCGCCCGCTATTCCATTCCAAGGCCCCACACCCTGCACGCTCGGCGGATAGGGGAACGGCTTACCCTCCTGGCGGGCGAGCATGTCCTTGAAGAACGGATCGTCGTAATACTTGATCCGGCTCGCCTTGATCGGATGCTGGGGCGACGCGAGGATGATCACCTCGTCAGGATCCATCAGGCGCGCTTCGGTCTCCGAAAGTAGCGGCCGCTCTTCCAGCCGCGCTGATGTCGAAGTCGCCCCGAGGAAGCCCTTGTTGCGGCCATACATACGGGTCACCGCCTCGCGGGTCGTGCTGCCGACGGC
The DNA here is from genome assembly GCF_054954595.1 of Actibacterium sp. D185-2. Taxonomy (NCBI): domain Bacteria; kingdom Pseudomonadati; phylum Pseudomonadota; class Alphaproteobacteria; order Rhodobacterales; family Roseobacteraceae; genus Actibacterium; species Actibacterium sp. D185-2. Next base: position 38,944 of record NZ_JBPWNX010000014.1, read on the forward strand.
CGCCGAGACCTCCTTCACGGTGCGCTGGTCGCGGGGCGTGATATACAGCTTCAGCCCTGCCCCGTTCTCGAGGCTCTCGCGGCCTTCGGGCCCGTAGATCCGGTCGAGCGAGGCCAGTGACTGCGCGATCATCGCGACGCGACCGCCATAGCTCGCCAGCGAATGGATCGCGCGCTCCAGATAGGGCATCGCCCCCATCTGCTGGAATTCGTCGATCATCATCATGACCGGCCAAGGCTCATCCGGACCCGGTTCATTGAGGCGGATCGACGCGATGAGATCGGCGAACATCAGGCGCAGGAGCGGCGCCAAGGTCGCGATGTGATCCTCGGAGACGGCGATGTAGAGCGACTGCGGGGTCTTCCGAAAGGTCGAGAAATCGAAGTCGCTCGCCTCGGTGGCCGAGCGGACCGCCGGGTTGTCCCATTGCTTGAGACCGGCGGTCATCAGCGCCTGGATGTTCGAGGTCAGAAGTCGCGACGAGGCCGACGCGGCGTTGGTCCACAGCTCGCGCAGGATGTCCTCTTCGGCCTCATCGGCATATGTCTTGTATTGGGCGTTCTTGTATTCGCCCCCGGCGACGATCTTGTTCACCTCGCCGAGGTTCGGCGTGCCGCGTTGGATCGCCAAAAGACAGGCCGCAACGAAGATCGACTTGCCGGCCTCGGAAAAGGTGTCGAGCGTCTTGTTGTCCTTGTCGAGGAAGAGGTCGGCCAGGATCGAGACCTCAGTGAAGCGCTGCGCGAAGGTCGGGGCCTTCGCGATCCGCGCAAGCGGGTTGTAGCGGTGCGTGGCATTGGCCCAGTCAAACGGGCTGAAGCGGTAGACCTCGTCACCGTTCAGTGCGCGAAGCCGCGCAGTCTTCTCGAAGTTCTCGCCCTTCACGTCGAGCACCACGACCGAGCCCGCGAAGCTCAGAAGGTTCGGGATCACGAAGCCGACGCCCTTACCGGCGCGGGTCGGTGCCACCATCATTACATGGGGGATGGTGGTTGAGGAGATAAACTCTGCCTTGGAACTCGGCGCGCCAAGCTTGCCGCAGACGAAGCCCTTGCCAGGCGCTAGCAGCATGTCATTTTTCTTCAGCTCCGCTTTCGTCTGCCAATGGGCCGATCCGTAGTCGTCGCGCTCTTTCTTCCAGGTCCAGGCCAGCGCGAGCGCGCCAAGGCCGATGGCCCCGAACCCGACAGCGCCAAACCCCACCTTGAAGGCTTGCGCGTGCCCCGCACGCGTAGCGGCGCTCGCCTTCCAAAGGGTCAGCATGTCGAAATTGGCGAAGCCGGTTTTCAGGGCCAAGGTCAGGTAGAAGGCAGCGACGATGGTGCCGATGACGGCGCCGCAGATCACACCGAAAAGAAGCGCGGCCCAGAGGGGGAGTGTCTTGGTCATGGTGGTCATCTCCCCTTAGAATTCCATCTCGTCATCGAGACCGCGGTCTAGCGTTTTGTTTCGGGCAAGATCACGCCCCAACTCCTGCGCCTCCTGCTGGCCGCGCAGCCGCGCCACCTCTGTCGCCTTGTCCTGCTGCAACCCGGCAGCGCGATCGGTGAAGACCTGATCGCCGGTCTCCTCAAACGTCATCTCCAGGAACTCCTGGGTGACGGTGATCTGGTCGAGCTTGCTCGGCAAGGCCGCATCCAGCACCTCGAAGTTGCCACGGCGTAGCTCGGCCAAGCCCTCCTCGCCCAATTCCTTGAAGAGCTCGGATTGCAGGGTCCGCTCGACGGTCTCTTCCTGTTCCTCGGTGAGCTTACCGTCCCGCAACATGTCGGCGAGGTCCTGAAGGTAGGGATTGGGCGTCCGGTAGTCCTCGTCGATGAGAGGAAGAGTCGCCTCTTCCTCGTCCGCGAGGGTCCGACCGATCTGGACACCCAGTTCCTTAGCCCGCTCCATCAGCGCGTCCATCACCCCGTCGACCTTCTCGAGCGCGAGATCGAGCTGATCGTCATTGGCGATCTCCACGCTGAGGCCATCCTTCGCGAGCACCGCATTCATGTCGCGCTCGACCCAGTCCTGCGCCATGCCGTAGTTCCGCGTGCCACCCGCCGCAATCCGCGCCACCAACTCTTCGCTGTCCATGCCTGCCTCCTCGGCACGCTCGAGCACGTCGCGCAACCCGTCGTCATTGCCGGACTGCAGCGCCGCAATCAGCACCTCGCTGCCCGCCCCCGGCGGATAGGGTTCCTCCAGCTGCTTGCCAAAGCGCGCGCGCAGCTCCGGGTCCGGCACCATCTGCGAAAGGTCCGCGATGATCGGCGCGGCCTTGGCTTCAAAAGCGGCCCGCTCGGTCGGGTCCAGTTCCTCGGCCTTGAGCCTGAGCGCCTCGATCGTGCGCTCGGAATAGTCGATCGCATCACCGACGGTCTTGATGTCCTTCATGCCTATCTCTCCTTCGGTGAAGTTCCACGGCGTGCCCGAACCAAGCGCCTCCGCCATGCCGCGTACGGCGCGCGCCATGTGGCGCTGGTCCATCCGGTGCAGCAGGTCGGCGAGGTTCTTGTAGTCCTTGGCGAAACCCACCACCTGCGCCTGCGCGATGGCGGCCTCTTGCACGGTCATGACGATCTCGCGCGGCAGCCTCGCCTCTTCCTTCGCGCGGTAGATCTCCTCGATCCCAGCGGGCTTCTCAAAAATGCCCCGCTCAAGCCGGGTCGTAGCGTCGAGCATGACGCCATAGCCTTCCGCGATCTCGGCCTGCTTCTCCCGCATCAGCTGCGGCGACATCACGCCCTCGGCCCAGCAGGAAAACCAGGTGCCCTTCTCGACGCCGCGATTGTTCAGGATGATATGGGCGTGCTTGTGCGCCCGGTCGTCATGAACCGCGAGGACATAGTCCCATTGGTCGCCATATTCACCGCTCTCGAAGAAATGCTCCGTCCAGTCCATGGCGATGTCGCGCACCTGATCGACCGTCACGTCGGTCGGGAAGGACAGCAACATGTGCGAGGTGAAGCCAAGCTTGGTCGAGCCGCGCCAGGTCCCGGCCCAGTCCTCGATGATGTCTTCTTTCTGCTCCTCAGAAAGCACCGCCGCGTCGGTCAGCGCGTTGGTCATCGTGGAGTAGGTGTAGACCGCCTTGTCATTGATGTAGGAGATCTGCGCCCCGAGCGAAGCACGCGTCTTGCAGCCCCCCGCCCGGATCCGTTTGAAGACCGCCGCCCGGCTTTGGCCCGAAGCAGCCTTCAGTGCGTTGCGCGCCGACATGGATCCGACGCGCGAGAAACTCCGCCCCTGCCGAAGCCCCGCCAGCCGCGCGTCGATCCGCGCCGCGGCCTGGCCCCGGATGCGCTCATCCTCCCAGAGCCGGCCCATGACGGAGGCATAGAGGGCGAGCGGATCAGCCATTCCTGACGAGCCTCAAACCACTGCCACTCACTCGCGGCCCGTCTTCCAGAACCGCGCCCTCTGCCCCCTGCCCTTCTTCCTTTTTCGGCCACTCCTGATGACGCAGTGCCTGCGCCGCATCCTTCATCAGGCCCATTTCACGGCTCATCGACTGCGCCAGATCGAGCAGTTCGATCAGCACCGCGCGGTCCGCCTCCGAGACCTCCAGCCGACAGCGATGGACCGCCTTGGCGAGCACCAATCCGGCGTCACTCACGTCCTTCGCCTGTCGCCACGCGGCACAGAACTCCGCGACCAGATCGCGCGGCACATCGAGGAAACCGCACCGTCCGCGCAGCACCGCATTGAGCGCCTGTGACCGGTTGGCATAGCCCCGCTCGCGCCACTCCGCGTCGAAGGCATCGAGCTCGGATCGGCTCGCCCGGAACGCAACTGCCTCGCTCGGATCGCGCACCGCGATCCCCTCGCCCGCCTCCTCTTTCGCGAGCCGGTTCACATGGCGCGGAGAGATGCCAAACACCGCCGCCAGGTCCTTCGCGCTCTCGCCCGCCGCAAAGCGCCGCGCCACTTCGATGCGCTCTTCAAGCTTCAGGTTTTTCGCTGGCCTCGGCACTAGGGCGTTCTCCCGCTTCCGGGAAAATGATGCATGCGCAGACGCGCGCGAGGCAGCGATTGCCCGCAATCGTGTTCGCGTGCGGCGGAGCATTCAGCTTTGCGGGAAACGCCCATGACAGACCCCTCGGACAAAATGTGCAAACATTGGCCATATCCTGCCAACGTCTTCCTTCTCTCCTTCGCTTATACTTCAATACATCACATTGCGCAATATTACGTTTTGCACGGAGTGTCTTTTTGCTGGCATTGGACACCATCAAGACCCCGCGTCGCGATGCGGCATGGAACGGGTCCCGCCCTCATCGATGCAGGGCAACCAGGTCGAAAAAGCTTCCGAAACTTGCGCTCACGCAGCGCGCAACGACGAGCAGTCCGAGCGCCCGAGCCGGTTACGGATCGGGCGCCGAGAACACGAAGATGGCCCGCGCGGGATGGCGCGGGTCACGCCCATTTAGGGCGTCACAGTGTTGGTAAAGATCAGCGTCAGACCCCTGCGGATCCAAAGACCCGCAGGAGTGTCTGGGTCAGTGACCCAGTCCCTGAGAGCGCAGGTCGTCGTAGCGGCTGCGGGCGATCAGCGCCTCGGTCTCGAGGCTGTCGAGGGTCTCGGGATGGGCGTCTTCATCGAAGGCGGCGAGGTAGGCATCGAAGGCCATGTCGGCTTGCAGTTCGGCGAGGTCGATGGATTGTTCGAGTGTCATGGTGTGATCCTTTCCGTTGATCGTCGTTGGACGGATCGTGGAAAAGACCGGGGGCATGAGAGCGGGCAGCACCCGGCACGGGGCGGAATGAAATGGAGCACGCCGGGGGCAGGTTTGTTGTGAGCGATGCCCCGCAGCGCTCAAGGCGCCAGCCGTCCAGAAACCTGTCCCCGGCGTTGCCGGCCGCTCGACCCCGGGCTAGCGATCTCTAAGGCCAACAGGTCGACGGAAAGGCGCGCGGCGGTGATCCTAACGTGAGACGTTGCCCCGGGATGCATGACGATGATTTGTGATTTCGTTGCCTACGGCGCAGGGCGAGTTTGCCGCCCCTGGGAGCCTCACAAAGACACCCCTGGCGCGGCTTGCTCGACTGACGAAAGGGGTGTGCTTGCCTCGCTCAGTGGGCTCCTAGTTCTCCCTGCGGACATTCGGTTCAGCCTCCACCGCGCGTGATCCACGCTGTCGCTGAACTGAAAGATCGAAGCCGCGTCCGCGACCTATCCGGTCTGACGACCCGCCTCTGCGTGCGCGTCCGAAATATGCCGCGTTCTTCGAACATCGGCTTTTGGGCCCGCCCATCAGGCGCACCCAAGAACGAGAGATAGCCAGACCGCCGAAGCGGTCTGGCCTTTGGCTTACGCGGCGTCTTTGGGACCCCAGGGGATGACGGCCTGCAGGGACAGATCGTCCTGGTTCGCGGCCTTGCCGAGGTTCGCGTTGAAGCCGTGGTCGCGGATGGTCAGCGTGTAGTAGTCAGCGCCGGTCTCCTTGTTCTGCTTCTTCCAGATGCCGCCGCACTCGACCAGCTTTCCGCGCGGGGAGCGGCCGAGGACGCGGTGCGTGGGGGCCATCGGGTTTGCGCTTGCGACGGGTTCGACCGTGATGTCGAGATCGAAGGTCAGGGTCGAGATGGAGCCTGTGCCCTTGGCGGTTTCGATGTCGGCGCTGGTGAATTTGATGCAGTTCGTGGTCATTGCTCTTCTCCGTGTTTGCGTTGCAATGATGGTCACCTTGCAGCTGGCCAAGGCCTAGCCACACCGAAGGCGAAGCGCAGCGGAGAGGGGCAGGCGCCGGTCTTTTTGCCTCGCGAGGAATGATCCGCAGGATCAGGGGAAAAAGATCGGCGACAACCTTTGTGGACGGGACGACAGCTGCGACCAGCATGTCATGCAACTCAGACAAAGGGAGAAGTGCGTTGGCCGCGAAGGAAACTGGGTGAACTGCAAACAGAGTAGCTGCGGGGGCGGTGTCTTCTCTGTCTTCTTGCACCGATCCGGACCCGGGCGAGTCAGAGCTTTGCCTGCCCCTGGCTCACGTGCCGCGACGGCTGGTTCTCATGGCAATGCGATGTGTGTTGTCTGGAAGAGCAGCAGGGAGACCGTCAAAGCCCCGATACCGTGCTCGGCTCACCGGGATTTCGAGCGGACGCTCTTCGGCAGCCCGATAGCTTGGATTTGCACAGCACGACCATCACCGGCCCTATGCCAGTTGCGGCCAGTGCGATCCTGTGGTCGTCGGACATCGTTTGCGACCCATGATCGCGGCGTGGAGCTGCGTGTCCGGCAAAGCGAGGACCAACACTGGCGAGATGCGAGGTACGAGATCACTGATGTAACGCGCCCGCCCCAGCGACCGTTACCGAATGGCCGAGATGAAGCGTTGCCACGACCATGCGACGGCTGGTCGGGCTGGCTCCGAGGAGACGGCACGGCCAGCGGCACGTCGCAGGGAGAGGCGGCGTTTCAGCTCGGGGAGGGCGGCTGCGTGCAGCCGACCGAGTAGGGCGCGGTCCTGACCAAAGGGCAGGAGGGGCCAAGATCATCGAGAGGGGCCCACAGGTAGTTGCTTGCCGAACGTCCACGATGTAAGCTCGAGAAGCTCACTTGGGGCTGGCGCGCTGTAAAGTACAGGTCGGCGCAGCAGGTGGAAACCAACCCAGCGAACCTGATCCGGGCCCATTGGATCCTGGTTTGCCGAGCTTCTGGATATTCATCGGTTTGCTCAATCAGCTGCGCGCTTTCCGACTCCTGCTATAGGGCCCACGGCTTGAATTGGTTTCGGAGGCACGCCAGAGGAATGAGCAAAATGAACCTGAACACTGATGTGCAGTCAGCCGAGACCTTCCCGATCAAGCTCGAAGACCTGTCAAAAGGCGTCGACCGAATTCTGGAAAGATGGACCGGTGAAAATCGCCCTACCAAGCTGACACTCTTGAACGATCTTGCCGCCGCAATCTCCCCGGGCTCAAACTGGGGCGCGCTTAAAGCGAAACAAACCAAGCGAGCCCACCCACAGACGGGGCAGAACACCAGTTTCATCCCCGCGATCAATCGAAGCGCAAAAGAATTCCCCGCGCGCTTGGCCGAAGTGAAAAACACAGGGAATGGAGTTGACCTCGCCTATCTGGTCGAAGAAGCCCGCCCGCTATTTGCGATGCGGCACGCAAGCGATCCGATCATTGGATTAGAACTCAGCGTCGTGGAAGGGAATGGGTACAGCGAGGCATCCATCGACGCAAAACTGATCTTGAATCGTGGGGACGCCATTGGCATCGCCGAAGCATATGCATCCGACCTGGAACCGATCGCCGCGCAACTCGTCTTCAACGCAATCCAAAACCTAAACTCCATCGAACTGTACTCCACCTTGGCGCAGAATGCTTGCAGTGCGCTTCGGATCGTTGTTGGCCCCTTCGATTGCGTGCTGTCTATTCCGGAGTTCTATGGGCGTACGCCCGACGAAAGCCATGCATCTCAAGGGGTGCGGGTCCTTCTTGATGAAGGCGATACGCCGTCGGTCACCGACCTAGATCTGGCGTTGCGCCTGTTATCGGCAGTGGCCCCCCATCTCGGCCAGAAACAATTCGTGGAACATGGGAGCATCCGGTTCAGGCTGTCCCAGCCACTCACGCAGGTTTGGGAACCGATTGGGTTTGCGACGCCTGACCTTCTCGATGATCGGCCCATGTTCTGGATTCCTGACGGCGAATACTGGGCGCATGAAGGCGATAGCTACCTCCTCGATCACAACATTTGGACGCACAGCACACTTGGCGAGCCGCTTGATCTGGCGTTGGCACTGATCAATATCGACGACCCGGATGTCTACGTGAGGGTCGCGCTGACCCCGATGCCAAAGAGGTCGCAGAGAGCCGGCCAACGACAAGAGAACTGGCGGGGCGGGTTTCATCGAGGCTTTCAGGTTCTCCGGATACGAGAGGGTGAACCAGCTCAAGAACTTCACCTAGACGACCAAACGAAAGAACGTTTCGAGAGGGGGTTCATCGGGTGGGCTGTTCACGAAGGGCACGAGATTGTTGAGGACAGAGCCCGAACACGAACTGAAGCGCTCATTCCACGGGACTTGAGGCGTGCCTCGCAGCACCTCCTTCAGGTGGAGGCGATTATGAACGGTGCCGACCCAACGGACAAAGAGCTATTGCGTCGTATCCGGGAAGGAAAGGGTAGCGATCAGGCTGGCTAGCGATCTGTTTTGCTTCGTCTGCAACGAACAAGCGAGGCAAAGGTTTGCCTCGCTTAACCGTCTTGCGTCCTCGCTGGCAGCTACTGAACGTCTATTCTTTCGCCAAGCGAAAAAGCGGCCAGTGCAGGATAGCGCGAGAACACGCCCTGCTCTCCCGAGGCGATCTTGAAAAGCCGAGACTGCGCATCAGCAATCGAGTTCGGGTCATCGGGGTTCAACTGACGAAAGATCGCAAGGACGGGCATGGCGACTTCAACAGTCGTGGCAAGTGTCCCACGTTCACTGAACTCGTTGTTGAAAGCCCCGTTGCCGATATCGTCGACCAAAGCAAAAGCTTCCCTACAAATTTCCGGATAGTCCATGATCAGAGGATTCCCTTGCCTTGATATTGACCGCGCCTAGAAGAGAACGGTTGCGAACCAAATATTCCTTTGGCGCGCAACGCAAGTTACCTCGCCTTTTCTATCATCGATACGGACATTTCAATGCGCCGAAGCTGTTGGCGAAGTGGGGCGCAATCGGGATAAGCATTCTTCAACATCCGTGCTATCCTACGAAGGGCTGCAACAACGTCATCAGCAGAGGTCAATGTCTGCAGAAACGCGTGATCCTCTTCGGTTCTGGTGTAGTAGACCTCGAAGAACTCAGCGTCCTCAAGTTGCCCCCGGCCAATCTCAAGGCCCAGCCAATCTTCGAGATCTGACCGAAGCGAACTCAACCGCGTATAGACTCCGCCTGGTGCATGCTGCGACGACATTACCGCCTTGATCACGCGGCCTGCCTGCACATGGCCATCAATTCCGAGTTCACCAGCTGGACGGCGGCGCGAACACCCGGGGTTGTAGTTATAGGGCACGGTGGCCTTGCTCGGAGAGGGATAGATCATCCCCTTGCACCTTGCGCGGCGTTCGTCCTGTTTCGTCTTCGCCATGGGGCTGAGAAACGTCTCCCATGAAGGTACAGATTCTCCCGTCCAGTTTTCGCTGACGACTGGCTCTGGCATGGCATTGATCTTTTCCATCAGAGCGTCAACGTCGTATCCTGAGCGTGTGTCGATACCGACATAGAGATCGCAATCGTAGGGCCGATACATCCCGGGCCAAGACGCCTTTTCAAGCCGCCAGCCGTTGCGGGTCGCCCATGCTGCGCGATTTGAATCGTCGGGCGCGTTGCCATAGGGCTCGTCAATCAGGACGAATTGACTACTGGCCGGATCTACCCAGTCAGTCGAATGGTCGATATTGGGTAGCTTGTCGGTGTCCAGAATTCTGGGGTAGTTCCTGCGGTCTCGGTTCGGTCGCAGTCCGGTATGCTCCATAAAACGAAGCGAACGCTCAGCTGTACAAAGCCGATCCCGCGCATATTCTTGCTTGTGGGCAATGTCATCACAGACAAAATGGTCATCGGCAACCATTCGAAGGTTTCCGAATCCGCGAACATATCTGAGCGTGCTTTTGGGGCAGAGTTCGAGGATCGGCTTGGAAAGCTCAATCCGCAGTGTTTCCCGCCCGCAGCGATGTCCGCGCTCCTTGTCGCTCCAATAGATCGTCAGCAACACATAGGGCTTGGAGTTCGTGAAACCATTGGTCGGCAAAGTGCGATGTGCATGACGAAAGTTGACACAATCGGCAGATTTGGCAGCAAGATCAAGCGCGTCAGAATGCTTGATTCCGTTTGTCTTCTTCAGCTGCTTGGCAAGGCGTTTCACCCCAACTAGGGTGGTAGGTCGTGGACCATCGATCAACATAGCTATCTCCCGGCTTGACACCGAACGTCACTCGCCTACCGCCCTACAAGCCAGAGTGTTAGCTGATGGGGATCGCTAGAAAGATCTTCGGGCAGTGCTGCCTGCAGCTTCGGAACGGCGAGTGCCATGCTCCTGCCAAGAGCATCTACAAGATAGGATGGATCGCACCATCATGCAACGGGCACCTGACCGCGTCGCCGTCTGCGGAAACACGGTCGGCACCGGGATCACAGTTCACAGCGACGATACTAACATCGGTCTTGAAAACTAACACTATCAATGTTAGCTTCCAAACTCATGTTAGAAGTGGATCAGAAATCCTCCCAGGACCTCATCAAGGATGCGCAGTCCCACCTGCGTACAACGCTTCATGTGCCAGCCAGCCTGAAGGCCTGGGGGAGCAAGAAAGGGTTGCCGCTCTTTCTTGCCAATGGATTCGAGTACCGACAAACGGAGCTCTTCGGGCATACGATCTTGCTCGTCGTCCCGAAGTCTGAGGACGCCAAGAATCCTACAGGGCTTTCCAAACAGCTTGGAGCTATCCAACGCCACTTTGAGGGGATCCTCGTATTGGTCCTGGACCACCTTTCCGCCTATCAACGCAGCCGGCTCATAGAGGAGTCCGCAGCCTTCATTGTGCCAGGAAACCAGCTCTTCATTCCTCAACTTGCGATGGACCTCAGAGAACATTTTCGGCGAAGACGGGATTTCTCGGAAGATCAACTGTCGCCGGCATCGCAGGCACTCTTCTTGCGACACCTGAACCTCAGGGACGTGGAAAACGCGCGACCGAGCGATCTCGCGGAAATCTTGCGATACTCGGCTATGTCAATCGGCCGCGCCTTCGAAGAGCTGGAGGCCAGCGAGCTTGCGCATGTGGAAGCGCGAGGGCGCAGCAAGCATATCCAGTTCTCCGAAGCTCCTCGAGAATTGTTCGAAGCCGCGGCTTCAAGACTGCGCTCGCCGGTCAAAGCCGAACATTGGTTTCGGGCACCCTCTCTGCCGAAGGGCTTCTACGGCAGTCCATTGCCAGAGTATCTGCCTATCGGTGGCGAAAGTGCGCTTTCGGAACGCTCGACGATGTCCAGGCCCCGCATCCTGCGTTTTGCTGCCGGGCCAAAGGACTGGAAGCGGATTCAAAGTGGCGAGTTCGGGAAAGAGGTCGAACAGGAGGAGGAGCCGAACTTCGCGATCGACGTTTGGTGGTACGACCCCGATATCGTGTCGGGTACGCATGAGGTGGACGCGTTGTCGCTCTACCTGCAGTTCCGCGACAACCCCGACGAGCGGCTGGAAGCCGCCGCGGAACAATTGTTGGAAGAGTTCGCATGGTAGTCGGCCTGGACAAGTTTCGAGAGCATTTCGCGAACCATGCCGACCATTATGCGGTTATCGGCGGCACCGCATGTTCGATGATTTTCGAGGAGGTCGGCATCGATTTCCGCCAAACCAACGACATCGACATGGTGCTCTGCGTCGAGGTCGTGGATCCGTCTTTCGCGCAGTCCCTGAAGGCCTTCCTGGATGGTGGTGGTTATCAGGCGCGCGAACGCAGCAACGGCCGTCGGGAGTTTTACAGGTTCCACAATCCGACCGACCCATCGTATCCGGCGATGCTCGAGCTCTTTGCGCGCAAACCAGAAGCGCTGGAAATCCCGGAGGATGCGGGGCTGACGGTGGTTGAGGTTTCGGACGAAACCCTGAGCCTTTCCGCGATCCTGTTGGACACGGACTACTACGAGGCACTCCTCGAGAGCCGTCGCGTCATTGACGAAATTCTTGTACTCGATGAGCGCCTGCTCATCCCGTTCAAGGCCAGAGCATTCGTCGACCTGTCTCAGCGAAAGGATGATGGGGACGCGAATGCCAAGGGAAGCGATATCCGGAAGCACCGGAACGATGTGTTTAGGTTGCTTCAACTTCTCCCGACCGATCAGCCCATCGAGGTCACCGAGCCACTGAAAGCTGACCTCAGGGCCTACGTGGTGCGGGTGAACGGGCTGGCAAACTTCGACCCGAACGCCTTCGGTGTCCCCATCGATCGAGAAACTGGCCTCGACCTAATCACCCGTCTCTACCAGCTCTAGCGCCCCCTATCCGGGGTGTCTCCGAACCGACCCGAGAACGATGATCATACGAAACTTAACGCATACGGCGCAGGCTGCGGCGCAATGCGCGGTTGCCTTCGTCTGGGTCATGCTCTCCAGGGTGTTTTCCCCCGCCCTTCCAGTCGTCCGACACGAGCCATTCCTCGAAATAGATCAGCCAGAGGTGGGTCCAGGGGATGATGGTGAGGTCCAAACGTTTGCTGGCATCCCATTGTCCGGTCCCGGGCAGATAGAGACAGAGCCGATCCGGGTCATGGTAGATATGCGGCAGGTCGCGTCCGCCGGCGAGCAGCCTCAAGTCAGGAGCTACGACCCGAACATCCGGCGTCCCGTCCCTCTCCAGGACAAGCGTGACCTGATATAACCGGGAAAGCGGCGTCGGTTTCGCCCGAAATCGCCACTCCAAACGGCCGGGCCCGAGCACACCTTCGCCGGAGATCGTCTTCGTCCTCTGAAGGAACAGGTACTGCTGGGGCAGTGACAGTTGGTTTCTCGTGGTCGATCCCGCCATCGCGCCTAGTCCCCGAAAAACTCGTTCTTGGGAACGGGCGTCGAAGCGGCCGATTTTTGGGTGGTCAGGCCAACACCCGCACCAAGCACGAGTGCCCCCGTCTTCCGCCCCTCGTTCAGCGCATCCATCCGCCGGTTCATGGTCCGGGCAACAAGTTTGTCGCCCAGGCTGTCCTTCATGGAGCCGACAATCGCGTCGAGGCCAACGAGGTCACGCAGGGATTCAAAATCCGCAAGCGCCTTGCCGTGCCATTTGTAGAAGGCCTCGACCCGCGCGGGTTCTTCATTCCAACGTTCGGCAAAATTTTCGCCGTTGGTGGTCTCGTTCCAGACCGCGTAGATTTGGCGGCCATTGACCAGCGGGCGTTCGATGAAGTCCGGCATCAGACGTATCGTGTCGATCAGCACTTGGAGCTCGTCTGCGAAAACGTGGCGCCTCACACACATCTCATAGGATCGCATGGCCAGGGTCGTGATGATGATCGAGATCGGCGCGATGTCCTCCTGAACATGCAGGAACTCCAGATCCCGGTGACGCTTCAGGAGCTGCACGGTCCGCCGCAGAATGCCCTTGACGGACTGACGGACTGGGAAGGGCTCGGTCGTGGCCGCATCGCGCTGCGCCGCGATGATCGACCGTGTCATCCTCGGGACCAGGGCCGCCCGTTCGTCGAAGAGGGCGCGATAGGCCCGGGGATTCGTCGCGTGCCAATCCCGCAGCTTGCGATCGGGCACCAGCTCACCGCCGTTCATGCAGTTCGGATTGGCAATGGTCGGGGAGATGTCGAGGTGGAAGTCACCGGCGTAGTTCAGGCGCCAGCAGCGCTTCTTTTCTTCCAGGATAGAGGCATAGTAGGCGTGCTCGCGCAGGCGCTTGCCGATCGCGGCCTTCAGGCGTGCCGGTGCGATTTCCGGGCCAAGGCCGAGAATGAAGCTGATCAGGTCGACATCGAACTCGTCGCGCCCGATCGGTTTGATCGAGGTGCCGAGTGCGCCAGAGCCGTGTAGGTAGACATGGAGGGAAGCAAGCATCGGGTCGCTCGATCCGGACAACCAGTCCGCGACCGCCTCGTAGCTGGTTCGGGCTTTCTCAAACTGGGTCTGCGTCCATTCCAGCTCCTGGCAGATTTCTTCAAGGATCGTGAAGACCTGTGCCCGCCGCTGAATGGCGGTATCGGTGAGAGGGTGCGAGAAGATCTGGTTCATGCCGCGTTCCGTTCGAGTTGATGCACGGGCACGAACGGCTCGGCAGGTTGCTGGAAGAAGATGGGGTTCAGTGTGGGACTCGCGTGCCGGGCGCTCGAAGCGCCAAGCCCCTTGAGCCTCTGGATCTTGGTGATGTCGTCGAGGGAAAAGAAACCCTGAGGCACGCTCGGCGAATACCGGTGAACAGCCGTCCGGTCGTGCGGATCGCCTGTCAGATGACGGGCAATGCCGAGCGCTCCGCGGGATTGACCGTCCATGAGAAGGCTGAGGGCCTTCAACCCGAGTCCGGCTTTGCCGGGAGACTCGGGAAGCATGTAGACCTCGTCGACACAGCCGAGGCTCAGGATGTGCAGGTCCTGCGGAGACCAGCCGAGCATCGAGATCGCTTCGACGGTCGCGACCCCCACCGGATTGTTGCACCAGGTGCCGCCATCGAGAAGCCCGACATCATCCACCGTCTTGTGGCGCGCGAAATAGGTCGGAGCGGCTGACGTCGCCATCGCGGCGTCGAGGGCCGGCTTCCGGTAATCCTTGGTGAGCCGCGGATGATGTGACGTCTTGTAGATGTAGACGCTGCGCTGATCGGCATCCCAGGCCGGGATGAGCAACCGGGTCTCCGCTTCGCCGATGAGCTTGTCACCGAGGACAGCGCGGAGCTCGTCCCGAAGCGTAGACGCTTCGTGCTTGGGCTTGACCAGGTGACGCAGGGCGGCACGCGCGTCCCGGGCCTTTTGTCCGAGCCAGCTCTTGTCCCCCGCTTGCCCGAAGATCGTCGGCCCGCGATTTTCGTAGAGTTCGAGGAGGGTTTTGGCCGGGATGCCTAGGGCGAGGCCGATCGCGAGAATGCCCCCGGTTGACGTTCCCGCAATCAAGTCGAAGTAGCGGCCAATCGGTTCATCAAGGTCTTCTTCCAAACCCGCCAAAAAGGCCGCGGGTTGGGTGCCTTTGATGCCACCGCCATCGATGCACAGGATACGTCTCATGATTTACTTAGCCTTCCGGGGGGTAGGGATCTTTGCCGTAGGTGTTGCGCTCGCGGATGCGACCGTTGGTTCCGTGGATGAGCATTTCCGAGCCCTGATTGCGGGCGATGTCCCGCGCCTGGGTGATTGCGGCTTGCTGCGTCGAGTGGATGGCTGTTGCCTTTGCATTGCCTGCGCCTTTCACGGCCCAACCGTCCTTGTGGGGAACAACATGCTGATTTTTCTTGGTCATTTTAATCTCCAAGCGCCTTTTTTCCTTGACGATTCGTCAATCATGTGTTGATATATAGAGCAAGAAATGTCGTTTATCAACTGACGTTTTCACGGGAGCAGACCATGTTTGGACAACGGTTGCGACTGGCCCGCAAGAAGGCGGGCTTGTCGATGCAGGGGCTTGCCGACCGCACCTCGCCAAGGATCACCGCACAGGCCATTAGCAAATACGAGGCGGACAAGATGAACCCGTCCTCCTCGGTCCTCGTCGGACTGAGCAAGGCGCTTGGCGTGTCACTCGATTTCCTGATGGGAGGTCAGGTCGAAGAGCTTGTCGGCGTCGAATTCCGCAAGCATTCCAGCACCTCTGCGAGGGACCGCGCCCATGCGGAAGCCATCGTCATAGAGAGGCTGGAAGACTACCTGGCGATCGAGGACATCCTGGAGATCGCGCCGCCGGAAGACCCGTTCGGCGATCTGGTTAGGGATGTCGTCGAGAGCTACGAAGAGCTGGACCTGTTGGCACGAGAGCTGCGAAGGCATTGGAAGCTCGGAAACGATCCAGTTCCCAGCATGTCGCGGCTGCTCGAGGACAAGGGCATCAAGGTCATCGAAGCCGATTTCGCCGAGCGCTTCGATGGGTTGGCCTGCGAGGTGCGGCGCAGCGAGGGCCGAAGTTCCACCGATGTCGTGGTGGTTTCAAGCCGCACCAATGTCGAGCGCAGGCGGTTCAATCTGGCCCATGAACTGGCGCACCGTGTCATTCGGGCGACCGGAAACTCGGCGATCAAGCTCGAGAAGGCGATGAACCGTTTCGCCGGTGCGTTCCTGATACCCACCGATCACCTGATCGAGGAGGCCGGTCCCTCGCGCAGCGGCATGACCTATATGGAGATCATGCGACTGAAGCGGCTCTATGGCGTGTCGGCAGCCGCGATGCTGATGCGTCTCGGACAGGTTGGCATCCTGCCCCAGTCGATGATCGACTACGCGTTTCGGACCTATGCACGGCGCTGGCGCACCAGCGAGCCGGACGAGATACGGGATGATGAGGGGTTCGGTGCTTTCGAGCATCCGCAGCGGTTTGAGCGCCTGGTCTGGCGAGCCCTCGGTGAGGAATTGATCTCGCCGGTACGCGCCGCTCAGATGCTGCACCTATCGCTGTCCACCGTTGAAGAGAATATCAGGGGATAGTTCGTCTCGTGGCCCGCGTGATCGTCAACGATGCCAGCTGCTTGATCGATCTTCGGAAGGGTCGGTTGTTGCACGTCCTGTGCGCCCTACCCTACGAATTCATCGTGCCACTACCCGTGCGGGCCAGCGAGATCCTGGATTTCACACCTCAGGAATGGGCGCTCCTCGACGGAAGCGGCATGGCGACGTATGACCTGCCGCCTGCCCAAGTTGGCCAGGCATTCGACATCAAGAAACGGCACGGGCGTCTGTCGGCGAACGATTGCTTCTGCCTCGTGACGGCACAGGTGCACGCGGAAGCTATTCTGCTCACCGGAGACCGTTTGCTGCGGCGCGTGGCCGTGGACAACGGGATCGCCGCGCATGGCGTTCTATGGGTGGTCGACCAACTATTGAGTGAGAGCCTTTGCGATCCCAAGCTGCTTGAAACGGCATTGACGCTTTGGCGGGATGACAAGGCGGTCTTCCTGCCTAATCAACTCATCGACAACCTGCTACGTCGGGTGCGGTAGTCGAGCATCAGACACCTATTTCTTCCACCTCCCGAGCGCGCAGATACTCCTGGCGGTCCTCCTCATTTGTTTGCCTCAATGTTCGCTGGCTCACCGCGAGATACAGATCGATCATTTGCCGATGAGCCTTATCGGTATAGGCTTGCGGATTGTTTCTGAGGCCAGCCATGTAGCCCGTCAGTCGTCGGAAAAAGATCAGAGGATTGCAATAATCCTGGATATCATCCCAGCAGTCCATGAAGCCTTGGTGATTCAGGCGTGACGTCAACCTGCGGTCGCACTCGCCCTTGCATACGAAGTGGACCGAGTGCGTGATATCATCCTTGACTGCGAAGTTGATTGCGCCCTTGAAATTTCCTTTGGTGCTCTCCTTCAGGAGGTCCCTTCCGCAAACCTCGCATTCCAGCGGCACATACTCACCGAGAAGAGGATGGATTGGCCGCAACGCCGTGTGGCTAGCAGGAAGATGCTGAAGCAAGACTCCAGACAACCCAACATCGTGAAACCCGCTCTCAATACGAGCTCCGTCAAATACTTCAAAAGACTCAATTGTGCCGTTACCACGAAGATCCTTTAGGCGGGTAATCAGCGCAGCACTGGCGGTCGTAGAGTAAAACCCGAGAAATCCATTCGCATTATGGTGCACCAGCCGATCCGTTATATTTGTTTCATGATTGGTCCCGACGGACCCGCCACCAGCGGCAAAGTGCTTGCATGACACAAGCCATGTGAAAGACCGTGTCGCGAGCTTTCCTTTTAGTTGCTCCTTGACTAGCAAGTCGCGACCACCGTCCGGGCCCGGCCCAGGCGGCACCTCGACTACCAGGCCTTGCGCCACAAGATAGTCCCGGCAGAAGAGCTCCCAATCGTCACCATTTCTGATTTCCGTATAGTCAATCATCGGAAGCCTCTTGTTTTGGTTGGTCTCACGCAGTCATCTGCGCCAGCCGATAACTCCTTGTCAGATTATTTGACAAGCCGATCAACCGGATACGGGTTTCATTACGTCGTTAATTCCAGATCCGGCAGATCCCGCAGGCTATGCAGATCGAAGGTCACCAGAAACGTCTCGGTCGTCACGAAGGTATGCGGCGCCCCGGGCCGCGGCGACCGCGGCCCGCTTGCGATCAGGTCCTTGTAGCGCAGCCGGGCTAAAAGATCGCGGCTGACCTCCTTGCCGAAGATGTCGGCCAACCCCGCCCGGTCGATCGGCTGGTGGTAGGCGATGGCGCAAAGCACGCCCATCTCCATCTCGGAGAAGGCAAGCGGCTGCTCGCCAAGGTCGGCCGCCGCCTTGATCGCGGCCCCGAACTGCGTCCTCGTTCGGAACATCCAGCCGCCGGCCACTTGGGCCAGTTCGTAAGGACGACCCGTCAGCTCGGCCTGGACGTCCTCGATCAGCATCTCCACCGAGGCCCCCTGCCCCACCACGCGCGCGAGGTCCTCGCGGCTAACTGGCGAGGCACTGGCGAAGAGCACCGCCTCGATCCGGCCCATCCATTCGCGCCAGCGCAGCTCCTGCGGCAGGTCGTCCAGATCCCGGTCAAAGACGGCGCCGCCTTCCTCCGCCGGTTTCCGCTTCCTGGTCGCGACCGTCATGGCGCGATCCCGTAGAGCCGGAAAGTTGGCCGCCCGGTCAGCTCCCGCGCGACACCCAGCTCGACCAGCCGGTCGCAGAACCGCCGCGCAGCGCGATCGGTCATGGAGATCGAGGTCCCGCGAATACGCGGCGACAGCATCGACGCCGGGGCGACCGCATCTTCGGTCAGGAACAAGTCGACCGCCGCATCCGAACCCTTTGCCCGCAGCTTCGACGCCACGGACCGAAGCGCCTCCGCGCGACGGACAAGCTCTCGCACCAGCCGGATCACAGCCTCGATGGACTCGAGGATCCGCGCCTGAACGGCCATCTCGGCACTCCGCCCGTTCGTGGCCAGATCGCGCAAAACGGCCTTGGTGAGATGCTGCGCCGAAACCGGCAGCACGGTCGTCCAATTCAGCGCCCGCGCTAGGACGATATCCGAGAGCAAGCAGGCGGTGCGCTCTGCCCGGTCGTCGGCCTCGAGCACGGCGCGCAGGGCGGCGACGCAACCCGACAACGGACCATGGGTCCGTGCGCGCTCCAATCCCACGTCGAGCCAAGCGCCCACCTCGCCCGCGAACTCCGCACCAAAGAAGTCGGCGATCTCGCCCGTCCGGCCTGCACGAAGCCGGACGCCTTCGCGCCAGAACGCCAACAGATCGCCATCCGGACCACGCGCCTCGCCCGGCGGCGCCAGGTGAAAGGCGTCTCGGATATCCGCCTCCCGCGCCAGCCGTCCTTCCAGCTTCGACGTCGCTGTCGCAGCCGTCAGGGCCAGCCGGTTCGCGAGCAGTTTTAGCGGCACCCCATGCCTGGGATCACCGAACAGCTGATCGAGCACCGTCAGCGCCGCCCCTGACCGAAAGGCCACAGTTTCAGGGGTTTCGGCACGTCCGGAGGTGACCCAGGCAGGTAGGTGCGGTAGTTTGATCGGGTCGTCCGAGATGGCTGTCGGCTGATATGTCATGCCACAAGACTAGTCTCTCGCGGCGCTTTCGTCTACAAAATGATGCGAAAACCGCCGCACCTTGCCGCTCTCTGCCATGTCCAATAAGTTTGCATTATCGGACATGAAGTAATATGCTCTGCGATATGTCAGAAAACAACGAGAAATCGAGCTCATCCGCGCCAAACGGGTCTTCGGTCAACGAGGACAACGAGAGAGATCACCGTGACGGCGACGCTTTAAGCCTGCCGTCCTTTGTGGCCGGCTCTGGCACCCTTGATCGGCTGGTGGACACCGCGCGCGACTATGCCCGCGCCGCGGCCTCGGACAAGACGCTGAAGGCCTATGCGAAAGACTGGGCGCATTTCGCGCGATGGTGCCGGATGAAGGGCGCGGAGCCTCTGCCCCCGTCGCCCGAAATGATCGGGCTCTACCTTGCGGACCTGGCGTCCGGTTCGGGCCTCTCCCCTGCCCTTTCGGTATCGACAATCGAACGCCGCCTTTCCGGCCTCGGTTGGAACTACGCGCAGCGAGGGTTCACTCTCGATCGCAAGAACCGCCACATCGCCACCGTACTGGCCGGGATCAAACGCAAACACGCCCGTCCGCCGGTGCAGAAGGAAGCGATCCTGGCCGAGGACATCCTCGCGATGGTAGCCACCCTTGCTTTCGACCTGCGCGGGCTGCGGGATCGGGCCATCTTGCTCCTCGGCTATGCAGGTGGTCTGCGTCGGTCGGAAATCGTCAGCCTCGACGTACATAAGGACGACACACCGGATTCTGGCGGTTGGATCGAGATCTTCGACAAAGGCGCCCTGCTCACCCTCAATGCCAAGACCGGCTGGCGTGAGGTCGAGATCGGACGCGGCTCGAAGGATCAAACCTGCCCCGTGCATGCGCTCGAACAATGGCTGCACTTCGCCAAGATCGACTTCGGTCCAATCTTCGTCGGCACCTCGCGCGATGGCAAACGCGCATTGGAAACGAGACTGAACGACAAGCATGTCGCGCGCCTGATCAAGCGCACGGTTCTGGACGCCGGCATCCGGTCGGACCTGCCTGAGAAAGACCGCCTGGCGCTGTTCTCCGGCCATTCGTTGCGCGCCGGTCTCGCCAGCTCCGCCGAAGTCGACGAGCGCTACGTCCAGAAGCAGCTTGGCCACGCCTCGGCCGAGATGACCCGCCGCTATCAGCGGCGCCGCGACAGGTTCCGGGTAAACCTGACCAAAGCCGCCGGTCTCTGAGCCCCTGCCCTATCACGCCGCCTGCCCACTGAGCCTACCATAGAAGCTGCGCTCGAGATGCAGCTCCCCTGCCCCGGCTTTCTCTACCATGCCCCGCAGATAGCCGCCCGGCGAGGCAACCTCGCCCGCACTGTGCTTCTCGAAGACGAGGGCAAACGCGGCCGTGGCCACCTGGGTGCCCATTCGGTCCTGCGCCACGTTCCAGGCATGCTCAGAGATCCCGATCATCGGCCTGAGTTGACCGGCAACCCGGTGCAGATCGCCCCAATCCTTGAGGAATCCACCCAAATTCCGCGCCCAGGACGCGAATTCCGGACAGGCCTGCATGATTGTCGGCAGGTCGAGCGCTGTGCGCTTCTTGCGCACCTCGGCAACCCAGTCTTCCAGCTCCCTGTCAACCCGCTCTTCCGGTGGCGCATTGGGCACCACACCCGCAGCTTCCTCTTTTTCAGAGGAATTACTAGTTACAGGATCAAGTTGGTTTGTAATTAGTATATGAGGTTCAGAAATGACCTCCCTGGGGTTCATTTCTTGAGTCTTCTCCATGACTTGGGCATCTTTATCATCGGTGTTTTCCACAGGTTTCGCCGCGCCCGTCGCTTTGAGATAGGCCGCCTCAACCCGTTCCTGGAGTTCCTTGAACCATGTGAACAAGCGCACCAGCTGTTCGGACGCTTCGTGTCGGCGCGGTAGCCGGTCGAGAAGCTCTTCGAAAAGCCCCGTGAATTGCCTCCAGGGCCCGCGCAACGCGCTGCTGAGAGCTGCCTCGATCCGGGCTCGGATCATCCGGCGCGCCACAGTGATCTGGCGCTTCAGGCGCTGGCAGAGTTCGCGCTCGGCCTGCAAATCGGCATGCAGTTCCTCGAACTCCTCGACACGGGCTGAAAGCGGCGACAGATCGAAGCCATAGGCCTCGACGATCCGCCCCTCTGCGTCCCTGCGGCCCCACCGCTTGCCATTGGGGCTATCCTGGAAGGAGATCACGCCGATCTCAGCAAGGCGCCGCGCGTGGCGCTTGAGGGCAGACAGCGAAAAACCCGTTTGCTCCATCAGATAGGCGTTCGACGCCCAGACGATCGGACGCTGCCCCTCCTCCCAATCCTGGGCCTGAGTGAAGGCCCCCAGTGTATCGAGGAGCATCATGTCGCCGGCTTTCAGGCCGATATGTGCCCCCACGCGCTTGAGTGCCACGAAGGCCCGTGTTTTGGGTACTGCTACCCGTTCACCGGCTTGGGCAAGTTGCTCAGCAACCCCAAGACCCGGTGTCGGCTTGCGCCAACCTGTATGTTTCATGCCTGTATCTCACCTCCGGTTAGTTGGAGGCAAAAGAAAGCCGTTCGCTCAGGAGCGTTCGTCGTTGACAGTGATTCGTGGGAGAGGTATCTTCTAAGCGACCAAACTTTTCAGATTAGCTCTCAGGCCACACTGCTTGGGGGCTTTTCTTTTGCCTAGATCATTGTTCCGACTGCTCCTCTTTTGTCGCGAGGAAATCGCTGTAGAGCTGATCCAGTCGACCGGAGAGAAAGTCCCCGAACTCGGTTGAATCTTGCGCCGTTAGCGAAATACTGAATGCCTTACCGGACCGCCCGATGACGCCTTTGATGCGGCCTTTGCCGGCGGTCCAGGTGCGTTTTTTGGGCGCAGCGCGTGCTTTACGGCGCTTCGGCGCCCTGCCGGCTTCTGCCAGTTTGCTGTGCAAGAACTCGAAGCGAGCATCACTATCGAGATGCTGAAACCCGTCAAACTCCAAGGCTACTTTCAGGATCTTGTCATTCGCGGGCTCCAAAGCCAGCTTTTTGAAATCCTCCCAACGATCCCGTCCGATCTGCTTGGCTGGGCCAATCTGCTCGATAACGTCCCGCGGAACGTTCTGAGCCACCGAGAGCATGCGCGAAAGCAGTGTCCCATCAATGGTCAACGCGGCTTGGATCACATCCTTTGCCTGCCCCATATCCAAGAGATTCTTCGCGAACAGCGCCTTCTCGATGAACGAGAGATCTGCGCGTGCCGTATTTTCCTGCCCTTGAGCAAGAATGTGCGCCACATCGTCCATTGGTTTGACAACAGCGCGAACCTTACGGTTGAGCGCCGACGCAACTCGCACACGGCGATGCCCGAAGACGATCATATAGCGGCCGTCTAATTCCGGATGCGGGCGAAGCAATACTGGTGTGTCCTGGCGGCCGGCAGCGATCGATGCCTTCAGTTCATCGAACGCCTGATCGTCATCACTGAGGCGATCCGAGACAAAGGACACGTCGATCAATTGTGGATCGATCTCCACAATCGTTTCCCCTTCGAGGAGACGCTTCGAGTTCTCCGCGAGGCTGTCGATTGAAACTTTCATCGACTTCGAAGCACCGCGCATTGCGTAACCAGAGCGGCCAGAATCCTTGGGTTGCTCAGGGGAACCGCTCATGACGCTTTTCAGGAGGTCTTTCCGAGCCATCAAGCTAACTCCTTTGCTTTGCGATCCAGCCCACGCTCTGCGCTCATCCGATCAGTTGCAAGGCTGTCAAAATCGGAGATCTGCACGGCTGTCAAAATGTCGGTCATTCGCGCCCCCAGGCCTTGTGAATCAGCTCTGCGATCTCGTCGTTCACGTCGTTCAAAGAAGTGACAGCGCGATCATAGGTGGTCCGGACAAACTGCGACCGCTCGACTTCGTAGAGCGTCTGCTTCGTGATCCCTGCGTCGGATATCGCGGTCGATTTCAACACTGGAGCCGACAGCATCTGATTTGGAAACATTGCCTGGAGGAACCCGACCATCTGCTTTTGGGGGCCGTCCGTCGGTTCAAATCGCGTTACGAGGTAACGGAACCACTTCAGGCGCATGTTCGCTCCAGCGTCACGGATCGTCTTCATGATCCCGCCCAACATCAGAAGAAACTGGCTCATCGACATGACGTCCAGCATCTGAGGATGGACGGTCACAATCACCGAAGATGAGGCCGTCAGAGCGGTGAGCGTCAGGTAGCCCAACTGAGGGGGGCAGTCGATTACGACCACATCATAGCGCTCATCAACCTCGCCGAGCGCTTTGGATATCCGAGTGAAGAAGGTTCGGCCCTCATGGGGGTCGCTGCTCGTCAGTGCAACCGGGGTATCATATTCGTACTCTTGCAGTTCGAGGCTTGCCGGAACGATATCCAGATTTGGAAAGTTTGTCGGTCGGATTACTTCGGAGATGGGCTTGCGCTCGTCATCATACCGTAGTGTCTCATACAACGATGGCACGTTGTCGAGTTCAGGCTGAATACCGTGCAAAGCTGTCAGCGAAGCTTGAGGATCCAAGTCGATCGCAAGAACGCGATGCCCCTTCAGCGCCAAATGCTGAGCGAGATGAGCTGCGGTGGTGGTCTTTCCGCTGCCCCCTTTGAAGTTCACGACAGACACAACGTGCAACTCTTCGCCTGGCTGTCGGTAGGGCACATATCGACGCTTGCCGGGCCGACCATGTTTGTCCAGATAAGCTCTCAGCTCGAGCATCTGCTCCGCAGAGTAGCTACGCCTTCCGGATGACGACGTTTCAGGCTCGGGGCCTTTGCCCTCGAGGTGAAGCTTCTTGATGGTCGACTGGGTTACGCCAAGATAGTAGGCAACCTCCGCCAGCGAAAACTGACGTAGACCTTTCTGGGCATCTGGAGGATACTGTTCTTGCCGCAACATATTGAGACGGTCAGAAATCAACTCTCCCTGCTGAAGGATGATCTCGTCGAAGGGTTGATCCTTCGTATCAGCCTTGAATGACCTATCTCGCATCCGCCTGCCCTCTAAATATCGCTTTTTCAGCGATTTCGCTCTTTAAAGTGTCATCTACACGGAAAAATGAGTCTTAACAACGATTTTCACCCAGAGGTTCGAACCCACTCGATGCACCAGGCGGTTTAGATGCGGCGACAACCTGTAGCGATCACGGAACACCGCGACTCAATATATAGGGACAATAGCGACATCTTCGACGCAGATATTGGGTCATGTCTCGCGGCGATACCTCTGTAACCATCTGTTTTATTTTGAATTTATGCGACTGCACGGCTGTCAAAACACATGCAGATCTAGGACTCGAAACGCCCGACAGCACCTCGAAACCTAGGGTGCCAAAACGAACAGTATCGGCCGGGCCTTACAAACGGACTATGATCATTTGCTGCCGTTCCGCTCTTCAATCACGGCAGACCAACATATAACCAAGTCGTTTCGGGGGCCTAGAAGGCAGCGGAAATCGGCTGGGTTGCCCCAGCCGATTCTTTGCGTCACGCGGCGTCTTTCGGCCCCCAGGGGATGACGGCCTGCAGGGACAGATCGTCCTGGTTCGCGGCCTTGCCGAGGTTGGCGTTGAAGCCATGGTCGCGGATGGTCAGCGTGTAGTAGTCAGCGCCGGTCTCCTTGTTCTGCTTCTTCCAGATGCCGCCGCACTCGACCAGCTTGCCGCGCGGGGAGCGGCCGAGGACGCGGTGCGTGGGGGCCATCGGGTTCGTGCTCGCGACGGGTTCGACCGTGATGTCGAGGTCGAAGGTCAGGGTCGAGATGGAGCCGACGCCCTTGGCGGTTTCGATGTCGGCGCTGGTGAATTTGATGCAGTTCGTGGTCATTGCTCTTCTCCTTGTTTGCGTTGCAATGATGGTCACCTTGCAGCTGGCCAAGGCCCGGCCACACCGAAGGCGAAGCGCAGCGGAGAGGGGCAGGCGCCGGTCTTTTTGCTCCGCGAGGAATGGCCCGCAGGGTCAGGGGAAAAAGATCGGCGACAACCTTTGTGGACGGGACGACAGCTGCGACCAGCATGTCATGCAACTCAGACAAAGGGAGAAGTGCGGGGGCCACGAAGGAAGGTGAGTGAACAGACGAGGGAGATGCCAGGGACCTTGGCACCCTTCTAAACTGATCGCTGATAAGACAAAACCCAGACGTCAAAGTCGCATCCACAGGATCACTACCGCGCCCATTGTCTTCGCGAAAGCGCCCACGATGCAGATGAGTACTCGAGGCGGTCAGAGCGTGGAACGAAAGGCCGGGTCGTCACGTGACACCGCAACCATCCAATCGCCCGAAATGAGAGCCCGGCTGGTCGGTTCGGTCAATACATACGACAGGACACTTGGCCATTGGTCGCCGCAACCAACTGAAAGGGCATACTGCCTGACTCGTGCAACCGTCGCTGACTTGCCCTTCCAGTGTGCATGCTATACGTCATTGACACATACGCCGCCGAAACCTATATGGAACTTAACATGACGCGATTGCAAACAGTGGTCGAACTGCCCGAATTCCAAAGGCGCGCCAAGGCAATCATGTCGGACCAGGAACGTGAGGCGGCGATCAACTTCATTGCCGCCAATCCGGAAGCGGGCATCTCTCTCGGCGGCGGGCTGCGCAAGGTCCGCATTCCGAGAGAGGGGAGCGGCAAGAGCGGCGGCTTCAGGACGGTGTATGTCTTTGGCGGGACCCATATGCCGATCTTTCTGATCACGGTCTTCGCCAAGAATGAGAAAGCCAACCTGTCAAAGACCGAACAGGCTGCTGCGGTAGAGATGAGCAAGGCGCTTGTCGCGAAATATGGAGACGCAACATGAGTGCATTTGAATCCGTATCCAAGGGCCTCGAAGAGGCTCTGGCCTTCGCGAATGGTGATTTGGCCGACGCCAAAGTGCATGAAGTGTCCGTGGCGGAGGTCGATGTCGCCGAAGTCCGGCAACGGACGGGCCTGTCCCAGGCCGAGTTTGCGAAGAGCATTGGCGTCGCGAAAGGTACGCTCCTGAACTGGGAACACGGGCGCCGGCACCCGACAGGCCCAGCACAGGTTCTGCTGGCATTGATCGCCAAGAAGCCTTCCGTCGTACAGGACCTCTTGCGCGGGGCGTGAACCGGGGCCTAAGCCCCGATCCTCTTGATGCGGATTCCGAGCTTGCGGGCCTTGTCGACGATGTTCTCGGTGATGCCCGAACCGGGCGTGGCAATCAGACCCTGCGGCATGGTCTCGAGCATCTTGTCGTTGCGCTTGAAGGGGGCGGCCTTGCCGTGGTTCTTCCAGTCGGGCTTGAAGACCACCTGGGTGACGCCACGGGTATCTGCCCAGCGGGCCGCGATCATCTCGGCGCCCTTGGGCGTGCCTCCGTGCAAGAGCACCATGTCGGGGTATTTCGCATGGGTGGCATCGAGGACGGACCAGATCAGATCGTAAGCCTGATAGTCCCCGCCCGAGAAAGCGATCCGCGTGCCTTCGGGGCAGTGTACCTCGGTCTCCTTGCGGCGCTTGGCCGAGAGATAGGCCCGGCTGTCCACCACGGCGGAGGTGAGACCGCGATGGGAGACCTTTGATCCGGTGCGGGGCAGCCAGGGTGAACCGGTGGCGGCCGAGAAGTGGTCCACGGCCAGATCGCGCATCTGTTCGAAGGCGTCACGATGGTCCCAGAGCTTGAGCCCGATCATCTGGAGGCGCTCGAGCTCGACCGAGGCGACCTCGGAGCCGTCCTGGATTGCCAGACTTTCCCGGACCTCGAATTCGTTGTCGTCGAGGAGCTTCTGGATATGGGTCAGCCGGCGATGGAAGATCGAGGTGAGGGACCAGAGCATCTCTTCGAGATTGTCTTCCAATTGGCTGCCGGTGAGGAGGCCGATGGTGGTGTCGAAGAGGGTCGCCATGGCGAGATCGACCTCATCAGGTTGGGGCAGGGGGCGGTGATCGGTCTCGCCGGGTCCCGGTGTTGCGCCGTGAAGTGCCAGGTGGTCGAGGATGGCGGAGGTGACGCCGGTTTCCTCTTGGATGTCTGTCTGATGGGGCATTGTCTGGTTCCTCTGTTTGATCTGACCCGATTTGGATGGGGCGATACCAGGACCGGCGGCGACCGGGCCGCATCCGTCAGGATCGGAGCGCAGCGGAGAATGCGCCGCGGGCCGGAAAATTGTTCCCGCGAGGAATGAGCCGAAGGCTCAGGGGAATTTTCTGGTTCGGGGCGCATTGCTGCCCGGGCGAGGGGCACTCAGCCCCGACCCGCCGGTCCATCGCTCCCCTTTTCCAAACGGGATCAGATCGAACCTGCGGACCCTTTGCCCAGTCGGACATCCCCGGGGAGGTTGGCGGTCAGCCGTCCTCGATCTCCAGACCTTGTGTTTTCATGGCCTCGAGCAGGGAGCGGCGCAGCGCATCCTTGCCAAAAGCCCGCAGATCGTCGTTGAAATCGCCCATGTTCGGCACGAGATCACCACAGGCAATTCCAATAGATTCCAATTGGTTACGAAATCTCGTTGATGCGTTACGTCCAGCTTCGTCATTGTCTCGCACGATCCAGATGCGCGTGATCCCCGGCGGCGGGATGAAGAGGCCGAGATGGGTGGCGGTGAGACAGGAGGCGAGGTCGAATTCTGGCAGGGCGGTTCCGACCGAGAGGGTGTTCTCGAGCCCTTCGCCGACGATGAGATCGCTGCGAGGTGAGCCGGACCAGAAGCGGATGGCATGGCCGTGCAGCTGCCCGAGGATCCGTTTCGGGCTCTCGATCTCGGCCAAACCGCCGGTGGACGGGTCGAGATAGACCCTTGCGCATCCGGTGATCTGACCCCGATTGTCGGTGATCTTTGCGAGTAGGGCAGGGGCCCGTTCCGGCGGATCGGCGCCGTCCTCGCCCTGCCTGAGGAAGACCCGTGGGTGATAGCGGATCGCGGGACCGAAGCGCGTGATGCCGCGCCCTTGCAGATAGGTGGCGGCGAGGGTTCCAAGGACCGGCTTGCCCGCGGCGAAAAGTTTGCGCGCCCGCGCGATGCGTTTGCTGGAGGCTGCATCCGGGCGCTCAGCCCTTTGGGTGTCTCGAGGTACGGCAGGGCAGGGAGCTTCGCCGAGAAAGGATCGGGCTGCTCTCAGCGTTTCCTTCAACGTGGTTGAACCGAGCCGCTCGTGCAGCAGGTCGATCAGGTCGCCATATTCACCCGTCGCGAAATCTTGCCAGGACCCGGCTTTACGACCACCCTGCGCCTGCAGACGGATGGCGAGGCTCTGGCCCTTTGCACCGGACGTGTCGCCGACCTGCCAATAATTACCCAGCTTGCGCCCCTCGGGGAAATACTGGCGGCAGAAACTCTCGGCATGGTCTGCCAGATCGGCCGAGAGGTCCGCGATACTGTGGCGCGCGCTCATGCGGCGGCCTCCGATGTGCCGGCGCCAACCGGATGCTCGGCAAGGATCCGTGTCAGCACCTCGATGCCGTCGACCGGAATGAACACCCGCGTCTTCCACTGGATCACTTCCGTGAAACAGCCCATTGCCTTCAGTCCGGGCAGGGCCGCGCCTGAAGCACCTATCAGCTCAAGCCTCGGCTGCCCCATGACCAGCGACCGGCGCAGCTGATAGCCGCCGAGGAGGTTCAGGGTCGTTCTGGCTTCCATCACCGCGGCGAAGACCTCCTGCGGTTTCATCTCGATCTGACAATCGAGGCCGAGCCGCGCGTAGACATTGAGAAGCTGCTCTTGGCTGACAAGACGGCCGATGGCGCGTTCCCCATCCTCGGTCTGCAGGCGGTAGATGCGCATGTTGTCAGCGGGAAGCCGATCCCAGATCGGCAGAAGGAGGCCGCAGATCAGCGTGATCTTCGAGGTGGTGAACTCCGGCACCGCGTCAACCTCGGCCTGCCAGAGCTGTTCGAACATGGCATCATCGATCTCTTCCCAGTGCGATTTCGAGAACTCGGTCAGCGCGAGGATCTCGGTGGCCATGGGCCGCAAGAGCTTCACCCGAAGGATTGGCACACCATCCTCGTCCATGAAGGCCGGCGCCTTCACCATCAGGGCCGCGCGTTTGGAGGAGGTGTTCCAGCAGAGCGTCGCACCTTTTGTATCGGAGCAGATGGCTTTGACCCGGGGCAGGGTCAGCGGATCATTGCGATCGGTGCGCTCGACGGTCAGCGCGGTCGCCGTTGCGCCCGTCGCCTCGTGCTCGAAGATCACCTTGCGATCGACGATCTCGAACTTCTCCGCGCGCAAGGTTTCGAGACCGATATCGAGCGTGCCTGCCTGGCGCGCGTCCTCGATGATTGCCGAAAGAAACCCGCCGAAGGCCTCAAAGATCGCGTCCTGCATGTCGATCCTCAGCGCAAGGCAGCGATTCAGGAACTGCTGGATCGGCGGCAGATTCTCTTTCATCGTGCCATCCACCTCATCGAGCGTCAGCCCGGTCATCTCCTGAAACTTCGCGTAGGAGCAGGCATCGATCTTGCCCGCCCGCAGCTTGTAGAAGAACTGGCGCAGCGCAGCGCGGGCGTAGGGGCTTTCGAGATTGTCCTCTGCGCGGAACATGTTCTGGCCGCCCGTCTCGCGTTGCCCCTTGGTGATCGCCCCCAGCGTGTCGAGGCGACGCGCGATGGTGGAAAGAAACCGCTTCTCCCCCTTCACATTGGTCGCAACGGGTCGAAAGAGCGGTGGTTGCGCCTGATTGGTGCGGTTGGTACGCCCCAGCCCCTGGATCGCATTGTCGGCCTTCCAGCCGGGTTCCAGGAGGTAATGCACCCGGAGGCGCTGGTTCTTTGCCCCAAGATCGGCGTGGTAGCTGCGCCCGGTGCCACCGGCATCGGAGAAGATCAGGATGCGCTTGGCTTCATCCATGAAGGCCTGCGTCTCGCCGAGGTTGGAGGAGGCGGGGCGGTTCTCGACCTTGAGCCGCCCCTCACGCGTTTTTACGATGCGCCGCTTGCGTCCGGTGACCTCGGCCACCGCCTCCCCGCCGAAATGCCAGAGGATCTGGTCGAGCGCGCCCTGCACCGGGGCGAGGGCACCCAGATGCTGGACAAGATCGTCCCGCCGCCGCTCCGCCTCGCGGCAGATGATCGGGTTGCCATCGCCATCGAGGGCAAGGCGCGAGCGCAGATCGCCGTTCTCGTCGGTGTAGGGCTCGAAGAGTTGCGTCGGGAAGGAGTGCATCAGGTAATCCATGATGTTCTCCCTGGGCGTAAAATCGACCTGCAGATCATCCCACTCCGAAGGCGGGATATCCTCGAGTCGCCGTTCCATCACCGCTTCGCTGGTCGAAACCACCTGGATCACTGCAGAATGCCCCGCCGCGAGGTCCGCCTCGATAGAGCGGATCAGCGAGGGGCATTTCATGGCGGTGATGAGATGATTGAAGAAACGCTGCTTGTTGCTCTCGAAGGCCGAGCGCGCAGCGGATTTCGCCTGAGGGTTCAGCGTACCGGTCTCGGAGGAAATACCCGAGGCCTGAAGGGCGGCCTCCAAGTTGGTGTGGATGATCTGGTAGGCGTCGGCATAGCTGTCATAGATCGCGATCTGTGCGGGCGTCAGCTCATGCACCAGCATTTCGTACTCGACCCCGGCATAGGAGAGCGAGCGTGCCAGATAAAGCCCGAGCGCCTTCAGGTCGCGCGAGATCATCTCCATGGCCGCAATTCCCCCGGCCTCCATCGCGGCGACAAACTCAGGCCTTGTCACGAAGGGAAAATCCCCGGTGCCCCAAAGGCCAAGGCGGGAAGCATAGGCGAGATTGCCGACGACCGTCGCGCCGGTGGCCGAGACGTAGAGCACCCGCGCATCCGGAACCGCGTTTTGCAACGCGAGGCCCGCAAGACCCTGCTGGGAGGCCTTTTTGTCGCCGCGGTCGGACTTTTCGCCGGCGGCATTCGCCATGGCGTGGCTTTCGTCGAAAGCGATGACCCCGTTGAACCCCTCGCCAAGCCAGGACGTCACCTGATCGAGGCGGGAGGCTTTCCCGTCGCGTTCAGCAGAACGCAGGGTGGCATAGGTGACGAAGAGGATGCCCTCTGGGAGACGGATATCGCTCCCCTGGCGGAATTTCGACAGTGGCACGATATCGATCTCGCGCCCCCCAAGCGCCATCCAGTCGCGCCGCGCATCCTCGATGAGCTTGTCGCTCTTCGAGACCCAGACCGCCCGTCGGCGTCCCTGCAGCCAGTTGTCGAGGATGATGCCCGCGACCTGCCGCCCCTTGCCGCAGCCGGTGCCGTCACCCAGGAACCAGCCCTTGCGCAGGCGAAACGCGCCTTCGTCGCCCTCGGCCGCCGCCATCAACTGGCCTTCGATCTCGCCGCGCTTGAACCAGCCCTTGAGATGCGTCTCATGCGCGTTGCCCGCATAGATGACACTTTCCAGCTGCGGCGCAGAAAGAAGGCCGTCCTGAACGAGGTTCTTCGGCAGGATGGGACGATAGGTCGGCACGGGCGGCGGCACCGAGGCCATAGCGGTGGATTGCACCAGCGCGGTCGGATGTTCCGCCGCGCCATCGATCCTGATCGCCTGAAGGTCATAGGCCTCGTAGACCGTGTCCTGCAGCGTGCCGTCGGGTTGGCTCCAAGCCTTCGGCAGGTAGTCGATCGGGGCCGTCGCGATATCGTCAAACGGGTGCCTTGCGCGTTCTTCGGCAAGGGCACGGGTTTCCTTGCGCGCGGCATTGCGCAGGGCCTGCAGGTTGGTGCGGGTCGAAGCGGTCGGAGCCGACAGGGCTGTGCTGGTTGGGCAGGGTGGAGGGCTGCGGCGCACCGGGCAATGGGTCAGAACTGACGCGAGAAGTTCACCCGTGGTCGCGCAGATCGGATGGTAGACGGCCTCGCTTTCGACCGATGCGATCTCATCAGCGCCAGTCGCACGCTTGTCGATCACCGTCAGCCGCGTGTCGATCGTGGTGCCATGCCGCGCAAAGACCTTGCCGTCGATAGCGGCGGAAAATACCACATCGGCGCTTTGTGCGATCCGCTGAAACGTCGACTGAAAGGATTTCGTCGAGTGGCGGAAGCTCTCGCCGGTGATGACGACAAGCCGCCCACCCGGCGCGAGGCGCGCCAAGGCGGAAAGCACATGTTGACTAGTCGCCTGTCGAAATCGGCCTTCGACATGGTTGGCGGCAGAGAAGGGCGGGTTCATCACAATGACCGAGGGCGTGATCGAGCGAATTAGCCGGTCATCGATCGAGGCAGCGTCGTGTTCCGTGACAACAGCCTCCGGAAACAGATGTCCCAGCAATGCGCGGCGGGTTTCCGCAAATTCGTTGAGCGCCAGCCGCGCGCCCGCAATCCGGGCGAAGATCGCCAGCATGCCGGTGCCGGCCGAAGGTTCGAGCACCAGATCGTCGACGCGAAACCCCGCAGCCTGGGCGACAATGGCCGCGAGGGGCATGGGGGTTGAGAATTGTTGCAAGCGTACGCTGTCTTCTGAACGCCGCGTGTGGGAGGGGGCCAGACCGGCGAGACGCTCGATCATGGTGAGGAAGGCGTGCGGCGAGGCGGCCTGACGTTGCATCAGCGCGCCATAGCGCGCGAGCATCAGGATCTGGGCGACCTCTGCGGCTTCGTAAGCATCCTTCCAGATCCAGGAGCCGCTGGTGTCGCTGGCACCGAAGGCTTGCTCCATCGCAGTGCGAAGGGCGGCGGCGTCGATGGACCTGCCCGCCTCGAACAGGGGGACGAGGGCTTTCGCAACCTGCATCAGGTGTTGGGCGAAGCCCGGAGCCTCTGGCAGGGCAGGGGCGTCGGGCTCGGTTGCAAGTTGGACGGAATGGGGGTGAGCGTTCATCGGCAATCTCCGGGGTTGAGGGTTGGCCCCAAGCCCCGCGCGCACTCTCTCACCCGGGAGGGGTCACCCCTCCCGCCCTGCCTCTTGCTCTTTCATGGCAATGCCCCGCTGCGTGTTTGACCGGTGTCAGAACGGCCGCAGATGCCGCGGCACATCCATGGACTGATGCAGGACCCGGATCACGAAGATCCTGTCCGGGTCCACCTCGTAGAACACGAGGTGCCGACCCGTGATCAGTTTGCGCGCACCCTGCAAGAGATCGGAACAGTCAGACCCAATTTGAGGATTGGCGATCAATCCCTGCAGGGCACGCTCGATGTCGTCGAGATAACGATCCGCCTGCGCCTCGCCCCACTGTCGGTCGGTCTCGACCCAGATGTCGAGGAGATCGGATTTTGCCGCCTGAGAGTGATGAATGTCACGCATCAGAAGCGCCAGAGCGGCTCCGCGCGTCGCGCTTGATCTCATCCATGTCAAGCGGACCGGCGTCACCGGATTGTTTGCCCTCCATCAGCGCAACGCGAAGCCGCGCCCGCTGACCTTCCTGCTCCTCCATCAGGCGCAGAGAGGCGCGGATCAACTCGCTGGTTGACCCGTAACGCCCCTCTTTAAGCATCAGGGCGATGAATTCGTCCCAATGGGGGCCAAGTGTGACGCTTGTGCTTGCCATGCTCACCTCCGTAATACGCATGAATAAGATA
This sequence comes from Actibacterium sp. D185-2, assembly GCF_054954595.1. Taxonomy (NCBI): domain Bacteria; kingdom Pseudomonadati; phylum Pseudomonadota; class Alphaproteobacteria; order Rhodobacterales; family Roseobacteraceae; genus Actibacterium; species Actibacterium sp. D185-2. Next base: position 72,558 of record NZ_JBPWNX010000014.1, read on the forward strand.
TATGAGTATTGTGGGCGTTTCAACTCGGGGGTGGGCTTGCGCCCTGTTCCGCAGCGGCGGGTCTTTGTACCTCTCGCAAAATCAGAGGATCTACAACCGCCCGAGCCTCGGACAGGCAGTCCAGCTTATAGTGCTCGAAGAACCCCCAACAGGCGTCGATCTCTTCACCGTCACGCTCGACGACATAGCCATAAACCCGTCCGCCGAGGTAGGCATCGAAGGTGACGATCTCAGCGCGCAGAATGTCCTTGGCCTTTTCGCGCATCGCCTTGGTGACTCGCTTCGCGCCGAACTCCTTTCGAACCGTTTCGAGCGTTACGTATACGAAGCCAACTTGGCCGGAATCCCACGGACAATGGAACCCGATGGTGTTCATCGCGAGGCCGGAATGGTCGTAGAGATACACGGGCAAGATGATTGCCTTGCGCTCGGCGCGCTCGCGGAGGCGATCCAGTGAGAGATCGCTCTGATCCGAGACGCCCGCAAGATCTCGCAGGAACGCCTCGGGGCAGTCGAACCGGTGGCTGTCCCCCAGCCGGTATCGGTGGTGCCAACAGATCAGCGCTCCGAGGTTGGACCACTCCCTTGGGCTCTCAGAATCGGGGTCGTGATAGATCTTGATGACGTGGCCTTGGTAGGCCTCCTCGTAGACAGGGTCTTGCATGTCGATATCCTTTCTTGAAACGAAATCGACCCGCCAAGCCGATTGGGGCTCAGGCGGGTCGATCTGGATGGGATCAGATGGTTGGTGAATGTGCCGCCCAGTGGATCAGGCGGCGGCGCGGTTCTGGCGATGCTGGACGTGCTCGACCGAGACCTTGAGAAGCCAATCCTCAAACCCGAGAATGGTCTGGTGATAGGCCACCGCCTCGATCCAGACCGCGCGCGGATCGCTGCCGATCTGCGTCGGGTCGTTGTCGATCCGGCCATTGGCCATCCACGGCTCCGGCTGAATGCGCCCGAGCCAGTCTACCAGCGAAGGGATACGTCCCTGGCAATCTTCGCGCACATGCTGCTCGCCAATCCAGCGGATCGGGACGACCCGGCCCGCGCTGTTGGTCAGGCTGCGACCGAACACCCGCTCGGCATCATAGATCCCGACGGTATGGTGTTTTTGGGCTCTGTGAACGAAAAGGCCTAGGTGCTCTTTGGATGAGTCAAACCAGTCATGCACGAACTGATAGTCGTCTGGAACACCGCCGAATTTTCGGGCAGAGCTTTCGGCGTGGTGGAGGGGATGTGCCATGTCAGAGCCCTTCATGTTCGGTGGTATTGGTTTCGATATAGCGGTTCGAGTGGCTGACATCGATCTTGTCGGTCTCGAGCGCCCAGGTGAGTTCGCCATAGCCGCCCTCGTTGTTCTCAAACCCAGGGCTCAGCGCATAGGCAAAGTCCCAGCCGAAATCTTCGGCCCGGCGCCGCAGCTCTTCCGTCAGGGTGATCGTGTCAGGGGTCACAACGACATCCTCGACATTGCCGGAATCGCCGTAGCCTTCGTATTGCACCTCGATGTTCGTTACGCCGAGGGTGCGCAGTTCGGAAAGAAGCGCCGCGCGGGTTTCTACCCGCTGTTCGGCAGCACGCCTCTGGGATTCTAGTATCTGCGCGTAGAAATCAGTCTCTTGTGTCATGTCTTTGATCCTTTGGAATTGAGGAAAGGGGAGGGCGACCATTACGCGAGGTCGCCCAGGAAGTTTCCTGCGGGGCTTCAGGCTGCCGCCGCGCCGCGCTGCTCAGCCGTCCGGTCAACCAGGTTGAAATAGAGGTTGTCGGTCGCGCGCTTGAACCCCGGCGGTTTGCGCGGGGCGAGACAGCGCACCGAGGCGCTGCAGCTCTCGCCGTGCTCCATCGCGAACTGCGTCACCTGGTCGATCAGGTCGTCCATGCCCGCGGCTTGAATGCGCTTCTCGGGGTAGCTCGCCAGCATCTGGAACTGGGTAACAACGAAGGCGCCATCGCGATGTGCGGGATAGAGGGTGATCTGGTAGTCGAGTGTCTTGGCCATCTCTGGTCTCCTGCGGCGGGCGGGACGCGGGTATCGCGCCCCTTGGAACCCGCCAGCGCGAAAGGACCGCCCTTGGTGCAAGGACGGTCCGAGGAGATGTTGGTGAAGAGGGGCGTCAGTATTCCGACGGCAGAAGCAGGGTCAGGACCCGGCGCGTTTGTTCCGGGTCGGATGGCTCGGGCGAGCCGTACATGTAGTCGGTGTCGAACAGGTCGAGCTTGAACCAGACTGTCGTGCCATCGAGGTCGATGACCCCCATCTCGTGCCAGCCATGAGGATCGCTGTCAGCGTTGAACGCATCAAACGAAGCAACGCGGCGGGTGAGAACAAGCTGGGCTTCAGGCCCAAGTGCTGAAACGCCGCGCGTCATGACGAACTGGCCCTGCGGCGCATCGACGGAGGGGGTGGTCCCGAGGATGGAGCGGCGAAAGGCATCATTATGAGCGGCAATCAGTGCGGCTTCCTTGACGGGATCGAGATCGAGTGTGGTGGTCATGGGATATCTCCGGGACGGGCCAGCCGATCCGACACCGGCTGCGTGAAACCCGTCAGCGGGAAAGGGCCGCCCTCTGCGCGAGGGCGGCCCAAAGTTCATGTCGTGATCAGATCGGTCTTCGCCGCGTCAGGCCGCATCCTCGCTCAGGAAGGCGGGCAAGGACGACGGTTCATCGCTCTCGGCGTCGGTCAGAGAATCTTCGGCGGACAAATCCCCCTCCTCGGCCTCCGGCGCATCGTTGCCCAAGTCGGCACCGGCCTCCGTCGCACCGGCAAACAGCAGCCCGTCAGGCAGCCAGCGCGTCGTCCTGGCAACCGTTGCGGCGTCGAAGCCTTCCGTCTCGCCGGCCGTTTCCGCGAAAGCCCGTTCCATCGCGGCTGCGATATCGCCCTTGCGCTCGCGATTGCGATCCTCGGCGTAATCGTCACCAATCAGTTTGCGCGCCGTGGCCACGGCATGGCCCTTGTTGACCCGACCCCAGTAGTTCTGCGCGGTCGGGCGCCAGCATGCCGCCACATCGACGTCAAGCCGCCCGCCGATCTCCTCGATGATCGGGGAGGGGCGATTGTCGGAGGAAAGCTGCGGCTTGACTGCCAGACCCGTCGCCCAGGCGAAAAGCGCTTGCTTGTCGGCAAGAGGCAGCGCCGACATCGCCTGGAAGTCCTCTGGTTTCTCCAAGGTCATCCAGTCGGTGGCGAGGTCCTGTTCCAGCGCCTCGAGCATTTTCTGGGCGACGGTATCCGCATGCAGTACCTCGCGGTTTTGCGCCTGGAAGGGCCGGATCGAGATGTCGAGCGCCTCGTTGTTGTAGGACCGCCCCAATGCTTGTTCGCAGAGCGCGTAGAGCATCGCATCGAACGCCACCTCGAAATCCGCCGCCAGATGTGCCCGCAGAATGTGCTGGCGCGTGGCCCGGAGATCGTCGGCCAGGCTCGCCGAAATACCGTCCGCCTTGCGCAAAGTCGCGGCCGGATCGGAAGTCGGCACCGGTGTCGAGGAGGTCGGCGGCGTCACGTGCGGGCGGGCAGGGGATGGGGCATCACCCGCATCCGTGGTGACCTCTTCGGGCTCGGGTGCCGCAGGAATATCTTCGGGACGCACGAGGCCTTTCTCGACGCGCAGTGCCCCGCCATGACCGATGGTCAGAACCACACCGGCGATGGCGCGATCAGCGTCTGCAAAAGGCTGCCGCTCTCGCTGCAAGGCCTCAATCTCGCGCAGGCGCGGCTCGATCGCGTAGTATTCTTCCGTTTCAGCGTCGGTCCAATCCTCGCCGTCATTCTGCGCCGCCAGTTCTTCCTCGCGTGCGATAAGACTTTCCTCCTCGGCTAGCAGGTCCGGATCAGGGTCGATATCCTGCGGATAGACCCGCCCGAAACTGCGAAATGCGCCGTAGTCGACCGAGAGGTGAACCTCGACCCATTTCCACGTCCCTTCAAAAGTCTTGGCCGCAGCCTGCAGCTTCTCGATGGCGAGGCGCTCGAGGAGCTCGGGGTTTTCCATATGGGCGCTGGCCCGATCGTCAAAGAGATCGCGCAGCAGAACCCCGCCCGCCGCCTCATAGGCCTCGATGCCGACAAAGCGCCCCAGGGCGGAGTTCGCCGAATGCGCAGTCTCGGTCAGCTGACGTTTGATGCTCTGGGGATGGATGTGATAACCACCCTTCACCGCGTTCCAGACCGCCAGCTGGCGATCATGATCGTCTGTCAGCGTGAAGGCCATGACGCATTCGAGGGTAAGGCCACCCGCACGGAACTGTTCGATGATCTCGGGCGCGACACGGGCGAGTTTGAGGCGGCGGCGCACCAGGTCGACGGAGACACCGAATTTCAGCGCGATCTCGTCCTCGGTGCGACCCTCACCGATCAGCGCCTCAAAAGCCTCGAACTGGTCTGCTGGGTGCATCGCAGCGCGCTGGAGGTTCTCCGTGGCAGAGGTGAGGATGGCGTTGCGCTCGTCCTCGACGAGGCAAGGCACCGGGTGGTCTGAGGGGATCACGCCGTCTTCGGCAAGCTGCTTCAGCGCCTTGAGGCGACGGCCGCCGGCATCGACCGCAAATCGTGTCTCTGACAACACATGAACCACCAGGTTCTGCTTAATGCCTGTCTCGCGGATGCTGGCGAGCAGTTCAGCGTCGTCGCTGGCACTTGCCGCAACTTTTCGAACGTTGAGAGGGCTCGGTTCCAGTTGATCGAGCGGGATTAGACGGATGTCGGTAGCGCCGTCAGTCGCGGTCGATCCGGCGGCTCCGGTTTTCTTCGCGGTGGCGGGTTTCGGGCGGGTTGAGGTCTTGGCCATGGTCAGGGTCCTTGTCACGCCGGACCCGGATGAGACTCTCTCTATCCTTTCAAGCCCGGCACCCGGGCTTCCCTTTCTCTGGCTCTATTCCAATTGCGGATCACCTTGCCACCAGGACCACGGGCCGAACTGCGTGAAGGCGAGGTCCTCGACGATTGGCGGAAAGCAGAGGCGGGTCATGCCGCGCGTCTTGCCCGTGTGGCCGGTCGCGTCGGCGCGCTGGACGACCGCCTGAAGCGCAGCCCGGAAGGATGGCGGCACAGGCTTGCCCTGATCGAGGCTGCCGACCTCAGCTGGTTCGCGGGTGACCGCATTGGCCCGGATCGCATTGCTATTTGGATATCCATGCGCCTGTCAGGCGTTCAAGAGGACCCCGCAG
>NZ_JBPWNX010000015.1:0-72733 GCF_054954595.1 Actibacterium sp. D185-2
AAACACCTCGGCATAGGCAGATCAACAGCTTACAAGGCGATCAGAAATGCCACGCTGTAAGCCATGTTCAGGCTTCGTTCTTCCTTAGCGTGGTTCTACGAAGAAACCTTCCGATGGGGCCAGGATCGAAACCTTCCGGTCGGAAAGCCGAGGTTCGGTAAGATCGTCGCTTGACATCCGGGAGCTCCTAACTGAACGTTCGTTTGGATAGCTAGGGATGGCATGCGCCCCTGTCAAGTCAGCAAGCGGTTCGGCCCGCGAACACGAGTGGGCAAGAGAGCGGGGGGACAAGAGAAACCGCGCGATGTGTCGGCCGATTTGCGCCGCAGGGTCAAATTGCCGTTCCGCAGGATGCATGCCATGGGAAATGAGGAAGCAGTCTTCGTGAAAATCGCCATCTTCACCAATACGTTCAGCCCCCATGTCGGCGGCGTGGCGCGCAGCGTCAATAGCCTTGCGGATGGGTTGCGCGCGCGCGGGCATCAGGTCTTGGTGGTGGCGCCGAAGTTCCCGGATCATGAAGAATCGACCGACGACACCGTTCGTATTCCCGCCTATCAGCAATTTGCCGGCACCGATTTTTCGGTGCCCAGCCCCGTCAGCCTGTCACTGACGAGGCGGCTCGATGCGTTCGCGCCCGATATCGTTCATTCGCACCACCCGTTTCTTCTGGGCGGCACTGCGCTGCGCGTCGCCTCGGCACGCAATATCCCGATCGTCTACACCTATCACACGCGCTATGACCTTTATGGCCATTACGTGATCCAAGACTCAGATATCACCCGGCGCCTCGCGCTGGGTCTTTCGATCGGCTACTGCAACCTGTGCGACGCAGTGATCGCCCCGAGTAAAAGCATCGCCACCTTCGCTGCGCAGAACGGAGTGAAGACGATGACGGTGGTCATCCCCACCGGGGTGAATACCGTGCCGCTGGACGAAACCGACACCGCCGGACTGCGCGCGCGCTACGCGATCCCAGCCGATGCGTTTGTCGTTGGCCACGTCGGGCGGCTGGCGCAGGAAAAGAACCTCGGCTACCTGACAGATGCTCTGATCCGGTTTCTCCATGCCGCGCCCGACGCGCATGCGCTCATCACCGGCCATGGCGAGATGAGTGCGCCGATGGCCGCTGACTTTGCCGAGGCGGGCGTGGCGCGCCGGGTTCACATGACCGGGGTCCTCACCGGGGTCGACCTGTCCCGGGCTTACGCGAGCATGGACGTGTTCGCGTTCTCGTCGGTCTCGGAGACACAAGGGCTGGTGCTGATCGAGGCAATGGCCACCGGCGCGCCGGTGCTGGCGCTCGATGCGCCCGGCGCGCGCGACGTGGTCTTAGACCGCGAAAACGGCCGACTGCTGGCGGGCGATGCCTCGACCGAGACCTTCGCCGAAACACTGGGCTGGTTCGCCGCCCGCTCGCCGGACGAGGTCGGCGACATGCGGGTCCGGGCGAAAAGGACTGCGGCTGAATTCTCGCAGGAGGCCACGATCCAGAAAACCCTCGATCTCTACGCGGCACTGATCGAACGTCAGCCGATCCGCCCGTCGATCGAAGACAGCGCCTGGAACGCCGCCAAGCGCCGGCTTGCGGAACAATGGCGCACCGTCGGGCACATGGCATATGCGCTCACCGACGCGGTTCTGATGCCGGAGCGGCCAATCGATGAATAGGTGCCCCCCCGACTGCCGAAATCCTGCCGAAATCGCCGGGTCACGAAACCGGGTTCCGGGGCCGTCATGCCCTTGATCGCAAGTATCAACGCAATCCTGGCGCGTTTCTCGGGCAATGCCATTGCTTTTGTCTATCATCGCTGGAGCGCCTCGTGGTCGGTGGACAAGGCCGAAATCTCCCGACTGGAAGAGTTGTCGTCTGCGGGCGAAGGCGTGATCCTGGTGTTCTGGCACGGCAAATTCCTGCCGCTGTTCGCGTTGCTCGAAGGCCAGCACGCGGTTGTCTTCACCAGCGACGGGTTTCGCGGTGCTGTCATCGCCCAGATCTGCCAAAGGTTCGGGCATGTGCCCTCGATCCTCCCGCCGGGCGGGCAGGGTGCCGCCTACCGGCACATGATCCGGGAAACGCGGCACGGCAAGACTATCGCCTTTGCCACAGACGGACCGCTCGGACCGCATCGCCAGGCCAAGCCCGGCGCGGTTCGGATGGCGTCGCAACTTGGGTTCCTGATCTTGCCGGTTTCGGCCGAGAGCCAGCCCGCGCGCGTGATGGAAAAGCGCTGGGACAAGCGCGTATGGCCGCATTGGGGCGCTACCGTCACGCTTCGGACTGGAGACCCCATTCGCATACCCGCCGGTCTGAAAGGGGACGCGGTTCGCAAGTGGACGGCAATCGTGACACAAGCCATTGACGCAAATGAGCACCGCAAGTGACTGCCCGTGTTCAGAGGAAACGGCCGCTCCTGGAAGTTGCGCCCAGAGTATCCGTGTTGATCAAGCGGTGTTTTGGTGTCCATTTTCGATCTGCTTTGACCAGTGCATTTGCGGTTTCGATGAGTTTTCTCATGACGGCGACTATTGCAGATATCTAAACCGCCGTCAGCACAGCGAAAATAAATCGAGGTGCGCTTGCATTTGTCTGTTTCCTTTGAGAACGAAAGAGCCGACGGATTGATTTATCCGTCAGCTCACCACCTTGTTTTCCATCCAGACTGACTATCGAACTTCATCAGGAAGGGTCGAATTCGGTCTTTGCTTTTTCCCAAGCCTCGGTGAATGCAGAAAACGAGTTGGAAAAACCCGTTTTCACATCATCCCGCCCCAGTCGTTGCGAATTCTGACTTCAAGCTGACCAATGTCCGTGTCGATTTTTTCAAGAGATGCCTTGGAATATGCAACGAGTTCATCGCGTTTGTCGAAAGCATAGTCCTTGGTGACCTGAACCAGCGCTTTCGCTTCTGCCTTGACGGCTTCAAAACTGGTCTCGGCAAAAGCCGGAGCTGTGAATATTGCGACGGCGAGACTTGCAAGCAGCAGTGCACTTTTTGGATTGAACTTGATGGTCATTTTGTGTGCCTTTTTATTGGTCGAAGCGTGAATCAGCAGACGTCAAAGCCTGCCGATTTCATTCGTGCCTAAGCTTCTCACACGGCTCTGAAAGCTTTCTGCATTTCATCGATCGCCTTATCGTAAGCCTTGCGGGATTGTGAAAGCGCTTCCCGCATTGCGGACCAGGAAGTATGGCTGGCCACTTTGACGTTGCGAAGTTTTTGCTCTGCTTCGTGGAGATCGCGCTCAAGCTTCGCAGCAGCGGCTTCGACGTCTTTCGTCCGCTCGCCTAGAAACTCTTTTGCGGCTGCATTGTTCTTCTGAATCGTTTCGTCCCAGGCCTTGCGCTGCGCATCAATCCGGGCGCTAAACGCGGACTGGTATTCACCCACTCGTTCGGAAACCGTGTCAAAATAGTCATCGACACCATTTTCGAATTTGTTCCATTCACTTTCCATCTCCGCCTTGGCCGCAGACCATTCCTGTTCTGTCATCGCCAGGGCTCCCTCGGCCCGTGCCTGAAATGCATCACGCCGCTTTTTCATGTCTGCGATGATGTCCATGGCCTTCCGGCTTGCTGCATCTTTTTGGTGTTCGATTTTGGACTCGAACAGCGCAAGCGACGCATCCATTTCATTAAGGTGGCTTTTGGCCCACTCCACATAGGGGTGAATATGGCTCTGGTTTGTCATCGCAATCTCCTTTGATGAGCGTGTTTAAACCGACATTTCCCAAGTGGCCTGCCGTTTGACAGCAAGATCGCCAGAGTCTGCCCGCTGGACAAGCGCTTTTCGCGCCCGAGCGGCGTCGGCGGTCGCGCAGACGGCTGGAACTGGGTGGATCGGCCCGCGAATCCGCCGAATCCTTGCCTGGCGTCGGCGTCTTTTCGCGCAGCGGACAGACCTGCCCTGCCGCTTTCGTACAGTTTGGGCCTGGATCGCGGTCACGCGCATAGCGGCGGCGCTCGAAGGCGGTGGATGGCGGCAAGGAAGGCCAGTTCCGGGTCTTGTAGGCGGGGGGTGGGTCTGCTCATACCGCCCAGCTACCACACTGGATTCACGAGATGAATCCCTTACGGGATTTGTGCAACAGAGCCTTGCAGATATCTAAACCGCCGTCAGCACAGCGAAAATAAATCGAGGTGCCCGAAAGCTTGAACGAAGATCAAAAAGCTGCGTAACATTTGAACACAAACCACTCCAGTAGACTTGGGGCGATTCAATCCGGCCCAAAACAGTAATCGAGCACAACATGACGAACACCAGACCCATTCTCATGGCCGCGATTGTTATCGCTGGTGCTGTGTTCGGCTTCTTCTTCTGGCAGAGCAACCGTACGGATGTGGTTGCGGAAGGTTTCGCGCGCGGCAACGGGCGGATCGAAGCGGTCGAAATTGATGTGGCGTCTAGGCTTCCCGGGCGGATCGAGGCGATCCTGGTGCGCGAGGGCGCGCTGGTCGAGGCAGGACAGCCGCTGGTCACGCTTGACACACGTCAGCTGAAGGCCAACCGGCACCAGGCAGAGGCGGAACTGCGCCGTGCCGAGATCGCGGTCGAAAACGCCCGCCTGATGATCCGGCAGCGTCAGGCCGAAGTGCGCGCGGCCGAGGCGGTTCTGGCGCAGCGGCAATCGGCGCTGGATGCCGCGCAGCGCCAGTTTGCGCGGTCCGAGGCGCTGGCGGGAAGCAGTGTCGCGTCCGAACGGCAACTCGATATCGACCGGTCCAGCGCGCTTGGCGCCGAGGCTGCGGTCGCCTCGGCCGAGGCGATGCTTGCGGCGGCGCGGATCGGGGTGTCCGCAGCCGAAGCGGCGGTGATCGGGGCCGAGGCGGCGGTGGCGGCGGCAACGGCGGCGATCGAGGTGATCGACGTGCAGATCGAGGACAGCACGCTGACGGCGCCCCGGTCCGGGCGGGTGCAGTATATCGTTGCCCAGGCGGGCGAGGTCGTGGGTGCCGGCGGGCGCGTCGTCAACATGATTGATCTCAACGACGTGTACATGACCTTCTTCCTCCGGACCGCCGCGGCGGGGCGCGCCGGACTGGGAACCGAGGTGCGCCTGATCCTGGATGCCGCGCCGGACATGATCATTCCCGCCGAGGTCTCTTTCGTGTCGGACGTGGCGCAATTCACCCCGAAAACGGTCGAGACCGAGATCGAGCGCGAGAAGTTGATGTTCCGGGTCCGCGCCCGGATCGCGCCGGACCTGTTGGCGAAATACCTCGACTACATCAAGACCGGTCTGCCCGGCGTCGCCTGGGTGCGGCTGGATCCCGCGCTGCCATGGCCGGAGGCCGCTGAAGGCAAGGTGCTGGAATGACGGCTTCCGGACCTGTGGTGCGGGCAGAGGGGCTTTCGCTGCTCTACGGCAAGGTCCGGGCACTGGACGCGGTTTCGATCGACCTGCCTGCAGGCTGCATTGTTGGCCTGATCGGGCCGGATGGCGTGGGCAAGTCGAGCCTCCTGGCGCTTGTCGCGGGGGCGAGGAAGATGCAGGCGGGGCGGCTTGAAGTGCTGGGCGGCGACATGCGCCGCGCCGGGCACCGGGCCCGGATCTGCCCGTGGATCGCCTATATGCCGCAGGGTCTGGGGCGCAATCTTTATCCCACGCTTTCGGTACGGGAGAATGTTGACTTCTTCGGCAGGCTGTTCGGCGAAAGCCGGGACGAGCGCGACAGGCGCATCGCCGAGCTGCTGGAGGCCACCGATCTTGCGCCCTTTGCCGACCGCCCGGCGGCCAAGCTCTCGGGCGGTATGAAACAGAAGCTGGGCCTGTGCTGCGCGCTGATCCACGACCCTGACCTGCTGATCCTCGACGAGCCAACCACCGGCGTCGATCCGCTGTCGCGGCGCGAGTTCTGGGCCCTGATTGCGCGTATCCGGGCCGCGCGTCCGGGCATGAGCCTGATCGTCGCCAGCGCCTATATGGAGGAGGCGGCGGGTTTCGATCACCTGGTGGCGATGGACGACGGCCGGGTGCTTGCCACCGGCACCCCGGCCGAAATCCTGAGCCACACCGGTGCCGCAAACCTTGACGAGGCCTTCATCGCACTTCTCCCCGAAGACAGGCGCGCCCGGCACCACGCACTGATCGTCCCGCCGCGTGACCCCGCAGGTCACGATGGCTACGTCGTCGAGGCCGAGAACCTGACGGTCCGGTTCGGCGATTTTGCGGCGGTCAAGGACGTGAGCTTTCGCATCGGGAAAGGCGAGATATTCGGCTTTCTCGGGTCCAACGGCTGCGGCAAGACGACGACGATGAAGGCGCTGACCGGGCTGGTGGAACCTGCCGAGGGCACCACCCGGATCAACGGCCGAACGGTGGACGCGCGCGACATGGCCACGCGCAAGCGCATCGGCTACATGACGCAGTCCTTCTCGCTCTATTCCGAACTGACGGTGCGGCAGAACCTCGATCTTCACGCGCGGCTTTTCGACATGGCACCCGCCGAGATCGCGCCACGGATCGCCGAGCTTGCGCAACGGTTCGATCTTGAGGACGTGCTGGACAGCCTGCCGCTGCGACTGCCGCTTGGCATCCGTCAGCGGCTGTCGCTGGCGGTGGCGCTGATCCACCGCCCGGAGGTGCTGATCCTCGACGAGCCGACCTCGGGCGTCGATCCGGTGGCGCGCGACATCTTCTGGCAGGCGCTCGTGGACCTGTCACGAAAAGACGGTGTGACGATCTTCATCTCGACCCACTACATGTCCGAGGCCACGCGTTGCGACCGGATTTCGTTGATGCACGAGGGCCGCGTGCTGGTCAGCGACACGCCCGAAGCCATCCGAGAAGCCGCAGGCGCGGCGACGCTGGACGATGCCTTCATCCATCATCTGGAACGCGCGCAACGCGATGGCGGCAAGCCCGCGGCCCCGCATCGGGCGGTTCTCGGCGCCGGGGTTTCGGCCGCGCCACGGCGACGGCGCGGATGGTTCAGCCTTGCGCGGCTGCTGAGCTTTTCCTGGCGCGAGGCGCTGGAACTGCGCCGCGATCCGATCCGCCTGACGCTTGCCAGCGTCGGCAGCGTGATCCTGATGATCGTGCTGGGATACGGCATTTCGATGGATGTAGAGGACCTCAGTTTCGCGGTGCTCGACTTCGACCAGACCATCGCCAGCCAGTCCTATGTCAACGACCTTGCCGGGTCGCGCTATTTCGTCGAACAACCGCCGCTCATCGACCATGCCGACCTCGACCGGCGGATGCGCGGGGGCGAGATCAGCCTGGCGCTGGAGATCCCGCCGGGTTTTGCGGCAGATGTCGAACGCGGCCGCCCGGTGGAAGTCGGTGCCTGGTTCGATGGCACCATGCCGATGCGTGCGGATACGGTGCGCGGCTATGTCCAGGGAATGCACGTTCACTGGCTGACCGGACAACTGCGCCAGGTCTATGGCGAAGACGCCGTGGCCGGCAGCTACAGCCTGGAAATACGCTACCGCTACAACCCCGACGTGGAAAGCCTGGCGGCCATCGTGCCTGCGGTGATCCCGCTGTTGCTGATGCTGATCCCGGCGATGCTCGCCGTCCTCTCCGTCGCGCGCGAGAAAGAGACAGGCTCCATCGTGAACCTTTATGTCACTCCGGCACGGCGGCTGGAATTCCTGCTGGGCAAGCAGGTGCCCTATGTCGTGCTGGGCTTTCTCAACTTTCTTCTGCTGCTGGCGCTGGCGGTGTTCGTCTTCGGGGTGCCGGTCAAGGGCAGCCTGCTGACGCTTTCGGCGGGGGCGCTGGTCTATGTCACCCTCGCCACCGGGCTGGGGCTGCTGATCTCGGCCTTCACCCGCAGCCAGGTCACGGCGCTGTTCTTTACCGCGCTGGCGACGCTGATCCCTGCCGTGCAGTATGGCGGCATCATTGACCCGGTCTCCTCGATGGAAGGCATGGGCCGGATGATCGGCGAGGTGTTCCCGACCAGCCACTTCGTCACCATCTCGCGCGGGGTCTTTGCCAAAGCGCTGGATTTCGGCGATCTGGCCGGGTCGTTCCTACCGATGCTTCTGCTGGTGCCGGTGCTCGTGGCACTCGGGGCGGTCTTCGTGCGCAAGCAGGAGGCCTGAGCGATGCGCCCGAAGCATATTCTGCACCTTGCGGTGAAAGAGCTTCGCGGGCTCATGCGTGATCCGCTGCTGTTGCTGCTGGTCGCCTATGCCTTCACGCTGGACATCTATGTCAGCGCGACCGCGATACCCGAGACGCTGAACCGCGCCACGATCGGCATCGTGGACGAGGATGCCTCGCCCCTGTCGCGGCGGGTGGCGGATGCGTTCCTGCCGCCCTATTTCGTGACGCCCGACCAGATCGACATGGCCGAGATGGATGCGCGCATGGATGCCGGGATCGACACGTTCTCGCTGGTTTTCCCGTCGGATTTCCAGAGCGAACTGGTGGCGGGCGCTCGGCCCGAATTGCAGCTCAACGTCGATGCGACACGGGTCAGTCAGGCTTTTGCCGGCGCGGGCTACATCCAGGCGATCGTCAATCAGGAAATCACCGGCTGGGCCGGGCGTGACGCCGTGGTGCCGGTCGGTCTTACGCTGCGTGCCCGCTTCAACCCGGCGCTCGACCCACGCTGGTTTGGCGCGCTGACAGCGGTGATCAGCGCCGTGACCATGCTGTCGATCATCCTGTCGGGGGCAGCCCTGATCCGCGAGCGCGAGCATGGCACCGTCGAGCACCTGCTGGTGATGCCGGTCAGCGCCGCCGAGATCATGACCAGCAAGGTACTCAGCATGGGCGGCGTGGTGCTGGTGGCGACGGGGCTGTCGCTCACCTTCATGGTGCAGGGGGTTCTGGGGGTGCCGGTGGCCGGGTCGGTGACGCTGTTCCTTGCGGGCGCGGCGCTGCACCTCTTCGCCACCACCTCGCTGGGCATCCTTCTGGCGACGATCTCGGGCTCTATGCCGCAATTTGCCATGCTGCTGCTTCTGGTGCTGCTGCCGCTGGAAATCCTGTCGGGTGGGATAACCCCGCGCGAATCGATGCCCGAGGTGGTGCAATACGTCATGCTGGCCGCACCCAACACGCATTTCATCGCACTGGCCCAGGCGGTGTTGTTCCGTGGCGCGGGGCTTTCGGTGGTCTGGCCGCAACTGCTGGCGCTGGCGGTGATCGGATCGGCGATGTTCGCCTTCGCTCTGCGGCAGTTCCGCACCTTTCTGCGCTAAAACTGCGGCGGCGTATCAGCCTGCCAGCCGCGGTTGTTCAGGTGTCGCGGAAAAGCTCTGAATCTTCGACGACCTTTTGCGACAGAAGAAGGCTGCATCCCAGCACGTCTCCCAGCGCCGCAGCGACCGAGCGGCTCATCCAACGGGTCCAGAAGCCTTGCTTGTGATGCCCGACTACCACCAAATCAGCCGCGATTTCGGTCGCGACCTGCGTGATTGTCGCGACCGGCTCTCCAAACTCCATACGCACCTTGGGCGCGAGCCCCATGGCAGTAAGTCTCTGAAGGCCTTCGTCCAGGATAGCTTTGAAATCAGCTTGCTGATGCACAATCGTGCCAGCATCTGCGCCTGCGGCGAAAGCATAGCCGGCAGTTGTTTCGACCACTGCCAGCAGGGTCACACTGGCACCTGAAATCTGGGCGAGCCGCGCCCCCTCGCGCAGCGCCAAGCGCCCCTCACGGGAGCCATCGTAACATAGCAGGATGTTGGCATACATTCGGATGGGCTCCATGGCTGGAATGATACTTGCAATATAATTGCTCTTACACTAATTAGCTTTACAACCATTCGCAAGCTGATAAAAGCCCCGTCATGAAGAACGCCAATCCCAAGATCGACCCTATGGAGCCTTTCGCGCGCGCGCTGGCGACTGCGTCACGCAACTGGAAGCGGTATCTCGACCTTCAATTTCAGGATCTCGGCCTGTCTCAAGCAAGATGGAGTGTGTTGTTCGAGCTATCGCGCCATGAACACGCGACACAGATCGAACTGGCGCGCGTTCTGGCGATAGAGCCTGCGACGCTGGTCCGCCTGCTGGACGGGCTGGAAAAGGCAAAGCTGATCGAACGTCGGCCCTCGGCCGAGGACAGGCGGGCGAAGACCCTGCATCTGACAGAAGTCGCGTGGCCGCTCATCAGCCGAATGAAGGAAGTTTCAGCCGCCAGCCGAATGGTAATTCTCGAGGGAATTTCGCAGCAGGATCTGCTGATCGCGACACAAGTCCTGAGCCACATCGTGGCCAGATTGGAGATATTGAGCCATGGTCAAAATGGATGAGATAACGGCAGCAGCGGCCATTGGGACGGAAGCTGCCCCCGACAAGCAGGTGCCCCCCCCTCTGCCCAAGCGCAGCCGTACAAGATGGACCAGGCTGCTCGTGATCGGTGGTCTTCTAGTGGTTGCTGTCGGGTTGGCGGCTCCATGGCTGTCAGCACGTTTTACGCAAGTGCACATCAATGACGCCCGGATTGCCGCAAGGGTCGTCACTGTGTCCAGTGAGGTCGCCGGAAGGATCACCGGGTTTCCTGTGCTCGTCGGAGATACTGTTGGAAAAGGCGATCTGATCGGCTCGATCGAGCGCGAATCATCACAGCCGCAGCTTGATGCCGTCATATCGAAGCTTGCCGCAACCGACGCGCAGCTTTCCGAGCTTCAGGCGCGCAAGGTGTTGCTGGAAAAGCAGCTTTCGGCGCGGCGCGACGCGGCCCAAGCCGGCATCGCTGCGGCTGAAGCAAACCAAGAAGTGTCTCTTTCCGTTCTGAAAAATGCCCAAATTCACTACGAGAGGGCGGTCAAACTAGCCGAACAAAACGTCACGTCAAAGCAAACCCTCGACGATGCAAAGGTGGCACTGGACTCTGCGACACAGCAGGAACGCGCGGCCTTCGCAGCGACCGAGCGCGCGCGGGCAGACCTTGCCATCGTCGAGGCCGACCGGGAGCATATGAACGTACTCGAGTCGCAAATCGTGTCCCTCATGGCCGGACGGGCAGGAACAGAGGCCGACCGCAGCCTGAAGGAAATCGATCTCGCGCGCCGTACGATCACGGCCCAGTTCGACGGCATCATTGACGCAACTTTTGTCGATGTTGGCGAGTATGTCACGCCAGGGACGCGCATTGTGATGTATCACGCGCCGGACGACATCTGGATCGACGCCAATGTCAAAGAGACCGACTTTGGCCGAATTCGTGTCGGGTCGCAGGCGAGCATCACCGTCGATGCCTTTCCCGGTCGCACCTTCGAGGGAGAAGTGGTCGGGATGGGCGGTGCGGCGACCAGCCAGCTTGCGCTTCTGCCCAGCCCCAACCCTTCGGGCAATTTCACGAAAGTTACCCAGCGCCTGCCGGTCCGCGTGTCGATCGACGCCAGCGACATCGAACTGAGGCCCGGCATGATGGTCGAGGTGTATGTCGATGTCGCAGATTGACCAATACTTCGAGCGTCACGGCCCTGCCTACAAGTGGTGGGCGACCGGCACGATTATGGTTGCTACTATTTCGGTTGTGTTGTCCACAACGATCGTGAATGTCGCCATCCCGGCGGTCATGGGCGCTTTCGGCATCAGCGCAGTGCAGGCACAATGGATCTCGACCGGCTTTTTGGCGGCCATGACCGCCACGATGCTTCTGGCCGATTGGGCCGACCGCGCCTTCGGGATGCGGCTTACGATGAATGCAGCGATGGGCGTGTTCCTTGCCGGTTCGGTCCTTGGGGGCCTCGCGCCGAACGAGACCGTGCTGACGCTGGCCCGCGTGGTGCAGGGGGCGGCGGCGGGCATCGTCCAGCCGCTGGCCATGATCATGCTGTTCAAGGTCTTTCCGCCCGACAAACGCGGCGCGGCCATGGGGATCTACGGCGTCGGCGTCGTGCTGGCTCCGGCTCTGGGTCCCTGGATCGGCGGTGTCTTGATGGATGCCTTCGACTGGCGCTTCGTTTTCTACCTTGGTCTGCCCTTCGCCGGCGTCGCCATCCTGCTGTCGAACCTGTTTCTGCCCGGCCGTGAAGAAAGCGGGCCGATTCCGGCCTTCGACTTTGCAGGGGTGGCGATTTTGTCGATCTTTCTTGCCGTCCTGCTCAGCACGCTGTCGAACGCGCAGCGGATGGGATGGGATTCCAACATGATCCTGGCGGGGTTCGCGATTTCCGTTGCTTCTGCCATCGCCTTCATCGCCTGGGAAATGCACACCGACAAGCCCATGCTCGACATGCGGCTATTCGCGAATTTCGCCTTTTCCTCCGCCGCGCTGGTTTCCTTCATCATGGGGGCGGGGTTGTTCGGCTCCACCTACCTGCTTCCGGTCTTCGTTCAGCAGATCCAGGGGATGACGCCCACGCAGGCGGGTCTTCTTCTGATGCCTTCAGGCATCGTGATGCTGTTGGTGTTTCCAATCGCGGGGCGACTGTCCGACAAGATGCCTGCAGCGATCCTGATCGGAATGGGCATGGCGATCTTTGCCTGGTCCTCGTGGTTGACGACAAATGCAAATGTCAACACGGCCTTTTGGACTCTGGCCTGGTGGACGGTCCTGTCTCGGGTGGGGCTGGGTCTGGTGTTTCCCGCCATCTCGTCGGGATCGCTTAAGGTTCTCCCTCGACACCTTCTTGGTCAGGGTTCTGGAGCGTCAAACTTCATCCGTCAGCTTGGCGGTGCCTTCGGAGTGAACCTTCTGAGCGTGTTCATCGAGCGGCGCACGATCATGCACGCAGATGCCTTTGCCGCGACCCAGACCAGTGACAACTCCACGACGATGGAACTCTTGGGAGAGGTCGCTGGGCTCATGCACACCTCGGGGCTGCCTGATACTCAGATTATGCCCGCTGCGGCATCGTTCTTGGGGCAGGCCGTGGTGATCCAGGCCTCGAACGCAGCCTTCCAGGACGCTTTCCTTATCGTATGCGGCATATTCCTGATCGCATTGATCCCAACCTGGTTCATGTGGCGCGCCCCTGCATCTGGCACATGAAAGGGGACTAAAGAAGGCACCGTCCGAC
This sequence comes from Actibacterium sp. D185-2, assembly GCF_054954595.1. NCBI lineage: Bacteria > Pseudomonadati > Pseudomonadota > Alphaproteobacteria > Rhodobacterales > Roseobacteraceae > Actibacterium > Actibacterium sp. D185-2. Next base: position 12,939 of record NZ_JBPWNX010000015.1, read on the forward strand.
CAGGTTCCATGACCATGATCCAGTGTCTGCCTGTCACTGGCGTGTGTTGAGTATCCGCAAGACGATCGAGGTTGGCGGGCCGCTCATCCTAGCAGCCTCGATTGTGGTCATGGCGCGGACCAATGTTTCAGTCCCGACGCAGGGCCGGTCCTTACGCGCGATCCCCATCTGCCGTTCAATCCGCCGATGCCAGACCGCAGGCTCGCCAATATCCTACGTATCGCCCGACATGACAGCCGGGTTACTTTACTGCGACGGCTTCCGTCAGGAAGCGTGACGCGCGCCTGTGCTGGGCCGGACCCGGTCAGGCCAGCCCCGTGGCGCGCGAAGGGCAGGTCACGCACGGGTTTTCCGGTGGCCCGGCGCACGGCAATGGCCAGGGCGGGGCCGATTGGCGGGGTGCCGGGCTCGCCGATTCCGGTCGGGGCCTCGGTCGAGCGGACGATATGCACATCGACCTGAGGCATGTCGGTGATGCGCAGCGGGGTGTAGTCGTAGTAGTTCGACTGATCCACCTCGCCGTCGGTCATGGTGATCTCCTCGCGCAGGATCGCCGACAGGCCATAGCCAAGACCGCCCTGGACCTGGGCCTCGATGTTGGAGGGGTTGATCGGCACGCCGCAATCGACGCCACAGGTCACGCGTTCGACCTTGACGGTGCCATCCTCGCGCATCCGCACATCCGCCACCTCGGACACATAGGTGCCAAAGCTCTTGTGGACCGCGATGCCCCGCGTCAGCCCTTCGGGCACGGCACTGGCCTTCTCGACCGCCAGTTCCAACACTCCGCGCGCGCGGGTCGGTCAGGTGGCGCAGGTGGAACTCCACCGGATCGGCGCCGGCGGCCTCGGCCAGTTCGTCCATCATCGTCTCGACCACATAGGCGGTATGGGTATGCCCGACCGAGCGCCACCACAGCACCGGCACACCCACGCGCGGGTGATGCACATCGACCGTCCAGCCCGGAATGGCATAGGGAGAGCTCACGCCCAGACCCTCGACCGACGAGGAAGCGATGCCGTTCTTCACCATGAACTGCTCGAAAGCGGTGCCGATGGCAATGCCCTGACCGACGACGCGCTGCTGCCAGAAGGCGATGTTGCCCTCCGCATCCAACCCGGCGCGAACCCGGTGCATGTGCATAGGCCGATAGTAGCCGCCGCGCAGGTCGTCCTCGCGCGTCCAGACCAGCTTGATCGGGAGCGTCTGGCCATGCGCCGCCAGCCAGGCCTTCGCCACCATGGCGGCCTCGGCCACATAGTGGCTGTCATAGATCGCGCGCCGGCCGAAGGAGCCGCCGCCCCACAGGGTGTTGATCGTCACCATGGTCAGGTCGATCCCCAGCACCTGCGCACCGATCATCTGATCCAGCGTCTGGATCTGCGAGCTGGTCCAGAAACGCGCCGCCGCGCCGTCAAACAGCACGGTCACGTCGATCGGCTCCATCGGGGCATGGGCGAGACAGGGGAAGAAATAATCCGCCTCGATCACCTTTGCAGCCTCCGCGCCCGGGGCTTCAGCGCTGTGAAGCACGATCCCCGGCTGATCCAGCAGCGCGGTGTATTCGGCGCGCAGCGCCTCGGTGCCGCGATTCTCTGCCTTGGAGAAATCCCACTCCGCCGACAGCGCTTCGCGGGCCTGGATCGCCTGCCAAGTGGACGCGGCGATCACGGTGGCGCGGTCGGGCATGCGGATGATGTCGATCACGCCGGGCATCGCGAGGGCCGCGGCATCATCAAGCCCGGACAGCGTGCCGCCGAAACGCGGGCTGCGCAGGCTAACGGCGTAGGCCATGTCCTTCAGCCGCACATCCATGCCATACATGCCGACAGCACCTTCGGTCTTGCGCAGCACATCGACGCGCGGGAAAGATTTGCCGATATGCACCCATTGGTCCGGCGTCTTGAGTGTCACGCTGTCTGGCACCGCCTGGGCGGCGGCGGCCGCAGTCATTTCGCCGAAGCTGGCGCTGGGTTCACCGGCGCTGATCCGTCCTCCCGCGATGCTGACCGCGGCCGGATCGACGCCCCAGGTCTCGGTCGCGGCGGCGACCAGCATGGCCCGAGCGGTGGCCCCGGCCTCGCGATACTGCTGCCACGAGTTCGCCATGGCTGTGGAACCGCCGGTGCCCTGCAGGCCCATCAGCGTGTTGGCATAAAGCGCGGTATTGGCGGGCGCGAACTCTGTCTGCGTCACCTGCGCGGCATCGGCGTCGAGTTCCTCGGCCACAAGCTTGGCAAGGCCGGTGGCCGTGCCCTGTTGCGCGACAACTTCGTCCGCCGCGCGATCTCCCGAATGGACAGATGCTCACGCAATGCCCAACGCCGAATAATACTCAAAAATGCCATGCCGATCACTCCAATGTCCCCTGCTGCCAGCAGCCATGGGGAAGGTGTCACATGGGTCAGTTCTCGATGAAAATTACGCCACTACCCGGGTCACTTCTGGGTGGAAATCAACAATCCTGTAGATGAGACCCCAAAAAAGGCGGTCTGACGGTTTTCCTGGACGGCGCCCACATTCGCTGTCGGCCGGAGTATCAGCAGACCCACCTTGGCACGCAGATGCCGTCGGGGGGCGGTCACATCATCAACCGCCAGGCTACCGCCATCATCCCGATCCGCAAGAACGGGCGCCCATGGAAAGAGGATTGCCCGGCGGCGATTGCCAGAAGCGAAACCCTGCGCACCACCCGGCACTACGGCCGGGCCTTCTGGAAACGCTGGGCCGGATATCACGTCCGAAGCCGGATCGAGACGAAGATGCCCTCGCCGGTTCACTCGAACCGGTGGCGCTTCACCGGCTCGACCTGAAAGCCTTCGGCGAGCGCATCGCTGCGAGGCACCCCGATAGTCAAACCGCCGAAATCCAGATCCACGTCGCACTCATGAACCGCTTTTCGGCCCTCGGCACGGCCGAGATCGTTCGCGTGGGCTGATGATGAAGGGAAAATGGGCTATATTTACTCAATGGTGACTTATGCAGCAACATCGCCCGTTTCAAACGCCCCTTCGTATTGCCACCGTTGCGCAATTTCACCTAAGGAATCGAGCACTTGGCGAAGATCGTCACCTCGCTTAGCCAGACCATAGGTAACCGCGGGTGGGATCGTTTGGGTCTGATCGCGCCAGATCACTCCGGCCGCCTGCAACATTCGCAGCCGTTCCGTCAGCACCCGGGTTGAGATTCCCGGCACTGCCCGCTTCAGCGCCCCGAAACGTTGCGGCCCGCCGTCGCTAAGGACCCAGAGAATATAGGTTGTCCACGGACCCATCAGCAGGCGCAGAATGGAGTCCATGGGACATGCGGGCGGTGTTTTCTGTTTCATTGTGAGGTCCTCCAAATGTAGTTACTTTTCCGTGCCTACTTTTTCTTTTAAACCAAAGCGCTTAAAGATACTAGAGTGAAAGGCAAAACCTGGCAAGGGTGAGCCATACGAGGGATGCCCGGACAATTTTTACAGACAGGGGACGTCTAACTGGGCAGGCAATCTGTGAAAATCGGCTGATGGGCGGCAACCTTCGTCCGTAGTCAAACGAAAGGATACTGTACATGACCCGGATGCCGACGATGTTCATTCCGCACGGTGGAGGCCCATGTTTCTTCATGGACTGGAACCCGCCAGAAACCTGGAACCGGCAGCGCGAGTTCCTTGCGGATTTACCGGCATCACTGCCGGAAACCCCCAAGGCATTGCTGGTGATTTCGGGCCATTGGGAAGAGCCGCAGTTCACCGTGCAGAGAAACCCGGGCCCACCGCTGTTGTTCGATTATAACGGGTTTCCACCCCACACCTACGAACTGACCTGGCCCGCGCCCGGCGCTCCGGCGCTATCCGACAGGGTGCAGGCGCTGCTCGAGGCGGCCGGGTTTCCCTGCCCCGTTGATGAGGCGCGCGGTTACGATCACGGCGTGTTCATTCCGCTTAAGGTGGCCTTTCCGCAGGCCGACATTCCCTGTGTACAGTTGAGCCTGCGAAGTGATCTTGACCCGGCTGCGCATATTGCGGTCGGGCGGGCATTGGCACCGTTGCGAGATGAAGGTGTTCTGATCATTGGTTCGGGCAACACCTATCATAACATGCAAAAAATGATGCGCGCGATGCGGGGTGGCGCCGCCGATGTCGTGAACGGGCAGGAATTTGACCGCTGGCTGAGCGATGCGGCCACCCGCACCGATCCGGTAGAGCGTGATCGAATGCTGGCACAATGGGCCGCCGCTCCCGGTGCCCGCGATGCAAACCCGCGCGAGGAACATCTGATTCCGCTGCATGTGGTCGCGGGGGCAGCCCTTGCCGACAAAGGCATGAAAACGTTGGAGGATCACGTGCTAGGCGCAGTCGAAAGCGCGTTTACTTTCGGCTGAGTCCCATCTGACGCTTGAACATCCAGATCCAACCCGAAAAATCAAGGAAAACCCAATGACAACCATTCAAAACGGCCCTTTCATCGTCACCGGTGCATCCGGCCAACTTGGCCGACAGGTCATCGACAATCTGATTGCGGCCGGTGCCGGTCCGATCATCGCCGTTTCGCGTTCGCCGGAAAAGCTGGCCGATCTGGCTGACAAGGGAGTCGAGGCCCGCAAGGGTGATTTCAATGACCCCGCATCGCTGAGCGCGGCTTTTGCCGGTGGCAAGCGTCTGCTGATCATTTCGACCGACGATCTGGAACCAGGCAAGCGACTGGAAGCGCATAAGAACGCCGTCGCAGCCGCGACGAAGGAAGGGATCACACATATCGTCTATACCTCGCTGACGAACCCGGTTGAGGAAAGCCCGATCACGTTCTCAAAGGATCACCGCGACACCGAAGCGCTGATTGCGGAAACCGGTGCCAGCTATACCATCCTGCGCAACAACCTTTACACCGATCTGGTGCTGATGGGTGGTGGCAAAAGCATTGGTATGGGGCAACATTTCGCCGCTGCTGCCGTGGGGAAAACCGGCTATGTCACCCGCACCGATTGCGCCCGCGCCGCCGCAGCGGCCCTGATGCAGGAAACCGGTTCAAGTGTTCTGGACATCACCGGCCCTGCGGCGGTTTCCCAAGGTGACATCGCGGCCATCCTGTCGGAAATCTCGGGCAAGGATATCCCCTATATCCCGATCTCAACCGACGATCTGGTTCAGGCCATGATCGGCGCTGGCTTGCCAGAGTTCATGGCAAAGGTTTTTGCGTCCTTCGACGAGGCTATGGCCAAGGACTATCTGAATGTTGCAACGGGTGATCTGGAAAAACTGACCGGACAGGCCGGCCAGTCGGCGCGTGACTTCTTGATTGCCAACAAGGCGGCTCTGTTGACCCCACCGGCGCATTAAGGAAACCATCATGAAGCTTTACAGCGCAAATTTCTCGCCAAACGCCCTTCGGGTGCGGGCGGTTGCCCTGGAACTGGGGATCGACCTTGAGATCATCGAGGTCAACATACGTGGCGGCGACAACCGCAGCGATGAATTCCTGGCACTGAACCCCAACGCCAAGGTCCCAGTGCTGGTGGACGGCGATTTTGTGGTCTGGGAATCGCGCGCCATCAATTCGTATCTGGCAAGCAAGAAACCCGAGCGCGGTCTTTATCCCGACGACCCAAAGGCCCGCGCAACGGTGGATCAGTGGCTTTACTGGCAGACGATACACCTTGGCCCGGCGATGCAGAAGCTGTCGTTCGAGCGGTTCCTGAAGGGGAAGTTCGGCATGGGAGAGCCGGATCAAAGCGTTATCGACAGCGAGTTGAAAAACGTCGATCAGTTTCTGGCCGTGCTGGAAATCGGCCTCGAGGGCAAGGACTGGATCGCGGGCGATCTGAGCGTCGCGGATTTCGCGCTGGCCTCGACATTCATGTATCGTGTGCAGTCTGAGATCTCGCTTGACGATCTTCCGAATGTCGCGGCCTGGATCGAACGACTTGAGGCGCGCGCCTCGTGGAAGGATGCGTTTGCACCGGTTCTGGCCCTGTTTGGCGGCTAGACATCACAAATGTATCTGTGGGGGCGAGCCAATCGCCCCCGCCCTAAAGAAGGCCACATCGTGCAAATTGGAATATACACATTCGCTGAATCGGGCGCTGAATCGGGCGCAGGGTCCGGAGCAGATCAGGATCGCGGCATCAGCCCTTCGCAAAGGCTGCGCAATCTGGTTGAGGAAATCGTGCTGGCCGATCAGGTCGGGTTGGATTGGTTCGGCGTCGGCGAACATCACCGCCCCGATTATGCGGTTTCAAATCCCGCGATGTCGCTGGCAGCGGCGGCTATACAAACCAAAAATATCCGCCTTTCCAGCGCCGTTACCGTGCTGAGTTCCGATGATCCGATCCGCGTCTTTCAACAGTTTTCGATGCTGGACAACCTGACCCAGGGGCGCGCCGAGATCATGGTCGGGCGCGGTGCCTTTGTTGAATCCTTTCCGCTGTTTGGACATGTGTTGGATGATTACGACGGCCTTTTTGCCGAAAAACTCCAGCTATTGATGGCGGTGAACGATGCCGAACACATAAGTTGGCCCCGCACAAAACATTTGCCTGCGGTCGATCATCAGGGCGTCTATCCACGTCCTTATCGGGGCAAGCTGCCGATCTGGCTGGGCGTGGGAGGCACCCCGCAATCTGCGGTGCGGGCCGGAAAACTTGGCCTGCCCCTCGCGCTTGGCATAATAGGTGGGGAACCAGTACGGTTTGCGCCTTTGTTCGATCTTTACCGTGCTGCCGCCAGCAAGGCAGGGCACGACCCGGCCAGCCTTGAAACCTCACTGAATGTGCATGGGTTTGTGGCCGAAACCAGTCAAGCCGCCCGCGATATTTACAGTGGCCCGCATAACGAGGTCATGACCCGACTTGGCGCAGAACGTGGATGGCCCCCGGCAACCCGTGAACAGTTTGATACCATGTGCGGCCCCAGCGGCGCGTTGTTCGTGGGCGGACCCGCAGAGCTGACCGACAAGATCCTCGCCCATCATGAAATTTTCGGCTTTACCCGGATTACCATTCAGATGGCGATCGGGCGGCTCGACCACAAATCCTTGATGAACGCGATCGAGATTCTGGGAACTCGCGTCGCTCCGGATGTCCGCAAGGCTCTGGGGTCCTAACCATATAAGCCAGAAAGGGGGAGGGGGCAAAACATGGTGGTCAAGCGGCCCGCTTTGAGACGCCTAGCCTTCCGTCAAGCACGGCGGCCCGAATGACGGCAACCCGATGCGCGCCCGCATGATGCCACTTTAAGGGAGCACCCCAAACGTTGAATTTCTGGCGATCATGCAGGTCATACGATGAAAATGCAAAATTGCCTTAAGCGGGATAATTCTTGCTTCCGCAACATCCCCCAATCCTTGGCGTTGTCGCTATTCGTCCGAGTTCTTGCCTAGCAAAGAGCGGAACGGCGCAAGACACCTGTACCATCGAAAAGGACAGGTTTGCACCGAGAACGCTGCAGAACCGATTTAAGGGCAACGCGACACCCGGGTCTTGCCATCATTGCCGATGGTCGCCGCCATCTCGGTCAGTTCCGCGATCATCAGCGCCGACAGGACATTGCGCTTTTCGGGCGTGTTCAGCGTGACCGCGACAACGCCGCGCGCGTCTGTTCGCAGGTCAAGGGTTTTCCAGCTCATTGCGCGCTCCTCAGGCTTTGGGCAAATCGAGACATTTCGGCCAAAGCGTCGGCATCAATGTCAGTCACAAAGCCACAATCATGAAGCAGGGCAACCACCGCCTCGGTTGCGACATTGCCCTTGGCACCCGGCGCGTAAGGGCAACCCCCAAGGCCGCCAACCGAGGCGTCGAATATGCGCAGACCATGATCGAGACAGAGTGCGATGTTGCTCAGCGCCTGCCCTTTGGTGTCATGGAAATGCCCGGCCAAGCGGGATGCCGGCACATGCGCGAGGACCGCCTCCAGCATCTTTCCGGTCGAGGCGGGCGTGGCCGAGCCCAGCGTGTCGCCGAGGCCTATCTGGTAGCAGCCAAGGTCGACAAGAGCTTTGGCGACGCGCGCCACGGCTTCCGGCGCCACCGGCCCGTCACAGGGGCAGTCCGTCACGCAGGAAACATAGCCCCGCACCGGCAGTTTGGCAGCCTGCGCGGCCATCAGCAGCGGCCGGAAACGCTCAATGCTTTCGGCGATCGAGCAGTTGATATTCTTCTGCGAAAACCCTTCCGAGGCCGAGGCGAAGACCGCCACTTCGCTGGCTCGGGCCGCAACTGCCCGCTCGAAACCTTGCAAATTCGGCGTCAGTGCCGCATAGGAAACCCCCGGCCTGCGGTGGATGCCCGCCAGCACTTCCGACGCATCGGCCATTTGCGGCACCCATTTCGGGCTGACGAAGCTTGCCACCTCGATATGGCTGAAGCCGCAGGCCGACAACCCGTCGATCAGGCGACATGTGCGAGGACATCGGCCCCAACCGGGCGTGGCGCTTGGCTCGTCTGGCTGGCATAAGGGCCCAGATTGGTTACAAAAAACGGCCCGGCTCTTATGGTGGCAGTCCGGCTGTCGTTGCGAACAATACCCTGAACCGGGAGTTTGATGTGGATGCCCCGGATCAGTTCTGGGTCACCGACATCACCTACATTCGGACCCATGAGGGATTCCTGTATCTGGCGGTCGTGATCGATCTGTTTTCCCGCCGAGTCATCGGTTGGTCCATGCAAGGGCGCACCTACACCGATTTGCCGCTGCAAGCACTGTTGATGGCCGTCTGGCGGCGCAAACCAAAGGCCAAGGTCCATGTCCATTCCGACCAAGGCTCACAGTTCACCGGCTATGAGTGGCAGGAGTTTCTCGAGCAGCACAATCTGGTCCCCAGCATGAGCCACCGCGGCAACTGCTGGGACAATGCGGTCGTCGAGAGCTTCTTCAACCTGCTCAAACGTGAACGCATCCGGCGAAAGAAATACAAAACCCGCGAAGAAGCCCGGCGCGACGTGTTCGATTACATCGAGTTCTTCTGTAAGCGGTGCCCCGATCACACCTTGGCGGTATAATTCCATGGCAGCAGGTCGTCGATTTGGCTTTGTTTATGCCCGTTGACGATGGCCTGGAGAGTTTGCGTCAGATAGGCGTGCGGCTCGACTGCGTTGAGTTTGCAGGTCTCGACCAGTGACGCGATGGTTGCCCAGTTTGCGGCACCGGCGTCATGGCCTGCGAAGAGGGCATTCTTTCGGTTCAGGGCCATCGCCCGTTCATTCTGCCCATGTCGGGGAGGAGCTGGAGGTTCAATACCGCTGGCACCCTTACTTTGGCCAGAAGGTTTGCGTTCGCCGCGTTGAGCGGCGGGCGACGGGCCAGTTCCTCCAGGTATCGGGTCCAACGGACGTCGTCGTGACGATCGCCGGTTGGATGGTTGATCCGGTGTTTTGTGCTGGCATGACCATAGGGTCGCCGCAGGTCGATCTGGCGGCACTGGTCGATTTGAGCGAACTGGTCACGCCTGCCACCAGGTCCTCACACTCCCAAAGCGAACAGGGAATCGCTCGGGTGGAGGAAGGCAATGAGGCATCGCGGCATGTCGGCACTGGTTCACGGCCGGCAATTGAACATGGAGTTCGAATCCCACCGGCTGGAGGGTCTGGACGACACAGAGCGGCGCAAGGCGGTGTCGACGCTGGCGCAAATTCTGATGCAAGCCGCAGGGCTCATGGTGGAGGAGCTCAGTGATGACCGGCACTGAGCTGATCCCGGCAACGCTCCTCAAGCGCAAGGCCGTCGTCTATGTGCGCCAGTCGACGCAATCGCAGGTCATGACGAACCTGGAGAGCCAGCGACGGCAGTATGATCTGGTCGATGTCGCACGCCAGCGCGGGTTCATCGACATCGAGGTCATCGACGACGACCTTGGTCGATCGGCGAGCGGAACCGTGGCGCGCCCGGGCTTTGATCGCCTGGTTGCCGGGTTGTGTGCGGGCAAGGTCGGCGCCGTCCTGTGCCAGGACGCGTCGCGGCTCGCGCGCAATGGTAGGGACTGGCACCATCTGCTGGAGCTGTGCGGACTTGTCGAAGCCCGGGTCATCGACCACGACGGCATCTACAATCCTTGCCTGCCCAATGATCGGCTGCTCCTGGGCATGAAGGGCAGCATCAGCGAGTTCGAGTTGGGCGTGCTCAGAACGCGGATGCTTGATGCCGCCAGGTCGAAGGCACGCCGGGGCGAACTGCGCCTGTCGGTGCCATTTGGTTATATCTGGCATCGCGAAGCGGGTCTGGGGTTCGACCCTGATCTACGGTTGCAGCAAGTGATCCGGCTCATCTTTGCCCGCTTCCGCGAACTTGGCAGCGCCCGCCAGGTGCTGCTATCGATGAAGGGGGATCAGATCCACTTCCCGCGACCTTCGGATGAGGGCCGCATGACCAGCTTCACCTGGCTGCCGATCCGCTACCGCAACGTCATCGCAGTCCTCAAGAATCCTTTCTACGCAGGCGTTTACGTCTATGGGAAGAGTGAGAAGCGCACCTCCATCGTTGATGGGCGCGCACGTCGGAGTTACGGGCACGGCAAGCCGGCAGGGACCTGGGAGGTCTTCATCAAGGATCACCACGAGGGCTACATCAGCTGGGAGGACTACGAGCGCAACCAGAAGCAGTTGGCCCTCAACAACCATGGCCGCGCCGGCGGCACAAAGTCAGGCCGGGGTGGCAAGGCACTGCTCTCGGGGGTCATGACGTGCGGGCGGTGCGGGCGGCGACTGAGCGTCGCCTACACAGGCAATCCGCAAAGTCGGCCCGTCTATCGCTGCGACAAGCCCAACCTGATGATGGGCCTGCCCCGGTGCATGACCTTTGGAGGCCCAAGGGTCGATGCGGCGGTTGCAGGCGAGTTGCTGCGCGCGGTAGAACCGCTGGCGATCGAGGCCGCTTTCGAGGCAGAGCGGATGCACCGGGAACGGCAAGAAGATCAACGTCAGATACTCGATCTGGAACTGCGGCAGGCCCGCTACGAGGCCACTCTTGCCGAACGCCGCTACGCTGCCTGTGATCCCGACAATCGTCTGATCGCGGCACAGTTGGAGATGAACTGGGAGACAGCGCTGCGCCGCGTGCGAGACCTGGAAGCGCGCCAGTCTGGCGAAGGTCCATCGACCATTGAGGCCGACCCGCGCAACTTCGCCAATCTGGCGGACAATCTGTCAGCGGCCTGGAATGCGCCCGATGTGACGATGCGAGCGCGTCAGCAACTGCTCCGCACGCTGATTGCCGATATAGTGGTCGATGTCGATGATGCCGTGCGCGAGGTTGTCCTCACGATTCATTGGCGGGGCGGCCACCATTCGGAACTGAGAGTGCGCAAGCCCCGAACCGGCGAACATGGTTGTGCGACGACCGAGGACGCGTTGGCGGTGATGCGGAGCATGGCAGGACGCTGGTCGGACGAACATATCGCTGCGTCGCTCAATCGGATGGGCATGCCCACCGGACAAGGCAAGACCTGGACAGCGCACCGTGTTGCTTCGGTCAGGCGTGTGCGCGGCATCCACGCCTACCGGTCCGCAGAGAAGGATGGTGCCTGGCTGACCATGACTGAAGCTGCGAAGGCCTTGGGCGTTACAAACCACTTGATACGCCGCCTCATCAAAACGGGTGTGCTGCCTGCCGAGCAGGTTGTTCGTGGCGCGCCCTACCAAATCCGTGCCGACGACCTCAGCTCGACGGAGGTTCAATCTGCGATAGCCCGAACCAGTCGCCCGCGTCGCCTCACCGAGACGGACACACTTCCAATGTTTACAGACACTTGATGAAGGAGTGCACAATGACTCGGCCGTCGTGATCGCCCGGTATGCCAAGCGCGACCTTTTGCGTTTCTTTCGGGCCGATGCCGCCTATGCCAACCCCGCGATCTATCAGCGTCTGGAGGAAGCGGGTTACTTCTACGCCATCCGATTGCCCGCCAACACTGTCCTGCGCGAGAAGATCGCGCATCGGCTGACGTGGCCCGTAGGGCGGCCTTCGCTGACCAAGGTCAAACGCTTCTACGAGGACGTCCAGTATCAGGCGGCCTCCTGGGACAAGCCACGCCGCGTGATCGCCAAGATCGAATGGCATCCGGGCGAACTGTTCCCCAAGGCCGGCTTCATCGTCACCAACCTGCCGATGGAGCCGGATTGGGTGGTGCGGTTCTACAACCAGCGCGGCACCGCCGAGCAGCACATCAAGGAAGGCAAGTATGCCTTCAACTGGACGCGGCTGTCATGCAGGCGGTTCCGCGATAACGAGGTACGGCTGCAACTGCACGCGCTGGCCTACAACCTGGCCACCTTCCTGCGCTGCGTCGAGTTGCCCGAGGCCATGGCCGATTGGTCACTGACCAGCCTGCAACTGAAGCTGATCAAGATAGGGGCGCGCGTCGTGCGTCACGCCCGCGCCATCACCTTCCAGCTGGCCGAGGTGGCCGTCACCGGCCCGATGGTGCGCGCCATCCTCGCCGCCATCCGCCGTCTTCGAGCGTCACCGTCATGCGCGTGACCACAATCCTTTCCCAAACGCCACGAAAAAGGCTCGACGGGTCCGTACCCCACGCTGAAAAACGCCGCCGCCAGGCAAGGACGCTGCGGATTCGCGGCCCGATCCGCCCAGTTCCAGCCGTCTGCGCGACCGCAGACGCCGCTCGGGGCGAAGAACGCTTGTCCAGCGGGCAGTTTCAGGCGATTGTGACGTTAGAGGGCAACCCACTTGGGGAATGTCGGTGAAAATGCGGTGCGGGGACTTCTGCAATCGCAGGGTTATTCAGGGTTGCCACTACTCTTCGAGCGCCCTGCCGATACACTGCGTTGGTACCTTTGGCACGGGAAAGTGATGACCGCCGCGACAATCCTCAACGTTCTTCAGATCGATTGCGATCGTCTGCACGCCGAAACCCGAGAATTACGAGAAGCGGCCAAGCGCGTCAGAGCTCGGTGCCAGGACCTCTATTCCTACCTTGCGAACAACTTCGACGCGCTCGTCGACTACGGCCATCGACACCGGAATGGCCTCGCAGTTTCGTCGTCCCGGGCAGAAGGCTGTGTTGATGACATCGGCAACACCCGCATGGGCAAGCGACGGCGCATGAGATGGTCACCGCGGGGCGCGCATCGGGTTGCCGTCACTCGGGGCGCCGTGCTTGACGGAAGGCTAGGCGTCTCAAAGCGGGCCGCTTGACCTCCAGCTTTTGCCCACTCCCAAAGACAGCAACTATTGACTCTTTCCCGAGCCATTTGAATCGCACTCACGGCTTGAATTTGGTCCGCATCTTCGCTAATAATCTAACAGGTGTTAGATTATTAGCGAAGAGATCATATGACCTCCCCACTTCATCAGCTGAAAATCATCGAGCTCGGTCATGTTATTGCTGGACCACTCTCGACCGCGCTGCTTTCTGATTTTGGGGCAGACGTCATAAAGATTGAGGCACCCAACCGAACGGACATGATGCGCGACCTCGGGCCCAAGGCCGAGGACGGGGTGGGCGTCTGGTGGAAGACGCTGGGCCGCAACAAGAAGATTCTGAGCCTCGACTGGAAGTCGGGCGAAGGCCGGGACATCCTGCGCAGACTGGTTGAAAGCGCCGACGTACTTGTTGAAAATTTCCGGCCAGGCGTGCTTGAACGTGCGGGTGTCGGGCCTGAAACCCTGCATGAGTGGAACCCGGATTTAGTTATTCTGCGTGTTTCGGGTTACGGTCAGGACGGTCCGATGCGGGACGTGCCCGCTTTCGGGCGCGCGGCAGAGGCGATGAGTGGTCTCGCCCATCTGACTGGTTTTGCGGACGGGCCACCGATGCACCCCGGATTTCCAACGGCCGACAGCACGACAGGGTTGATGGGTGCTTTGGGGATCATGATCGCGCTGTTTGCCCGGGAAAAAGGGATTGCGCGTGGTCAGGTCGTCGATCTTGCAGTGTTCGAGGCGCTGCTTCGACTGATGGACTATCCCGTGCCCGCATTGACGGGCGCGAACCTCTCGCCGCGGCGCAACGGGCTGCGCCAGCCGATGGATTTTGCTCCGGGGGGCATGTTCCGAACCTCTGATGGGGTGTGGGTGACCGTTTCGGCGGGCAGCGCAGAAACAGCGCAACGCCTGTTGCGGGCGGTCGGCGGAGATGCGCTGGCCGATGATCCGCGGTTCGCTACACTCGGCGAGATGTCGCACCATATGGCCGTGGTCTTCGACGCCATAAACGATTTCGTCACGCAACACACGCTTGCGGAAGTCGAGGCGGAGTTTACCCGCCATGATGCGGTTGCCTCTCGTGTGCTGAGCGTCGAGGAGATCATGACGAATGAGCAGATACGTCATCGCGGCGACATCGTATCGGTTGAGGGCGAGCAAACGCAGGTGATCGGACCTATCCCGCATCTCAGCGCCACCCCTGGTGAGTTGCGCTGGCTAGGGCGGCCGCCGGGCGCGGACAGCCGAAGCATTCTGCGCAATCTTGGATATGACGATGACCGGATCACTACCCTGTGTGAGGCAGGGTTTGTAGGTGTGGATGAGAGCGAGACACAATGACATTTCGAATGACGGATGAACAAAGGGAAATTCGAGATCAGATCCTGCGGATATGTGCGCAGTTCGATGACGACTACTGGCTGGACCGGGATCGGAACGGGGGTTTCCCGCATGATTTGCACAGGGCGATGGCAGATGGTGGCTGGCTTGGTATTGCCATGCCGGAAGACGTCGGCGGTGCTGGTCTGGGGATCACCGAAGCGACCATCATGATGCAGGCGATTGCCGAATCGGGGGCTGGCGCCAGCGGGGCCTCGGCCATCCACATGAACATTTTCGGGCTCAACCCGGTGGTGAAGTTCGGAACCGATGAACAGCGCGCGCGCATGCTGCCCCCCCTGATCGCCGGTGATCAAAAAGCTTGTTTCGCCGTGACCGAGCCGACGACCGGGCTGGATACCACCAAGCTGAAAACCATGGCGGTGCGGCAGGGAGACAGGTATGTCGTGCACGGGCAGAAGGTCTGGATTTCGACCGCGCAGGTGGCGGACAAAATGCTGCTTTTGGCCAGGACAACGCGGCTTGAGGATGTGATCAACCCGACCGAAGGGCTGAGCCTGTTCTATACCGATCTCAACCGCGATTTCGTTGATGTGCGAGAGATCGAAAAGATGGGGCGCAAGGCGGTCGATTCGAACGAGGTTTTCATAGACGGGCTGCCTATACCGGCTGAAGACCTGATCGGAGAAGAGGGCAAGGGTTTCCGGCAAATCCTGCATGGGCTGAACCCGGAACGCATCCTAGTGGCCGGCGAATGTATCGGCATCGCCCGCAATGCTCTGGCACGCGCAGCGCAATATGCCAAAGAGCGGGTGGTTTTTGACCGGCCGATCGGTCAGAATCAGGGCGTTCAGCATCCGCTGGCTCAGGCTTGGGCGCGGGTGGAATCGGCCAATCTCATGGTGATGCACGCCGCTGCCCTTTACGATGCGGGAGAGCCTTGCGGCATCGAAGCGAACGCAGCCAAGCTTTTGGCCGCCGACGCCGCGGTCGAGGCAACCGAGGCCGCACAGATCACCTTTGGCGGATTCGGATACGCCAAGGAATATCACGTGGAGCGGCTGGTCCGGGAGGCACTGTTGTTCCGTATCGTACCGGTGACGCCACAGATGCTTTTGTCGTTCATAGCGGAAAAAGCGCTTGGACTTCCAAAGTCTTACTGACCGCGAGTCACGTTCTGGGACAGCGCACATTCTCTGCTTGATTTTTTTCTAACGGCCGTTAGAATATTTAAAAATAACCCAAACGGGGAAACGGCGATAAAGGGAGGAGGCGTCATGAGTGAGACGCAGTTCGGGTCTTCGCGAGAAGACCTGACAAGGCGCACGACCGTTTACGCACATGATTTGTTCGTGGGCAAAAACGTCGTTGTAACCGGCGCAGGTGGCGGATTGGGGCTGGCAATTGCGGTTCTGTTCGCCAAGCTGGGCGCCAATCTGGCGATCAATGGACGCAACGAGGAAAAGCTGGCCTCGGCCAAAGAGTACCTCGAGAGCTTTGGCGGCAGGGTTTTCGCCAAGGCCATGACCATCCGTGACCCTGAACAGGTCGAGGATTTTGTCGCCAGGACAAATCAGGAATTCGGCTCCATAGACGTTTTGGTGAACAATGCAGGGGGCCAGTTTCCGCAGCCCGCGCTGGATTTTACCCCGAAAGGTTGGAACGCCGTTATAGACACCAACCTCAACGGAACCTGGTGGATGATGCAATGCACCGCGCGCCACTGGGTTGCGAGCAAGAAGCCGGGTTCCATCGTGAACATCGTGGCCGATATCTGGCGCGGCATGCCCGGCATCGCGCATACCTGTGCCGCGCGGGCAGGGGTGATATACTTGTCAAAATCGGTCGCGGTAGAGTGGGCGCCGCATGGGATTCGCGTGAATTGCGTGGCGCCGGGTTGCTGTGAAAGCAACGGTTTCGGGAATTATCCTGCAGAGGGGGCCGCAACCTTTCAGGACTCCAATCCGATGCGGCACGCCGGGGACGAATGGGATGTCGCTGAAGGCGTTGTCTATATGGCAGCCAATTCCGGTAAATTTGTAACCGGCGAAGTTCTGAACATCGACGGTGGGCAACAATTGTGGGGAGATCCATGGCCAACGGGGCGACCGGACTACTTCCGGATTTCCTGATGAAAGCCATGAACCTTAGTGGGGACAATAGGATCTACATGACGACGAAAAACAAAATTTCAGCTGGCGCCGATGACGGGGCGATACTCGAGTGCAGCGGGATCGAACGCCGGTTTGGCGGCATCGTCGCTGTTACGGGGGTGGATCTCGTTATTCAACGGGGAGAAATTTTTGGGCTTGTCGGTCCGAATGGGAGTGGCAAGACAACACTGACGAACGCTATCACCGGGTTTTACCCGCCAAATGTGGGGACTGTACGGCTCGCCGGGAGAGACATCACGGGCATGGCTCCTCACAAGGTGGCCAAGCTCGGGGTTGCCCGAACGTTCCAGAACCTTGCCCTGTTCAACGGGATGAGTGTTCTCGACAACATCTTGCTCGGGCGGCACATCCACATGAAACCGGGCGTCCTGCGCACGGCGCTCTATTGGTGGGCCGCACGACATGAAGAAATCGAGAACCGCAAGATCGTCGAGGAGGTGATCGAGTTTCTGCAGCTTGAAGGCATCCGGCATGAATTGGTCGACGGTCTTCCGATCGGGCTGAAAAAGCGGGTCGAGCTTGCACGGGCACTTGTGGCAGAGCCGCAGATGTTGATCCTTGATGAGCCGATGGCGGGCATGAATCAGGAAGAGAAGGGGTATATGTCCCGCTTCATTCTGGATGCCCGTGCCGAACGTGGCGTCAGCGTTCTCCTGATCGAGCACCATATGGATGTCATAACCGGCATTTGTGATCGAATGTTGGCGTTGAATTATGGCGAAATGATCGCCAGCGGCATTCCGAAGGACGTTGTAAAAGACCCGCGGGTCGTCAAGGCATATATCGGAGGGTCGCATGACTGATTTGACGAAGGAAAAGTCTTCGGGCGGCGACACGATTGGTGCACTTCTGGCGCGGAACGCGTCGCGCCACGGAAAGGATATCGCGCTTCGCGAAAAGAAACGCGGGATCTGGGAAGAAACCACTTGGGCGGAATACGCCGAAGAGGTGCTTGCCTGCGCGGCCGGACTTGAAAAGATCGGCGTAGGGCCGGGCAAGGCTGTACTTATCCTGGGCGACAACCGTGCACGGCTATATGGCGGCATGCTGGCTGTTTCGTTGCTTGGTGCCTATGCAATGCCGGCTTATCCCGGCGCGACACTCGAAGAACTTCGGCACTTTCTTGGCGAAGTCGAAATTGTCGCGGCCATCGCCGAAGATCAGGAGCAGGTAGACAAGATCCTGGAACTGAAGGGCGCGGGCGCCGAGGGTATCGACCACATCATTTATGATGAAGCGCGCGGCCTCGGATTCTATGAGGTTGAAGGGCTGATGTCCTGGGATCACCTGATCGAAGTCGGTCAGCACGATCTTAATGAAACCCCGGGCCTGCGCGAAGATCTCTTTGGTCGGGCAAAGCCCGGCGATCCGGCCATTTTCATGCATTCGTCAGGGACCACGGGAAAGCCGAAAGGTATCGTTCTGAGTCAAAAGAACGTTCTTGCTGCGGCCAGGAATGGGCATGCAGCGGGTGTATTCGAGGAAAACGAGGAAATCCTCGCCTATCTGCCGATGGCCTGGGTGGGCGACTTCGCCATTACCGTCGCGGCGGCGCTGCTCTGTCGGTTCACCGTGAACGTGCCTGAACGTCAGGAAACCGTCGTTCGCGACATGCGCGAAATCGCTCCGACATTTTATCTGGCGGCACCGAGAAGCTGGGATCAAATGCTGACGACTATCCAGGTGGGCATGGAGAACTCGACCCCGGTCAAGAAATGGCTTTACCATTTCTTCATGGACCGGGCGATCGCCGCCGAGACACGCAAGCTGAATGGTAAAAGCGGCGGTCTACTAGAGCCTTTGGGCCGACTTTTGGGTGAGGTGATGGTTTTTGGTCCGATCAAGGATCAATTTGGCATGAGCCGCCTGAGGAGTGCGTTTACCGGTGGCGAGGCGATTGGCGAAGATACCTTCGTGTTCTACCGCGCCCTCGGGATCAAGCTGCGCCAGTTTTACGGCCAGACCGAGAACAGCGCGATCACCGCGATGCAAGCCCCCAACGAAGTGCGCCTGCATACCGTCGGCAAGCCCGTGCCGGGTGTCGAGGCGAAGATTGACGAGAGCGGTGAAATCCTCTTGCGCGCGGAAAGCGTGTTTGAAGGGTACTTCAACAAACCCGAAGCGACCGCCGAAGCCCTGACGGACGGGTGGCTGCGTACTGGCGATGCCGGTTACCTGGAGAAAGATGGCCAACTGGTTGTTCTGGGACGTGTCTCCGAGGTCATGCATACGGCCGGAGGCGAGCGCTATGTGCCAAACTACATCGAGAACCGGTTGAAGTTCAGCCCCTATATCAAGGATGCAGCTGTTATCGGCGCCGGTCTGGACGAATTGACGGCCATGGTCTGCATGGATTTCGAGGCAGTGGGACACTGGGCCGAAGTGAACGGAGTTCCTTATGTGTCCTATTCCGATCTGTCTCAACGCGACGAGGTCGCCGCGCTGCTGCGCCCTGCTTTCGAAAGGGTAAACAAGGTCGTCACCGAGCCGCTTCGCCTGAAGCGCTTTGTCAGCCTTCCAAAGGAATTCGACCCGGACGATGGTGAGATAACGCGGACCCGAAAACTGCGACGCAAGGTCGTGCAGGAGCGCTATGCCGACGTAATCGCGGCGCTCTACGACGGTACAAAAGAGGTCCATGTAAGCGCGCAGGTGACTTACGAGACCGGGGAAGTAGGGAAGGTCGAAAGAAGCCTTCCCGTCAGGGAGGTATAAATGGATTGGGTCTTTCTATCCGAGCTTGCGATCAACGGAGCCCTGACGGGTCTGTTGTATTCGCTGTTCGCCATCGGCCTCGTGCTGATCTACAAGGCGTCCTCTGTGCCCAATCTGGCGCAGGGCGGGCTGACGATGGTGGGAGCCTATGTGGTTCTTGCCTTGTCGCACGATGCGGGTTTGCCATTGTGGCTGGCCATTCCGCTTGCCGCAGTTATCATGTTCGGCTTGGGTTTTGGCATCGAGCGGGTGGCGCTTCGGCGTCTCGCCGGCCGACCGGTCATCATGATCCTGATGTTGACACTTGGCCTCGACATCTTTCTGCGGGGCACAACGCTTGCGATCTGGGGTGGGACATCGCGTTCGATGGAACTGGGTGTCAGCTATGAACCGTTGTTCCTGGGTGACCTCTTCATCAGCCGCATCCATCTGGTCGGAGCCGGCGTTGCGCTTGCCCTCTTTGTCGCTTTCATGTTGTTCTTTCGAACCCGGACCGGGATCAAATTGCGTGCGATCGCGGATGATTACATGGCATCATGGTCTGTCGGAATTTCGGTCGAGCGCGGTGTCGGGCTGTCCTGGGCCCTTGCGTCTGTGGTGGCCGTGGCGACAGGTGTCATCTGGGGCGAGATTCAGGGTGTCGATCAGGCACTGTCGCTTCTGCTTCTCAAAGGTTTGACTGTCGCAGTTCTGGGCGGTCTCGACAGCATTCTGGGCGCGATCGTTGCTGGCATCATTCTGGGCGTGATCGAAAATGTCGGCGCGGAATTTCTTGATCCGCTTGTCGGAGGCGGCAGCCGCGAACTCATCGTCGCCGCCGTGCTCATTCTGACGGTCATGATCCGTCCGCATGGACTGTTTGGCCGTCACGACATCGAAAGGGTGTAAGAGATGCTTTATAGACTTTCCGGAGTCCACCATGCGAACTATGTTTCGGATAGCCGTATCTTCAAGGTACCTGCTGACCGTAACCTGACCGCATTTATTTTTCTGTTGGGTCTTGCTGCGCCGTTCATCATACCGTCGCTCTACCTGAACAGTTACATGTTGCCTTGGCTGATCTGGACGGCCGCCGCGCTTGGGCTGAACCTGGTGACAGGTTGGGCTGGCCAGCTTCACCTGGGCTATGCTGCCGTAATGGCGGTCGGAGCGTATTCGGCGATTCACGCCGCGCGCTTCGGGGTGCCATGGGAATTCGCCCTGATAATCGGCGGGTTGACGTCATCTGTGATCGGCAGCCTGTTCGCCTTTGCCGCATTGCGGGTCAAGGGTCTCTATCTCGCACTCACGACTCTTGCGATGCAATTCGTGATGGACTGGGTTCTGACCCACTCGCCGATGATTTCAGGTGGCTCGCACGCGTCGCTTCAAGCGCCCACGCTGGCGCTGCTCGGGCAGGAGATTACTTCTGATACCGGGTATTACTATGTCGTCTTCGGATGGTGTGTGCTGGTGACGATCTTCATGCTCAACCTCAAGCGCACCGCGCTTGGCCGTGCCTTGGTCGCCGTGCGGGAAAAAGACTTTGCCGCAGCGATCTTGGGTGTGAACAGTTTCTATTACAAGATCCTGGCCTTCGCGACCTCGTCTTTCATTGCGGGTGTCAGTGGTGCCTTGCTTGTCGCCACCTTCTACTTTCTTGCAGCGCCAGAGCAGTTCTCAGTCTCCGTTTCAATCCAGGTTCTTGCTATGGTGATCGTTGGCGGTCTTGGCAGTATTATCGGATCCTATTTCGGTGTTGCCTTGATCCTTCTTGTTCCCGGTCTGGTGAACGGTCTCGTCGTCGCGATGAGCAACGGGCTTGGAATGCAGGTCAACGTGGAAACCCTCGCTCACATCCCAAATGCGGTCTATGGCGCGCTGATCGTCATAATCCTTCTGATCGAACCGCTTGGTTTGGGAAAACTCTACGGCAACATCAGAGACTACCTGATGGTCTGGCCCTTCGATCAGTTTAAGAAATAGGGAAATGCCGATGCAAGAAAAAGTTGAAGCCGCGCCCATTCTGTCAATGAACAGTGTCGAGGTACTGTACGACAATGTAATGCTGGCGATCAAAGGCGTTTCGATCCAGGTGCCGACGGGCGAGATGATCGCGCTCCTGGGCTCGAACGGAGCGGGAAAAAGCACAACGCTAAAAGCG
Source organism: Actibacterium sp. D185-2 (assembly GCF_054954595.1). Classification (NCBI taxonomy): domain Bacteria; kingdom Pseudomonadati; phylum Pseudomonadota; class Alphaproteobacteria; order Rhodobacterales; family Roseobacteraceae; genus Actibacterium; species Actibacterium sp. D185-2. The sequence continues at coordinate 34,444 of NZ_JBPWNX010000015.1, forward strand.
ATCAGCGGTCTTTTGAAGGCAGAGCGCGGACGCATCAGCCGAGGTGAAATAGCGTTCCAGGGAACAGACATAACCGAAGTGCTTGCGCAAAACCGCGTCGGGATGGGTATCTGTCACGTCATCGAAGGACGGCGCGTTTTCGAACACTTGACCCCCGACGAAAACCTGACCGCCGCTGCGCCGCGCGGAATGTCCCGATCGGCGCTGAATGCAGAAAAAGAAAAGATCTACGACTATTTCCCGCGGCTTGCAGAACGCCGTAATTCGCAGGCGGGGTATCTGTCGGGCGGCGAACAGCAAATGCTTGCCATTGGCCGAGCTCTTGTGACCCAGCCGAGTCTGCTGATGCTCGACGAGCCGAGTCTTGGGCTTGCCCCGTTCCTCGTCGAGGAGATCTTCGGCATCCTGCAAAAGATCAATCGGGAAGAGGGCATGTCGGTCCTGCTGGTGGAGCAGAACGCACTGGCCGCTCTGGAGATTGTTTCGCAAGGGTACCTTATCGAGAACGGCCGCGTTGTCATGCACGGGACAGCCGAGGCGCTCAAATCCAACTCCGACATTCAGGAATTCTATCTGGGCGGCGGTGAAGGTACCAACTTTCACAATGTCAAGCATTACAGCCGCCGCAAGCGCTGGCTGAGTTAAGTCTCTAGACGCAGATTGTTCAGAGAGGACAAGATGAAGAAACTAACCAAGGCATTGACTGTATTTTCCATGTTGGGGAGTTGGATGGCCGGAACCCAGGCTCTGGCGGAGCCATTCAAGGTCGGGGTTTGCTATGATCTCAGCAAGGCCTATACCTTCGCCACGCCGCAGGTGTCGCAGGCGGCGTTGGATTTGGCGAAGCTGATCAACATGCAGGGCGGGATCGGTGGCGAGCCGGTCGAAGTTATCGTTCGCGACCACGGAAACGAGCCGCAGCGCGGCATTGAGTGTTATTCAAAGCTGAGCCGCGAAGGCGTCTTCGTCTTTGACACGCTTTCCACGCCTGTGTCTCTGGCAGTCCTGCCACGGGCCATGGAAGATGAGAACATTCTGATGCAGTCACTTGTCGGTCGCGGCGATGCCGTAGACGGCACGGTCTTTGACTGGGTCTATCCGATCGGGCCGACTTATTGGGGACAGGCAGCCAACGACGTCGCCTATATCAAGCAATTGCATGACGGCGACATGTCGGATGTGAAGGTGGGCTTTGTCTATTTCGATTACCCGTTCGGGCAGGAGCCGATCGAGATTCTGAAAACCTTGGCCGAGAAGGAGGGTTTCGAGCTCCAACTCTACCCTGTGCCGCTGCCGGGCAGCGATCAGGCCAGTGTGTGGTCCAATGTACGCCGTGAAAACCCCGACCATGTGATCGTCTGGATGCTCGGAGGCGCGCATGTCGTCGCCTCAAAAGAGATGAAGCGAAATGGCATCCCGATGGAGAAGTACATTTCGGTCAACTGGCTGAACGAAGTGGATATTGCCAATATCGGCAACGAAGCAGCTATCGGTATCAAGCGCGGCACCAATGTCGTGGGTGGACAGGACGTTGCCTTGCGCCAAGAAATCATGACCGAGCTCTACGACAAGGGGCAAGGCTCCGGCCCGCTAGAGAAGACACAGGACGTTTTCTATAACACCGGACTGGCCATGTACTCCATCGTGTTTGAGGCCGCGCGCAAAGCGGTCGAAAGCGAAGGTCTTCCGATCACCGCAAAGTCCTACAAGGCGGGACTGGAGTCGCTTGAAGGCTACGACGCGAACGGATTGATGGCACCTATTACCGTGACTGCCAAGGATCATGGCGGCGGTGGCAAGACACGCATCGAGATGTGGGACGGTAAGGCCTGGGTGCCGCAAACCGACTGGATATCTGAATATACTGATGTCGTATGGGAAGTGGTGAAGAAAAGCTCTTCGACATACCAACAGTAAGAAACGACCAGGAGTTGGGGAAAAAAACCGTTTACGGCTGCGGCTCGCCCCAAAGACTGATCAAGCCGTTCGACTATCAACCATGGGAGGAATACACCGTGAAACTTACGAAACAACTCAAGACTGTGGCGCTCGCCGCAGCTTTGGCGGCAGGCGGGACAGTCGCGTCCGCGCAAGACAAGGAACCGATCCGGTTCGGACTCTGTTTCGACCTCAGTAAATCTTACACTTTCGTCTCTCCGCAAGTGGCCCAGGCCGCGCAGGACCTTGCGATGTATACCAACGACAACGGTGGAATCGACGGGCATCCGGTCGAGATCATCATTAGCGACCATGGCAACGAACCGCAGCGCGGCGTGGAATGCTATGAGCAGCTCAAGCGCGAGGGTGTCTTCAACTTCTACTTCCTGTCCACGCCGGTCACCAACGCGGTTCTGCCGCGTGCCATGAAAGACGGCAACATCCTGATGCAATCCGCCGTCGGCCGTGGTGACGCGGTGGACGGAGAGGTGTTCGACTGGGTGTTCCCGGTTGGTCCGACCTACTGGCAGCAGGCGGCGAACGATGTGGCCTTCATCAAGTCGCAGATGGGCGGCGACCTGAGCAAGGCGAAGATCGGGTTCATCTATCTGGACTATCCCTTCGGGCAGGAACCGATCGAGATTCTCAAGACCCTTGCCGAGAAGGAAGGCTTCCAATTGGAACTCTATCCCGTCGCACTGCCCGGTTCGGACCAGTCCGGCGCATGGAGCAAGATCCGCCGCGACAAGCCTGACTATGTGATCAGCTGGCTTCTGTCCGGCGGCCATGTGCTCGCGTCCAAGGAGATGCGCCGCAACCGCTTTCCGATCGACCGCTACCTGACGGTCAACTGGCTGAACGAGGTCGATATCGCCAACATCGGCCCGCAAGAGGCGAAAGGCATCCTGCGCGGGACCAACGTTGCCGGTGGGCAGGAACTGCCGCTGGTCAAGACGATGCTGGACACCTACTACGCCAACGGCAAGGGCAGCGGCCCGGAATCCCTTGCGCGCGACGTGTACTACAACCTCGGCATCGCCATCTACTCGGTGACGTTCGAGGCTGCCCGGCAGGCGGTCAAGAAGGACGGCTGGCCGCTGACGCCCGAATCCATGAAAGCGGGCTATGAGTCGCTCGAAAACTTCGATGCAGATGGCCTGATGGCCCCCGTGAGCGTGACATCCGCGGATCACGGCGGCAGCGGCAAGACGCGCGTCGAACAGTGGGACGGGTCAAACTGGGTTCCGTTGACCGACTGGAGCGCCGACTATCTTGACGTTGTCTGGGAAGTCATCAAGGAAAGCTCCGCGACGTTCACTGCCGAATAAGTCGGTCGAACAAGCATGAACTTCCCCGCGGCAAACCTGTCGCGGGGAAGCTTCGCCCCAGGATTATCCAATGAGAACGAAGCAGGTATCATGAGCCCCATTGATGTGAAAATCGAAGACGGCATCGCGACCGTCTCAATCAACCGGCCCGAGCGAAAGAATGCGCTTTCCGTGGCCGCGACAAACGGGCTGACCGATGCCTGGGAACAGGTCGAGACGGATGAAAGCGTTCGTGTGACCATTCTGACTTCGGCCGATTGCGGTGTGTTCTGCGCCGGGCTGGATTTGAAGGAAGCCACGCAGATTGCGCGCGATGAAGGGGTCGATATCCTGACCAAGATGCGCGATCCGTTTCACGAAACCATGCGCGCCTGCAAGAAGCCGATCATCGCGGCGATGACGGGGTCGCTGATGGCGGGCGGCATGATGCTGACGCTGAATTGCGATTTGCGGGTCGGACTCAAGGGAACCAAGGTTGGCATTACCGAGGTGAAGATCGGTCGCGGATCGCCTTGGGCTTCGCCGGCACTGACCATGCTACCGCAGCCCATCCTTATGGAAATCCTGCTGACCGGAGACCTGATGCCGATCGAGCGGCTCCACGAATACGGGTTCACCAACTATATCGAGGACACCCCCGATGCCGTTCGCGCACGGGCATTCGACCTTGCCAAACGCATAGCCAGCGGGGCCCCGCTTTCGGTGATCGCCGCCAAGGGCGGCGTTCGCGCGACCATGGACCTGGGCTGTGCGGGTGGCCTCGAAAAAGGCAAGCGCCTGCACCAGGTTGTATATGCCAGCAACGACGCGATTGAGGGCCCCAGGGCATTCGCCGAAAAACGAGCGCCGGTCTGGACGGGTACATGATGGAGATTGGAATGACTGACCTTATTCATCTTGACCGGGAAGGGCCTGTCGGCATCCTGCGTTTTCTCCAGCCAACAAAGCGCAACCCCTACAGCTTGGCATTCGTCGAGCAACTGGTGACGCTCTTGCGCGAGGCCGACCAGGATGATGCAATCCGCGTCGTCGTCATGACCGGCGGCGATCATTTCAGCAGCGGCGGCGATCTCGTCGGGTTTCAGGCTGAGATCGCCAAAGGAGCCAGGGCGACATCCGAAATGATCGACCGCGTTCATGATGGCGGGCGCGCGGCCTATCTTTTTCGCAAGCCTCTGATTTCTGCTGTATGCGGAGTAGCATTTGGTGCCGGCCTCAGCCTGGCCCTGTCGGCGGATATCGTCGTAGCGGCCGAAGATGCCCGGCTGTGCGAGGTTTTTGCCCGCATCGGCGGTTGTCCCGACACCGGGTCGAGCTGGCTGCTTCAGCAACGTGCCGGCGCGGGCGTGGCGCGGATGCTTGTTCTCACAGGTCGTGAAATAGACGGGCGCACCGCCAAGGAACTGCGCGTCGTGGAAGAATGCGTACCCGCCGACCAGGTCGAGCAACGCGCTCTGGAAATTGCCCGCGAGATCGCCCCACACCCGATGTTCGGTGTCCAGACAACCAAGCGCGTGATGCGCGCCACGGCGGAGTGCAGCTATCTGGAGGCTCTGGACATCGAACGTGATTGCCAAAGTGTTCTGCTGTGCGCGCATGACTTTCCCGAGGCCATGAAGGCGTTTTCGGAGAAACGCAAACCCCAATTCACGGACCGATAGGTCGGTGGAAACCATATCGAAAAACCAAAGGAGACCGTAGATGAAGGTGCTTGTGCCTGTAAAACGCGTGATCGACTACAACGTGAAGGTCCGCGTCAAGGCGGATGGAAGCGGTGTCGATCTCGCCAATGTCAAAATGTCGATGAACCCGTTCGACGAAATCGCGGTCGAAGAGGCGATCCGCCTCAAAGAGGCCGGCAAGGTCGAAGAAGTCGTCGTCGTGTCGATCGGCGTCAAGCAGGCGCAGGAAACCCTGCGCACCGCCTTGGCCATGGGCGCCGACCGTGCCATTCTGGTTAACGCCGCTGATGACGTCCACACCGACATCGAACCGCTGGCCGTCGCCAAGATCCTCAAGGCCGTCATCGCCGAGGAGAACCCCGGTCTGGTGATCGCGGGCAAACAGGCCATCGACAACGACATGAACGCCACCGGCCAGATGCTTTCCGCGCTGCTGGGTTGGTCTCAGGCGGCTTTTGCCTCCAAGCTGGAGATCGAAGGCGATCATGCGCTCGTCACCCGCGAGGTGGACGGCGGTCTGCAGACGATCAAGGTGAAACTTCCCACCATCGTCACCGCCGACCTGCGCCTGAACGAGCCGCGCTATGCGTCCTTGCCCAACATCATGAAGGCAAAGAAAAAACCGCTCGAGGAAAAGACTGCCGCCGATTACGGCGTCGATGTCACCCCGCGTCTGACTGTGGTCAAGACCACTGAACCCGCACCGCGCGCGACAGGCATCAAGGTGGCCTCGGTGGACGAGCTTGTAGCAAAACTCAAAGAAGCAGGGGCTGTGTAATGGCTGTTCTTCTGATTGCTGAAGTGACCGATGGCGCGCTGGCGCTGGACGCCACCGCCAAGGCAGTGACCGCGGCCAAACAACTGGGCGATGTGATCGTGCTCTGCACCGGCGCTTCGGCCAAAGCGGCGGCGGATGAGGCCGCCAAGATCGGGGGCGTGTCGAAGGTGCTGGTCGCCGAGGATGCGCTTTACGGCCACCGCCTTGCCGAACCCGTGGCCGCCCTGATCGTCAGCCTCGCCTCGGGCTATTCGCATATCGTGGCACCGTCCACGACCGATGCGAAAAACATCATGCCGCGCGTAGCGGCCTTGCTGGATGTGATGATCCTATCCGACGTGGTTGGCGTGGTCGATGCCGACACGTTCGAACGTCCGATCTATGCGGGCAACGCGATCCAAACGGTGAAATCCACCGACAGCGTCAAGGTCATGACCATCCGGACCTCGACCTTTGACCTTGCGCCCACGGGTGGTTCGGCCCCGGTCGAAGTTATCGCCACCGGCGACGACCCCGGCCTGTCCGAATGGGTCGAAGATAGGGTGGCCGCCTCTGACCGCCCCGAACTGACCAGCGCAGGCGTGGTCGTGTCGGGCGGGCGCGGCGTTGGTTCGGAAACCGACTTCGCCCTGATCGAGAAACTGGCCGACAAGCTGGGCGCCGCCGTCGGCGCATCCCGCGCGGCTGTGGACTCGGGCTTTGCGCCGAACGATTGGCAGGTGGGCCAGACTGGCAAGGTCGTCGCCCCGGATCTGTACATCGCCATTGGCATCTCGGGCGCCATCCAACACCTAGCTGGCATGAAGGACAGCAAGATCATCGTCGCGATCAACAAGGACGAAGAAGCACCGATCTTCCAAGTTGCTGACTTCGGCCTGGTCGCCGACCTGTTCGTGGCCGTCCCGGCCCTGATTGACGCGCTGTAAATCGCGGCACATCGAATGCGAGAAAGCCCGTCATCCGGCGGGCTTTTTTTGTATGCACATCTTGTTCCTAAGTAGGCCTGCGGTGAGGTAAGCGTCCGGTCTGACCGCACTGCCGCGGGTTGAGAGTGTGGGATAGTGTCCATGATCGATAGTGGGCACTTTGGTGATGGCGTGGCGCGGCGGACGAAGCGGCTTTGGACGGATGAAGAGAAGCGGTCGATCTGTTTCCAGACGACGGCACCGGGTGTTTCGGTTGCCCAGGTTGCGCAGCGCTATGCGGTGAATGCCAATCTGATCTTCACTTGGTTGCGTGACGGGCGCTAGGTCGCATCGATCATCACCGTCTTCAGAACGGCGGCCTCGGAGGCCAGCCCTTCCATCATCCGAGCAAAGATGCCCTTGTCCCCCCACCGCTTCCATCGGTTGTAGAGCGTCTTCGGCGAGCCATACTCCTTGGGCGCATCGCACCACCGCAAGCCATTGCGATTGATGAAGATAATGCCACTCAACACGCGGCGGTCATCTACGCGCGGCACACCATGGCTCTTCGGAAAAAACGGCCGAAGCCGGGCCATCTGTGCTTCCGTCAGCCAGAAAAGATTGCTCATTGATCGGTCTCCTTGCGGAGCCTGAATCATGCCGCGCGCGCAAGATCAATGGGTCCTGACCCTAGCAACGTAACGCAGCGTTCGCCTTGAGACTGGGCCATTGCCGAAAAAGTAACAGATGTTAGATTTATGGCAATACCAACCTTAAGGATGGACTCCAATTTGTCTCTGATCACGAATAGTTCGGCCTGGGCTTCGGAAGAACACAAGATGTTCGCGAATAGCACACGCAAGCTTTTTGATGCCGAAATGGCTCCAAACATTGAAAAATGGGCGGAGCAGGGCATTGTCGACCGAGACTTCTGGAAAACAGTCGGTCAACAGGGTGTCATGGGCGGCTCGATTTCCGAAGAATATGGCGGGTTCGGTGGCGGCATCGGGTTCGATGCGATTACCGTTTATGAGCAGGGACGCACCGGTGATACGGGTTGGGGCTATGGCATCCAGTCCATCGTAATCCACTATATCTACGCCTATGGCAGCGAAGAACAAAAGAAAAAGTGGTTGCCGAAGCTAGTCAGCGGCGACAGTGTCGCGGCCATCGCGATGACCGAGCCGGGAACGGGCTCTGACCTCCAGAACGTCCAGACCCATGCGGAAAAGGATGGCAACCATTACAAGATCAACGGCTCGAAGATCTTTATCACCAACGGACATACAGCCGATCTGGTAGTCGTCGTGGCAAAGACCGACCGCAGCGCTGGCGCCAAGGGCGTTTCGCTGATCGTTCTGGAAACCGAGGACGCCGTAGGGTTTCGTAGGGGACGGAACCTGAAGAAGTTGGGCATGAAGGGATCGGATACGGCCGAGCTGTTCTTCGAGGATGTGCGCGTGCCGACGGCGAACCTGCTTGGCCCAGAAGAGGGGCAGGGTTTCTACCAGTTGATGAAGCAGCTGCCATGGGAGCGGCTGATGATCGGCGTTACCGCGCTTGGGTTCATTGACTTTGCCATCGCTGAAACTGTGAAATATGTTCAGGACCGCAAAGCATTCGGCAAGCGGATCATGGATTTCCAGAACACACGCTTCAAATTGGCGGAATGCAAGACCAAGGCCGAATTGCTGCGCTCCTTCGTCAATGACGGGCTCGCGCGCCTCGAAACCGGCGAACTTGATGCGGCCACGGCCTCGATGGCGAAATGGTGGGGCAGCCAGATGCAAAACGAGGTCATGCATGAATGCCTTCAACTACACGGCGGTTATGGCTTCATGATGGAATACCCGATCGCGCGCCTTTATGCCGACAGCCGGGTCCAGATGATCTATGGCGGCACCAACGAAATAATGAAGGAACTGATCGCACGTTCGCTGGATGTTTGATCCGTCCGGTGCAGGGGGTTATTTTTCACCCGGCCCGAATATCTCTTCGTCGTGCTCCCCCAGCCGTGGGGCAGGGCGGTGGTCATGTCGCGCCGGTGTCGCCGAGAACCGGATCGGCGGGCGTGTCGTCCAGATGGCACCTTCGCTCGGGTGATCCATCTGCTGAAAAAACCCGGTCGCAACAAGGTGGGGGTCGTTCGGCAAATCCCACAGGTTATTCACCGGCATGGCGGGGATGTCAGCGTCCTCCATTAGGGCAAGCCAGTCATCCGTTGTCCGGGTCAACGCAATCTGCGCCACCATGTCGTAGACCGCGCCGATGTTGCGGCTGCGCGCATCCATGTCAGTGACCCAAACGTGGTCGATCATCTCATCGAGTCCGACCGCCTTGAAGAACCGCGCCCACTGCACGTTGGTGTAGGGCAGAATTGTGAGATAGCCGTCCGCCGTCCGAACCGGGCGCCTGTGCGGAACCAGCATCCTTGCATAGCCGAAATCCTTCGGGCTTTCTTCGAAGGTGGCGCCATCCAAATGTTCGACCATTAGAAACGATGCCAGGGTCTCGAACATCGGGACTTCGACATGCTGGGCTTCACCCGTGTGCTCGCGGTGGAACAGGGCCGCCATGACGGCATAGGCGGCTGTCACGCCACCAAGCTTGTCGGCGAGGATCGTCGGAGCATAAGCAGGCGGAGCCTTGGGGTCGCGCAATGTTGCCAAGCTGGCCAGGCCCGAAACCGACTGGACGGAATCGTCAAACGCGGGCTTGGCGGCATAGGGCCCGTCCTGCCCGAACCCAGTGACAGATACCGTGATCAGGTTTGGGTTTTCGTGGCGCAGGGTTTGGGGATCAAGCGACAGGCGCGCAAGCGCCGCGGGCCGAATGCTTGAAATCATTACATCGGCATCGGAGAGCAGTTTGCGCAGCCGGTCGCGGCCGGATTGCGTTTTCAGGTCGAGCACAACGCTGCGCTTGTTGCGGTTGGTCCCCAGAAAGGCGGCCCCCATCAGCTTGTTGCGGGACGGCTGGACCTGGCGCAAAAGATCTCCCTCGGGGCCTTCCACCTTGATCACATCGGCCCCCAGATCGCCCAGCATTTGCGTGGCCAAAGGACCGAAGACCACAGAAGTAAGATCGACAATCTTCACGCCATCAAGGATCGCGGGTTTCTGCGCAGCGGTCATTTATGCGCGTATCCTGTTCTATGACGAGGGTCGAACTCGGCGCGGATGGCTTTGCCGTCCGCGTCAAAAGCAGGGCAAGGGCCAAGTGTCGTCTCTCCGGCGCTGCGCCGGATCGGGGGCGCAGGGACGTTGATTTCGCCAGAGGGCGTGCTGATGACGGACCGGTCGAGCTGGGGGTGGTCGGACAGGGAGGCCACATCGTTGACTGCCCCGAATGCAATGCCCGCAGCATCGAGCCGCTTCAGCATCTCGACGCGGTCATGCGAGGCGAACACGGCCTTGATGAGCGCTTCGAGCGCGGGCTTGTTGTCAATTCGCGCCGTGTTGTCATGAAACCGGGGGTTGGTTGCCAGAGTCGCATCGCCCAGTATGTGTTCACAGAACCGTTGCCATTCGCCGCTGTGCTGCACGGTAATGACGACAAGCTGACCGTCCCGGCACTCATAGGCGCCGTAGGGGCATATCACCGTGTGGTTCAGACCGACGCGGGGCGTCGGTTTGCCAAGATAGTCGTGATAGAGCAGCGGAACCGACATCCAGTCGGCCATCACGTCGAACATGGCCACCGAAACGCCGCTGCCTTTGCCGGTGCGCTCACGCCCGATCAGCGCTTCGCAGATCCCGGCATGGGCTGTCATGCCCGTGGCGATGTCGCAGACCGACACGCCAACCCGCCCCGGCCCGTCCGGCGTGCCGGTCACCGATGCCAGGCCGCTTTCGCATTGCACCAGAAGGTCATAGGCCTTGGCGTTGCGCATCGGGCCGTCTTCGCCGTATCCGGTGATGTCGCAAGTCACGAGACGCGGGAACATCTCTCGCAGACTCGCGGAATCCAGACCCAGCTTTGCCAGGGCGCCCGGCAAAAGATTTTGAATGAACACATCCGCGTTTTCCAGCATTTTCAGCAGGATATCGCGATCTTCTGCTGCTTTGATATCCAGTGCGACCGATTCCTTGCCCCGGTTCAGCCATATAAAATAGGCGCTTTCGCCGTTGGCGACAGTATCATAGGCGCGCGCGAAATCGCCCACACCCTTGCGTTCGACCTTGATCACCCGCGCACCGGCATCGGCAAGCCGCGAAGAGCAAAAGGGCGCCGCCACCGCCTGTTCGAGCGCGATGACGAGCTTGCCGGAAAGGGGGGCTGAATTTGAACTTGACATGGCTTTCTCTCAAGTGATCCTAAGAGCTTGACAAATTCTAACAGATGTTAGAAATATTATCAATACGATTAACCAGGAATGGACCATTTGAGGAGAATGCCGGTGCCGGACGCCACAGGACCAGACCAGATATTCCAACGCGCGCTGACAAACGGAGAGATTGTGCTGCCCAGATGCGATGATTGCGGAGCCTATCATTTCTTTCCAAGGGTTCTGTGTCCGCACTGCCATGGGACCGCGATCTCTTGGCATCCCGCCAGCGGCAAGGGCCGGGTCCACACCACCACTGTCGTGCGCCAGAAGCCCGAGCGCGGCGGCGACTATAACGTGTGCGTGGTGGAACTGGAGGAAGGCGTTCGGATGATGAGCCGGGTCGAGGGCATTGCCCCCGGTGACATTGTCATCGACATGGCCGTGACAGCCTTCGTGGGCGAGGCCGAGGGCCAACCGGCTGTGCTTTTCAAGCCAGTGGAGGTATAACTCATGACCACTAAACTTCGGGGAAAATCCGCCATTGTGGGAACCGGGCACGCGGGTTTCGGCGAGGCGCATGGGCTGACGGCCTATGATGTCATGGCGCAATCCGCACTTGCGGCACTTGGCGATGCGGGGCTGAAGCTGTCCGATGTGGACGGTCTGTTCTGCACCATGATGGAAGACAGCATGCCTGCCCTTATGGCGGCCGAATATCTGGGCATTCAGCCCAGGTTCATCGACGGCACCATGACGGGCGGGTCGTCCTTCGTGAATTACCTGACCTCCGCCACGATGGCGCTGGAGGCTGGCCTGTGTGATGTGGCGTTGATCGTTTATGGCTCCAACCAGCGCACCGCGTCGGGCAGGCTGGTGACGGCCTCGCGCCCGCCCGCCTATGAGGCGCCCTATAATCCGCGATATCCGATTTCCGCCTATGCGATGGCGGCGGCACGGCACATGCATGAATTTGGCACCACCCGCGAACAGCTGGCCGATGTGGCCGTGGCCGCGCGGGCCTGGGCGCAGCACAACCCCGAGGCATTCGAGCGCGGCCCGCTCAGCCGCGAGGATGTTTTGGGCGCGCGTATGGTGGGCGATCCGTTGACTGTGCGCGATTGTTGTCTTGTCACCGATGGCGGCGGGGCGATCGTGATGGTTCGCGCCGACCGTGCCAGGGACTTCCCTAAGGCCCCGGTTTACGTTTTGGGCAGCGCGGCGGAAAGCTCGCACCGGCAAATATCGCAGATGAAGGATTTCACCGTGACCGCCGCCCGCGAGTCGGGCGCACGCGCCTTTGCCGCGGCGGGCGTGTCGCCTTCGGACATTCAGGCGGTCGAGCTTTACGATGCGTTCACCATCAATACGATCCTGTTTCTGGAAGATCTCGGCTTTTGTGCCAAGGGCGAGGGCGGTGCCTTTGTCGAGGGCGGGCGCATCGCGCCGGGCGGGGTCTTGCCGGTGAATACCAATGGTGGGGGTTTGTCCTGTGTGCATCCCGGCATGTATGGCATTTTCACCGTGATCGAGGCGGCGCGGCAGATCCGTGGTGATGCACCCGGCATTCAGTTGAAGGATGTCGACCTGGCGCTGGCGCATGGGAACGGCGGTGTGCTATCCAGTCAGGTCACGGCAATCTTGGGTTCGCAAAACACGCTCTGACAGCGATCAAGGGAGGAAAGATCATGCCATTGGATTTCGACGCGCTATCGAACTGGGACTTCGAAGAGATCGAGCAGACACTGACCGAGCGGGATACGATCCTTTATGCGCTCGGCCTCGGGTTCGGCGAGGATCCGACCGACAGGAAAGAGCTGGCCTTCGTCTATGAAGACGGGCTGAGGGCCGTTCCCTCGATGGCGGTCACGATGGGGTATCCGGGCTTCTGGCTGCGCAACCCCAAGACCGGCGTGAACTGGCAAAAGGTGCTGCATGGTGAACAATGGCTGGATATCTACAAGCCGCTGCCGGTGAAGGGCAACATCATCGGCCGCAGCCGGATCGACTTTATTTCCGACAAGGGCGAGGGCAAGGGTGCCGTCATCTACCAGAGCCGCGATATCATTGACGCGGACACCGGCGACAAGCTGGCTCGCGTGGCGATGTCGGCCTTCTGCCGCGGCGATGGCGGGTTCGGTGGCGAAAACAGGCCCGGCCCGGCCCCGGCGGCTTTGCCCGACCGCGCGCCCGATCATGTCTGCGATATCGAAACACTGCCGCGCCAGGCGCTGGTTTACCGCCTTAGCGGTGACATGAACCCGCTTCATGCCGACCCGGATGTGGCGCGTTCGGTCGGGTTCGACCGCCCGATCCTGCACGGCCTTGCGACCTATGGTCTGGCGGCGCGGGCGATCCTCAAATCGCTGCTCGATTATGACGCCGCCCGGCTTGTAGGGCTGGACGTGCGGTTTTCCGCCCCGGTCTATCCCGGCGAGACCGTGCGGTTTGAGATCTGGGAAGAGGGTGGCGAGGCCCGGTTCCGCGCTTCGATCCCGGCCCGCGACGTGGTGGTTCTAAACAACGGGGCTGCGCGTTTCGCGTGAGGGAGGGACGATGACACAGCCGCTCAAGGATATCCTGGTGCTGGATTTCAGTACCCTTCTTCCCGGCCCGATGGCCACGCTCATGTTATCCGAAGCCGGGGCCGAGGTTATCAAGTTCGAGCGTCCGGGCACGGGCGAGGATGCGCGCCTGACCGCGCCGAAAATAGACGGGGAAAGCATTGGCTTCGCTGTTTTGAATCACGGTAAGCGGTCGGTGGCAATCGACCTCAAGTCAAAGGGCGCAATGATTGTTCTGCGCCCTTTGCTTGAAAAGGCCGATGTTCTGGTAGAGCAATTTCGCCCCGGAGTGATGGACCGGCTCGGTCTGGGATACGAGGCCGTGCGCGGGATCAATCCCGGTCTCATCTATTGTTCGATCACCGGCTATGGACAGACCGGCCCGAAGGCTTCGACTGCCGGGCATGATCTCAATTATGTGGGCGATTCGGGGATTCTGTCACTGAGCCGTGGTCCGGATGCCCAGCCAACCATACCCTTCGGGCTGGTCGCTGATATCGGGGGCGGAACCTATCCGGCGGTGGTGAATATCCTGCTGGCCCTGATTGCGCGGCAGGCAAGTGGTCAGGGGACGCATCTGGATATCGCCATGTCCGAGGGGGCGTTTGCCTTTGCCTACTGGGCCCATGCCGAAGCTGTGATCGCCGGGCAGAACATCGAGAGCGGCCACGGCCGCCTGACAGGCGGTCTGGCTCGGTATCGGCTGTATACGGCTGCGGATGGACGTCAGATTGCCGTTGGCGCGTTGGAAGAAAAGTTCTGGCAGTCGTTCTGCGATGTCATCGGCCTGCCGCAGGAGCTTCGTGATGACTGGTCCGACCCCAATGCCAGTGTTGCGGAAGTGACGCGCCGTCTGGGCGACCAGCCCTCGACCCATTGGGAGTCTTTGCTGGCCGCGGCGGACTGTTGTTGTTCCGTCGTGAAAACGCCCGCCGAAGCTGCGGCCGATCCGCATTTCATCGCACGCGGCGTATTCGAGCGAAAGCTGAACATTTCCGGTCGGGAGGTACCGGCGCTGCCGCTGCCAATTGCACCGGAATTCCGTTCTGCGGCAAGTTCGGCCGGACGTGCTGCGGCCTTGGGGGAAGACAATACCCGCTTTGGCCAGGACTTGCGAAAAACAGAATAAATCTCATTGACCCGCAGGTTTCCAGATTGTAATCTAACAATTGTTAGAAAAAGATGGAGAGGTCCAATGGCCCAACCCCACGACGACCTGCCGACGGAAGCCGAGCGCTATGTCATGCCATCGCACTTTGTCGAAAGCGACAGCCTCGAAGTGCAGGGTTTCGTCACATCGGCTTTGCGAAATCTTCCTGTGGGCGCGACCAAACGAGACAAGGCGATCCGCCTGTTCGAGGCGGTTCGCGACGACATCCGCTACGACCCGTATTGTTTTGCGCTGGATGAAGATTCCTACCGTGCCAGCCGGATCGCCGGGGTGAAGGCAGCGTACTGCGTCCCCAAGGCAATCCTGCTTGCGGCCTGTCTGCGCGCCGTCGGTATCCCCGCCGCTTTGGGGTTCGCAGATGTGCGCAACCACCTGAATACACCCAAGCTGCAGGAGCTGATGGGGACCGATCTCTTTATCTATCACGGCTACGTTCAACTGTGGCTGGGTGGTGAACCTTACAAGGTAACACCCGCTTTCAACATAGAGATGTGTGAAAGATTCGGGGTCAAGCCTCTGGTCTTTGACGGCTATCACGATGCTCTTTTCCACGAGTTCGACGAACAGGACCAGCGCCACATGGAGTATGTGAACGACCGGGGTCTTTATGTCGATGCGCCGATAGGTGAGTTCCTGAAGGCCTTCACGGAAACTTATCCGAAACTGGAGGAGTTCAACCGCGTTCGGATTTCCAGAGATTCAAGCGGGTATGATTCCGCTTTTGCAGCGGAGCCGGCGACGTGAAGTATTTGGAAGATTTTGAACCTGGCCAGGTGTTTCACTTTCGCAGCGCCCCGATGAGCGCACAGTCCATAAAGGCCTTTGCCCAGGAGTGGGACCCGCAACGGCTGCACACCGACGAAGACTATGCGACCGCGATACATGGCAGCCTGATCGCCTCGGGATTTCAGACCGTGCTTGAGGTGTTCAAACCTGTCGTGACGGATTTGATGACCGGCATGGCGAACATAGGCGGCATGGGCTTTGACAATCTGCGCTGGCTGCTGCCTGTCCGCCCGGATGAACCCCTCGATATCGAAATGACGATCAACTCGGTCACGCCGTCCAAAAGCAAGCCCGACCGAGGTGTTTTGCACTATACGCTCAGCGCCAGGAACCCCAAGGGCGAGGTCGTTCTTTCGGCTGACGCCCCATTGATGATGAAGCGAAAACGAAATGACACAGACTGATATGCTTTCCAGCGACCAGGAAGACCTTCGCCTGCTGCGCGAGAGCGCACGCACCCTGTTTGAACGGGCTGGCGGAAGTGGAAGGGCCAGAAAACTGCGTGACGCCAGTAGCGGCTGGGATTCGGACATGATCGGTGAACTGGCTGGGGCCGGCGTTTTCGGCGTGACGGTGCCCGAAGCAAATGGCGGGCTTGGCATGGGCCTGGCCGCCGGTGGCGTCATCGCCGAGGAAGTCGGCCGCGTGATCGCCCCAGAACCGGTGGTGTTGACGATCGGGCTGAGCCTCGGCCTTCTGCGTCGCCTTCGCCCGGATCATCCGAAGATGGAGCAGCTCATCAACGGCGAAACCACCTTGGCGGTGGCCTGGCAGGAACGCGGCCCGGGCGGAGCGCCCGCTGATGCGACATGCCGCTACGCAGACGGAAAACTGACCGGCAGCAAGGCTTGGGTTGTAGGCGCGGCCGGGTCGCATGGATTCCTTGTTGTAGCCGGGGGGCAAAATGGTCCGGTTCTCGTCCTGACCGAGGCCACCGCAGACGGACTTTCCGTCGACAAGCGCGTGCAGGCCGACGGCAGTTCGCTGGGCGAGCTTTCGTTTTCCGGAACTCCGGCAGAGCAACTGGCTGAGGGTTCCGCGGTCCAGGATGCGCTCGCCGAGGCGATCAGCGATGCAACGGCCTTGGCCGCGGCCGAGCTTGTCGGCCTGAGTGATCGCGCATTTGAGATTACTCTGGACTACATCAAAACCCGCGAGCAATTCGACAAGCCCATCGGCTCCTTCCAGGTTATTCAGCACCGCGCCGTGGATCTGCATGTCATGCGCGAGGTCGCGCAGGCGGGTGTGCGCGAGGCGCTCGCCCAGATGGACGGCGAAACGGTTCCGAAGATCCGCGCGCGGCTGGCAAGCCGTGCCAAGGCGCGCGCTGTCATGGCCGCAAAGAAGATCACGCGCGACGCGATTCAGCTGCACGGGGCGGTCGGCTATACTGACGAGTTTGACATCGGGCTTTATCTGAACCGGGCGCTGGTGCTGTCGGCCTGGTTGGGCGACGACGTATATCACAGGCGGATTTGGCTCGACGCGCGCGAAGAAGAGGGAGCCGCACAATGACCGACTGGAACGCTATGAGCGATGCAGAGTTCCGAAAAGAGGTGCACCAGTTCTTCGAGACGGAATACCCCGAAGAACTGCGCCATCTGCCACACCGCCCGAAATTCGCCGAGATCGAACATTGGCATCGCAAGCTGCACACCAAGGGATGGGTTGCGCCGGCCTGGCCCGCGGAATACGGCGGCATGGGGCTGAACGCCGCCAAGCTGCTGATCTTCTACGAAGAGCAGCAGCGCGGGGGTGTCAACCGTGGCCGAGACATGGGTGTGCAGATGGTCGGCCCCCTGATCATCAAGTTTGGCACTCAGAAACAAAAAGACTATTGGCTGCCACGTATTTTGAGCTGCGAAGACATCTGGTGCCAGGGCTACTCCGAGCCCGGCGCCGGGTCCGATCTGGCCAACCTGCGCACGCGCGCCGAGTTTGACGGAGACGATTTCGTCATCAATGGCCAGAAGATCTGGACCACGATGGCGCATGATGCCACGCACATCTTCATGCTGGTTCGGACCGATCCGAACGCGCCGAAGAAGCAGCAGGGCATCAGCTTCCTGCTCGCTCCGATGGATCAGCCCGGTGTCGACGTGCGCACGATCACAACCCTGTCGGGTGAGACGGAGTTTTGCGAAGTCTTCTTCGACAATGCCCGTACCCCCCGCGAGAACCTCGTGGGCGAGTTGAACAAGGGTTGGAGCATGGCCAAGGCGCTCCTGAGCTTCGAGCGCATCTTCATCGGCTCGCCCGGCCTGGCCCAGAACGCGTTGGGGCAGCTTGAGAGCTTCGCCCGTGGCCGTGGCGCTTTTGACGATCCGGTGTTCCGCGACCGTTTTGCCCAGGCCGCGCTCGATGTCGAAGACCACGCGGCGCTTTATGCCCGTTTTGCGGATCAGCTCAGGCGTGGCGAGACGCTGGGCGCCGATGTCTCGATGCTCAAGATCTGGGTGACCGAGTGCTTTCAGCGCATCACCGAACTGATGATCGAGGCCGCCGGCCCCGATGGCGGCACCGTCGGCCCGCTTCAGGTCGGCAATGTAAGTGTCGATGTCCTTGCGAGCTTCTACAAGGCCAGACCGACGACGATTTACGGCGGATCGAACGAAATCCAACGAAACATCCTGTCCAAGGCCGTCCTCGGATTGCCTGACTGAACCAATACCCTAAGGAGGAAAAGAACCATGTCCGATCGTTACGCAAAATATCACAAGATGAAATTCGACTACCCGGCTGATCGCGTCCTGCGTATCACGTTCGACCGCCCTGAGTCCTTCAACTCCATAGACGCTGAAACCCACACCCAGATGACCGACATGTGGATCGATATCGACCGCGACCCCGACATCAACGCGGTCATCGTGACCGGTGCGGGCAAGGCGTTTTCCGCCGGCGGCGATTTCAGCCTGATCGAAAGCATGATCGGCAATTCGCACGAGATCATGAAGACGTGGAAAGAGGCCAAGGGTCTCGTCTACAACATCATCAACTGCAACAAACCCATCATTTCGGCCATCAACGGCCCCGCGGCCGGTGCCGGACTTGTGGTTGCCCTCCTGGCCGACATCTCGATCGCCGGGAAAAAGGCCAAGATCGTTGACGGTCACCCGCGTCTGGGCGTTGCCGCAGGCGACGTCGCCGCGATCATCTGGCCGCTGCTGACCTCGATGGCCAAGGCAAAATACTATCTGATGACTTGCAAGCCGGTTTCGGGCGAAGAAGCCGAGCGCATCGGCCTTGTGTCAATGTGCGTCGAAGATGACGAGTTGCAGCAGATCGCTTTGGACACGGCCGTCGATCTGGCCAACGGCTCGCAAAGCGCGATCCGTTGGACAAAGTATTCGCTGAACAACTGGCTGCGCCAGGCTGGCCCGATCTTCGATGCCTCGACTGCGCTTGAAATGCTCGGGTTCATGGGCGAAGACGTCAAGGAAGGGGTACTGTCGCATCGCGAGAAGCGCGCGCCGAACTTCCGCAAGGACTGCCCGCTTTAAGCCACGACTGAACAGGGAGGCATGGTCATGTCTGAAGACATCTACAAGGACATAGCTCAGGCCTATGCCGCCGCCGCCGAAAGGGCCCCTGGGCTGAAATCACGATTTGCGGCTGCCGGATTCGATCCGGCGACCGTCAGGTCTCTGGCAGATCTGTCACGGCTGCCGGTGATGAAGAAGGAAGAACTTCTCAAGCTCCAGCGCGCCAACCCACCCTTCGGCGGGTTTCTCGCTGCCGATCTAAGGGATGTCGGCCGGATCTACGTGTCGCCCGGCCCGATCTTCGAGCCGTCGCTTTCGGGCGGCGGTGGACACGGCTTGGACCTGCTGTTCAGATCGGCCGACGTGGGCGCGGGCGACATCATCCTGAACACCTGGATGTATCACCTCGTGCCGGCGGGGCTTTTGTTCGACGAAGCGGCACAGGCCGCCGGGGCCACCGTAATTCCCGGCGGCGTCGGCAATACCGAGCTTCAGGCGCAGATCATCGTCGAAACCGGCGTCACTTCGATCTGCGCATCCACCGCGTTTTTCCTGACGCTGGCGGACAAGGTGATCGAAACCTATGGCCGCGACGCCTGGAAGGTGAAAACGGCCTTCCTCGGTGGTGAGATGGGCGACTGGATGGCCAAGCGCCGCCGGATCGAGGCAGACTATGGCGTGTCGACCTGGGCTGCCTATGCCACTGCGGATCTGGGCCTTGTCGGCTATGAGGATGGCGGCGACGGCTATGTGGTTCATCCCGACCGCGTGGTGCAAATCTGCGATCCGGTCAGTGGAGAACAGGTCGCTCACGGGGAACCGGGTGAGGTTGTTGTGACCGCGCGCGATGCCACCTGGCCGATGATTCGGTTTGGCACCGGAGACAGCGCCTTTGCGCTGGAGAGCAACGCGGATGGCACCGTCAGCCGGATTTCCGCACTGCAGGGCCGAGTCGGCGCAGCGGTCAAAGTGCGTGAGATTTTCGTTTATCCGCGCGTGATCGAAGAAGTTGTCATCGGTACGCCGGGTGCAAAGGCCGCGCAGGCCGTGGTAACGCGCGAGAACGATCGCGACATGATCCGCCTCTCGCTTGTGCTGGAAGACGGTGCCGATGCTTCTGCAGCGGAAACAGCCGCAGCAGAGACCTTCAAACTGCATGCACGAATCCGCGCCGACGAGGTGAGCATTGTTTCGGAACTGCCTGAGAATGCAGAACTGATCATCAACCAAAAGGACGGCTGAGATCGCTTCCCGATCGTCTGCGACAACCGCAGAAACGGAGTAAGCATCCGGCGAGAGCCGCGGCTACGCGGCCTTGATAGCTTCAACTTCAGCACCCCCAAGCATGGAAGGTGGGCAAGCACATCCGCCATCCATGCTTGGGGGTGCTGAAGTAGTCGATGGCTTTGGCGACGCCGTTGTGTTTCGACCGCTTGCCGCGCTCTGCGATCAACCAGCTGCGCAGACCTTTGACCGTATCCGTCCGGTCTGACTGCCCTGCCTGCGTGATGGAGTGGGTGATAGTGTCCACCAAAGAAGTGGACATCTTGAGGTAGGTGATGGCGGGGAAGAAGGGTTTCAAGAAGCGGGTCTGGTCGGATGACGAGAAGCGCACGATTTGCGCGCAGACGTTGACGCCAAACGTTTCGGTTGCACAGGTTGCCCGCCGCTATTCGATGAACGCGAACCTGATTTTCAAGTGGCTGAAGGATCCCCGGTTTGCGCCGGTGGAGAGCGGACCGTCGCCAGAGGAGAGTATCTCTCTTGAAGGCGTTTTCCTTCCTGTCGAGATTGAAGCGTCCGCCCTGGAAGGCCCCACCGCTCGGGCGCGAATGAATGACGTGGCGGCTGATCCTGGACCTGCTGTTTTGGCGCAGCGCGTGGACATCGCACTGTCGGACGGGCGGCGCATTCTGGTGGAAGGCCCGACGTCGCTGGCATCTGTCGTGGGCTTGGTGCGTGGGCTGACGACATGATCCCGGTGCCGAGCAACACGCGGGTTTGGCTGGCGGCTGGCGTCACGGATATGCGGCGCGGCTTCAACACGCTGGCCGCACAAACGGAGAAGCTGCTGGCCGAGGACCCGTATTCGGGCCACCTGTTCGTGTTCCGTGGCCGCCGAGGTGACCTTTTGAAGATCATCTGGTGGGATACACAGGGCGCATGCCTGTTCATGAAACGCCTCGAGAAAGGGCGGTTTGTCTGGCCTGCGGCCAAGGACGGAAAAATCTGTGTCACGGCGGCGCAATTGTCGATGCTTCTGGAGGGTATTGACTGGCGGACGCCGCAACGGACATGGCGGCCGTTGCAGGCCGGATAAGTCAATAAAACATGGGTTTGCGCGCATTTTGCGTTCCGTTCAGGAAGCTGTTCGGATATTAAATGCGCATGCGCGCGACGTTCAAATCCCTGCCCGAAGACCCCACTGAGCTGCGCGCTGTCAGCGAGTTGATGGCGGCCGAAATCAAGGCGCAGGCCTATCAGATCGAGAAGCTGAAGAAGGAACTGGCGGGGCATCGCAAGGCCCGTTTTGGCAGCAAATCCGAAACCATGGATCAGCTTGCATTCGATCTTCAGGAAGATACCGAAATTGCGGCGGCCTCCGAGGCGCAAAAGACAGCTCCCGAAACTGATACTGATCAAGAGGCTCCTGCCAAACGCGCCCAAAATCGCGCACCGCTGCCCGATCATCTGGAACGTCAGGAAGAAATCCTGTCGCCGGGTGACGCCTGCGGCGATTGCGGTGGTGCGCTCAAGCAGCTCGGCGAGGACGCGACAGAAGAGCTGGAATACGTCCCCGGCCATTTTGTGGTGAAACGGATCGTGCGGCCCCGCATGACCTGCACCTGTTGCGAGGCGTTCGCCCAAGCCGAGCTGCCCTCACGCCCGATCACCCGCGGGCGTCCCGGTCCCGGCCTGTTGGCCCATGTGCTGGTCGGCAAATATTGCGATCACCTTCCGCTCTATCGTCAGTCCGAAATCTATGCCCGCGACAAGGTCAACCTGCACCGTTCCACGCTGACCGATTGGGTGGGGCGATCAACGGCGCTGCTGGAGCCACTTGCCGTCCATATCGGCAAACTGGTCCGGGCAGGGCCAGCCCTGTTCGCCGATGATACGCCCGTCAAGATGCAGGCCAAAGGAAAGGCGCAAACAGCGCGCCTGTGGAGCTATGTGCGCGATGAACGTCCGTGGTGCGGGCAAGCCCCGCCCTGCGTCTGGTATCAGTTCAGTGTGGACCGGAAGGGCGAACACCCTTCGTCCCACCTCAAGGGGTATAAGGGGGTGATCCATGCGGACGGCTTCACTGGGTTCAATGGGCTGTTCGGGAAAGATCGCGCCAGTGAGCAAGCCTGCATGGTTCATGTGCGCCGCAAGTTTGTCGATATCTATGAGAGCGAAGGCTCCGCCATCGCCGAAGAGACGATCAAGCGCATCGCTGCCCTTTATGCCGTAGAAAAAGAAGCGCGCTATCAGCCCATTGATGCGCGCGTTGCCCTGCGACAGGCAAAGGCAAAACCGGTCTTTGATGACCTCGAGGCGTGGCTCTCGCTGCAATTGCCCAAGATCTCCGGCAAATCAACCCTGGCAGCGGCCATCCGCTATGCGCTCGGCCGCATGCCAAAGGCGCGGGCATATCTCGAAGATGGCAGGCTGGAGCTGGATAACAATATCTGCGAGCGCTCAATCAGACCGGTAACTCTGGGACGCAAAAATTATCTATTCATGGGATCAAAGGGCGGCGGTGACGCTGCTGCCATTGCCTATACCCTCATTGAGACCTGCCGCATGAACAGTGTCGATCCCGAGGCGTGGCTGCGTTGGGTTCTGGCGCGGGTCGCAGATCACAAAATGCCCCACATCGATGAACTGATGCCCTGGAACTGGATCGCTGAATAAGTCAACGCCAGTCAGACCGGACGGATACCTTTGACCGATGGGCGTGATCATTCATGTCGCGCGGCCAAACGTGTGCCTGCGTCCTTGCCATTGATTTCACGTTCAATATCGAAGATCGCGTCGATCCGTTTCTCCGCTGTTTGCAACCTCGAATCAGAAGTCAACGGATTAGGGAATCCTGAACGTCAACAGCCCGTAGTCAGCAATTGAATCCTTTACAAGAGAAGACCTATCAGTCGGCCGCGTATTCTGCGGTAAAACTTCGAAGACCGTTTTGATCCTGACACCAGACTGTCCCGGAGGTTTCGGCCCCTTCTCTATGCAACTGCAATTCGCAGGGCAGGGTCAGCGGTGCAAGTCCCCGGAAAGAAAAACGGTGGGGCGACGGCTTCAAGGCTTCCGCCGCCAGATTCAGAAGCAGCGTCGCCTGCAATGGGCCATGTACAACTAGCCCAGAGTAGGCTTCGGTTTCGGTGGCGTAGACGTGGTCATAGTGGATGCGATGGGCATTAAACGTCAGCGCCGAATAGCGAAACAGCAGCACCGGATCCGGTGCAAGGCTCGATCTGAGCGTGGTGGGGTCACTCGCGTGAGGCGCGTTCTTGACCGGGCGGGGCGCGGAAATCTCGCGATAGACAATCGATTGCTTCTCCCGAATACAAAGCCGGCCGCCGCTCGAATACTCGTGTTCTACGGTCACAAAGACCAACGTTCCGCTGCGGCCCTGCTTGGCCGTTATATCCCCGATCACCGAGCGGCGGGTGACGGCTTCGCCAATCTTCAGCGGCGTGAGATGTGTAACATCGCCGCCGGCCCACATGCGGGCGGGCAGCGGGACAGGGGGCAGAAACCCACCCCTTGCAGCATGGCCATCGTCTGACAGAGCGGCAGCTGGCACGGTATCAAGGGCAATACACCAATGAATCCCCAGCGGGACATCACCTGCTCCGCCGCAAAGATGCGGACCGAACGTGGCACGGAATTTGTCGATCAGACCGTGCGTCAGGACGTCTTCTTTGGTTTCAGTGCGTCCTAGCCAGGGTGCCAGCGCGTCAAGGTCGATCTCACTCATGGTCCCTGGCCTCAGAACGACCGCGGCATACCCAGGATATGCTCGCCGACATAGGACAGGATGAGGTTGGTCGAGATCGGGGCCACCTGATACAGTCGGGCCTCGCGGAACTTGCGCTCGACATCGTATTCGCGCGCAAAGCCGAAGCCGCCATGGGTCTGGATGCAGGCATTGGCCGCTTCCCAGCTGGCATCGGCGGCCAGTAGTTTCGCCATGTTCGCCTGTGCCCCGCAATCCTGCCCGGCGTCAAAGCGTCTTGCGGCCTCGAAGCGCATCAGGTTGGCGGCCTCGACGTTCACATAGGCCTTGGCGATAGGAAACTGCACGCCCTGATTCTGACCGATCGGGCGATCGAAGACAATACGCTCGCCGGCATAGGCGCGGGCCTTATCCACAAACCAGTATCCGTCGCCGATACATTCCCCGGCAATCAGCGTGCGTTCGGCGTTGAGCCCGTCAAGAATGTGGTAAAATCCGCGGCCTTCGGTTCCGATCAGGTTCTCGGCGGGAATCTCTAGGTTGTCGAAGAACACTTCATTGGTTTCGTGGCCGGGCATGTTGGCGATGGGGCGCACCTCCATGCCATTGCCGATGGCCTCTTTCAGATCAACCATGAAGATCGACAGGCCCTGGGACTTCTTCTTGACATCTTTCAACGGTGTGGTGCGGGCCAGCAGGATCATCAGGTCCGAATGTTGAATGCGGCTGATCCAGACCTTCTGGCCGTTGATCACATAGCGGTCGCCCTTCCTGACCGCTGTGGTCTTGAGCTTGGTGGTGTCGGTGCCGGTGGTCGGCTCTGTCACGGCCATGGACTGCAGACGCAGCGCGCCGCTGGCGATGGCGGGCAGGTATTTCTGCTTCTGCTCGTCCGACCCGTGCCGCAGAAGCGTGCCCATGTTATACATCTGCCCATGGCAGTGGCCCGCGTTGCCGCCGCAGCGGTTCACCTCTTCCATGATGATCGAGGCTTCGGTCAGACCCAGGCCCGATCCGCCGTATTCCTCGGGGATCATCGCGGCGAGCCAGCCCTCGCGGGTCAGCGCATTGACAAACTCCACGGGGTAGGTTTCGTTCTCGCCGAACTTTCGATGATACTCCGGCGGGAAATGTGCACAAAGCGCGCGCAGGGCATCGCGCAGGTCGCCATGGGTGTCGGGAGCTGATGTCTGCATCGCTTATTTCGCTCCCGGTCCCGAGGTTTCAAGGATTTCCTGCTCGGCACGCTGCCACAGCTCATAGGAAATCGGGTTTTCGCTTTCCTCAAGGATATGGCCGACCAGCCCGATCGCCCGCGCCATCACACCGAAGCCGCGCACGATCTTCCAAGGGAACCAGAATTCGCAGCAGATCGCGCCGATGGCACCGGTGGCGTTGATCGGCAGCATCTTTCCCGATTTCGCCTCTGCCACGCCCTGAATTTTCTGAATCAGAGCGACATATTCGCCGGATTTGCCATTCTCGGCGGCGATCTGGAACAGGCGCGGTGTGCGTGGATCAACCGGCTTGTGTACCGGATGGCCAAGCCCCGGCACGATGGCCTTGCGGGCGCGGAACTTTTCGACCGTCTCGACGGCAAGCGCATCCAGATCGACACCGGTTCCCAGCTTGTCCTGCGGCAGCGCCTCGTAAAGCATCTTCGACGCGCCCTCCATCGAGCCGACAAAGACCGTGCCCAGCCCGCACAGACCGGCCGCCACCGCCGCCTGAAGCGATTCCGGCGCGCCCATATAGGTCATGCGCGCGGCAAGGGCCGAAGGCGTGATGCCATGTTCCACCAGGGTAATGACGATGGCGTTGAAGACCCGGCTTTCCTCTGGCGTGGCCTTGCGGCCCGTCAGTTGCAGAAAGGCGAGATCGCCCAGGTTCATGTGGCCCAGGATCTCGTTCGGCAGGTCCAGGCCCCGCACGCAGATCTTGTCAGGTGTGCTCCAGCCGATGTTCGAACTGATCTTTTCCTTGCGCTTTCCCATCAGACCGGATCCCACGAAAAGACATCCGCCGACACTTCGAGCGGTGTGAACTGCGATCTGAGCGCGGGAATGGCGCGCTCGGCGATTTCATCTGCTGTCCAGCCATCACCGGAATGAACCGACCGCACCGGGCGGGGCTGGTTGAAGAGGAAGATCTCATTGTTGCGAACGGCAAAGATCTGCCCGCTGACGCCATCGGCCTTGTCGGACATGAGGAAACAGGCCATGGGTGCCACCTTTGCAGGGGTCATCTGTTTGAGCTTTGCAACCCGCGCCACCTGATCGGGCGTTTCGGTCTTGATCGACGAGATCATCCTGCTCCAGGCAAATGGCGCGATGCAGTTCGACCGCACGTTCCACCGCTTCATGTCGAGCGCGACCGATTTCGAGAACGCCGCGATACCCAGCTTTGCGGCCGAATAGTTCGCTTGCGCCAGATTGCCGATCAGACCCGAGGTCGAGGTCATGTGAACCAGGGCGCCGCCTTCCTGTTCGCGGAAATAATCGGCGGCAGCGCGGCTGGTATTGAAGGCACCATAGAGATGGACCTTCACCACCGCATCGAAATCCTCATACGTCATCTTGTGAAAGAACCCGTCGCGCAAGATGCCTGCGTTGTTGACCACAGCGTCAATGCGCCCGAATTCCTTGACACCGGCCTCGATCATCGCACGCGCGGCCTCGGGGTCGGTGACCGAACCGCCATCGGCGATCGCATCACCTCCGGCGGCTTTGATCTCTGCGACGACAGCCTGAGCGGCGCTTTCGGTCTGGCCGGTGCCTTTCAGGGACGCCCCCAGATCATTGACCACCACTGCCGCCCCTTCGGACGCCGCCATCAGCGCGATATCGCGGCCGATACCGCCACCCGCGCCGGTGACCAGAACCACTTTTCCGTCAAGTGCCTTTGCCATATTCATTCCTCTTCAGTTTGCCTTGCGGTACTTGTCGAGCCCGCCGGTATGCATGACCCGGCCCATCAGTGGTGCGCCGATGATTTCTTCCGCCTTAACCGCCGCAGCGATCAGCTTGTCCAGGTCGATCCCGGTTTCGATGCCAAGCTCGTGGCACAGGAACACCGCATCCTCAGTGCAGACATTTCCTGCGGCGCGGGCATGGCCGTGGCCCGCGAAGGGACAGCCGCCAAGACCGGCGACCGAGCTTTCGAACATGTCCACCCCCATCGACAGGGCCGCGTAAAGATTGGCGATGCCAAGGCCGCGCGTGTCGTGAATATGCATCCCGATGCGCGCATCGGGTGCCATTTCGCGCAGCGCGCCGATCATGCGCTTGACCGCTTCGGGGTTGCCCCAGCCCATCGTGTCGGCGATCACCAGAATCGGCACCGGAATGTCCTCGTCCTTGCAAAGATCGAGGACGAAGCGGAAATCGTCCAGGACGCGGCTCTGCGGGATCGGTCCCTCGAAGTTGCAGCCGAAGGCGGTCATCACATAGGCCCCATCGACCGTATATCCCTCTTCCTTGTAAAGACGAACCCAGTCGCGTTGTTTGTCCCGCATTTCCGCAGAGGAACAATTGTTGTTCGATTGCGCGAAAGCCTCGGACGGGTAGAACAGCAGGCGCGGGTCGATATCGACCTCATGCGCCGTCAGGGCCTTGCGAAAGCCCTTGTCGTTCAGCCACAGCGATGTGTAATCTACGCCCGGCTTGCGCTTGATACGCTGGAACAGCTCGCCTGTGTCCGCCATCTGCGGCACATATTTCGGGCTGACAAAGCTGCCGACCTGAATGCGTTTCAGACCGGTTTCGCTGAGCATGTCGATCAGTTCGATCCGCTCTTCGACCGGATAGATCTTTTTTTCGATCTGGAATCCCTCGCGCGGGCCTTCTTCACGAAATTCGACGAATTTGGGAAAGTCGCTCATTTCATCACTCCTCGGATGGCAGGATCTCGGCGATGACCTGGCCGCGATCGACCATGTCCCCATTCGAGACGGATATATTGCTGGCGATCCCGGCCGCGGCCGCCCGGATCGAGATTTCGAGTTTCATGGATTCCATGACCGCGACCACGTCGCCTTCGGCTACGCTCTGACCACCGGAGACCTTGATTTCGACAATCATGCCGGTCAGCGGAGAGGTCACGGCGCGATCCCCCGCGGCATCGCCGCCGGCAAAGGCAAGGGGCGCGGCGGGGCGGAAGACCAGGCGGCCTTCGGGCGTGTCCAGTTCGATCACGCCCGCGTGCAGACGTGCCTCGATCAGATGGACGGTGTCGCCTTCGCCGACACGCCAACAGCCCGGGGTCAGTTCACGTGCCGACAGTGTCAGCGCCTCGCCGTTTTCCGAATAGACGGTGTATCTGGCACCCGGTTTGACAGGGCCGATGCGCAGTTCTTCGGATACCTCGTCAGAATCGGTGAGCGTCACGCTTTGCCCTGCTTCCATCGCATCGCCGCCCAGGCCGAGCCGCCAGCCGGTAAAGGCATCACGGTTGGTCCAGGGATTGGCATCCGTATCGCCGCGCGAGGCGGCCACGAACAGAATGGCGGCAACCGCTTTCCACAGATCAGGGCGAACGAGGGGGGACGCCTGTGTCAGCTCGGCCAACCGGCCGTCGATCCACCGTGTATGAACCTGCATCCGTTCGAATTCAGGGTTTCGCGCCAGTGCCCTCAGAAAGGCGCGATTGGTCTCGACGCCTTCGACCGCGACATGATCAAGCGCCGTGGCCAGACGTGCCAATGCGGTTTCCCGGTCGGGCGCGTGCACGATCAGCTTGGCGATCATCGGGTCGTAATAAGGCGTGACCGCATCGCCTTCCTCGACGCCGCTGTCGATGCGCAGGCCCGACGGCAGGCTGAGCGTGGTCAAGGTGCCGGTCGACGGGGCGAATTGCATCGCCGGATCTTCGGCGTAAAGCCGCGCCTCGACCGCGTGGCCGTTGATCGTCAGATCGTCCTGCACCAATCCAAGGCCCGCGCCTTCGGCAATCCGCAGGTGAAGCGCGACAAGGTCCAGCCCGGTGATCGCTTCGGTGACGGGATGTTCCACCTGAATGCGCGGGTTTACCTCAAGGAAGAAATACTCGTCCCCCGCGACCAGAAACTCGACCGTGCCCAGCCCGCGATAGTCCAGCGTTTCACCAAGGCGCACCGCGTCGCGCGCGATGTCGTCCATAAGCGTCCGGGGCAGACCCCAGGCCGGGGCTTCCTCGATGACCTTCTGGTGGCGGCGCTGAAGCGTGCAATCGCGTTCGAACAGATGCACCACATGGCCCTTGCCGTCACCTGCGATCTGCACTTCAACATGGCGCGCCTCGGGCAGGAAACGCTCCAACAGCAGCCCTTCGGAGCCGAAGGTGGATTTTGCTTCGCGCAGCGCGCCTTCGATGTCCTCGACCAGCGTGGTTTCGTCAGTGACGAGCCGTTGCCCTCGCCCACCACCGCCGCCGACAGCCTTGAGCAGCACCGGCAGGCCCATTTGGCGCACCTCCTCTACAATCTGCTCGGGATCGGACCGCGCACCTTCGGCGCCCGAAATCACCGGGACGCTGGCCGCCACGGCGGCCTCTTTGGCGCTGGCCTTGTCGCCGAAACGTTCAAGCGTTTCCGGCGTCGGCCCCATGAAGATCATGCCAGCGGCTTCGACCGAACGAGCAAAATCGGGGTTTTCGGCCAGAAAGCCATAACCGGGATGGATCGCATCCGCGCCCACTGATTGCGCAGCGGCAATCACCGCGTCGATTTTCAGATAGCTCTCGGATGCAGGTCCGGCGCCGATACAGACCGACCTGCCGATTTCGCGGACATGCAGGGCATTGGCGTCGGCCTGCGAATGCACGCCGACAGGGGTGATCCCGCTGGCCCGCGCGGTGCGCGCGATCCGGCAGGCAATTTCACCGCGGTTGGCGATCAGAAGCGTTTTGATTTTCACGGTTCGCTCCTCACATCCTGAACACGCCGAAGTTGGTATCGACCTTGGGTCTGCGCGATGTCACATCCAGCATCAGCGCCATGACGTCACGGGTCTCACAGGGTTCGATCACGCTGTCGATCCAAAGGTTGGACGCGAAATTATAGGCCCCCTGAAAATCCTCGTATTCCTTGCGGATCGGCGCCTTGAAGGCTTCCTCCTCCTCGGGGGTCCAGCTTTTGCCTTCGCGCTCGTTGATCTGGGCGCGGACCTGGGCCAGCACGCTTGCGGCCTGTTCCGGCCCCATGATCGCCGACCGTCCCGTCGGCCAGGCAAACATTGCGTCCGGCTGGAACGGGCGGCCCAGCATCGCCAGGTATCCGGCCCCGTAAGAGCCACCGGTGATGATTGTGAATTTCGGCACCCGGGCCGAAGACATGGCCGTGATCATCTTGGCGCCGGCCTTGGCAATGCCCATCTGCTCGACCTCGCGGCCCACCATGAAGCCGTTCACATCGGCCAGGAACAGCAGCGGAATATCACGCTGGACGCAGAGATTGATGAAATGCGTCGCCTTCAGCGCGGCTTCGACGAAAAGCACGCCTGTATTGGCGATGATCCCGACCTCATGGCCGTGGATGCGCCCCCAGCCGGTCATGATCGTGTCGCCATAAAGCGGCTTGAATTCGTGAAAATCGCTGTCATCCACCAGCCGGGCGACGATCTCGCGGTTGTCGGTCGGCACCTTGGGGTCGCGGCTGACGAGACCATATATTTCCTCGACCGGATAGGCAGGTTCACGCGGCGTTTCCGGCGTCTTGCGGGGCAGGGGCTTTTCGCCCAGGTGTCGGACGATATCGCGGGTGATGGCCAAAGCATGGGCATCGTCCTCGGCCAGATGGTCGGTCACGCCGGAGACAGAACAATGCATCTTGCCGCCGCCCAATGTTTCGGCATCCACTTTTTCGCCGGTCGCGGCAAAGGTCAGCTCTGGTCCGCCCAGGTACATGAAGCCCTGGCCGCGCACGATGACCACCTCGTCGCAGAGCGCGGGGATATAGGCACCACCCGCGGTGCAGGGCCCCATGACCACGGCGATTTGCGGCACACCGTCACCCGACATGCCGATCTGTTGGTGAAAGATGGACCCGAACTGGCCTTCGTCGGGGAAAAGGTTGGCTTGGTCGGGCAGGAAGGCCCCGCCGGAATCCACGAGCGTGATAACAGGCAGGCGGTTTTTCCAGGCGATCTTTTGTGCCCGGACATGTTTGCGGCAGGTGATCCCGAAATAGGTGCCGCCTTTCACTGTAGCATCGTTGGCGATGATCATGCACTGGCGGCCTTCGATCACTCCGATACCGGTGATGATGCCGGCGCCGGGCGGAACACCCTTGTGCATGTTCAGTCCGGCCAGCTCGCCGAGTTCCAGAAAGGGGGTGCCCGGATCGATCAGCCGTTCGATCCGTTCGCGGGGCAGGATCTTGCCTTTTTCCACATGACGTTCGCGCGCCATTTCGGGGCCGCCGACGCGCTGTGAGAGCCGGAGGGCATGCAGTTCATCGACCTTTTCGCGGTAAGACGCGTCGTTGGCGCGGAAGTCGTCCGACGCAGTGTCGAGAAGGGATTTCATTCTAGTCATGGCAGGTCTGGATATTTCCTGAGAACGAAGGCGACCTTCGCGGCGCCGGGTTTTTCAAAAGTGTCGGCCGCAACCAGGTGAACGTCGGCCTTGAAGACCAAGGAGTCGCGCAGCCGCTGCTCGATTTTCTTTTTGAGGGT
The DNA here is from genome assembly GCF_054954595.1 of Actibacterium sp. D185-2. NCBI lineage: Bacteria > Pseudomonadati > Pseudomonadota > Alphaproteobacteria > Rhodobacterales > Roseobacteraceae > Actibacterium > Actibacterium sp. D185-2. The sequence goes on from NZ_JBPWNX010000015.1 coordinate 65,945, forward strand.
GACGTCATCGGCCGGATCGCGATCGGGGCCGCGTTCGACAATCACCGTCAGCGCGCCCTGCGTGGTGTGGCCCTCGAAATCGGCCACGATTCGCATGACGCCGTTGGTGTCCGGCACCATTTCGGTAATGATGCTGTTGATCGCCGACGGGAAGACATTGGCCCCGCGCACGATCAGCATGTCGTCGGTGCGGCCGGTGCAGCGGATCTTCGGTCCGGTGCGGCCGCAGGAGCATTCGGTATCGATCACTTCGATATAATCGCCTGACCGGAACCGCACGAGCGGGCTCGCCTGGCGGCCGAGCGCGGTATAGACCATCTCGCCTTCTGCGCCTTTTTTCCAGGGAATGATCCTGCCGCTCTCCGGGTCGAGCAGCTCGGTCAGGACATAATCCATGTTGACCATGTGCATACCCGACTGGGCGTCGCACTCGGCCCAGTATGTCACGCCCAGATCGGTGCCGCCCAGCATCTCGGTGCATTTCGCACCCCAGGCCTTTTCGATCTTTGCCCGAATTGCGGGAATGCCGCCGCCCGGTTCGCCGCCGACGATCACGCGCTCGATACCCAGTTCGCTGGCCTTGCAGCCAAGCACCTCGGGAGCCTTTTCGGCCAGGTGCAGCACAAAGTTCGGGGCGCCGACCACGCAACGCGGGCGGGTGTCGGCGCAGGCGCGCAGCAGCCGTTCCGCACCGCCATCGGCGCCCACCGGCACATCGATCGTGCCCATGTACTGCAATCCCTGCATCACGGGGATGCCGCCGACAAAGCCCTTGGCGAGCGAAAATGCGTGCAGCACCATATCGCCGGGACGCACACCATTGGCAAAGAAACAGCGCGCTGTCATCTCGTGCCACATTTCGGCGTCGGATTCTGTCAGGGCCACATATGAGGGGCTGCCGGTCGTGCCCGACGAGGCCTGCATCTGGATGATGTCCGACATGGGCGCGGTACGGTGCTTGCCAAAGGGCGGCTCGGCGGCGAGGCTTTCGCGGATCTCGGTCTTGTAGGTATAGGGAAGTTTTTGCAGGTCTTCGATAGTGCGGATATCGTCGAATTCCACACCGGCCTCGGCGAACTTTTCCTGATAGAAGGTCGAGTTCGCCTTGAGATACGCCATCTGATCGCGCAGCCGCTCTTCCTGAATACGGCGCACCTCGTCGAGCGGTGTGCCCTCGATCAGGTGCCAGAAGCGATCATTTACCTTGTCGGCGGCATCCTCCCGCCGGAAGCGCATTCCAAATTGCATGTCGTTCTCCATGTCGGGCAGAGCGATCAATAAGACCGCGGCAGACCCATGACCTTTTCGCCGATAAAGCTCAGGCACAGTTCGCGATTCACCGGTGCTGTGCGCAAAAGGCGGACCAGCGGGTACATTTCGTAAAGCCCCGTATCTTCGGTAAAGCCCGATCCGCCATGCGCCTGAAGCGCCGCGTCGACCGCTTCGATCCCGGCCTCGGCGGCGGCATATTTGGCCATGTTCGACGACGCACCGGCGGGCAGCTTGTTGTCAAACTCCCATGCCGCGCGCCGGGTCATCAGACTGGCCATTTCGACTGCCGCATGCGCCTTGGCCATCGGGTGCTGCACGCCCTGGTGCGCACCGATGGGTTGGCCGAACACATTGCGCTCGGACGCATAGGCCACGCCCTTGTTCAGGGCAAACCGACCGATGCCGCAGCACAACGCGGCCAGGATGATGCGCTCGGGGTTGAGGCTGTCGAACAGGATCGAGAACCCTTTATCCACCTCGCCGACCACATCCTCGGGACCCAGATCCACCTCATCGAAGAACAAGGTCCACTGTTCTTCGGGCAGGGGGATCGAGATCTTGACCCGCTGCATTGCGACGCCCTTTTTCTTCAGGTCCACGGCAAAAAGGGTAAAGCCGTCGGTCTTGCAGCTGACCTCGGTGTGCGGCTTGGTCCGCGCCACAACCAGGCAATAGTCGGACACATCGGCCCCAGTGATGAAGGTCTTTTCCCCCGACAGACTGAACCGGTTGCCCCGGCGCTTGGCCAGCGTGGTGGACTTCATCGTGTTCGACCCGGCCCCCGGTTCAGTGATCGCGAAACAGAACTGGATTTCGCCCCGGCAGGCGGCCGGAAGCAGCTCTTTCTTGTGGAACTCGGTGCCGTGGCTGGCGATATGGGCCAGCGACATGGTCGGGCCGACCACCATCATCAGCAGCGGAATGCCGTGATTTGCCGTGCCTTCCATGAACAGGGCCATCTCTGTCATGCCAAGCCCGGCACCGCCATATTCTTCGGGAACCATGATGCCCAGAAAGCCGTCATCGGCGATCTGGTGGAACATTTCGTGCGGAAACTCGTGCTTGCGCGCGTGTCTCAGCCAGTAATCGTTGTCGAATTCTTGCGCCAACTGACCGCCGTATTCGTAGATCTGGCGCTGTTCGTCGTTCAAAGTGAATTCCATGTTTTCCTCAAGTCTTGAATTCGGGGGCGCGCCGGTTCTCGAATGCGTCGAGCCCCTCGGCCACGTCATCACTGGGCAACGCGCGCACGGCGGCGTCACGCTCCAGCCGCATTTGCTGGTCGATGCCCAGGTCCGCACCTTCCCGTGCCAGGCGCTTCATCTCGGCGATACCGGGACGCGAGCGGGTGGCGATTTTTTCGCAGTATTCCAGCGCGGACTTGTGCAGATCCGCATCCGGCACGATGTAGTTGACCAGCCCGGCCTCTTTGGCCTCGGCGGCCTTCAGCCAGCGGGCAGAGAACATCAGGTCAAGCGCCCGGCGTTGCCCCATCAACCGCGTCAGCCGCTGCGAGCCGCCCCAACCGGGAATCAGCCCGAATTGCGCGTGCTGGTCGCCGAACTGGGCGGTTTCGGCGGCAAAGCACACGTCGCAGGCCAGCATCAGTTCAATCCCGCCGGCCAGACACAACCCCTGCACCGCCACGACGACAGGGAGGGAGCAGGTTTCGAGCGCACGCAGGTTCTTCATGCCAAAGGCGATGAAATGGTCCAGTGCGGCGGGATCGTTCAGTTTGCCCTTCACCTCGGTCAGATCGGCACCGGTGCAAAAGTGCTTGCCTTGCGCCAGGATGAGGATCGCCCGAATATCCGGGTTCGCCTCGAATTCCGCGCGCGCGGCAGATATGCGCTCATGCACGTCAAGTGACAGGCAATTGAATTTCTCGGGTCGGGCCAGCTCGATGATGCCGACGCTACCTTCGATGGTTACGGCGACCGGAGCACTCATTTCGACACTCCCTTCGCCCTTTTGTCATACTGCAGCGCCAGCCGCCCGACCTTTTCGCGGGCGATCACCAGCTTCTGGATCTGCGCCGTGCCGTCGCCGATCTGCAGGCCAAGAACGTCGTTGTACCGCTGATGGTGGGGCAGGTCGGTGGTATACCCGTAATGGCCGTGCAGAATCAGACACTGGTGCAGTATCTCGCAGGCGGTTTTGGGCAGGTACCACTTGCACATGGCGGCCTGAGAGGTGTGCGGCAGGCCACGGTCGCGCAGGTCCAGCGTGTAATAGCAAAGCTGGCGCATCATGGTCAGTTGGGTCTCGGCCTCGGCCAGGGGAAAGCTGACACCCTGATACTGCACGATCGGGGCTCCGAATGCCTCGCGCTCCTGAACGTAGGCCCAGGTTTCATCCACCGACGCTTGCGCGGCCCCCAGGCACTCCAGCCCGATCAGTGCGCGGGAATAGTCGAAGCCCGCCATGATCGTGCCAAAGGCACGGTCCTGTTCCGCCATCATATTTTCGGCCGGAACGAAAACATCGTCAAAGAACACCGACCCGCGCCCGACAGGCTTGGTGCCGATGTCGTCAAAATGGGTGCGCTTGATGCCTTCCTGGTTCAGATCGACGAAAAAGGCGCTGACCCCGCGTGAGCCGCCGTTAGGATCGCCGGTACGGGCAAAGACGACCGCCGCATCCGCCTGACTGGCAAAACTCATGGATGTCTTTTCACCGTTCAGCCGCCAGCCGTTGCCGGATTTCTCAGCTCTCAGAATCAGGTTCGCCGCATCCGAACCGCCGCGCGGCTCTGTCAGGCCCAGGCCAATGACCGCATCACCCGAAACAACCTTGGGCACCCATTCCGACGCGATGTCCTTGGAGGCATGTTTGGCAACCATTCCGCCCATGAGAGAGCCCAGAAGCTGCACGTAACTTGCGTTGAAATCGGCATAGGCGATCTCTTCGACGATCAGCCCTGACGTGACAGAGCTTTCGCCGAGTCCCCCGAATTCCTCGGGCAGATCGGCCCCGATCAGCCCCAGTGCGCCCATCTCCTTGATCAGAGCACGGTCGAATGTATGGCCGCTGGCGCGTTCTTGATATGTGGGCGCAAGCCTTTCAGTTGCGAAGCGCTTTGCGGTCTCGCGAAACGCCTTCTGATCGTCTGTAGGCTGGAATTGCATCGGTGCTCCTCCCCATGAGCGAAAATCTTCTTTCCAAAAATCTAACAAATGTTAGAATGTAGATCAAGTGCAGTTTTGAGGAGGAGAACCAAAGTGAAAAATAGACCAGATGGAAGCTTTGAAACCATGCTCTCGCCCATCCGCGCAGGCCAGCATACATTGCGAAATCGTGTCATCATGGGGTCGATGCACACGCGGTTGGAAACCGAGCCTGACGGCATAGCCAAACAGATCGCGTTTTACGCCGAGCGTGCGCGGGGGGAGGCGGCGATTCTGATCACCGGCGGGTTTTCGCCCAATGCCGAGGGCATATTCGATCCAGAAGGTCCGCGAATCGATGATCCGGAAGAAGCGCTTAGCCTGCGCCCGATCTGCGAGGCGGTGCAGGCCGAAGGCAGCCTGATCTGCGCGCAACTCCTCCACGCCGGGCGCTATGCCAAGATCGAAGGGTGTGTGGCCCCGTCACCGATCCGCGCCCCGATCAACCGTTTCATCCCGCGTGAAATGACCGACGCCGACATTCTCCGTACCATCGAGGATTTTGCCGTGGCGGCCGCCAATGCGCAGGCCGCAGGCTTTGATGGCGTCGAGATCATGGGGTCCGAGGGATACCTGATCAACGAATTCACCGTCACCCATACCAACAAGCGCCAAGACGACTGGGGCGGCAGCGCCGCGAACCGCCACCGATTCCCGGTCGAGATCGTGCGCGCGGTGCGCGAACGTTGCGGCCCCGAGTTTCTGGTCATCTACCGGATTTCGGCGGCCGATCTGGTCGAGGGCGGCGCGCCCGCCGATGAAATTGCCGCACTGGCCCGCAAGATCGAGGCCGCAGGTGCGGATATTCTGAACACCGGCATCGGCTGGCACGAGGCCCGTGTGCCGACGATCGCCTATCCGGTGCCGCGCGGTGCCTGGCGCAAGGCGGCAGCCAACGTGAAAGCGGCCGTGTCGATCCCGGTGGTCGCCTCGAACCGGATCAACACACCCCAGCTTGCCGAAGACATACTTGCCTCTGGCGATGCGGACATGATCTCGATGGCGCGCCCGTTTCTGGCCGATCCGCATTTCGTGAAAAAGGCGCGAGAGGGCCGCGCGGACGAGATCAACACCTGCATCGCCTGCAACCAGGCCTGTCTGGATTTCATCTTTTCGGACCGGCCGGTCGGATGTCTGGTCAATCCAAGGGCCGGGCGTGAAACCGAATTCCAGGATACGCCAACCGACGCGCCAAAGAAAGTGGCCGTCGTCGGCGGTGGTGCCGCGGGCATGGCCACAGCCGCCGAGGCGGCGCGGCTGGGCCATGCTGTCACGCTGTTCGAGGCGCAGGACAAGCTGGGCGGTCAGCTGAATCTGGCCCGCGCCGCACCCGGCAAGGACGAATTCGACGAAACCCTTCGGTATTATGCCGGTCAGATGCAGAAACACGGGGTCACGCAGCGTCTGGGACAACGGGCAGAGGCGAGCGATCTTGAAGGCTTCGACCATGTGGTCATCGCTACCGGGGTCACGCCGCGGGTTCCCGACCTGCCGGGTATCGACCATCCCAGCGTCGCGACCTATGCCGAAATTCTGTCCGGCGACCGTGTGGCGGGCGACCGTGTCGTCGTGATGGGGGCAGGGGGCATCGGTCATGATGTGGCCGAGTTCTTGGTGACCGAACCCGCCGAGACTGCCAACTCCGACGTCTTTTGCGAAACCTGGGCTGTGGACCCCGAATTTGTCTCCTCGGGTGCCCTGAGTGGCGACCCTCTGGCCCCGGAACCATCGCGCCGCAAAGTCGTCATGCTTCAGCGCAAGACATCGAAACCCGGTGCAGGTCTGGGCGTCTCGACAGGGTGGATTCTGCGGAATGCGCTGCGCAAACACGGGGTCGAGGCCATGGGCGGCGTGACCTATGAATATATCGACGACGCGGGGCTGCACATCGTTGTGGATGGAAAGCCAAAGGTCATCGCGGCCGATACAATCGTGTTGTGCACCGGTCAGGAGCCGGAACGGGCCCTGGCAGAAGAGCTTGCCGCGCGCGGCGTCCCGGTTACAATGATCGGCGGGGCAAAGGAGGCCGCCGAACTGGATGCGCTGCGAGCCATTGATGAAGGCGTGCGCCTGGCGCAGGGTCTCTGAACCGAAGCCCGCGCAAGGGGGGATACCATGCTGACCGAAGTTTCGCGTGCAGGACGCGCCGACCTTTATTCGATCTTTCGAACCCGCGCACAGGATTGCGCGGGGGATCTGGCCATCGAGGACGGCAGCAAGAGACTGAGCTAGTTCACCCTGAACAAGTCCCAACGCATTGATTTTGTTTTATGAAGCGGCGTTTTCAGTATTCTGGAACTGCAGGATTTGGTAGGTTTCGGGCGAGAAGCCTGCAATTTCGGATCAACGT
>NZ_JBPWNX010000016.1:0-54330 GCF_054954595.1 Actibacterium sp. D185-2
TCCGAAAGGGTCAATTCGGCGAAAACGGCCTATCCGCTTTTCAGCAGTTCGCGGCGCTCGCAGCATAATCATGTCCAGAGGTCAGGCCTCTAAAGCCTGATCAAATCTATGCGACAGAACCTGCCCCGACTGCGCTGTTCGATCTGATGGATGACAATGGGTATGCCCGCGAACTCGACTACGGTGAAATCGCGGTATGCCTCTCTGCTGTGCCTGCAACCGTCGCCAGCCCAACCTATGCGCGGGCGCATGTGGCCGAACCTCAAGCAGCGCCGCGAGCGCATTTCAAGTCGAAATGAACTCTCTGAAACTCCTTTTGGAGAACTGCCCAAAATGGGTTGAAATCCAGCAACACAGCAGGCACCGCGCAACGATAGTTGTCGCGCCCCCGCTGGCTGGCAGTGTTGACCCCATTCGCTATTACCTCGAACTCGCCCTCACAGGAAAGGGCGGGGTCTCAGTGAGGGAGCAGCCAGAACATCGCCGATTTCCTGAATTCTGTATGGAGCGTCACATAAATCCAGGGGGCACCTTTTGCCTCGAATACGGGTCTGAAGACAGGCTTGGCGATGTCGATGCGGCCAATCGATGGTGGTCGAGCTTGGAGACCTTTCTTCATAATCAGGAGTACGCTGCAAAACGCAGGGAGTGGCCTCTCGCTGCGGGATTGAGCCATGGGGAAGCTGCGCTTGAACAGCTCGCCATGGAAGAGCTCGCCAAGCCTTTGGGGTGGATTGACGAACTCCTTGGAGGAATGTTTCGCGATCGAGGATGGCTTGCCGAAAAACTCCCACGCGCAACAAAGAAACTGGATCGCGTTGTGAATGCGAGGACGCCCTGTCCTCGTGGTTGTACTTGGAAACACAAATCCCTGAGAAAAAATTCATGCGAACTGGATCGCTGTGAAACCGGTTGTCGAAAGCAGCACAAGCCGATCCTTCGTGCAGACTGCCCAAATCGGCGGGTCGTCGAAGAAATCGTACTGCGTGAGCATCGAAGACGAGCGATTGAGGCAGCACTAGTTGCTGACCTGAAAGGGAAAAAAAACTTATGCTGTGGGACAATGAAGAACTGCCCGCTCCGATAGGACACGGCGGCTGAAGCAAGATCCGCATAGAAGTTGGGCCGGACTCTAATCGAGCGTGGAAGAAGAATCGCGTGGCAGGTCACACAACCCCCGCGTCCTCCAACTGCTCCCGCTCTGGCAGATCCGCGAGAGTCGCCAGATCAAATGCAACAAGGAACTGCTCGGTCGTCACAAAGGTGTAGGGCGCACCGCGGCGTGGCGATCGTGGCCCGGTCCCGATCAAGTCGCGCGCATGCAGCCGCCCGATCAGGTCACGGCTGATCTCCTTGCCAAAGATATCCTTCAACCCGTCGCGCGTAATCGGTTGATGGTAAGCGATGGCGGCCAGAACCGCGACGTCGAATTCGCTCAGATCGAGTAGCTGGTCCCCGACATCTGCCGCCGCGCGGATCGCGGGGGCGTAGGTGGCACGCGTGCGGAACATCCAGCCGCCAGCAACCTGGGCGATCTCGAAGGCCCGCCCCTCCAGATCGGCGGCAAGGTCCTCGACCAGCAGATCCACCGAGGCCCCCTGCCCGACGATGCGGGCAAGGTCTTCACGCGGGACCGGCGCGGCCGAGGCAAACAGCACCGCCTCGATGCGGCGCATCCATTCACGCCAGCGCAGCTCGGGCGGCAGGTCGGACAGCTCGCGATCCAGATCGGGGTCAGGGCGATCCTTTGCCATCGCTACAGCCCGTAGAGCCGGAAGGTGTCGCGCCCGGTCAGCTCGCGCACGGCGCCGAGGTCAACCAGCCGGTCACATAGCCGCCGCGCGGCGCGATCCGGTAAAGGCAACGCCGCAGGCACGACCGCATCGCGGGTCAGAAACATCCCGACCGCCTTCCCGGCCCCTTTTGCTCGCAGCTTTGGTGCGACCGCTTTCAAATGCGCCGCCCGACGCGCGAGATCGGCAGCCTGCCGGACAGCCTCGGCCCCCGATGATACAAGGGCGCGATGGCAGGCGAGACGCAAGTCGTCGCCTTGCTTGCGCAGGTCAGCGCGTTTCAGGCCCGGGGCCAGCAGCGGCACGACACGATCCCAACCGAGGGCTTGGGCAAGGGCCGCATCCGCGAGGACCAGCGCCGCAACCTCCTCCCGCGGGGCATCGACCAGAACGGCCTCCAGCACTGCCGCTGCTCGAGCTACCGGCCCGCCCTGCCCTGCATCGAGCCAAACTGCTATCCGCGCTGGATCGAGTTGCGGCAAGGCCCGGTGCAAGGTCCCGATCGACACCTGCCGCTCCGCCGCGCGTTGCCAAGCCTGACAGACCGCGCCCGCCGGACCGGTCAGATCGCCCGGACGCAGCAGATGCACCGCATCGCGCAACTCCCCTGCCCGCTCGGGCCGACCGGCAAACGCGACACAAGCTTCGGCCGCGCGCAGCGCGAGGCGGTCTCGCAATAAGGCTTGGGGCACATCCGCGCGTCCCAACACAAGATGCAGGTGGGTCAGCGCTGCGCCCGACAAAAACGCAACATCTTCAAGGGTTTCAGCGCGTGCAGAGGTGACCCAGGCGGGCATCCGGGGTAACGTGTCTGGGTCGGTGATGTGATCCGGTCGGGCAACTGTCATGACCAAAGCCTATATCACCACGGCGTTTTTCGCCACAAAAATGCATAGAAACCGCCCCACCTTCCCGTATCGTATCATGTCCAATAAGTTTGCATTATCGGACATACTGGAAGATACTGCGAGACAGGTGAGTTTCATCGCCGGATTCAATGGAAAATGCCCTCAGAGATCGAAAAACCGGGGTCAGCGCGCTCTGATGAGCTTGATGGTTCCCACATCACCAAGAGCGATCAGGATGAACGCGACGACATCGCCCTGCCCTCTCGTGTCGCCGGGTCTGGCAGCCTCGATCGTCTGGTGGATACCGCACGCGACTACGCCCGCGCCGCAGCGTCGGACAATACGCTGAAGGCCTATGCCAAGGACTGGGCACATTTCGCCCGCTGGTGTCGGATGAAAGGGGCCGAGCCGGTGCCTCCCTCGTCCGAGATGATCGGGCTTTACCTTGCGGATCTCGCCGCCGGGTCGGCGCCCCGTGCCCTCTCGGTCTCGACAATCGACCGCCGCCTGTCCGGCCTTGCCTGGAACTACGCGCAGCGCGGCTTTTCGCTGGATCGCAAGAACCGTCACATCGCGGCGGTGCTGGCCGGGATCAAACGCAGGCATGCGCGCCCGCCTGTGCAGAAGGAAGCGATCCTGCCCGAGGATATTGTCGCGATGGTCGCCACCCTGCCGTTCGACCTGCGCGGGCTGCGGGACCGGGCGATCCTGCTGCTGGGCTATGCGGGCGGGCTGCGCCGCTCTGAAATTGTCTGCCTTGATGTGCACAAGGACGACACGCCCGGCAGTCGCGGCTGGGTCGAGATCCTGGACAAGGGCGCCCTGCTGACGCTGAACGCCAAGACCGGCTGGCGCGAGGTCGCGATCGGGCGGGGGTCCAGGGATCAAACCTGCCCGGTCCATGCGCTCGAGCAATGGCTGCACTTCGCGAAGATCGACTTCGGCCCAATCTTCACCGGCACCTCGCGCGATGGCAAACGGGCATCCGAAACCCGGTTGAACGACAAGCATGTCGCGCGCCTGATCAAGCGCACGGTCCTCGACGCCGGCATCCGGTCGGACCTGCCCGAGAAAGACCGCCTGGCACTGTTCTCCGGTCACAGCTTGCGCGCCGGTCTCGCCAGTTCGGCAGAAGTCGACGAGCGCTATGTCCAGAAGCAGCTTGGCCATGCAAGCGTCGAAATGACCCGCCGTTACCAGCGCCGCCGCGACAGGTTCCGGGTGAACCTGACGAAGGCCGCCGGTCTGTGAGCGCTTGCCTTTCCCGTGGTTTGGTTTTCGCGTGCGGATCGAACGGAAAGCCGAAACAGGGTTTCGATGCAAACAGCACATGGCCTGTCACGCCGCCTGCCCGCTGAGCCTGCCATAGAAGCTGCGCTCGAGATGCAGATCCCCTGCCCCGGCTTTCTCGACCATGCCCCGTAGATAGCCGCCCGGCGAGGCCACCTCGCCCGCGCTGTGCTTTTCGAACACAAGCGCGAACGCCGCCGTCGCCAGCTGTTTGCCCATTCTGTCCTGGGTGATGTTCCACGCAAGCGCCGAGATCCCGATCATCGGGCTGAGTTGCCCGGCAACCCGATGCAGATCGCCCCAATCCCGGACGAATCCGCCCATATTGCGTGCCCATGATGCGAACTCTGGACAGGCCTGCAGGATTGTCGGCAGATCCAGCACGGCTCGTTTCTTGCGCGTTTCGGCAACCAAGGTTTCCAGATCCCTGCCGACCGGCTCTTTGGCCAGAGCGTTGGGCACCGTGGCCGCTGGTTTCCCGGATTTCGGGGTATTACTAGTTACAAGATCAAGTTGATTTGTAGTTGGTATATGAGGTTCGGAAATGACCTCCCTGGGGGTCGTTTCCTGAGTATTCCCGGGCGTTTCGGCGGCGTTGTCGGCAGAGTTCTCCACAGGTTTTACCGCGCCGGTCGCCCGGAGATAGGCCGCCTCGACCCGTTGCTGAAGGTCCTTGAACCAGGACAGCAGCCTCGCAAGCTGCTCTGAATCTTGGTGGCGGCGCGGAAGCCGGCCCAGAAGTTCATTGAAAAGCCCCATGAACTGCGCCCAAGGGCCATGCAGCGCGCTGCTGACAGCCGCCTCGATCCGGGCGCGGATCATCCGGCGCGCCACGGTGATCTGGCGCTTGAGGCGCTGGCACAGCTCGCGCTCAGCCTGCAACCGGGCATGCAGGTGTTCGAATTCCTCGACCCGCGCCGACAGCGGCGACAGATCGAAGCCATAGGCCTCGACGATACGCCCGTCTGCGTCCCTGCGGCCCCAACGCTTGCCATTGGGGCTGTCCTGAAAACAGAGCACGCCATGCTCGGCCAGCCGCCGCGCGTGGCGCTTGAGGGCCGATAGCGAAAACCCCGTCTGTTCCATCAGATAGGCGTTCGACGCCCAGACGATCGGGCGCTGCCCCTCGTTCCAGTCCTGCGCCTGGGTAAACGCCCCCAGCGTATCAAGAAGCATCATGTCGCCGGCCTTCAGGCCGATATGCGCGCCAACGCGCTTGAGCGCGACAAACGCCCGAGTTTTGGGTACTGCTACCCGTTCACCGGCTTGGGCAAGCTGCTCAGCAACCCCAAGACCCGGTGTCGGCTTGCGCCAACCTGTATGTTTCATGCCTGTATCTCACCTCCGGTTATGTGGAGGCAAAAGAATGCCGTTCGCTCAGAAGCGTTCGTCGTTGACAGCGATCCCTGTGAGACTTATCCTTAAGGCGACCAAACCAATAAGATCAGCTCTCAGGCCACACCGCTTGGGGGCTTTTCTTTTGCCTTTACGTTGCTCGTTGCTGCGTTCTCTCTTCTCCTTATTGTTCTGAAGACCTTGCCGCCGACAGTGTTGTCAGTCGGTGCCCTTCTCCGGGCTCTGGGCGCTCAGATAGCTTGCGACGAGATCTCCAAGCTTTTCGAGACGCTCCTGGTCAATCGGCACTCCTGCAACCTTGATGGACAGGTTTCCATCCACAGAAGTGACCGAGAGATTTCGGTTGCCCACCTTGCGTTTCACCGTGATCTTTCGGGGCTTGGCCTTCGGTTTGGGCTTTGATTTGTTCGCCCTCTCCAGACCCGCGAGGGCCGCCTGCAGATCGCGAAAGCTCATGTCGTAGGCATTCTTGAACGCGTTCAAGATTTGATCCTGCGCAGCGAATACGGACCGTGCACGCGAGACCAGGCTCTCATGCACGCCAATCTTTTTCGCGAAGGCGACGGCCGTCAGCTTTTCCGCGCCCGACGCCAGTGTCTCATACATTTCACCGATCGAAACCAGGCGCTCGAAGGGGCTGAGGTTTTCACGCTCTTCATTTTCGCGGAACCGAAGGAACAACATTTCGAATTTGCTGTTCTCGGCGCTGCGCGCGTCAGGCGGGGCAAGAATTGCACGAAGAGGCACCCCGAGTTCCGACGCGGCCGCCAGTCGGCGACGCCCCGTCAGCATAACGAATGCAACGCCATCCACATTTGTCGGATCCAACGGATCCGGTGTCCAGTGCGGATCCTCGGGCCAGACCAGAATCGGGGTGTCCTGCCCGTTCGCGGCAATGCTGCCAACCAAGGACCTGAAAGCGTCCTGCGACATCCAGTCCTGTCGGCGGTCGGTCCCCATCGGATCCGAGATCTGGTACGGCGACAGTCGTATCTCATGGCGCCCGTTCAGGATGTCGGAACAAAGCTCGGACCTGCTGCGCTCCATGGCGGCTTGCGACTGTGCAAGCGCTCCGGACTTCCAGGCGCTGCCGGCACCCTTGAAAGGTGTTGAAACGGCGTCGCCCGCGGTGCTGCCTTCGGCCCCGCTGGCGCGCTCCTTGGGTGTATCGGGGTTGGTGGCCTTGCTGACCAGCGACCTTGGAATACTGCGTTTCATGCGTCACCCTCGCCGTCGTCTTCGTAGAACTCGTCCATCCATGTATCGGCGTAGCCCCGTTCGAGGCCCGGCCAGAGCCGCGACACTATGGCGTCGTTCACGGCATCGGCATTTGTGATGAACCGGTTGATCCCCTTGCGCTTTCCCGGCGTGTCCGGCTCGTATTCGTAGACGGATTGATACACATCCGACGCATTCGAGATCGCGTCGGAACGCAGATAGAACACCGGCAAGATCTCTGTCGGGCAATGTTCCAGCAGGTTCCCGATATGGTTGAGGTCCTGCGCGTTGGAACGTTGCACGATCGTCGGCAACAGCATGTTTGCGCCGGATCCGATCTCGATCCGTTCATGGGCCAGAATGTGCTGAAGCATCCCCAGCAGGCCGCTCACGAAGGTGGACAGCGTCGCGATGTCGAACCCCTTCATGGTTTGCGGAATGACCAGCGAAGACGACGCAATCACGTTGTTCAGCTGAAACAGGGTAAGCGCGGGCTGATAGTCGATGATGATGACATCGAGCGTTTCGGTCAGCGCGGCGTCCAGACGTTGCTGATCGACCTTGCCGTCGACCACCAGTTCATTGGGCAGGGTTTTTGGCGGGTGACCCGCCTTCCAGCGGTCGATGGCATCGCGCAGGTAGCGGTAAAAGCTTTTCTCGGCGGGGGCTTCGCGGACAAGTCGCGCAATCTGGATTTCGCCCTCGGATGTTTCGCCGTGGGCAGGCAGCAGGCGCAGCCCCGGCCATGAGGTCTTGAGAAAGAAGCTGTCAAGCGTTTGCGCATCGTGGTCGGTGTATGGCGCGTCTTCCGACTGAAAGAGACCGGCAAAATCCACCATCGATGCGGTGTTTTCATCGGGCATCTGGGGAAGCCCCTCTCCGCCGACAAAATACAGCGTTATGGTGCTTTGCGGGTCGGCATCCATGACCCCCACACGCATGCCGTAATGCAGGCTGAGATACTGGGCGAAATGCGCGGCGCTCAGGCTTTTGGCGGTGCCGCCTTTCTGGCTCGCGAATGAGATGACGGGCAGGGGGGCGTCGGGCTTGCGCCAGGCAAGATAATCGTAGGGCCGCTTTGCCGAGGCCGCCAGAAGCGCCCGCATCTGCATCAATTCGGACAGCGTGAAAACGCGCTCTCTTCCGACGTATTCGCCTGCGGGAAAGTCGTCGCTCGAATTGGCGAACTTGGTCAGGTACTGAATGCTTACATTCAGGAACCTTGCGCATTGGCGCATGGACCACGTGCGCTTGATGCGCTGACGCAATGTAAGTTCTTTGTTCACTGCCACCATCGTGCGCTCGAGCCCACGTGACAGATCTGTCAAAAACTGTTCTAAACTACCGCTCATATATAAGCCCTGACTTCGGTTGGGTCCGAGTTCGACTCGATTCTGGCGTCATGGTAGCACGGTTATGCGCGAAAGATAAAGATACCACGCGCCTATGAATTTCAGGCGCATATTTGGCAGCTTTGTCGTTACCAAACCATCAATCTTGAACGCGTTCAAGATCGACGGTTCGACCGGACGCCCGCCTGCTTTGCGCCGCATCTTTGCCATCGCACGAGATGACCTCCCGCAGTGACAGGCCGCCCTGGCTTGCGGCCACGCAGCGAGGTCGAAGCCGTGTCTGTGCAAGATCAGGGCGCAGCCTTCGGCGCCATCCTTGCTGCCAGGCATCCTGCCAAAATGTTCCCGCCCAAGGTCAAATTTTTTAACGGGAACAGAACCGCTCCTGCCCGGTTTCCGGTGCAGAAAACACGAAGCGGAGACCTGCAAGATGATTGGAACCGAACCCCGGGCGGACCATCTGGTGCAGAACCTGATGGCGCTTGAACAGGATATGCTGGCCGCGTGCGAAACCTTGCGCGACAGGCTTTCGTCGCGGGATCATTTCGACAAGGCGGAAATGACCTGTCAGCAGTTGCCGGCGCATATCCAGGAACTGCGCGACTATGCCGAAAGGGTCGGCGTCACCCCGACCGAGGGCGGCGACCTGCGGGCGCTGCTGACCGTTGGGCGGGTCGAACTCGCCGCACTTGCGGGCGACGACAAGACCCTGCTGCGCGCGATGTCGCGCAACGAAAGCACCCTTGTCGACGCCTGGCAGAACGCGATGGCGAACCCCGAAACCCCGCCGGATCTGATGCCGCTCGCGGAAGCCGCGCTAACCGATGCAAGCCACCACCGCGCGTGGCTGCGTGATGCCGCCAAGGCGTAGAACCCCCTCTGGAACTATGTAAAACAAAGGAGAAAACGATGTTCCATCATTCCTCGCGCCTGCAGTACGAAGTTCGCGTCGATTCCCCCAATCCGGCCTTTGCCAAGCACTTGCAGCAGGCCATCGGCGGTATCGAGGGCGAAATTCGCGTCGCGATGCAGTATTTCTTTCAGGCGATGGGCGCGCGCGGCGATTCCAAATATCGCGACATGCTGATGATGACCGCCACCGAAGAGCTGAGCCATATCGAATTCCTCGGCCACGCCGTTGCGCTGAACCTTGAGGGCGCGCCGGTGTCGATGCAGGACGAGGCCGCGAAAGACCCGGTGGTGCACGCCATCCTGGGCGGCATGAACCCGCGCCACATCCTGTCTTCGGGCCTGTCGGCGATGCCGGTCAATTCCAACGGCGTGCCCTTCGACATGAGCCACGTCTACGCCACCGGCAACCTTGCCGCCGACATGATGGCCAATGCCACGGCGGAATCCGGCGGGCGTGTGCTGGCAAGCCGCCTTTACAACATGACCGGCGATGCGGGCATGCGCGACATGCTGTCCTTTCTGATCGCGCGCGACACCATGCACCAGCAGCAGTGGCTTGCGGTGATCGAGGAACTGGGCGGCTGGGAACAGCAGCTTCCGATCCCCAATTCCACCCCGACCGCGCACGAGGCGACGGAACACAGCTACTATTTCCTCAACACCTCGCTGGACGAGCCGACGCCGCAGGGCCGCTGGACCGCAGGGCCGTCGCTTGACGGGCGCTCTGAATTCTCGGTGCGCGAAAAGGTCGAACCGCTGGGCCAGAAGCCGACGCTGGGCAAGGCAAAGCCCCATTCCGGCGCCCAGTCGGAACAGACCTGACCCCCCGTGCGGCGCAGGGCGGCATGCCACCTTGCGCCGACCTTGCCGGGCGGCAATCGAACCCAGAGCCGAAAAGGATAAACGCCATGGCAAACGCCGACCGCAAATCTTTCGGGCCGGGCCAACAGGACCACGGCAAGGGCAGCGCCGAAGGCGGGATGTCCCCGGCCGATGTCAACCCGCTTCCCGACAACGAGATCCTGTCGAACCGCGACACCTCGCGGCATTCCGACCAGCGCGGGCTGGACAGCGCGCATGTTCAGACGCGCCAGTTCCACCAGCACGTTGACAATCATCAAGAGGGCAAGGGCGAACCCGGCAAGGCCGCCAGCAAGGGCAAACTTGCCGACGAGCGCCCCGGCCCCGAGGACCGCATCACCGGCGGCTCTGGCCCCGAGTGACACATAGCCGCAAACGGAGACTTCACAAATGGCCTATCCCCGCCCCCCGTTTCCCCAACAGACCCAGGACCTGCCCGGCAGCACACAGGACATGCAGCCCGTTCCCGACCATGGCGAAGACAGCTATCGCGGGTCGGGGCGGCTGGCCGGGATGGCCGCGCTGATCACCGGCGCCGACAGCGGCATCGGCCGGGCCGTCGCGCTGGCCTATGCACGTGAAGGCGCTGACGTGGCAATTTCCTACCTGTCCGAAAGCGCCGAGGCTGACCGCACGCGCGAACTGGTCGAACAGGCGGGGCAGCGCGCGTTGGTGCTGCCCGGCGACATCCAGTCCGCCGAGCATTGCCGCGAGATCGTCGCGCGCACCGCCGACAGCTTCGGGCGGCTGGATATTCTGGTGAACAATGCCGCGCATCAGATGCATTTCGACACGTTAGAAGACATTCCCGACGAGGAATGGGAGCTGACCTTCCGCACCAACATCTTTTCGATGTTCTATCTGTCCAAGGCCGCCGTGCCGCTCATGAAAGAGGGCGGCGCGATCATCAACGCGGCATCGGTCAATTCCGACATGCCCAACCCCGGGCTTCTGGCCTATGCCAGCACCAAGGGCGCGATCCAGAACTTTTCCGCCGGGCTGGCGCAATCGTTGGGCGCGCGCGGCATCCGGGTGAACTGCGTGGCGCCGGGGCCGGTGTGGACCCCGCTGATCCCCGCGACGCTGCCCAAGGACAGCGTGGCCAATTTCGGCGCCAACTACCCGATGGGGCGCCCGGCGCAGCCCGCCGAGCTTGCGTCGGCATACGTGATGCTCGCCGATCCGGCGTCAAGCTATACCTCGGGGGCGACCATCGCGGTGACCGGCGGAAAGCCGATCATATAACACCGGTGCGCTTTCAGGGAATGGCGCGCTGCGGGCGCCCCTCGCGCGGCAGCGCGAGGGGTATCGTTTCAGGCCCGGCTGACGCGCGCGCATGGGGCAGGGGGCCTCGCCCGGTGTTCAGGACACCGCATCAGCCCGAGGCGCTGCGCCAGTTGAGTGCCCGCCGGAGGTTATCTCCGGGCAATCGTGAACACGTCGATGCCGCGCCCAAGGCGCGGCTGCCGCTCGCCCTCGTATACCCGACCACTGGCGCGATGATCCGGGCGCCTCACATCTGGGCGGCGATCCAGGCGGGATAGTTCACGTTGCGCCGCGCGCCCACCCCAAGCACCCCGACAACGCGTTCCATGTCGGCCCGCGCCGCGCCTTCGATGGCGACGGTCCAGAATGTCACCCCTGCGGGAATTTCCAGCTGGGTCGCTTCCGCTTCGCAACCGCCCAAGGGGAATTTCCGCCGGATCTTGCGCAGCGCAAAGACCCGGTTGCCCTGCGCGGCAAAGGCTTCGGTGATATCGTCGGCGCTGTAGGTCCGGCCCGGGTCCAGCGCGGGAAACCCGGCGGCGCCGGAAAACACCGCCAGTTCCGCCCCGGTGGCGGGCAACGCCACGCAGCCCCGCGGCGACCAGCGTTCGAACGGCCCGCAGGTATCCGTCAGCCGCTTGCAGTCAAGCGCTGCCGCGCCGCGCAGCTTGAAGGTCTGGTGGGGGTGCCGCAGCCCCGGCGGGGTAAAATACACATCCGTCCGCCGCTCGGGCGGGCCAGGCGTCGCCATCCCCGCAAGGCGGGATCGCACCTGCGCCAACTGCGCACCGAAAATCCTGAACTCAAGCCGATCCATTCGCGTCTCCGTCTTTGCTTGCCAAACCGCCGGGCACCGGCAGGGGTTCCGCGCCGCCGGGAACATCCTGCAAAACTTGCCCTGGTTTTGCGCCGGTTTCGCCGATGTCGCTTGGGCAACAAGCCGAACTCAAAAGCGGCAGACCGCGATCTTGACCGAACCGTGGAACCGAGCCCCGCCCCGAGGGGTTGCTTCGACGCATCGCCTTTGCGGCGGTTCGAAAGGGCGAGAATGAAGCCACGCCGCGGTTCTGGGTCGGATGTTCCGGCACCACGACCCGGGCGCGGCGCAACCTTCGAAGAACGCACCCGACCCTGTTTCAGGACAAGACCGAGGCGGGCCGCACCGACCGCTTCGGAACAATCAATTACCGCAGCGACGCGGAGATAGCCGAAAGGAAAGCACATGATCACGCGACTAATACTGGGGGCGGCGGCGCTTGGCGCGATCGCCCTGTTCCGCAAACCCCGGACCCCGGAGCCCGAGCTGCCTGTCCGCGACGCCGGACCGTCGCAAATGCGCAACCCGCCGCCCACCTGGGATCGCACGGATGAGGCGATCGACGAATCCTTCCCGGCCAGCGATCCGCCCGGAACCTATTGATTTCGCTTGAAAGAACAAAACAAGGGGCCGACGATTTCGCCGGCCCCTTTCGCGTTCAGGCGGCTTGGGGCGCACCAAACGGCCCGCCCCGGCGCAAATCATTCAGCGACCGAGAACGCGCCGCAGGCGATCCGCCCTCCCGCATCGCCCGAGGGCTGGCTTTCGTAGTCGTCGATGCCGTCGTGCACCACGAATGCGGCGCCGTCATCGTCCAACAGGTCACGTTCGACCTCGAGCAGCGGCAGGAACACCTCGACCTCGCCAACGCCGTCTTCCTTGACGGTCAGGTTGGGCATGTCGCCCGGGTGCGGGCCGTCCTGGGACAGCACGCCGTGGCTGCGATCCCCGGCGATATGCCCGCCGGCCGAACTGAAATCATCGGATTCGCAATCGCCCGTTTCGTGCAGGTGGATCGCGTGGATGCCCTCGGGCAGGTTCATCAGCGTCACCGTCGCCAGCGCCATCCCCGAAGGGGTGTCGCGCACGCTGACAGCGCCCAGATCGGTGCCGTCAAGGCCCTGCACCTCGGCGGAGGTTTCAGCGGCGTGAAGGGCGGGGGCGAGAACGCAAAGCGCCGCCGCCGTCAGGGTAAGGGATTTCATCGTCATCTCCTGCTAGCGAATGCCCGGCGGGGCCCGGGTCACTTGGCAAAACCGGCCCGGGGCCCATAGGTTCCAGCGCCGCCCCCAAAGGAACATCCGCAAGGCACAGGTGTTTGCCCAGCGAACACAGGAGGACAGGCGATGGAAGACACGGTTTCGCCGCCGACGGGCGGACTTGGCGACGCGGGGGCCATCCCGCTGGTCGACTGGCGCGAACACGCGCTTTTCCTGGATTTCGACGGCACGCTTGCGCCGCTGGTGGACCGCCCCGAAGATGCGCGCCCATCCGGCGACACGCTGGCCCTGCTGGACCGGCTGGCCCATGCGACGCAGGGGGCCATCGCCATCGTGTCGGGCCGCGCGCTGGATGATCTGGCGCAACGGGTGGGGCCGCTGCCGCTGGCGCTTTCGGGCTCGCACGGGCTGGAAATCCGGCTGGCGGACGGGCGCGCCTTGCCCCCCGCGCAGGGCGAAGGCGGGCTGGATGCCGCCTTTGCCGATCTCAAACCCCTTGCGGATGATGCGGGCCTGCTGATCGAGGACAAGCCCGGTTCGGTCGCGCTGCATTACCGCAACCGCCCAGAAGATGCCGACCGTTTCCGCCAGCAGGTCGCACAGGTCGCCGCCCGCCACGATCTGCGCCTGCTGCACGGCCACATGGTGAGCGAGGCCGCCCTGCGCGGCATCGACAAGGGCGCCGCGCTAAGGCGCCTGATGCAGGAGTCGGCCTTTGCCGGGCGGCGCCCCGTGATGATCGGCGATGACACCACCGACGAAGACGGGTTTCGCGCCGCGCAGGCGATGGGCGGCTTCGGGCTGCGCATCGGCGATGTGTAAACCGTCGCCGCGCAAGACCCCGATGACCCCGGCGTGCTGATCCTGTCGCGCTTTGCCGGGGCGGCCGAAGACCTGACCGAGGCGCTGCTGGTCAACCCCTATGACATCGACGAGATCGCCGCCGCCTACCACGCCGCCTTTACAATGCCGCTGGAAGAACGCCGCGCCCGCCACGCCGCCAGCATGGAGGTGGTGCGCCAGACCGATGCCGCGCTTTGGGCTGACCGGTTCCTGGCCTCGCTGCGCAGCTGCGTGCCGACGCTGGGGGCGTCTTTCGGGGGCATTTCGCCTTTTGCGCGCCGCTCGAACGGCGGCTACGACACGCGGCAGCAGATCGAAGAGCCGATCAAGTAACCCCGCGCGCCGGGTGTGGGGGAAGTGCCCGGCAGGGCTGTTGCCCCGTCATCCTGCGCGCAGGCCTGGGGCGACGAAACCGCCTTGCCGCGAAAACAACGCGGCAAGGCGCTCTGCAGGCCAGACGGGTTTCAGGGCAGGAATGATCAGGGCAGGGGGGTCACGGCCCTGTTGCGGCTTGCCGCGCCGGACCCGTCATGTGCGCCGTGCTGTTCAGGAGGGTCGTTGGCGGGGCAGCCATACGATGCTTGCATGATGTCCCGGTCACCCGTCGCCCGGACTGCGGTGACCGGTGGAAGCGTCGAAAATCAGTCTGGATCGGCGGTTTCGTCCTGCTCGGGCATGGTATCGGTGCGCAACGTCTTGCCCTCTGGGGTCAGCAACGCCCAGTAGCCGCCAAAGCTGAAAACGCCCTGGCCCTGCGGTTCCTCGCCGGGCTGGTCGCGGTAGAACTGGAACAGAGGCTGATCGCCATATTGCGCCACTTTCCGACCCCGCCAGTCGAGCGTGTCGGCCATTGCCGCGTCAAGCCCGTCGCCCACGGTCACGTCGCCATCGACGATCAGCACCGGCCAATTGTCGCGGCAGGTGACTTCGCACGATTGCAGGGCATCCTGCCCGTCTCCGATTTTCAGCTCTGTCAGCATCGCGTAGACGGGGCGCCCGTCCGGCCCCAGAACGTAGGGCCCGAATTCTTCGCTGGCCGCCAGCGTCAGTGTGGGCGCCCCGGCATCCTGCGCCGCCAGCGCGGTGCCGCATGCCGCCATCGCGGCAAACAGGCTCATGACAGTGAATTTGTGCATTGATTCCTCCGGCTTGGGCTTGTGGACACAGGCCCAACCTGAACGGGGCCGATATGTTCCTGCTGCGCGGGTACAATGCGCCCTTCGGGCCGTTCAGGGGGCTGTTTCGTTGCGGCCATCCGGCGCGATGCCCTGCAATCAGGCACTGCCGGGCCGGCGACGCCGGCAGGCTCAGGGGCTTTCGCCCACCTCGTCCGCCTTGACCGCCCCGCGGCGGCCCATCGGAAGATCGCGCCCCGTGGTGCTGTCATGGCGGGTCTGGTGTTCCATCTCGGAATTGATCTCGGCGCCCAGCAGCACGATATAGGCTGACAGCCACAGCCACGTCAGCAAGATGATGACCCCGCCCAGCGTGCCATAGGTTTCGTTGTAGCTGCCGAAGCTGCGCACATAGAGCGAAAAGCCCAGCGAGCCCGCGACCCACAGCACCGTCGCGATGACCGCCCCCCAGGTGACCCAGCGCCATTCGGGGTCCTCGCGCGAGGGGCCAAAGCGGTACAGCACCGCAAGCCCCGCCACCGAAAGCACAGCAAGCAGCAGCCAGCGGCCCCATTCGATCACCGCGACGATGCCGCCCGGCAGGCCCATCCCGCCCAGCAGCGCAGGCAGCACGACAACCACGGCGATGGACAGCAAAAGCCCGAACACCAAAAACAGCGTCAGGCCCAGCGACACCGCCAGTTTCTTGAAGAACCCGCGCTTTTCATCCTCGTCATAGGCGATGTTCATGCCCTCGATCAGGGTGCGCATGCCCTTGGACGCGCCATAGATCGACAGCGCGGCCCCCAGCAGCGCGGCAAGGCCCAGCCCGGTCTGCCCGCTAGAGGCCACCGCCCGCGCCTGCGTCTCGATGATCGCGGCGGCGTTTTCGGGAAGCACAGCCAGAAATTCGGCCAGCTGTGTTTCGATCGTCGCGGGGTCGGTCACCAGCGCGGCCACCGACATTACCGCCCCGATGGCAGGGAACAGCGCCAGCAACCCGAAAAAGGCCACCCCCGCCGCCACCACCGAAACGTGGTCGCGCGACAGTTCGGCGTAGACCCGCAAGAAGATGTCGCGCCACCCGGCGGCGGGAATGTCAGAGGGGCGTATGGCGCCGCGGCCGCGTCGGTCTGATCCGTGCATGGTGTCTCTCCGCAAAGCTGAGCGGGGGGAACACCCCGCCGCCCGTGTGGTTCCCGCGCAGCGGCGCGGCACGAAAAAATCCCTTCCGGCAGGAACCGCCGTTCACGCCGCGTGTTATCGAAACATCAACGAAACGGATCGCGGGCCACCCGCCAGCAGAATGCAGATGCAGTTTCCCCGTCGACCCCGCGTCGACGGCACGGCGGCTTTTTGCCCTGAAAAGCCAGGCACTGCCGATCCGGTTCAACACTGCCACCGCGTTCCCGGGCCACGCCCGGGGAACACAAAAGACAGAGAGCGACATGCAAGACCTTGATCACAACACCCGCGACGTCGGGCAGGAGGCAGGCGAAGACCTCAAACGCTCTGCTGAACGCCTGAGCGACGACGCCCGCAACGCTGCCGAAAGCGTCGGCACCCGCGCCCGCGAAGAAGCCACCCATCAGGCCGACCGCGCCAAATCGGGCGTGGCATCCGAGCTGTCGGGCATTGCCCGGGCGCTGAATTCGGCCGCCGCAGAACTGCGCCACGGCTCGCCGCAGGAACGGGCCTTTGAACAGGTCGCAGGCAGCCTTTCGGGCGTCTCGGATGCCATCCGCGATCGCGATCTGGCCGACCTTGCCGCAGACGTAAGCGCCTTTGCCCGCCGCAACCCGCTGGGCTTTCTCGGGGGGGCCGCGCTGGCCGGGTTTGCCGCCACACGTTTTGCCAAGGCGTCAGGCGCGCCGCGCCCCGGCGCCGACGCGCCCTATAACGCACCGTCTGGTCAGGTCACAACCTCGGCCCCCACCTCGGCCCCGGCCACCGCGCCGGAAACCCGTCCCGACGATGTCATGGCGCCCGCCGTCATCCCCGCCACCTACCTCACGCCGGGAGAGCACTGATGTCCAGCACCGATACCCGTACCCCGCAGGGCGCGCGCACCCAGATCCGCGACACCGGCAACCTGCTTGGCCAGGCGATCCAGCAGGTCATCGCGCTGATGCGCGGCGAGATGGACTTGTTCCGCGCCGAGCTTGACCAGAACGTCAAAAAGGCCGGCGGCGCCGTTGGCATGATCGTGGGCGGCATCGTCCTTTTGCTGGTGGCACTGAACGTGCTGGCGGGGGCCGCGGTGACCGCGATCGTCGCAGCCGGGCTGTCGCCGCTGTGGTCGGCGCTGATCGTGGGCGGCGTGCTGCTTGTCATCGCCATGATCCTCGTGAAATCGGGGCAGGGCAACCTGAAACTTGCCTCGCTCGCCCCGACCCGGACCCGTCGCAACCTGGAACGGGATCGCGACGCCGTCGCAAAGGAAATGAGCAATGACTGACAAACGCACCCCAGACGAGATCGAACGCGAGCTGGAACGCAATCGCGCCGCGCTGCAGGATACCATCCGCACGCTGGAATCGACCTTTACCCCTGACACCATCTTTCGCAGCATCGCCGACACTGTCGGTCGCCACGGCGAAGACTTCGGCCGCTCGACCATGGATGCCGCCCGCGCCAATCCGCTGGCGCTTGGCGTTACCGCCGTCGGTCTTGGCTGGCTGATGTTCGGCAAGGGCCCGTCTGCCGACAAGATCGCCGACACCGCGTCCCGCGCCTCGGGCAGCGATCAGGGCGACAGCCGATATGGCCCCTCTGACACCGCCAGCTTTACGCCGCCGCGCGGCCCGGTTCCGGTGGGCGAAATCGGCCCCAGGTCGCAGGGGCTTTCGGCGGCGCAAAAGGCTCGCGCCAAATGGTACCGGACAGAAAACTACGTCAAGTACGGCGCGAATTCCGCCTCTGACCACGCCGGGGCCGCCCGGGACGGCGCAGCCCATGCCAGGGCGCGCGTGCGCGACCGGTCCAGGGAATTCGCCGACCAGCTGTCCGAAGGCACCGAACGTCTGAGCGCCGAGGCGCGCGAACGGGTGATCGCCGCGCGTGAACGCGCCATTCTGGCCGGTGAGAGCCTGCGCCGCACCGGCGGAGATATCAACCGCAAGGCGCGCAGCGGCGCCGACCGGGCGGTGGAGTTCTTCGAGGAAAACCCGCTTGTGGCAGGTGCCCTTGCGCTTGCAGCGGGGGCGTTCGCCGCCGGCAGCCTGCCGCGCACCCAGTTCGAAGACGAGCATTTCGGCGAACACAGCGACCGTCTTTATGACGAGGCCGAGGCCCTGTTCCAAGAGGAACGCGCCAAGGCCGAACGCGTCGCCGGCGCCGCGCTGGACGAGGCGCGTACCATTGGTGGCGAGCTGCGCGCGGATGCCGATGCGGCCAGCCGACGGCTCAAGGACGCGGCAGATCGCGAAACCTCTGGCGATGGGTCCGCGGCGGATGCCGCCGTCACCCGGGCCGAGGACGCAGTGCAGCGCATTTCCGACGCCGCCCGCGAACAGGCCGCTGACGAAGATCTGGGCCCGCATCGCGGCTGACGCGCTGACTGGGCTGATTGGCAGGAAAGCACCCGCAGCGCTGTTGCGGGTGCTTTTGCATGTGCGGGCGCAGCTCGCCCAGTCGCCGGATATCGCCGCGACGGCAAAGGCGGCCTGGCTCGTCATCGGCCACGGTCAAACCGTGGAATCTGGTGCCCATGCCAGCACCATCACCTTATGGCAGCGCGCTGCCGCGCCGGGATTTGCCGGGGGCCTCTGTGGTATCGCGAAACCGTTTCATCGGCGTTTGCCGATGCGTCAGACAGCGCCCGCAGGTGGAACAATCGCGGCACAGAAAGGTTTGCTCAAGGATCTTCATGAGGAACGAGGTAGGTGCAATGAGCGGCGAGAACGATACAGAAGCGGCTCCGCGCAGCGGCGGCGCCGAAGCCGCCAGGCTTCGCGACGACATTGATCGGGGCGCGACGGGTGAAAAGATCGCCTTTTCCGACCCGGCAGCCGCGCCTCTGGGCACCGACGCCGAAGCCGGCGGCACCCCGACGGACGCCGCCGCGATGGCCAACGCCCGCAAGGCGGAAACCGCGGCCCAGGAGTCGAGCCAGCCCAAGAAGACCCCCGCGCAGCTGCAGCGCACGGCCCACCCCTGGGGCCTTGCCATAATCGTGATGGTCGCCGGTCTGGGTCTGGGCCTTGTCTTGCTGTGGGTTGGCTGGTGAATGGCAATCGCACCGCAAACGGAACCCGGCGGACTGTTTTGAACCTGCATCGCCGGATCCTTCGGACCCCGCGCGCGCAGGGTCCGGGAACCATCGCGCGCGGAATTTGTTCTGGGGTCAAGGCGGGACAGACTGGCGATCCCGGTCGTCACTGCCCGTCACGATGGCAAAGGAGACGCGCGATGCCCGGCAGACCTGACACTTGCGAACGCCCGCTGCGCACCGTTTGTCCCGGTCTTGCCCAACCGGGCGGCCCGCGTCGGCGCAATGGCGTGCGGCGTCTTGCAGGGGTGCCGGTAGCGGAAACCCCGCTGCGCGCGAAACGACACAGCGCGGCAGATCCCGCACGTCGCTGACCGCGCGCGCGTAAATCTTGCCATCACCCGCCGGGCCGCGCCGTTCGTGCGCGGCAAACCGCGCCCCCTACACCCGCAGATCACAGGAGCCAGCGCATGTCGGTCACCGAAAGAGACGCCGAACTTGTCTATGCGATCACCAACAGAGGCACCGTGCCCGAGCCGCCCGAATGGTGGCGCGGCGCGGTGTTCTACGAGGTCTACACCCATTCGTTCAACGACACCTCCGGCAATGGCTACGGCGATATCCGCGGGGTCATCGAGAAACTGCCCTACATCCGCGATCTGGGCGTCGACGGGCTGTGGCTGACGCCGTTCTACCCGTCGCCGCAAGAAGACAACGGCTATGACGTAAGCGATTTTCGCGGCGTTCACCCGCCCCTGGGCAAGGTCGAACATGTGCAGGAACTGATCGACGCGGCCCATGAACGCGATCTGAAGATCATGTTCGATTTCATCGCCGGTCATACATCCGACGAACATCCCTGGTTCAAGGAAAGCGCCGCCTCGCGCGACAATGACAAGGCCGACTGGTACGTCTGGGCCGACCCCGCGCCCGACGGCGGGCCGCCCAACAACTGGATCAGCTCGTTCGGGGGGCGGGCGTGGCGCTGGGTGCCGCAGCGGGCGCAATATTGCTACCGCCCGTTCCTGGCCAGCCAACCCGCGCTGAACCTGCGCAACCAGCAGGTGCTCGCCGAGGTGCTGGACAACATGCGGTTCTGGCTGGACATGGGGCTGGACGGGTTCCGGCTGGACGCCATCCAGTGCCTGAGCCACGACAGCGATCTGCGATCCAATCCCCCCGCGCGCGCAACCGAAAACCCGTCGGTCGGCGGCGGGCCCAACAACCCGTTCAAGCAGCAGATCCACCTGTTCGATCGCGACGTGCCCGAAGCCATCCCGATCCTGCATCAACTGCGCCGCGTCGCCAATGAATACGCGCCCCAGCGGGTGCTTGTGGGGGAACTGGCCGATGTCGACAGCTCGCGCCTTGCGCCCAAATACACCATCGACAACGACCGGCTGCACGCGGTCTACGATTTCGATCTGATCAACCGCGCCGACACCTTGCGCGACTGGACGTCGATGCTGAACCTGCGGTCGCGTTACCTGATGCCGGGATCCAGCCTGAACGTCTTTACCAACCACGATTCGCCGCGCGCAGTGTCGAACCTGATGCCAAAGGCCTGCGAGGCGGGCCATTCCGCCGACGCCGCAAAGCTTCTGCTTTTCCTGCAGGCGACCCTGATGGGCGGCGCCATTCTGTTTCAGGGCGAAGAACTGGGCCTGCAACAACCCCATATCCCCTTCGAGGATATCCAGGACCCATGGGCCAAGGCGCTCTGGCCCGATTTCGAAGGCCGCGATGGCGTGCGCTGTCCGTTGCCCTGGTTGCGCGATGCGCCCAATGGCGGGTTCTCAAGTTCCGACGAGCCATGGCTGAAGGTGCCCCGCCCGCATCTTGATGCGGCGGTCGATGTGCAGGAAGCCGACCCGGATTCGGTGCTTGCCTTTACCCGAAAGCTGCTGCGCTGGCGGCGGTCGGTCCCGATGCTGCGGACCGCTTCGGAACGCATCTTCGAAGACACCCCCGCCAAGGTCATCGCCTTCGAACGCGACAAGTCGGGCGAAAGCCTGATCTGCGCGGTGAATTTCGACATGAAGCCGACCGAGCTGACGCTGCCGCGGTCCTCGCTGCAAGAGCAGTTCTCGTCCGGCAGCTTTTCCCTGCACGAAGATCGGCTGACACTGGATGGCCTTGCCGTGGTGGCGTTGGCCTGACCGGGTACAGCCTGACCAAAAGCACCGTCCGGGGCGGCCATCGCCCCGGCGCCGCGGCGCAGATACGGGCAGCTAGGCGTGCCAGTAGAACGCCGCCGCCGGAACCAGCGCCAGCAATGCCAGCGAAAGCATCGCCAACGCCCCGTCGCGTGTCAGCAGGCTTGCGGCGAACAACGCGATGACCGCCGATGCGATGGACCCCGATGTCGGCACGATCTCCATGAATGGCATGAAGAGCGTAAGTGCCATGACAAGGATCATCGGCAGCCACAGCCAGGGCCGGTGGAAAAGCCATGTCATCCGCGGCCTGAGAAACCGTTCGACAAAGCGAACCGGGCGCCGCAACCACCGAATGCCCTTGCACAGCTTGTCGCCGGGAAGCCGACGACGGGTCACGACAGCCGGCAGCCAGACGGATTCGCGGCCTGCCATCATCTGCGCAACAAGTATGAACACCAGAACCGCCACCACGGCGGTCACCCCCGGAATGGCGCTGGCGGGAGACGTGGAGATCAGCGAAAACACCAGCATGAGCGATCCGAAAGACGACCGACCAAGCGTGTCGACCACATCGCTGACAGCGATCTCGTCTCCCTGCACGGTGGATTCAAGCGCGTCGAGGACATCGCTGATGGCGTGTGTCGTATTGTGCGTCATGGGGCGTACTCGTGGGCTGTGACAGGCGCCCTGATGTTGGTGCTGACGGACCTTTGGTTGCGTCACCGCATGGGGAACGGCTCCCCGTGGCATGCCGCGATGTATCGCGGACCGGTCAGGCAGGCGACCAGCTACAGATAGGCGAACACCCGAACATCGCGTAAGTTCCCGAGTTTTCGCAGCGCCCGCGCATCCGGAGTGCGGGCCGCAGCAGCCGCGATTGCGCGCCCCGGCCGGTTCGCGCAGCAGACACCGCCTTGCCCTTTGCGAACGCAAGCTATACGTCATTGACACATACACCGCTGAAACCTATATGAGACAAGGAATGGCACGATTGCAGACAGTCGTCGAACTGCCCGAATTTCAAAGACGGGCAAGGGCAATCATGTCGGACCACGAACGCGAGGCCGCGATCGACTTTATTGCCGCCAATCCAGAGGCTGGCGTGTCGCTGGGTGGCGGGTTGCGCAAGGTCCGCATCCCAAGAGAGGGCGGCGGCAAGAGCGGCGGTTTCAGGACGGTATATGTTTTTGGCGGGCCCCATATGCCGATCTTCCTGATCACGGTCTTTGCCAAGAACGAAAAGGCCAACCTGTCAAAGACCGAACAGACCGCTGCGGTAGAGATGAGCAAGGCGCTCATCGCGAAATATGGAGACGCAACATGAGCGCATTCGAATCCGTATCCAGGGGCCTGCAAGAGGCGCTGGATTTCGCGAATGGCGAACTTGCCGGTGCCAAGGTGCATGAAGTGTCGGTGGCCAAGGTCGACGTGGCCGAAGTGCGCCAGAAAACGGGTCTGTCACAGGCCGAGTTCGCCAAGAGCATTGGCGTGGCAAAGGGCACGCTGCTGAACTGGGAACATGGGCGCAGGCAGCCGACGGGCCCGGCACAGGTTCTGCTGGCATTGATCGCCAGGCAACCATCCGTGGTGCAGGATCTGCTGCGCGGCGCGTGAACCGGGGTGCCTGGCCGCGGTGGTGTCGATGCGAATGCAAACTTGTGTATCGACCCAGCGGAATCTGCTCAGGTTAGGCCGCTAATATGAATGCCTCGGCAGGCGTGCGCATGGCAAGCGCCTGATGAGGGCGGCGGTTATTGTAGAATGCAATCCAGTCACCGATAACGCGCATCGCATGCTGGCTGCTTTCGAAACGGTGTCGATGCACGCACTGCTCCTTCAACGTCCGGATGAAGCGTTCGACCATGCCGTTCTGTTGTGGGCAGTGAGGGGTGATGAACTCCTGCTTCAGTCCGTAGCAGCGGACGATGGCCGTGAAGTGGTGGCTGGTGAAGACCAGGCCATTGTCTGACCTCAGCAGGAACTCCTCCTCGACCCGGCCCAGGGTGCCGAACCTCGCGATCAGCGCATGCTCAAGGGCGGCGCTGGCCGTCGTAGCCTTGCCGGATTTCGACAGGTGCCAGCCCAGCAGCTCGCGGGTGTGGCAGTCGATCACCAAGGCCAGCGAGGCCCAGCCGTCCTTGCCGGTCCAGATGCGGGCGAGATCGGTCGACCACCTCTCGTTCGGTGCAGCTGCGACAGACGGAACCGCCTGGATGCGAGGCCGCATGCCCACGGCACGCTTGCGAACCTGCCAGCCCTTGATCTGGAAGATCCTCTGCACCGTATTCTTGTTGAAGCCCAGGAGCCAGGCCACGGTCCGATAGCCAAAGGACGGCTCCTCCTCGATCATCTTCTTGATCGGTTCAGCGAAGCGGGGATCGACCTTCGGCGCGGCTTTCACCGGCTTGTAGTAGACCGTGCGCCGGGGAATGCCGAACCACGTGCAGAGCTTGGCGATCGACACTGCGACGCCCTCCGCCAAGAGGCCCTGCTGGATGCGACGGATCAATTCCCGTCCTGCGCATCCAGCAGGGCCTGAAGCTTTTTTCGGGCCCGTAGCTCCAGCATGGCCTCGCCATAGGCTTCCTGCAGGTCCCTGAGCTGCTTCTCGTACTGCTCGCGGATGTCGAGCGGGTTGGCGCGCAGCGAGTTCTCCATCCCCCGCTTGGCGTCTTCAACCCAGCCCTCGATCTCGGAGGGTGTGAGGTCGAATGATCGACTTGCCTCCGACACGGTCGTCTTGCCCTGGATGACCTCGATCACCAGAGCCGTCTTCCGCTTCGCCGTCCAACGCTTGATGCTGTCGTCCATCGTCATACTCATCGCTACGTTCTCCCTTGTAGCATGAGCAGGTTTTCACTGGGTCGATACAACACCGCCTATGAGTACACCTACACTGAGACCGTGCGGCGGTTCGGATGACACATGGAAGGGCTGAGAACGGCGGTGCAAAAGTCGGCCACGGTAGCGGCGGGATGAGCCTGCTGCGGGCGGCGTAAAAGTCGTCCACCTTTACCCTTTCTGGCGACAGGGAGGGCGGGAGGATTTTCACCGTGGATTTGTATCGGAAAGTTCGGCTGGCCTGTGCTGAAGGCATGAGCCAGCGCGAAGCGGCGCGGCATTTCAACATCTCGCGCGACAGCGTAGCCAAGATGATGGCGTTCTCGGTCCCGCCGGGATATCGGCGGTCGGCACCGATCAGGCGGCCGAAGCTGGATGCTTACACCGGGATCATCGACGGCTGGCTGGACGGCGATCGGGAGGTCCATCGCAAGCAGCGGCACACGGCGAAGCGGGTGTTCGAGCGGCTCCGCGACGAACACGGGTTCACCGGCGGCTACACGATCGTAAAGGATTACATGCGGCAGCGTGAACGGCGCGGCCGCGAGATGTTCGTGCCGCTGGCGCATCCGCCCGGTCATGCCCAGGCCGACTTCGGCGAGGCGGTGGTCGTCATCGGCGGCATTGAGCAGAAGGCGCATTTCTTTGTCATGGATCTGCCGCACAGTGATGCCTGCTTCGTGCGAGCCTATCCGGCAGCCACTGCCGAGGTTTGGGTGGATGGCCACGTTCACGCTTTCGCGTTCTTCGGCAAGGTGCCCGCGTCGGTCCTCTACGACAACGACCGCTGTCTGGTTGCGAAGATTCTTCCTGATGGAACGCGTCAGCGGGCCACGCTCTTCAGCGGGTTCCTGTCGCATTACCTGTTCCGTGATCGTTACGGGCGCCCCGGCAAGGGCAATGACAAGGGCAACGCGGAGGGGTTGGTCGGTTATTCCCGCCGCAACTTCATGGTGCCGATCCCGCGGTTCGCGACTTGGGACGCATTCAACGATTACCTGGAGGCACAGTGCCTCAAACGTCAGGCGGATGTCCTGCGCGGCCAGTCCGAGACGATCGCGGAACGCCTCGAGCGGGATTTGGCCGCGATGGCTGATCTGCCGACAGCGCCATTCGATGCTTGCGATCAGGTCACCGGACGGGTCAGCTCCCAGGCACTGGTGCGCTACAAAACCAACGATTACTCAGTCCCCGTCGCCTACGGCCACCGTGACGTCTGGATCAGGGGCTATGTCGACGTGGTCGTGATCGGCTGCGGTGGCGAGGTCATCGCACGACATCCACGCTGCTACGACCGTGAGGACATGGTCTTCGACCCGGTGCATTACCTTCCGCTCATCGAGCAAAAGATCAACGCCCTGGACCAGGCGGCGCCCCTGGCGGAATGGGACCTGCCGCTCGAGTTCGCGACCCTGCGCCGCCTGATGGAAGCGCGGATGATCAAGGCCGGACGCCGCGAGTATGTCCAGGTTCTGCGCCTGCTGGAGACCTTCGACATCGACGATCTGCATGCCGCCGTTAAGAAGGCCCTGCAATTGGGCGCGGTCGGCTTCGATGCCGTCAAGCACCTCGTCCTCTGTCACGTCGAGAAACGGCCGCCGAAATTGGATCTCGATGTCTACCCATATCTGCCGCGGGCGAACGTCGAGACCACATCCCCGGCCAGCTATATGGCCCTGATGTCGGAGGATGCAGCATGACCGACATCCCGAAGATCCTGCTCGCGGATCATCTCAAGACGCTGAAGCTGCCCACCTTCCTGCGGGAATACGAGAAGCTCGCCCGACAATGCGCCGCGGAAGGGCTGGATCATGTCCAGTTCCTGGCCCGCCTGGTCGAGCTGGAATTGATCGACCGCGAGCGGCGGATGATCGAGCGGCGCATCAAGGCCGCGAAGTTCCCGACGGCCAAGAGCCTGGACAGCTTCGACTTCAAGGCGATCCCGAAGCTCAACAAGATGCAGGTGCTGGAACTCGCCCGTTGCAACTGGATTGAGCGGCGCGAGAATGTCATCGCCTTGGGGCCCAGTGGCACCGGCAAGACCCATGTTGCCCTCGGGCTGGGGCTGGCGGCCTGCCAGAAGGGCATGGCGGTCAGCTTCACCACCGCCGCCGCGCTGGTCAACGAGCTGATGGAGGCCCGCGACGAACGCCGCCTGCTCCGTCTGCAAAAGCAGCTGGCCGGCGTCAAATTGCTGATCATCGACGAGTTGGGCTTCGTGCCGCTATCCAAGACCGGCGCCGAGCTCTTGTTCGAGCTGATCTCGCAGCGCTATGAGCGCGGGTCCACGATGATCACGAGCAACTTGCCATTCGACGAATGGACCGAAACCTTCGGCACCGAACGCCTGACCGGCGCGCTGCTCGACAGGCTGACCCACCACGTCAACATCCTCGAGATGAACGGCGACAGCTATCGGCTCGGCCAAAGCCGCGCCCGAAAGGCCGAAGCCTCAACCTGATCACACATTGCAGAATTGGCCCTCCGGGCCAATGCGCCATGGCACGCGCCAGCTATCTGGGGAGCGCACGCGCCATGGCGCTTGGCATCCCGCCACTGGCTTGGTTTTGCGCCGCCACGTGGCCGGTTTTTACTCCGCCGTTGACAAAGGGCTCAACCCATCTCTTGCAGAATATCCAGAATGTATGTATATTCTGGACAAATGGAGACCCTGATCATGCATGAGCTTCCCGAGTTCAAGGCGGCCGACCTGACGCGGCACACAAGTGACCTGTTCGACGCGGCCATTCGGTCGCCGATTGCGATCACCAAACATCGCAAGCCGAAATTCGTGCTCATGAGCATGGATCAGTATCAGCAGCTCGCGCGGGGGGCCACTCAACAAGCTCATATGGTTGACGAGATGCCCGAGGATCTCAAGGCGCTGATGATAGAAGGGCTCGAGCGGGACTTGACGCAGGCTGATGACTAAGCCGAGTGCTGGAGAGGTTTTCCGCTATCCGTTCCTGTGGAAACGCGAGCAGATGGCGGGCGAGACAGAGGGCCGCAAGACACGGCCTGTCTGTATCGCCGTCACTGTCGCCAAGTCCGATAGCGAGACCGTGGTGTTCATCCTGCCGATCACGACGCAACCGCCCTTGCCCTCGCGCAAGTGCATCGAGGTGCCACAGATCGAGTCGCAGCGTGTGGGGTTGGAGACCCATGTCCGCAAATGGGTCATGCTGGACGAGATCAACACCGATATTCTGGAGCGGTCCTATGTCTGGGAGGACCGCACGCCCATCGGCACGTTCAGTTCCGTCTTCACATCCAAAATCCAGTCCAGCCTGATCGCGCTTGCCAGGTCGGGCGGAGCATCGATTGTTGATCGGCTGAAGTAGTCTCAATCACCGCAGGGGCTACCCAGCTTCATTTGTTCCCATCGATCCATTTTGACATCAGCCCCTTGTCGCGGAAACACTCATCCGGGACGGCGCGGCGTTTGATCCGGGCGAGACGCTCGGCGAAGGCGACCTGCTTCGATGTCGGGCGGCTGTCCTGCGGGCCCGGCTTCAGCTTGGCCTGTGCGTCGATCCAGGCGCTCAAGGAGCGCCGATCTTGCTGAACCTCCCACGGCAGAAGCGTCTGGTTGCGCAGGGCCAGCGCGCGCGCATAGGCGATCTGCTTGGGCGTCGCGGGCAGGGCGTAAGTGGTGCTTTCCATCGGGGATCTCCCTTCTTAGCGTGGTTCTTAAAATAGAACATAACAGGAACAAAAGCAAGCCGCTTGCGCAGATCATGGGGTTTGAGAGGGAGAGGAGGGCCGGGGGAGGTCAGGCCTGAGGATGCCCGAAAGAGGGCGTCCGGGCCTGATCCTGTTCCTCATTGGTGTCTGATGCCGGAAAGTGGAGGATCCTACGTTCTCATGAGCTTTGCATTTAACGCTCCCCGGCATCAGATCCCTAAAGAGTGAAAGTGTCCTTCGGGTTTTGTGACTGACAGATGAGGGCCTTTGGGGTCCCTCAGATGGGTCCGGGCCGGATTCCGGTCTGTCTTTTCTGATGAAGGGCATTCCGATGCAAACAGGTGTTTTGCGCGTGTTGCGCGCGACCGCTGCCTGGTGGTGGCGACACAAGGAACTACGCCGAACCGGCCAGACGGGGCAGGCACAACGGCTCGAGCGCGAGACTGTCCTGCGTGACCTCGGCTATCTGAAGCAGGCGGCGTCATTGCCAAACGCGCATGTGACCTGCGGAGAGGGTGGAACATTCATCCATCTCGGTTGGACCACCGTGTCGACCTTCGCGCCCATCGAACGCTTTCCCTTGGCCGCTCTTGCGGTCGCACGTGGCACGCCGTTCATCGATATCCGACCCGTCACCGATGTCATCGCCTTCGCGAACCTGCCGCGGGTGGCGCGGGACGGATCGGTCGACCCTGACTCTTCGGGTCTCGGCAAGTCCGTGTCGCTGACCACCTACATCGACATGGTCGAAGGGCTCGGCGCGAGGATCGTCAACGATCCGCGGCCCCGTCAGTCAATCTAATCATCATTCCTTCACACCAACATTCGAAAGGAGGCCAGCCATGGCCCGATCCCGCACGACCAAATTCGATGCCTCCGAGGTCATCACAAACGAAATCATCCGTATCATCGAGCGCGGCGTCCTACCGTGGCGCAAGCCCTGGACCGCAGGTGGCAGTTCTCGCCCCCTGCGCGTGGGCGGCGAACCCTACCAGGGAGTGAACAACTTTCTGCTGACGATGCGGACCGTGATGGCGGGCCACAGCTCTCCCTTCTGGATGACGCTGCCGCAAGCCAATGCGTTGGACGCAAAGGTCCGCAAGGGCGAGAAGTCCTCTGTCGTCGTTTATTACGGTCAAAGCCGGAAAGACGCGGGCGCAGATGAGCATGACCGCAGCGACGGGGATGATCACTCCGAGGAAGCCCGTATATTTCGCTTCCAGAAATCCTACCGTGTGTTCAATGCCTGCCAGATCGAGGGCTTGCCCGACAGCTTCTTCCCTGACCCGGAGCCCGTGCCCGAGCATCCGCCGTCAGAGCCCATCCCGCACATGCAGGCGTTTTTCGATACCATCGACATCACGACCGTCTTCACGGGCACAGAGGCGTACTATTTGTCCCCCGTGGACAAGGTCTACATGCCGTCCATCACGCGGTTCCAGGACCCGCGCAATTTCTACGGGGTCTGGGCGCACGAGCTGGCCCATGCCACGAAAGCACCCCATCGACTGAACCGTGATTTCGGGTTCTCGAAGTTTGGCAACACGTCCTATGCGCGCGAGGAGATCGTCGCGGAATTGACCTCGGTGTTCCTGGGTCAGACGCTCGGCTTCACGGCGCATACGCTCGAGATGAATGCCGCCTACCTGCACAACTGGTTGCGGGTCCTTCGGTCGGACAAGGGCGCGATCTTCCGGCACGCCGCGGACGCGCAGCGCGCCTGTGATTATCTGATCGCCAGATCGGAGGTGGGCAGGGCAGGTCGCAGTGCCGAGGCCGCCTGACCGCACGGAGAACGGAGACACCCATGTCACGTAAGGAACCCAAAACGCTGCGGGTGGCCTGCTTCAACGACGGCCGCCGCAAGATCATCACCTTCAAGCGCGGTGCCTATTGGTGGAGCGCTGCCGAGGGCGCTTATCCGCTCTCGGCAGCGCTCGAGAGCATCAAAGAACAAGGCGGCTGGATCGAAACCATCCCCAACCCGAATTACAGACCCAAAGGGCTGTTCGGGTGGGGCGCCTTCGGCCTCGATTGATCCGCCAAGCGGAAAAGAAAAAGCGGGCTTTGAGAAGGGTGTTTCAAACCTCTCAAAGGAGATCCCCATGTCCATGAATGTTCAACCCCAGCTAGACCGTCCGGATCCGACCGTGATCGCGGTGCAGAACGACGCGTTTCGCAAACTTGCATGCCTTGGGGTGCCGCCCGCGCAACCCATCCAGGGCCGCATGCATGTCACCCGCTCGCTTATGGAGGCCGGCGATGGCTTCATGGCCGAGGCGGTGAAGGCGACTGGTGCGTTCGATACATTCGAGCCTGAGAATGATCCCGAGGGCTGGCATGATTTCGGGGCGGTCGAGATCCGGGGAGAGACCGTGTTCTGGAAGATCGATCTCTATGAAGCAGACTCGGACTTCCGCTATGGGGCTGAGACCCCGGACAATCCTGCCACCACCATGCGCGTGCTGACCATCATGCTGGCGCGCGACTGGTAGGGCAGGGGACTCCTCACCCTGACATCTGAGACGATGAAGGCCCGCTGACCCCTCAAAGGGAAAGTGGGCCTTTTGTCGTGGTGATCCCTGAAGCCGGGGATTGGTCACGCGCGTGAGCGCGCGGGCCACACTTCACCCTCCTGGAAGGATATCCCATGACCACATGCTTTGCTCCCCTTACCGTCGCTATCGGCGATCTCGTCCCGCATCCCGCCAATGTGCGCAGCAACGCGCCGGAAACCTATCACCCCGAGAACATCGCCCATCTGAAGGCCAGTATCGCTATTCTGGGCCTGCTCCAGCCTCTCCTGGTCCAGAAGCTCGACGGCAAATACGCTGTCCTCGCCGGTGGCCGGCGCTATGCCGCGCTGAAGGAGCTGGTTGCCGACAAGGCCGCCAAGGGGTTCACGGCGAAGACCAAGGTGGACTGCCGCCTTGTGCCGGAAGACTGCGACGTCACCACGGCACTGTCGCTCGCCGAGAACATCACCCAGGCACCGATGAATGCCATCGACGAGTTCGAGGCTTTCGCCCGGATGATGGAGGTCGACGGCCAGACGCCCGAGACGATCGCGAAGACCTTCGGCACCACGGTGGCCGCCGTGAAAGGCCGGTTGCGCTATGGCCTTATCCACCCCGACATCCGCGCCGCGGCCCGGGGCAAGGTGATCACGCTCGACACGATGAAGGCCTTCGCCGAGCACCCGAGCCAGGAAGCGCAGCGCGAGGTCTTCGAGGCGCTCACGAAAGACGGCGGCTATATGCAGGCCTATACCGTCCGGCAGGCGCTCAAATCCCGCGGGGTGCAAGTCAAAGATGATATTGGGGCTTTCGTGCGCGAAGACTACGAGGCGCGTGGCGGCGCAGTCGCGGCTGACCTTCTTGAAGAGCATTCCGTGCTTGAGGATGCGGCGCTGGTCGAGACCATCTTGCTCGAAAAGCTCGGTGCCGCTGCCGAAGAGGCCCGTATGAGGCTGGGCTTTGCCTGGGCCGATGCGATGGTCCGCTATGATTACGCGACCATGGCCGACTACGGCCGCGTCTATCCCGGCCCGATCGAGCCTGATGAGGCTGCCCGGAAGCGCGTGGATGAAATCACCGCCGAGCTTGAGAAATTGCAGCTCGAGATGGAGAATGAGGGACTCGAGGACGGTGCCTACAACGCCCTTTACGAGCGCGTGGACGCCTTGGAAGAGGAAGCCCGCGACCTGCAGGAGGCCTACAGCGCCGAGGACCTCGTCCGCGCTGGTGTGATTGCCTCGTGGCAGGGTGGGCAGATCACGCTCCATGTGGGCCTCGTCCGCCCCGAGGACACCGTCAAAGAGGAGGGCGCGCGCGGCTCCGCGAGTAATCCGACAGGGGAGGAGGCCCCGGACGCCGGAGAAATCACTTATCCAGCCTCGCTGGCAGAGGACCTCAAGACCGAGCGAGCCATGGCCCTTGGCGCCGCGATGGCGCTGCATCCGGAGGCCACGCTCGATCTGACTCTTTTCAAGCTGGTGAGCGACGTTCTGGGCACCGGCATGAGTGTCACGCAGGCGATCAAGATCGATGCCCGCAAGGAATACCGCAACCACGCCAAGATGGACGAGATTGACGAGACCTCCCTTGAGCAGGTGGCCGCGGCGCATGATGTGCTGGACCTCTCGTGGCTCGATGATACCCGCCCGCCCGCCGATCAGTTCGCGGCGTTTCGCGCGCTGAAGGCCGGCGAGAAGGCCAAGCTCGTCGCCTATGCCACGGCCAGCACCACGCAGTCCTGCTTCGCGCGGGATCCTCGGCGCGACAGCCTAATGCATGACTTCGAGATCGAGATCATGCCCGACATCCGCGCCCACTGGACGCCGAACGCGGCGCTGTTCAATCGTTTCAAGAAGGCCTGGCTCCTGAAGATTCTGGGCGAGGATCTGGGTCTGGCCCAGGAGGCGGTGACGCTGGCCTCGTCGAGCAAGAAGGAAATCGTCGCCTTCTGCGACAAGCTCTTCGCCGAACCCTTCGCCACACTCACGGACGCGCAGCGCGCTGCCGTGGCCGCCTGGTGCCCGCCGATGATGCAGACCGCCGGTGGCGCCTGTGATGAGACGGCGCCGATCACGGAAACCCCGGAACCTGACGGCGAGGTCGCGCAAGCGGCCTGAGCCATCACGCGACCCGCGCGAGGCATTCCCTGCGCGGGTCGACCCTCTTCCAAACCGAACAGAAAGACATCCCGATGGCTATTCTCAAGTTCTCTGCCTCCGCAGTTGCGGCGCAGATCGCCCATGCGCGCGCCTGCAAGACCTTCCTGCCCAACTGGAACGGGCCCGTGGACAGGCCGGCCCTGATCCTCATCGTCGGCAATGGTGTGCATCTGCGCTCGAACGGCATCGATGGCACGACCACCCGTATCGTCACCACCGAACAGGCCGATCCCTCCTTCGCCTTCGCCGACGGCATGAACCCATTTCGGGATACCGACTGGATGGCGCAGCGCCGCATGGCGTTTCGCGATCTGACCGGCCAGTTCTACACCGACATCCTGGATGACGTGCAGGTGCTCATCGACCGGGGGCGAGGGGCCATCCGGCTCGCCACCGATGGCCACAGCATCCGCGTCTTCGTGCGCCGGGCCTCGGATTATCTCATCGGCGGGACCTACGAAGTGCCCTCGGGCCTCGGCGGCACCTTCCGGGTCATCCTCAAGGATGCCTGCGACACCTTCGCGATCGTGCAGAACTGCGGCAATTGCGAGGATTTCGACGCCATGCAGCCCTACCGCGTGCCGCTCGATACCCTGATGGAAATCGATGACCGGAGGGTGGCGTAACGCGCCCATTCTCAAACACGCATCGCCAATACCCTGCCGGGCCTGCGGCCCTCTCGGGACATTGGCGACAACAATTTCCCCAGTGACAGAAAGGACTCTGAGATGGGTTGGCTCTTCTACACCGACGGCCGCGTCAAATCCTACGCGGATGAGAAAGCGGAAATCGCCCGGCTCTGCACCTTCGAGGGCGAAATGCGCAGAACCGAACTGATCAAGGCCTGCAAGGTGGGCTCCACCTGGTATGCGGCGGCAAGGGTCACAGGTATCGATGGCTCGCCGGTCGAGGACACGACCTATGTGACCGATGCGGATGGCTCCATCACTTTCGGGGCTGTCTTCCTCACCCGATACGATGACGGCTGCTGGGGCTACAAGGACATGGAGGAAAGCGCTGGCCCGAACGAGTCTCGTGCTCCCCTTGGGCTGATCGAGCTCCTCTCCGACCTGAAAGACCCGGACAGCTACGCCCAGGACTGGCGCCAGCGCTGCCGGGACTGGGCTTCGATCCCTGACTACGAGGAAGGCGACAAGATCCGGCTCGCAGCACCCGTGACGCTCACCGATGGCAGCACCTGCCAGATCGTCACCGCGACACACTACAGGCGTGGGCGGCAAAAACGCCGCTGCTACCGCATCGAGGAAACCGGTGGGCTCGTACGCCTGTCGAAGGCCTCGCTTGCGGGCTCGGAGCTGCTCAGCTCTGCGAAAGTCGCGGCCAGTCCTGTGCTGGCGGAGTTCCTAGCGGGGCAGGGTGGCTGAATTTCCCGCTGAGACAACACCACGGGACTACGCGCGCACATACTGCCGACTTGAATTCGTATCTCAAATGAGATACATCATTCCCATCAACTGGAGGACCATCCATGCCTGCCCAAACATCCATGCTTCATGTCCGTGTTGACGATCAGCTGAAAGCACAGGCGTCGGACGCACTTGCGGGCGTCGGTCTGACGCTCTCCGACGCGGTGCGTATTCTTCTAACCCGCGTGGCCGCAGAAGGCGGATTGCCTGCCGGATTGACCGCTGATCCGGATGCCTATGACGCCTGGTTCCGGGCGAAGGTACAGGAAGCGCTGGACGATCCAAGCCCCACAACGCCCCATGCCAAGGCGATGCAAGACGCCCAGGCATTGATTGACGGGAAGCGCCTTGCCAAATCTTGAATGGAAAGCCACGGCCATAGCCGACTTGCTGGCAATCATTGACTACATCTCTGACGACAACCCGGATGCCGCCCAAGTTCTCAAAGACGAGATTGAACACAAGACGTCCCTCCTTCCAGAACGCCCTCAGATGTACCGCGCGGGCCGTGTGGACGGGACTAGGGAGATGGTTGTTCGGCCGAACTACATCGTGGTCTATGCTGAAAGCCCTGAGATGGTGACCATTTTGCGCGTTCTTCATGCTGCGCAGCAGTGGCCATGATCGGGGTGCAGGCCCCCCGCTAAGAAATTGCCCGCTCTCCGCCTTCAAAGTGTAGAGCAGGCTTTTTGTCCTTTGGAACTCAGACCCTGATCCAAAGGAAACCCCCATGTCCAAGCACCGCTCAACGCTCCCCAATCCTGTTGAATCCGACGCTAACCTCGTCTCTGCCCTCGAGCAGATCGGCACGGAGGTCGACTACCAGCCCCTGCGTAGCTCAGCGCTCGCGCGCATCATGCGCGAGACGTTTCATGGCAGCGATGCCGGCGATGCCTGGGACTGGCGCATGGCATATGACCTGATGCAGGCTGCGGCCATCCAGGTGCTGCTGCGTGGGGACGGCGCGGCAGGTGACATCGCCGCTGCAAGGCTGCTTGCCTCGCGGCTCCTGACGGAAACCCGCCGCTCCGAGCAGCAGATCCGGCTGCAGCAGTTTTCCACACCGCTGGCATTCGCGACCATGGCGGTGCGGGCTGCGGCGATCCGCAAGGGCGAGACCGTGCTGGAGCCCTCGGCTGGCACCGGTGCCCTGGCTGCTTTCGCCGCCCGGGCCGGTGCAACGCTTTTGCTCAACGAGATCGATCCGTTTCGCCAACGCCTGCTGCGGGCCGTCTTCGGGGGCGAGGTGATGGGCCATGACGGCGAGCATATCGACGACCTTCTGCAGGTGCCGGTTCTGCCCGACGTCGTGGTGATGAACCCGCCCTTCGCCTCCTCGGTCGATCGCTCCCGAGACAAGCACATCGCCGCCAAGCATCTCATCGCGGCTGCCAAGCGCCTTGCGCCCGGTGGGCGGCTGGTGGCGATCATGCCGCCGGGGTTCACGCCCGAACGCGATGCCGCGCATTGGTCCCGCGCCTGCGGTCTCCTGACACCGCGACTGGCGCTGACGATGCCGGGGCAGGTCTACCGCAAGCTCGGCACCTCGGTGGAAACCCAGCTCATGGTCTTCGACAAGGTGCAGGAGGACGGCGAGATGATCCGCGCCATTGTGTGCGATTTGGATGAAGCCCTTCCTTTTGTCGACGCCGTGGCCGCGACCCGGACCGAGATGCGCCCCGCCCAACGGGCTGAAGCGATCCCTCATGCTCGGCCGACCGTTCCATCATCTGCCCCGCGCAAGACCGCCGCTGCGCCTGTCGCCGCCTCCAAACCCCGGGCCAATGCCGTCCGTCCGCTCAGCTTCACAAGCCTTGAGGCCCCGCGCGACAACACGCCCATCTCGGACATCTATGCGCGCTACCGTCCGCAGCGGATCGAGATCGCGGGTGCGCAGGAACATCCCACGCCGCTGGTCGAAAGCATCGCCATGGCCTCGGTCGCGCCGCCGGTGCCCTCAGGCGCGGGCAGTGATGACTTGCGCCTGCCCGCACGGTTGATCGAGGAGGGCGATCTCTCCGAGGCGCAGCTGGAAACCATCATCATGGCGCATGATGCCCATGGGCGCGACCTGCCCGGTCGGTTTACCATCGATGACGACCAGACCAAGCTGACGCGCGCCGATGATGACCCGGATGCACGGGCCTATCGCCTCGGCTACTTCCTCGGCGACGGCACCGGTTGCGGCAAGGGCCGCGAATGCGCGGGGCTCATTCTCGTGAACTGGCTTTCCGGGCGCAGGAAGGCGATCTGGGTCTCCAAATCCGCCACGCTCATCGAGGACGCGATCCGCGACTGGACCGATCTCGGCGGCTCGCCAGCCGACATCCAGCCGCTCTCCAAATGGAAACCGGACCAGCCCGTCCCGATGGGCGACGGTATCCTTTTTGTGACCTACGCCACGCTGCGCTCGGCGGGCAAATGCGGCACCACGCGGCTCAGCCAGATCCTGGACTGGATGGGTGAAGACTTTGACGGCGTTCTTGCCTTCGATGAGGCCCATGCCATGCAGAACGCGGCAGGGTCTGAGCAGGGCAGGGGGGTCAAACCCTCGCTGCAGGGCCTTGCTGGCCTCCGACTGCAACTGGCCGTGCCGCGCGCTCGCGTCTTCTATATCTCGGCCACGGGCGCCACGAGCGTGCACAACCTGGCCTATGCCGCGCGTCTCGGTCTCTGGGGGCAAGGCCCCGAATACCCTTTCCCGAGCCGCGAGAGTTTCGTCTCGGCGATGGAAGCCGGCGGTGTCGCCGCCATGGAGGTGGTTGCCCGCGATCTCAAGACGCTTGGGCTCTACACGGCCCGCGCCCTCAGCTTCGACGGCGTGGAGTATGACGTGCTCGAACACGCGCTCACCCCGGCCCAGATCGAGATCTACGATGCATACGCGAACTCGTTTCGGACGATTCATCACAATCTCGAGGCTGCGCTGACCGCGACTGGCGTCAACGACGCCTCGGGCG
Source organism: Actibacterium sp. D185-2 (assembly GCF_054954595.1). Taxonomy (NCBI): domain Bacteria; kingdom Pseudomonadati; phylum Pseudomonadota; class Alphaproteobacteria; order Rhodobacterales; family Roseobacteraceae; genus Actibacterium; species Actibacterium sp. D185-2. The sequence goes on from NZ_JBPWNX010000016.1 coordinate 36,848, forward strand.
AGACCAATGCCTCGGCCGCACGCGCCTCGGCCAAGTCCCGCTTCGAGAGCACGAAACAGCGCTTCTTCAACCATCTCCTGATGGGCATGAAAGCCCCGACCATCATCCGCGCAGTCAAGGACGATCTGGCAGCGGGCAAGGCTTGCGTCATTCAGGTGGTCTCTACAGGCGAAAGCCTGCTGAAACGTCGGCTTGAGACGATGGACCCGGAGGACGAGCTGGTCGAGGGCGCGCTGACGCCGCGCGACTATGTGCTGGGCTACCTCGAACAGGCCTTCCCGATTCATGCGCAAAAGCTGGTCGAGATCGACGGCAACATGGTGGCGGAACCCTTGCGGGATGAGACCGGCGCGCTGGTTGTCTCCCGCGAAGCGCTTGCCCTGCGCGATGCGGCCATGATGGAGTTGATGACGCTGGCCCCGATCCCTTCGGCGCTGGATCAGATCCTCTGGGCCTTTGGCGACGATGCCGTGGCCGAAGTGACAGGAAGGTCGATCCGACCTCTGAAGGCGGACGATGGCCACCTCTTCATCGAGAAACGCGCCGCCAGCAGCAATTCATCCGAGACCCAAGCCTTCATGGACGGCGAGAAGGATATCCTTATCTTCTCCGATGCGGGCGGCACGGGCCGCTCCTATCATGCGGCGCAAACGGCAAAGAACCAGAAACGGCGGCGGCACTACCTGTTGGAGCCAGGCTGGCGTGCGGATGCGGCCATCCAGGGGCTCGGGCGCACGCATCGCTCGGCTCAGGTCAGCGCGCCCTTCTTTCGCGTTTGCACCTCCGATGTGCATGGCGAGAAGCGTTTCACGTCGACTATAGCCAAACGCCTCGACCAGCTGGGGGCCTTGACCAAGGGTCAGCGCGAGACCGGCTCGCAGGGCATGTTCCGCGAGGAGGACAATCTCGAAAGCCCGATCGCACGGGCGGCGCTGCGTGGGTATTTCGCCGATCTTGCCGCCGGGCGCGCTGAGGCGATGAGCTACGAGAGCTTCACCGACTGGACGGTCCTGCGGCTGATCGACAAGGACGGGGTGCTCCTTGAGGAGCTTCCCCCGATCCAGCGGTTTCTCAACCGGGTTCTGGCCCTTCCCATCCACATGCAGAACGCACTCTTTGCCGAGTTCATGCGCCGGATCGCTGATCAGACCGAACGGGCGCGCGCGGCGGGCACGCTCGATTTCGGCGTGGAAACCCTGCGCGGCGAAAAGATCGGACAGGTCTCCACAGAGGATCTCTGGACCTGCCCGAAATCTGGCGCCGTGACGCGGATCATCGGACTTGAGGTGACGGACCCGGTCCACGTGCTGTCGGCGGATGACGCCCTGTCGCGCAACCCCGACAAGCTGCCGATGGTCAATCGCGCCTCGGGTCGCGCGGCGCTCATCTCGGCGCGGCCCATGCAGATGTATGACGAGGACATCGTCACGCTGATGCGCAAGGTGGTGCGGCCAAACGGGTCGAGCTATCTCGAAGAGGCGCGGTTCGAGTCCTCGGCTTGGGAAGATATTGAGCGGCGCGAGTTCACCCAGCTTTGGGACGCAGAGGCTGCGTCCCTGCCAAAAACCACCACGACCAAGCTCTACCTGCTGACCGGGCTGCTGCTGCCGATCTGGAAGGACATTCCGACCACCAATGAGCGCATCTACCGGGTCACGCCCGATGGGGCGACCGCCATGATCGGGCGCACGCTGAGCGAGGAAGGGGCGGCCGCGCTGCGCGCCCGCTTCCTCGTCTCCAACCCGCAAACACCGCAGGAGATGTTGACCGCCGCCCTCGGCACCACCGCGCCTGTCGATCTGGGCCGGGGTCTGACCCTGACCCGTCGCCGTGTCGCAGGCGAGATGCGCCTCGAGCTGGGCGGCGCGGATCGGGGCATGATTGATGGCCTCAAGGCAATGGGGTGTTTCACTGAGATCATCTCCTTCCAGCTGCGGGTGTTCCTGCCGCATGGGGACGGGATCGACACGGGAAGCATTCTGGCCCGGATCGTGGGGCAGGAAGCCGCCATGACGTCAGAACAAGCCGCCTGAAAAGTCAAAGCGGGCTTTGGGCCGGGCGTCGCGGATCGGGGTTTGGCCGGTCTGCGTTTTCCGGGCGCGCGCTGACCAATGCCAGGCCCGGCCCCCCCCAAATTCAGAGAAGAGGACGGACCCATGACCAATCCCCAAATCGATTATGCCGCAATGGCGGCTCAGTGGCGCGCGGAGCGCGAAACCACCTTGAAGGCGTCCCGAGCGGAGCTGCTCGCGCAACTACGTGCGCTTGGCATCAGCGAGGTCACTGCCGAATACGAAGGCTATGGCGACTCTGGCAATGTCGAGGATGTGACGGTGCAGCCTGCAGAGGTCAAACTACCGGAGCCGCTTGCCACAGAGGTTGGCGACTTCGCCTGGTCGCTCGCCTATCACCATCACCCGGGGTTCGAAAACAACGAGGGCGGCTACGGCACGCTGACCTGGGACTTGCGCAACGACAGCATCACCCTCGATCACGCGGACCGCTATGTCGAATGCTCGCACAGCTATGACGAGGGGCTGTGAGATGGCCCATCCGCTTCATCATGCCGAAAGCTCTGCCCGGAAATTCGGCGGGGTGCCATCTGACTATCAGTCTGTGCACGATTGGTTTGACGCCTCGAAAGAGCACCTCGCGCTCTTCACGCACCGAGCCATGCGCCACCACGCTCAAGGCCTTTTTGAGGCCGAACGTGTCTTCGGCTTGACCCTGACCAATAGCGCAGGTCGGGACATTCCCGTGCGCTGGATCGGCGAGCAGCATGTCCGCGAAGACTGTCAGGGCCGCATTCCGAGTATGGCGGACTGGCTGCGACGGATACAGCCTGAGCCATGGATGGCCAATGGCCACATCGACCGGCACGCCGGCTCCGAGCCCTGCGGTGACCCAAGGGTTGCCTGGGCCTCCGAGGTCGCCGCCGGAAGAACGGTTCTTGGCCTGAAAGATTGGATGGCGGCGCGCGCGATGCAAGCGGCGCAGAGTGCCTGACAGGACCCGGCTTTTTGCCAATTGAATGCCGCACGGAAGCCCGGTTGGACGACCGGGCTTCTTGCGTCGTTTCCCCACCATTCTTCCTGAGGAGGTTCGCATGACACTCGATGAAATCAAGGCGGCCGTTGATGCCGGCCAGACCGTGCATTGGGCCAATACCGGCTACGTTGTCCACAAGGACCGGCTCGGTCAGTACCTCATCACCTATGTGCCGAATGGTAGCTGCATCGGTCTGACCGACCGGGGCGGGCACCGGTTGAACGGAAAAGAAACGGAGTTCTTCGTCGCGCAATCGAAGGACGCCGCAGAAAATCCAGGTAGCCGATCAAGACCAGACGGGCAGGGGAGGGGCGCAGCACCCGGAGGCACGGGGGCATTCCCTCTCGGACGGCAGCTCTGAGCTTTGGGCGGGGCTGAAAGGAAAGCAGGCTTTCTGATTTGTGATCCCTCAAGGGGTCGAGAAAGCAATCCCGGATGCGCTGGCAAGGACTTCAGGCACCGGCCAATCCAAAAGGAACCATCCCATGTTCGCAGGAACCCTCACCCGCAATGTTGAGACCGCAGCCGCTCAGTACACCGGCATGATCCACTCGTCACGCTTTGACATCGCCATCCAGTTGGAGTCGCGGGCCAAGATGTCCGAACGCAGCCCGGATTTTGACGTGACGGCAGTCAACAAATCAGGCCGCAAGGTGCGCATCGGCACAGCCTGGAACGAGACCGGAAACACCAGTGGCAACCCCTACATCTCGATGCAGATCGATGTCGGCTTGGGTCCGTTCCGGGTCAACGCGGTGCAGACGAAAGAGGCGCGCGCGGCCCAAAGCGGCGCGTTCGAGATCATCCCGCTGGTCTCGAACGGCCTGATGAAATCCGGCTCGATCTCGGGCGAGCTCACCGCCATGGACGCCGACAACGCCTTCACCGGCTACATCGCCAACATGATGTTCGATCTGGAGTTCATGCTGATAGAGAATAGCTACAAATCCGAGGAGACCCATCCCGATTACCGCATCGAGGTCAGCTCGCCCCGGGGCGCACCGATCCGCGTCGGCTCGGCTTGGATGGCGAAAAGCAGCCGCACGGGCAATGACTACCTGTCGCTGCTGATCAACACGCCCGATGGCGATCTGCGCGTCAACGCCGTGCAGAACGAAGAACAGCGCGGCGGGCAGACCTTCTCGATCATCCCGTTCATCGACAGCGGTGAGCAGCCGCAGGACGCGGGCGCGGGGCTCTCCTTGGTCGCCTAATCGGCGCGCGAGGGGAGACGATCTGAATCGAAAGGGGAGCCGTGGGATCACGGTTCCCCTTTTTCCATGTTTGGCTGCATGACGGGCGCCATCTGCTTGCGATCTGCTGAATATGATATACGATAATATATTATTGAATAGACGAAGGTAGGCGCATGGTGGCGAGACTGGGAAAAGCTCCGTGGTTCGAGAGCTTTGATGTAGAAGCAGAGGTTGCAGAGCTTCTTGCTCATATCGAGCGTTGCACCGGATTTGCGCTGCTTAACCGCAAGCGTGATGTCATCATGACCCATGCAAGGGCAAAGCTCGACAGGACAAGGCAGGCATTTCTGGAGGCCAAGGCGGCGGGAAAGCCGGTGTCCACATCGCGCCGCGCTTATCTGACCGAAGTTCAGGACACGATCTTCATGGCGATCCCGGAGGAGAACCTCGCGCGGATGCCGCTGCGCGAGCAGGTTCTCAACGAGCCGTCATTTTACGCGGATGCCATGCACCGCGCCGCTGCAATTAGCGAGGATGAGCTTTTCATGGCGCTGTCCTCTTCGCTGAAAGACATGACAGTCCAAGACGCCCGGGCCTTCGTCTCGAAGCTTTGGCACGGCACGATTGACGACAATGCCCGCAAATATGCCGAAGCACTGAAGCGCCCCGAGCGTGCACCGCAGCCCTTTCGCCCGGGGAACACCGTGTAAGACCTAAGCGATTCTCTTGGCTTGAGCCGTACCGAGGTTGGCCGCCTCAAACCCCCTTTCCTGGAGGTGGCATCCTGTGCAGCGCGCGAAAGCCGTTGAAGGCGCTGTGAGGACGTCTACTGTCGCCAACATGATGAACCGAGATCACATGCGCGCCTTCTTTCGGCGCGCCGCGGCGCTTGCCGCCTTTGTCGCGCTGCTCTGGGCAGTCCAGGTCGTCAATTGGATCGTCGGCTACGGTTTGAACCCAGCCTTCGGCCTGATCCCCAGGCAGCCCGGTGGTTTGGATGGCGTCATCGCAATGCCGCTGCTGCACGGAAGCTTCGCGCATCTTATGGCCAATACGCCGCCGATCCTGGTGATGGGTGGGCTGCTGATGGCCACGACCACGAGGGCCTTGCTGCCTGTGAACGCCGTGGTGATCGGCCTCGGCGGTGGTCTCGTCTGGCTGTTCGTGCTCCGCCATCCATATCGGTGCGTCAGGGCTCGTCTTCGGCTGGTTCGGCTTCCTCGTCGCGCACGGCTTCGTGGATCGCTCATTGACCACGCTGGGCGCGGCACTGGTAGTCGGTGTCCTCTATGGCTCCATTATCTGGGGCGTTCTTCCGGGCCAACCTGGCGTTTCGTGGGAGGCTCATCTCTTCGGCGCTATCGCGGGCGCGGTCGCTGCAGTCCTTGTCCGGACGCATGTCCATGCGCCGCGCCTCGGCGGCGTCGATCTGGAATGAAACAGTACAATCGGCCCAAAGAAGACATCCAAAACCGTCCCGTAATGCTGCAGTTGCATCCCTCATAAGTTGTCATTCGTTTGGCGGGTCGTGGTCAGACCAACGCTTCGATCTGTTTGGCTTCAACCATCGCACTGATTTCAGTGTAAAGGTTGACGGGCTGTCCTGGCGCGGAAATCGAAATCACCAACGCATAGCGCCCCTTGTCATTGAAACGCTTCTGCCCTGAATGGGTCTTCCACCACCCGGTGACAGGATAGATCGCAATCGCGTCGTGCAACGCGAGGTCAATCGCCTTGCCCCGCCACAGGTCACAGTGGAGCGAACCGGCTTGCACCGCTTTTGGGCCGAGGAGCCAACAATCCTTTTCCGTCTCTGCAGGCGGGGTGCCCTTTTCCTGATGCCCAGAAACGCGCCGTAGGAACTGTTGTTTTGTATCCGAGCGTTTCTTCATGGCAAATCGAAGCCCGAACGAACGGTAAGTCTCGGGGCGGGTTGCGGCGCGGCCAGAAAGATTCGGCTCAATGAAATAGGAAAGAGTTACCTTCATCATGACAATGCCATTTTCAATCTCTTCCAGGGCTGCCTTCGGCCACGGGAGGTCATAAAAGTGCATTTCGTTGAAAACTGGCGGGCCGCCTGCATCACTGGGGGCGAAGGGCTGAATCGGAGCCTGCGCAACAAGCGTCACATCGTTCTGCGCCGAGAACACGGCTCGTTGAAGGTTCGGAACACCATAACCGAACTCACGCAGGGCCTTTTGCTTCTTTCCTTTGCTCCCGCCTTTCCAATGCGCACCGCGCGGACCAATAAAGTGCTTTCGGATCGGCTCGGGCCACGAGGCAGAATCTACAGTCAACGCCCGGTGCGTCTCGGGCCACAGATCAGGCAGGGCAGCCTGCAAGCCACCCACGAAATTCCCCGCCACCCCTGCAGCCGCACTGGTCGCCCAAAATGGCACAAGCGGTTGGTTGAACACATCGGAGCCGGGGGCAAGCAGTGATAAGGACGGTTGCCAAAGGCAGAAATTGAATGCATCAACCGACATGTTGCCAGCTTCGAACAAAACCTCGGGCTTGATCGGCGTCAAATCATTTGCAAGTTCTGTTGAGCCTAGGCTGAAAGGGCTTCGATGATTTGCCGGAACCGCCACACCAAGGCCCGGCGGCGTGACAGGAGGTGTTTCTTTTCGAGTAAACCCACCAATGGTGAGCGAATTCCAGCTTTGCGATGGGTCTTCTAACGGATGCGATTGAATTACGTCATCCAGCATTCCGCCGAGCATATTTCCGGCAGCAACCACGACCATGCGCTTAGGGCGTTCTGCGGCTTGGACCCCCGGCTCCTGATCACCGGGCATTGCCCCTGAGGTAATTTGATCTAGGGCTCCGCTCCAAGTTGACGGACGGTCGGGTGGGTAGAAACCAGATGAATTTGCGATACAAAAGGCCCGCCGCACATTCGGTCGCTCTACCTCGACAAGAGACACGGCACCCTCAGTGACCACACCACGATTGGGCGGTGCAGTATCCGCAAATCCGGGCGGCGGCAGGAGCTTCATTGACTCGACTGCATGGGAAAGCTCCACTTGCCGCATGTCGTTCATTAGGGCCTCTAAGTCCCCATAGAGCGCTAGTCCGGCCAGCGGCGTGCCGTGTCCGCCATCTGGATGGTGATCATCCGTCCCCCAAGCCGCATCATAGGCCCAAGCCCCCCGCAGCCCGGGAGCGATCAGCGGGTGCCCACCCGCAACACCAGTATCCAATGTGCAGACCGCATTTGCGTCCGCAGGCGGCGGGGTAACCCGATTCACAAGGTCGGCAACCCAATCCTCCGGTCCGACACCATTGCCCTGCCTGTCAAGGAAAGGCTCAATCGTGGCGGTTGACCTTCGCACTTCCACAAGCGCTCCCAGCACCCTGCCAGCGAAATCCGCTGCCGTGGCCGCCGATCCGTGCACGAAAAGAACGGTCGTATCCGGGAAAAAGAGGCGGTCCTGATGAACCTCAAGGTCTGCATGTTGAGCCGCCGCAGAGACACCTTCGGCTATATTCGCGCCACCGCGCACCCAGAGTTCCCACCAAACGGCATCGGAAGAATCGAAGTCCGCCGGACCAACGAAGAGGGATCGTGCCACTGCGGATTGGATCGTCTCAATCCGCTCAAATCGGTCAAGGTCCTGCCGTGCTTGGTTTCCAGGGTCTTTTCCATACCCCTGAAGCCTGCCCCGCAGAAAAGCACGGGCATCATCCGGTACAAAAATGAGGGCGCTTTCCGTTCGGTCGTCTCGCCGATCTGATCGAAGCACCACCACATCTTCCTGCGGAAACTCGAAGTTCTTAGGCAGTTTCACCGCGCCAGAGCGGGCAGATTGCGGCGGCATGGTGCCCACTTCAACAATCTTCCCGGGCTTCAGCCCCTCGACGGGCAAACGGTTGTCGTGCCCCGCCCCAGGTATCTCACCCAACGCGGCAGCCAATTGGTCGAGAAGGTTCTGGGCGTGTGCCGCGTAATCTTCCCGAAGCGGCTTCTTGTCCATCTTTTGCTTCGGGTAGGAATAACCAACCTCGTCCCGGAACACGTCGAACGGGATGTGCACATGCTTACGCGCGTCGAAATCACTTTGATCCGCCATCAGACCCTGCTTCCAATTTTATTGGGTTCACCATTCACGCTCTGCGTGCACGGCTATAGGTTCGCGCCTTTGCGAAACTTCCCCTTAAGGGTCTGGCGATCATGCAGGGCCGAGCGCAGGGAGTCAGCCGAAATCTTTGTCACGCCGTCAATAATTGCGTCCTTCACCACAGAGTCCGTGGCGCGTACAAGCTCGCCCGGGCTCAACCCGGCCAATGCCGGCTCCAATGAGGACCAAGACCTCGCGCTCAACTTGAACTTGCCAAGCCGCTTTTCAATAATCGCCCGCGCCGCTTCAGTTTCAGGCAGCGAATATTCCACCACCTCGTCAAACCGGCGAGCCAAGGCCTCGTCTAGAATTTCAACATGGTTTGTCGCGGCCAGCACAACGCTATCCGTCGAATTGGGTTCTTCCATGAATGCGAGAACCGAATTCAGGACCCGGCGAATTTCGCCAATGTCGTTCGGATCACCTCGGCGAGCGCCTATAGCGTCGAACTCGTCTAGAAGATACACACCACGCATCTGGGCAATTTGATCGAACAGAATCCGGAGCTTGCCTGCGGTCTCCCCGAAGAACCGGCTGAAAAGGGACTCAAGCCGAACGGTGAACAAGGGCAACCGAAGCTCACCGGCCAACGCCGAGGCCGTCATTGTCTTGCCCGTTCCGGGAGGCCCAACGAGAAGCAAATGGGTTGTGGGCTTCTGACCGAATTGACGCAACGTGGCGCGTTCTTCTTGCTGACGGACCACACGGGCGAGTCGGTTCCGCACATCGTCGGCCAGCACCATGCTGCCCAAGGTAATCTTTGGGAAAGTGCTCTCGACAAGCCCCTGAAGTTCGGCCCGTGGGCGAGCCATCGGAATCGGCGTCTGTACCCCTGTCGGAGAGCCAAGGCGCCGCCGATCGCGCGCCTTCTGCACGACACGCTTTAGCTTCTCCGCGTCATCGGCCCGCCCCTCGCGCGCCTGTTGCGCGGCGATCTGCAAAGCCACTGAAAGGAACTGATCTTCGTCGCCCTCGATGTGCGAATTGAGGAGGGCAAGAATCTGTCGTGTAGTCATCACCTACTCCTCCTTTTCGAAAAAGCTCATTGCGCCAAGGCCTGCGCCGAAATCAAGATGACGGTTCACCTTGCGAAAGCTTCTACCTCAAACGGTGAATCTGCACCATCGAAAAGGTCTTGGAGCGGCTCCAGAACTTGAGCGAGTGGCGATAATGTGTTCAGTGCGGTCGCTTCAATCTCGAATGTCGGCAATAGCTGAACTCCCTCCGATTTTTCGCTCCCGCGGCAAACGGCAGCTTCCCGCCCATCACGTCGAATGCCTGGACAAGCAATCCCTATAGTCGGCAGCGTAGTCCCTGCACATCAACCGTGGCCAGAGCCTTACGGCCTCCCCTGCTCGGCTTCGCGTGTCGCAGGGGAGAACGGCCCTTCGGTCCGTCGCGCATTCGGCCATGCGGCCTCACCGCGGCGTCGCACCCGGCATCCCGGTTTGCCCGCCTCGCGAGCACGTCCCTCCCCGGCCGCTCCGCCGGATTGCGCTCTGGTCTGTTTTGGCCTGAGACCAAAACGATCCCGCCGCTTCATCCGTCTTCCGCGTCCGGTCGGGCCGTTTGCCTGCTCGGGTCGGGCAAACCTACCGTCAAAACACACACACATGAGTGCGGAAGCATATCCTCCGGATGGCCCCCAAATCAGCCCGCGTCAAGGATCGCAAAACTTTTCGGCGAGGGCGGGGCCTGTGGCGGGGGCGGTCCCGTGCGCGAGCGCGCGCATGTGTCGGGTGCTGCGCGCGGAAAACTTTTGCGCCCGGCAAGCCGGCGGCTGCGCCGTCCCTGACCCGGGCAGATTCGGAAACCAGGCATTCGGCCATGCCCCCACACTCACGTGGTGGCCTTGCAACTGAATACTGGAGACCAGACATGGCTTACGACACTGCAAACACCTACGAGACCATAGAGCTTTTCGGACTGACCGAGAAGGACGCGCAGCTGCCGATCCCGGAAGATCACATCCTGACCGACCGCATCATCCGCGAGAGCTTTGAGGCTTTGCTCGGTCAGCTGCGCGGGACCGGGCTTGAAGCAGAGATCGAACCGCTGGCCCATGGGCTCGCCACCATCCTGCAGCGCCGCAAAGTGGCGCTTGGCAAGGAGGTCGACCGCACCGCCGACAAGATCGGCGCGCTGGCAAAATCCCACGACGGATCGGAGATCGCCGAGACCGCGCTCGAAGAGGCGCAGGCCCGCTTCGTGCAGCTGCGCGAGATCGTCAGCGCCATTGAGGTGATGAGCGAGGCGGCGGCGGAATGCTACGAGATCGAAACGGGCCACGCCTTCATCCCGGCAGCCGGGTCGCGCGCAAGCGTCCGCGCGCGAGAGACCGGGGCGGTCTTCGAGGCGCGGCAGCTCCTGGAGCAGCACGACCGCGAGACTGCCGAGAAATCGAAAGTCGAGGGGGTTCCCCTGATCGTCTCAGGCGCCACCGACTGGACCGATGTCGATGTGATCTTCAACACGCTCGACAAGGTTCGCGAGCGCATCAAGCAGAACCGCAACCAGGAGATCTTCCTCTGCCACAAGGGTGGCAAGCACGGGGCGGAGATGATTGCGGCTCGGTGGGCCCGGGCACGCGGGGTCGCGCAGGCGCGCTTCGATCCGCGCTGGTCCGCGCATGGGCGGGCGGCACCGTTCAAGTGCAACGACGAAATGCTGGACGACAAGTTCGCGGCGACGGGGGTTGTACTCTTCGGCGGCAACGGGGTCGCGCTGAACCTCGGGCAGAAGGCGGAAGCGAAAGGTCTGACGGTCATGCGGGTTGCGGACCCGGCGAAGAAGGCGTCGCAGGATTGAAGAGAGGGGGCCGCGCTTGGCGCGGCCCTTTCGTCATGTCTCATGGCGCGTGCGATCGGTCACGCGTGATCGGCAGCTCGCGGCGTCCAGCACCGTTATCCCTCTACCCAGTCCGTCAGAGTGCGGCCCATCCGCATCGGTACGGGTTGGGGATGGTGCGCACCTCACGCACATCGTCAGCATCGCAAGACACGAAGGCTCGAAACGTCGCACTTGAGGCTGAAGACTTGTGCGTCCCTCGGGTGGTGTTTCGGAATATCGCATCCACGCGGGCGGGCTCCGTCAGCACCCCGGCCAGGCTCGGCGGGACGCGGACGCGGATGGTGGCGGCTGCGTGATGGCAAGGGTCATCCGGGTCTCTCCTTTTTGCTCATTGATGTGGATCGCACGGGGTCGGCCCAATCGTGCCCTCAGCTCACGCTTCGGCAAGCACAAATACGGCTTCCACGGCTAGCCGCGGACCCTCCGCATTTGCGCTTGCGACCGGGCCTCTTGCCCCGTGCCGGGTGATCCCCATCGCAACAAGGAGTAACCCAAATGACCAACCACTACGTCGCCACCGTCCCCGTCAAGTTCACCGATACCGATGGCCAGGAGCGCACCCGTTTTCAGCGCGTGGGCGCGATGTTCCGCAACACCCGCAACGGGGACGGCTCGGAGTTCTTCAGCCTCAAGCTCGACTTCCCGGTCGCGGTCTCGGAGCTGGTGATGTTCCCACCGAGCGCGAAAGATCCCCAGGACTAAATCCTCTGACGAGGATGGGCCGTCCCAGGACGATCTTGGGGCGGCCCGATCCCTGTTCCAGGGATGCCGGTCGCTGCGCGTTCAACGGACGCACTCCGCCCGGAATGATCAGGTAGCGACAGACCGGCCAGTCAGCCTCAAGGGGGCCATCCACAAAAACCCATCGGCCAGGGCCTCCCGGTTTTTGCGGCAGAGATTTGGGGGCCCAAATCTGGCCCTCCTTGACCCTGCCTGTCCGCCCTGTCGGTGGGGTTTGCGCCCGCCCGCGGTTCCGTCCGAACACTTGGCGTTCGGCCAGAGCCTCGGGCGGGGCTGGCGGACGGGACCCCTAGGACAGGTAGGTCGCCCGGTGGTGAGGGCGGCAGAGCCGCGTCCCTGCGGGCCGCGGCGTGAAGCGGACACCAAGGCTGCCTGAGACTGAATGCGACGTAAGTATATAATTGACAGCTAGGTATATTATCGTAAGGTAGGGGCAGCCTTGATGGAAGGTGGCAGGAAATAGGGGGTCTTTCTTCCGCATGTCCCGAACGAAACGCCTGACAGAGATGGAGAAGATGCAGATCGTCCGCGAGGCCGCGGAGGGTGTGTCGACGTCCGAGCTGGCTGCGAGGTTCGGTGTTACATCGCGCGCCGTGCGCTACGTCTTGAAAGCCGATGCCGAGCGCCAGACGGATGCCGCAATTCCGGTCTCAGCGATCAGTGTGAAGGTCACGGCTGCGGAGCTTGCGGCGCTCGACGAGGTGCTGGCCGAGGCCGGAATCGAGAGCCGTGCCGAGGGGCTGCGGCGGCTCATTCAGGCGGCGGGTGGGGTGTTCGTTCCGGACGCGCAGATGGCGGCCGAGATGGCGCGCTACCGCGCCTCGCTGCACGAGGTCGGCAATGGGGTCGCGCAGATTGCCAAGCAGATGACGCAGGCCAACCGGCGGGGGCAGGGGGCTGGCTCGGAGTTCACCGAATTGCGCCTCGCGCAGATGCGCGGGCTGGCGCGGTTCATCCTGGATTCTGCTGACGAGATCGATCTGCTTCTGCGCCGCCGTCGGGACGCAATGCAGCTGCAGGCCACGGCCGCGCTGAGGGAGTTTGCCCATGCGGCTGAATGATGCCGTCCATGCCGTCACGGGCGAGGTCTTTCGGGATGGCTGGAGCCGCGTCCGGGGCTCGATGCAAGGGCTGCACGTGGCCAAGCAGAGCCAGCTTGTGCGCGCGGCAGCCGGGCATCGGCCAGCGGTCTTCAAGGCGATCCGGGGTGGCGGTACGCATACCAAATCACAGCTCGCAAACCAGCTCGACTACCTTACCACCAAGTCCACACATATCGTGGACAGTAGCGGGTTCCTGGATGGCAAGGCGAAGCTCGAGGCGGGTGACATCAAGGACCTGACGGAGCGCTTTGCCAAGCGGTGGGATGCGGGCTTCAAGCCCAAGCTCGGACAGACCACCCACATGCTCATGTCCTTCCCCATCGGCACGCGTGGGGAGGATGTGCGCGACATCGCGACGGACGTGGCCGAGCGGTTCTTCCAGACTGATAAGGGGCATTTCGACTACATCATCGCGGTGCATGAGGACCGCGATCACCCCCATGCGCATCTGGTGCTGAACCGCCGCTCGCAGGAAGGCGAGTTCTTCTTTCTGGGGCGCAACCACCGCTTCAACTACGACGATTTCCGCCTCGCCATGGTCGAGGAGGCGGAGAAGTACGGCGTGCGGCTGGAAGCCACGCGGCGGGTGGAGCGCGGCGTCGTGCATTACCCAGCCCGCACCAGCGAGGTTTATGCGGCGAAAGAAGAGGGTCGCGCGCCCCGCGAGCGCGAACGCGTGGGGCAGGACCTGACCCGGACGCTGGCGGAGATCGCCAACACCAGAACCGTCTACCATTCGCTTGCCGCAGAGGCCTCCCGGGAGGCCCGGGAAGACATCGCCGCGGCACTCTTCCGCGCGGGCGAGGTGTTGGCGCATAGCGGACAGGTGGACCGAACAGGAGATGTGTATATGGCCGAGGATCAAAGTTTCGAGGATCTGAGAAGCCTCTATGCGGAAAAGCTCGCGCGGGTGCAGGGCATGATCGCCGAGAAGTCTGACGCGGAACGTCCCGTGCTGGAAAAACGTCTCATCGAGATCCAGACGCAGGTCCAGCACATGCAGCCTCTCGGTTTGCGATCATCCGCGCTGTCAGAGACCCCCTCGGAGGGCGGGATCTATTCCGAAGCCAATATTGACGCCAGCCAGCGCGAGCGTCTGGCAGAGCCCGATCTGAGATCGCGCATTGACGCGGCACTACACGGCACCGGGATCAGCACATCGGAAGTGGTGGCCCGGATCGAGACGGGCGCCTCAAATGCAGCGCTGGAGCATCAATGGATCGCCAATGATCTCTCCAAGATGGCCGAGGCGCGCGATCTGAACCTCGAACGCCGCGCCGATTTGGAACAGGCGCGCGACATTCTCAATGATGTGCATGTCGCGCTTGGCACGCTCCTGGAACGGGAGAACGTGCTGCGCCGGGATGGCGTCATGGAAGCGGAACCGGTCAGCGAGCGGTTCCATTATCACCGGGACGCGGTCCGGGCGATGGAAGGGACAATCCGTCAGGAGATGCGCGCAGACGGCCTGACAGTGCAGCAGATCGAGGACCGGGACTGGGAGGTTGTCTCACGGGCGGAGCGCCGGATCGAGACCGAGCAGCGCACGTATCTCGAAGCACACCCGGACCTGCTTGCACGCCCAGGCGATGTGATCGACCGGTCTGAGCCTTACAGGGAGACCATTACCGATGCGGCCCGCGCCAGCGAGATCACTCGCGAGGTCGACCGGATCATGGAGGGACGCGACGTCCGCACGCCCGTTGCAGATGCAGTCACGGATGACTTGCGCGCGCGCTATCCGGACATGCCGTCCCACCTCGCCCGTGGGCTCGGTGCGACCTATGCAGCCGTCGTCGAGATCCGGGACACGGAGGCCATCAATCAGGTCCGCCGCGAAACCGAGATGCGCGATGGGCTTGGGTCTGGAACGCGCGACACACTCCTCGCAGCCCGCGGTGAAACTGCTTCGCAGTCTGGCCGTACCGACCGCCTCGCAGACGAGATTGCGCGTGTCCTGGACCATGAGCGGGCGGGGGAGTTGTCCGCGCCTTTCGAGACCGAGGCGGAGCGGGACGCCTTCCGAACCGAGATCGCGCGGGTGCTGGATGACCGTCAACTTGAGCGGCTCACATCCGGTGATGCCGATGCGCTGGAAAAGGTTCTCGAGGACCGCCTCGACCGGCTCTATGTCGCCAAGGTCTATCTGCAATCCGATGCCGCGACGGCCAACACGGAGGCCTTGCGCCAGGTGGTCGATGATCTTGCCGACACCGAATATGAAAAACACCGCACCACAGACGTGGATGGCGAGACCGAGCGGGGACAGGTCCATTGAGCGCCGCCATGGGAAAAGCGCGGATCGCCACGGGCGTCCTGCTTGTGACGCTGGTGACCGGGGCCATGGGCTATACCATCGCCTCGGCGGTGCTGACTTACCAGGATCTCGGCTTTGGGGCCGAGATCGACTTTGCATATATCGCGCAGAACTATCTGGCGATCCTGGACCGCCGCCCGGAGGACGCGCAACTTATTCACCTGATCATCGGCAGCTTCGCCGCCGCCGGCCTGATGCTGAGCCTCGCCCTCTCGGGGTCCGCTCTGACAGGCTTTGGCCAGACCCATTGGCAGACCGCGCGCGAGATGAAGGCCAATGGGTTCTTCGGGGCGCCAGGGACCGGGTTCATCCTCGGCAAGCTGGGGACGCCGGGCTCCCGCGCCAATTACATTTGCTCGAAGGTTTTCCCGCATGCGCTGATCGTGGCGCCCACGGGCCGCGGCAAGACCACGGGCTTCGTCATTCCGAACCTGCTGACCTGGCAAGGCTCCGCCGTGACGCTCGATGTGAAGGGCGAGTGTTTCGAGGCCACGGCCCGGCATCGCGCAGCCCAAGGCGACAAGGTCTATCGCTTTGCCCCCACCGATTGGGAGGGCAAGCGCACGCACCGCTACAACCCGCTCCTGCGCATCTTTGAGCTGAAAGATCCCGCGCGCCAGCAGATGGAATTGCAGCTCCTGGCGACGCTCTTCCTGCAGAGCGACAATGACCGGGTGCAGGGCCTGCTCAAAGGCGGGATCGATCTCTTCGTGGCGGCGGGTCTCTTGGCCTTCCAGCGCAAGCGCCCGACCTTGGGCGAGATCTACCGCATTGCCGCGTCGGGGGGGAACAAGCAGAAGGAATACTTCGCCCGCGGCCACGAGGTGGATAACAGGGCCGCCAAGCTGATCTTCACGCGGCTGGCCTCGACCAACAACGATACGCTGACCTCCTATGTCTCGCTCCTGATGACCTCGGGGCTGGACCAGTGGCAGAACCCGGCCATCGATGAGGCGACGGCGGTGTCGGATTTTGATTTCCGCACGATCCGGAAAAAGCCCTTTTCGGTCTATCTCGTCGTCCAGCCGCTGATGGTGAAACCCCTCGCGCCCCTGATCCGGCTCTTCTTCTCCGATCTCCTCTCCGCCATGCAGGAAAAGGATCCCGGGCCGGATGAACCCTGGCCCGTGATGATCATGCTCGACGAGTTCAATCGTCTCGGCAAGATGCCCATCGTGGTCGAGAGCATCGAGACCCTGCGCACCTATCGCGGCCATTTGGCCGTGGTCACCCAAACCATCCCCGCCCTCGATGAAATCTATGGCGAGAACACCCGCCGCGCCTTGCAGGGCAACGCGGGCGTCAAGCTTTACCTGACGCCGTCGGATGAAAAAACCGTCGAAGAGCTGAGCAAGGCGGTCGGCAAGACCACGAAAACCGTCGTCACGCGCTCGCAGTCCATCGGCAAGAACCCCTTTGAAGGGCGCAGCCAATCCACACGGACCGAAGAAAGCTCTCTCCTGCCCGAAGATGAGGCGCGCCGCCTACCGCTCGACGAAATCGTCATGGTCATCGATGCCCAGATGCCCGTCCGCGCGAAGCGGATCCAATATTTTGACGATCGGCTGTTCAAGGCGATCCACGCGGCGCAATCAGGCGAGTTGCCGTTTCCGAAGCCGGGGGACAGGGGACCGCAGGGCACGCTGCCGCTGAGTGTGCGCGCCATGCCGATGACGCCGCCGTTGGATGTGCCAGGGGGAACAGAAGCCGATGTGGAGAGGGCAAGCCAGGCTGGCGATGGTCAACCGTCAGGCCAAGCCGACGCCGCTCCAAAGAAGACCGCGCCTGTCGTTCACGCCGTTATCGCCGAGGAACAGCGACAGATAGAGATGGATTTTGAGAGCCGGGTTGCAGATGCCGAGACAGTGGGCGTGGATGATGAGGCCCAGATGCGCTCTGCAGTCGATGGCTTGGACGACATGGAAGCGATGCTGCGGGAGGGGGATGGCGAAAAGCTGGTTGCTCGATAAGGAGGCGGGCATAGCGGGGACTATCCTGAATTTTGTGCCCTGACGTGGTAACTGCTCGAAGAGGAGACCCACGTATGAGCATCGATAAAGACATCTTGGACCGATTGATGGAAGGCCGCGCGCCTGGTGATTTGTTT